>NZ_CP054840.1:1957500-2557500 GCF_013363755.1 Comamonas antarctica
TGCACCGGGTGTCGGTGCTTTCCAAGGCGCACCAGGTGCGCGATCTGCCCAACCCCTGCCACGATCCGCGCGTGCGCGAGCTGCTGTCGCGCACGCGCAAGGCCTATGCCAAGCGCGGCGCCATGCCGCAAAAGAAGGATGCGCTGACGCGCGACCTGCTGGCGCAGCTGCTCGATACCTGCGACGACAGCCTGCGTGGGCGGCGCGACCGCGCGCTGCTGCTGTTTGCCTGGGCCAGTGGCGGCCGGCGGCGCTCCGAAGTCGCCGGGGCCGACATGCAGTTCCTGCGCCGCATGCCGTCGGGCGACTATCTCTACACCCTGGCCTATTCCAAGACCAACCAGGCGGGCGTGGATGCGCCGGAGAACCACAAACCCGTTCTGGGCGCGGCCGCGCGCGCGCTCGAGGCCTGGCTGCAGGCCAGCGGCATCCAGCAAGGCGCGATCTTCCGGCGCATTCTCAAGGGCGGCCATCTGGGCGAGCCGCTGAGCCCGGCCGCGGTGCGCAACATCGTGCGCGAGCGCTGTGCCACGGCGGGAATCGAGGGCGATTTCTCCGCGCATTCGCTGCGCTCGGGATTTGTCACCGAGGCTGGCCGGCGCAATGTACCGCTGTCCGACACCATGGCAATGACAGGCCACCAGAGCGTGGCCACGGTGCTGGGCTACTTCCGTGCCGAATCCGCGCTGGGTAACCAGGCGGCGCGCATGATGGAAGGAGACTAGCCTGCCCGACCCGCCGTACGGCCTTGCGCTGGTCAATTATGGAAAATTATCCAATAATCATAATTATCCCATTTGAATAATTTACGCTAATGAGCTACTTCCCTCGACACGCGCTGGCCGAGCAGATGGCGGGGCAACTGCTGCGCCCTGGCATTCTGGACCAGGGCTTGCGCTCCGGCCTGTTTCTTTCGGGACTGCGGCGCACGGGCAAGACAACCTTTCTCCAGCAGGATCTGATGCCTGCGCTCGAAGCGCACGATGCGGTCGTCATCTATGTGGATCTCTGGTCGGACACCCATGCCGAGCCCGGAGCACTGGTGCATGCGGCAATACGCAATGCGCTGCTGGAATTGCAGACGCCTGCTTCGAGTGTGCTGGCGCGGCTCGCGCGCATCAAGGGGCTCGATGTCGAGGCGCTGGGCGTCAAGTTCGGCTTCGAACTCATGGATCTGGGCAGCAAGGGCGGCCCGACGCTCGCCCAGGCGCTGATGGAAGTCGTCGACAAGGCCAAGACCCATGTGGTGCTGATCGTCGACGAAGTGCAGCAGGTGCTTGCGACCGAGCAAGGCGCGCAGTTGATGCTCGCGCTCAAGGCCGCGCGCGATGCGATCAACCCGCGGCCCGACACGCCCGGCTATTTCCTGTTCATCGGCACGGGCTCGCACCGCGCGCAGGTGGCGAGTCTCACGCTGCAGGGCAAGCAGGCGTTCGCGGGCGCAACTTCGCTGGGCTACCCGACGCTGGGCGACGACTATGTCGAATACCTGCTGGCCGCGGTCGCGGCCGAAGGCGCGAAAGTGCCGAGTCTTGCGGTCGCAGTCGCGGCATTCGAGACGCTGGGCCACCGTCCCGAAGAGCTGCTGCGCGCCTTGCGCATGGTCCAGCAATACGTGGCCGGCCAGGTCGATACTTTTTTTCCGGTCATTGCGCTCACGCTCAAAAGCGCGGCCGCGGATGTGGAGTTGCGCAAGATCGAAGACCTGGGCTTGCTCGCCTTGGCGGTGTTCGAGCGTGTGGTCGCTGCCGAAGACGGCGTGCGCGGCTTGTTCTCGGCCGACTCCGTGGCCGCCTACGGTGCCGTGGTGGGCCATGAGGTGACGACCGATCAGGTGCAGCGCGTGGCGGACGAATTGCGCAATGCCAACATCATCATGCGCAAAAGCCATGGCATGTATTGCGTCACCGACCCGTTCGTGCGCCGCGCCTGGCTCGCCCACAAGTCGCGGCCCGGCGCCGTGCCCCCGCCTGCCCAGGACTGAACGCGGTACGCCGACCCTGCTGAACAAAGGTTCTTTTTGCAATTAAGTTGTGTGCAATTTAATTGTGCGCAACAATAAGCCCATGCCCCGCACCGATTCCTCCTTGAGCGACCAGCTTCCACGGCTCGACAACCAGCTGTGCTTTGCGCTGTATTCGGCGTCGCTGGCGACGACCAAGCTCTACAAGCCGCTGCTGCAGCCCTGGGGCTTGACCTATCCCCAGTACCTGGTGATGCTTGCGCTGTGGGAAAACGACGACTGTATGGTGTCGGAGTTGGGCGAACGGCTTTTTCTCGATTCCGGCACGCTGACGCCGCTGCTCAAGCGCATGGAAAGCGCGGGCTGGCTGCAGCGTCAGCGCGACAGCGCCGATGAACGCCGTGTGCGCATCGTGCTGACCGCTGCAGGCCGGGAACTGCGCGAAAAGCTCGCCGGCATTCCCGAATGCATGCTGCAGCAAAGCCCCTGCACCCTTTCCGAGTTGCAGGCCTTGCGCCTGCAACTCCAGCAATGGCGTGACCACCTGGTCACGCTGATCCCTCCCGCTTCCCACTGAAGCGTTTTCACTTTCAAGGAGTACCTCCATGGCATCGCTCGACAAAGTTCTCTATACCGCTCGCACCCATACCACGGGTGGCCGCGATGGCGCCGCCAGCAGTGATGATGGCCGCCTCGACATCACCCTCTCCTCGCCGGGCGGCGCGGGCAAGGGCACCAATCCCGAGCAGCTGTTTGCCGCTGGCTATTCCGCCTGCTTCATCGGCGCGCTCAAGGCCGTGGCCGCACGCCAGAAGGTCACGCTGCCGCAAGACACGGCTATCGACGCCGAAGTCGACCTGGGTCCCGTGGGCCAGGCCTTCGGCATTGCCGTGCGCCTGACCGTCAAGCTGCCGGGCCTGGACCGCGAACAGGCCCAGAAGCTCGTGGACGACGCCCACCAGGTCTGCCCCTATTCCAACGCCACGCGCGGCAACATCGACGTCACGCTGACCCTCGCCTGACCGGCTGCATCAACCGGCGCTGCGCCGGATGGGCATGCCCAGCTTGCGCAGCAGCCGGTTGTCGGCCTCGACTTCGGGATTGCCGGTGACCAGCAGCTTGTCGCCGTAGAAGATGGAATTCGCGCCGGCCACAAAGCACAGGGCCTGCACCGCTTCCCCCATCTGCTGGCGTCCGGCCGACATGCGCACGCGCGCGCGCGGCATCGTGATGCGGCAGGCGGCAATCACCCGCACGAAGTCCAGCGGATCCACCGGTTCGCTGTCGGCCAGCGGCGTGCCGGGCACAGCGACCAGGCTGTTGATGGGCACCGATTCCGGATAGGGATCGAGGTTGGCCAGCTGCGCGATCAGGCCGGCGCGGTGCACGGGCGCCTCGCCCATGCCGACAATGCCGCCGCAGCAGACACTGATGCCCGCCGAGCGCACGGCGGCCAAGGTATCGAGCCGGTCCTGGTAGCTGCGCGTGCTGACCACATCGGTGTAGTACTCGGGCGCGGTATCGAGGTTGTGGTTGTAGTAGTCAAGGCCCGCCTGTTTGAGCGCGACGGCCTGGTGGTCCTGCAGCATGCCCAGCGTGGCACAGGTCTGCAAGCCCAATCCTTTGACGGTTTCAATGAGTGCCGCCATCTTTTCGATATCGCGGTCCTTGGGCGCGCGCCAGGCGGCGCCCATGCAAAAGCGCGTCGCGCCGGCGTCCTTGGCGGCCTGGGCCGCGGCCTTCACTTCATCGACCTCCATCAGCTTTTGTGCGCTGACGCCGGTATCGAACTCCGCGGCCTGGGGGCAATAGCCGCAGTTTTCGGGGCAACCGCCGGTCTTGACCGACAGCAGCGTGGCAAGTTCCATATCGCCTTCGGGCCAATGCGCGCGATGCACGGCCTGCGCGCGGTGCAGCAAGTCGAGAAAAGGCAGCTCCAGCAATTGCTGCACCGATGCTTCGGACCACTCGCCGGCCTCGGGCCGCGGCGCGCGCTGCGCCGCAACCGGTGCGTGGAATGTCAGGGCCTGCTCTGCTGCGTTGGCAGGCGGGTTCAAGACGTTGTCGTGGGACATGGAAATCACTCCTGGATCAGGCTGCGGGCGAAGGCCGGCAGTCCATGCCAGCCATTGTGGGAGGCGAATACGTCGCTTGCGTGCTCCAGACCGCAAAATAAATGGCGAAAAATGGATGCCTGCAAATGCAGGTAAATTGCGCTATTTTTAGTGTGTGATGCGAGCGTTTTAGGCATTGTTTGATGGTTGTGCCGATTGCCGCGCGCATGCTGCAGACAACGCGTGCCAACGGCAGCCAAAACCATACGCGGCCTGCCCGGCGTTCGCGCTGCGCGTGGGTCATGCGCGCGCTATGCTGCGGGTTGCGGTTTTTCACCCCGGTTCTGTCGATGTCGTCCTTGCCCTCCTTGCCTTCCACGCCAGACAAGCGCGCGCCCACGGGCAACGCTGTCGAAGTCTTTTTCGCTTTTTTCAAACTGGGCCTGACGGCGTTTGGCGGGCCGGTCGCGCACCTGGGCTATTTCCGGGCGGAATTCGTCGAGCGGAGGCGCTGGATCGATGACGGCAGCTATGCCGACCTGGTCGCGCTATGCCAGTTCCTGCCTGGTCCCGCAAGCAGCCAGGTCGGCTTTGCGCTGGGTCTGGGGCGCGCGGGCTGGCCGGGCGCGTTGGCCGCGTGGCTGGGATTCACGCTGCCATCGGCGCTGGTATTGATACTGTGCGCTTATGGTCTCCAGCAATGGTCCTGGCTCGCCCACTCCGGCGCCGTGCATGGTCTCAAGCTTGCCGCGGTTGCCGTGGTGGCGCATGCGGTATGGGGCATGGCGCGCGCGCTGTGTCCCGATCGCCCGCGCGCGGCATTGGCCATTGCGGCCGCGCTGCTCGCGCTGGCCGTGCCTTCGGCGCTGGGACAGGTCGGCGCGATTGCAGCGGCGGCGTTCGCCGGTCTGTTGTGGCTGCAGAGCGCAGCGCTGCCCGCCGCCACGCCTCGCCACCCCGGCGTGGGCAGGGCAGCGGCCGTCGTGCTCCTGCTGGTCTTTGCGTTGCTGCTGCTGCTGTCAATGGCGTTGGCCGCGGGTACCTCGTTGCCCGCGCAGCTCGCGGCGTTCTACCAGGCCGGTGCGCTGGTCTTTGGCGGCGGCCATGTCGTACTTGCCTTGTTGCAAGCCGCGGTCGTGCCGCCGGGCTGGGTTGGGAACGACGCCTTCATTGCGGGCTACGGCCTGGCCCAGGCCGTTCCCGGGCCGCTGTTCACTTTCGCGGCTTATCTGGGGGCGCTGATGCCCGCGCCACTGGGCGGCTGGACGGGTGGCCTGGTGCTGCTGGCCGCGGTATTTCTTCCCGGGCTGCTGCTGGTGGCAGGCGCCTTGCCGTTCTGGGAAGCATTGCGCCAGCGCCCAAGCGTGCAGCGCGCGATGGCCGGCGCGAATGCAGCGGTGGTCGGCCTGCTGCTGGCTGCGCTCTACGACCCGCTTTGGACCAGCGCCATCCATACGCGCCTGGATTTCGCCATTGCGCTCGTCGGCTTCGGCTTGCTCGCCTATGGCCGCCAGCCCCCGCTGCGCGTGGTCGCGCTGTCGGCTGTTGCGGCCTGGCTGCTGGTCTGACCGCGGCTCAGCCCAGCGCCGCGATCACATCCGCGGGCGCCTGCACCAACTCGATCAGCACACCCTCGCCCGCGATGGGAAACTCGTCATTGCTCTTGGGGTGCAGAAAGCAGATGTCGTAACCGGCCGCGCCTGCGCGGATACCGCCGGGGGCAAAACGCACGCCCTGCGCGGTCAGCCACTCGACGGCGCGCGGAAGGTCGTCGATCCACAGCCCGATATGGTTCAAGGGCGTGGTGTGGACGGCCGGTTTCTTCTCGAGATCC
Source organism: Comamonas antarctica (assembly GCF_013363755.1). NCBI lineage: Bacteria > Pseudomonadati > Pseudomonadota > Betaproteobacteria > Burkholderiales > Comamonadaceae > Comamonas > Comamonas antarctica. The sequence continues at coordinate 1,963,352 of NZ_CP054840.1, forward strand.
AGCGGCTGCATGATGTCGACCTCGACCTTCATGGCACCGCGTCCCATCGACAGAATGTCTTCATCCACGTTCTCGCGCTCGCTCTGGAACGTGCCGGTCTGCTCAAGCCCGAGCATGTCGACCCAGAGTTTCTTCATGCGGCTCTTGTCGGTGCCGCCAATGGCCACCTGCTGAATGCCCAAGACCTTGAATGGGCGCTGCGCTGCTGTCATGTTGCTCCTTGTATCGTTGTGATCCACGCCCGGCCCGGGCGCTCAGGCCATTTTCAAAGAAATGCCCCGGATTGGCTGCGATGCGCGAATAAAAAAACCGCCGTTGCGTGTGTGCAGACGGCGGTGGGAAAGTGAATGCAATCTTTCAGCGCTTGAGAAATGTTGCGACACCCTGCTGGAACGCCTCGCTGGCATAGACGTCGCCCACGAGATCGTCATCGTCGAGGTTTTGCTCGACGACAATGCGCCGCAGGCTTTCCTTGATGGCCGCCTGCGTCACGCCCGAGAGCTGCATGAGCCGCTCGGCCAATGCATTGGCGCGCTCGCTCAGTTGCTCGGCCGGGCAGGCTTCATAGATGAAACCGCACGACAGCGCTTCGCTGGTATCGACATATTCGGCCAGCAGCAGCATCTTCTTCACGCGCGGCACGCCCAGCGCGGCCTGCAGGCGCGCGATGTTGCGCGACGACAGCGTGTTGGACAGCGTCTTGGCGATCGGCGCGCCAAAGCGCGAGCCATTGGAGCAGACGCGGAAGTCGCAGGCCGTGGCCAGGGCCAGGCCGCCGCCCACCGCCCAGCCGTCGATCACCGCAATCGTCGGCACCACAATGCGCTCGACGCCATCGATCACGCGTTCGACAAACGCCTCGTACGCAATGCCCTGCCCTGCCGTCTTGAACTCGGCGAAATGCCCGATGTCCGTGCCCGAGATGAAGGACTTGCCGCCCGCGCCGCGAAACAGGATCGCGCGCACCTGCGGGTTGCGCGCGCATTCGGCAATGCGTTCGAGCAGCGACTCGTACATGCCCTGCGTCATCGCGTTGTGGCGCTCGGGCCGGTGGATGGTGATTTCCGCCGCGCCCGTGGGCTGGATGGTGAGTTGGACCAGCTCGCTCATGCCGACAGCGCGTAGATTTCCGCCATGATTTCCTCGTTGTGCTCGCCCAGCAGCGGCGGGTGGCGCCGCACCTGCTGCGGCGTGCCCAGCATCTTCACGGGGAAGCCGATGTTCTTGACCTTGCCTTCGATCGGATGGTCGATCTCCATGCACATCTTGCGGTGCGTGCCATGCTCGCCTTCGAAGGCTTCGGGGTAGGTCAGCAGCGGGCCCGCGGGAATGCCGGCTTCGAGCATGGTGTCGACCCAGTCCTGGCTGTCGCGCTCGGCAAAGCTCTTTTCGATTTCCTCGATCAGCGCTTCGCGGTTTTTCAGGCGCAGCGCCACGGTCGCGTAATCCGCGTGTTCGACCAGGTCCGGGCGCTCGAGCAGCGCACACAGCTTGGCCCAGAGCTTCTGGTTCGTGGCGCCCATGACGAAGTAGCCGTCGCGCGCCTTCACCGCCTGGTAGGGTGCGCTCATCTTGTTGCTGGTGCCCAGCGGCGAAGGCGCGACGCCCGTGCCCCAGTAGTCGGACATGTCCCAGATCGAGAACGCCATGGCCGAATCGAACAGCGAGGCATCGATATGCTGGCCCTTGCCGGTCTTCTGCGCGCCGATGTACGCGGACAGCAGGCCGTAGGTGGCAAACAGCGCGCAGCCGATGTCGGCCACGGGCACGCCGGCCTTGACCGGCTTCTCGCCCTTGTAGCCGGTGACGCTCATCACGCCCGACATGGCCTGCGCCATCAGGTCGAAGCCCGGACGCGTGGCCCAGGGGCCGCTCTGGCCAAACCCGGAAATGCTCACGTAGACGATCTTGGGATTGATCTTGCGGATGGTCTCGTAGTCGATCTTCATGCGCTGCACCGCGCCGGGACGGTAGTTCTCGACGATGACGTCGGCCGTCTCGGCCAGCTTGTAGAAGAACTCGCGGCCTTCGTCGCTCTTGAGGTCCAGCGTCAGCGAGCGCTTGTTGCGGTTCATGTTGAGGAAGCCCATGCTGTCGGGCCCCTTCATCTTGAAGCCCATCGCACCGCGCGTCTGGTCGCCGGTGGGCGGCTCGACCTTGATCACGTCGGCGCCCAGGTCGGCCAGCAGCATGCAGGCAAACGGGCCGGCCATGACCTGGCTCACATCGAGAACGCGGATGCCTTGCAGCGGCAGTGGAGTGGTTTGTTGGCTCATATCAGCTTTCCTCGGTCACTTTGGCGATGCGCACGACCTCGCCCCATTTCTTGTACTCGGTGGCCATGAAGGCCGCGAATTTCTCGACGCTGCCGCCGCCATCCTCGACGCCAAAGCCGTCGAAGCGCGCAATGACGTCGGGCATCGCCAGCACCTTGTTGACATCGGCATTGATGCGCTTGGCCAGGTCCTTGGGCATGTCCTTCGGACCCACCAGCCCGTACCAGCTGGACGCATCAAAGCCCTTGAAGCCCTGCTCGTCCATCGTGACGACTTCGGGGAAGCCCTTGGCGCGGTTCACGCGGGTCTGCGCAATGGCGTTCATCTTCTTGGCCTTGACTTGGGCCGTGGCCGCGGTCATGGTGTCGAAGCTGAAATCGATCTGGCCGCCAATCAGGTCGGTCTGCATGGGACCCGATCCCTTGTACGGCACATGGATGGTCTGCACGCCCGCCGCCATGTTGAACATCTCGGCCGCGAGGTGCTGCACCGAGCCCGTGCCCGACGAGCCGAAGCTGATCTTGCCGGGGTTCTTCTTGCACAGCTCGACCACTTCCTTGACCGAGGCGTAGCTGTTCTTGCTGCTGGTCACCAGCACATGCGGCGTCGCGCCGATCAGCACGATGGGCGCGAAGTCCTTGAGCGGGTCATAGGTGATGCTCTTGAAGATCTGCGGCGAGATCGCGTGGGTGTTGACGTGGGCCATGAGCAGCGTGAGGCCGTCGTGGAAACGCGTCTTGGCGAAATAGTCTGCGGCGAGCGCACCGGTCGCGCCTGGCTTGTTCTCGACGATCACCGAACGGCCCCAGAGCTCGGTGAGCTTCTGGCCGACGATGCGCGCAAACACATCGGTGCCGCCGCCAGGCGCCCAGCCGACGAGGATCTTGATCGGTCCTTTGGGCAGGTCGGCGGCCGAAGCCATGGACCATGGGGCGGCCAGTGCAGCCGTGCTGCCGGCAATGAAGTCGCGACGTTTCATGCTTGTCTCCTAGTTCTGTTTGGCGCAATGCTCGCCGAGCCAGGAGTGGGCCGCAAGACCGCAATCAACATGCCTGGCTTCGTGTTTTGCGAAACCTGACGGCTGATGGTTCAATGAAAACGTAATGGAACCTCAGCTGCTGGCTGGCCGTAACAGTTCGGCAACCACATTGCGCAGCGTCTGCTCCTGCGCCCGGCCTGCGACGCTGGACAGCACGTAGGAGCGGTGATGCCAGTCGCCGGCCAGTTCCACGCGGCCGATGCCTGGCTCGGGATGCAGGCTGTCCAGCACGGCCGGCGGCATCAGCCCCACGCCCAGGCCGTGGCGCACCAGGGCCAGCATGGTGTCGAAGCCACTCACCGTGAACTGCCGTCCTAGCGCGCGGCCGCGGCTTTGCTGCAGCCGCTGCAGGCTGGCGAGGACGGCCGAGCCCTGACCCAGGCTCACCAGTGGGCAGTCGAGCAGTTGATCAGCTTCAAGCGGCGCCCGGCCGAAGCTGAAATGCGCATGGCTGTACACCGCGACCAGTTCGCCACTGCGGTAATCGAACTTCTCCATGTCGATAAAGCCGCTCTTCTTCTCGTAGATGCCGATGTCGATCACCTTGTCGCGCAGCAGCTGCTGGATGATCTTGCTGTTCTCTTCGATGATCTGCAGCGTGATATGAGGATATTTCTGCTGCACCCGTGCCATATCGCGCGCCAGGAACTCGATGATCGCCGCCTTGGGCGCGCCGATGATGATGCGCCCGTCCTGCCCTTCGCGCATCGCATGTGCATCATCGCCCAGGCGCGCAATGAGGCTGTCGATCTGCCGGATATGCGCCAGCAGCTTGGTGCCCGACTCGGTGACCTTGACCCCATGCGGCACGCGCTTGAACAGCGGCGTGCCCAGCTGGCGCTCCAGATCGGTCAGCCGCTTGGAGGCTGCGGCCACGGCCAGCTGCAATTTGTCGGCCGCGCGCGAGATGCTGCCTTCCTCGGCGACGGCCAGGGCCAACTGGACCGTGAGAGTGTCGATCTTCATGCTTTTGCGCCTGGCTGGCGCACGAATGCGTCGCGAACCGCGCTCACCACCTCTGCATGCAGGTGGAACAGCCGCCCGCCTTGCGCGAACAGCATGGGCCATTCGCGCGCCAGCTTGCCACTGACGGTCCACTGGCTGGCCTTGAGTGAACGGATGATGCGGTCGGCATCGGCATCCGGCATCTCGACCACTTCCTTGATCGCCGCGCGCGCCGCGTCGTTGGTGCGCAGTGCTTCGGCCTCGTCGGCCATTTCATGCTCCACGGTTTCTCGCAACAGGCCGCTGAGGTAATGCACCTTCTCGGTCAGATCGATATAGCGCCAGGCGTGCAGCGCGTCGGCCGCTGCGGGGAACTCCAGGTTGCTGCTCACGCCGTCAGGATAGGTCTGCTCCTCGCCGAAGCGGTACTCGTCGGCATAACGCCGCATCAGGGGACGCGAGAAACCCTCCAGTGCCTTGTCGTACTCGGCCAGCCCCCGGGCCGAGCCAGCGATGGTGGCGGAGACCGGAATGATGATGTGCGCTGGCGTGGCGCCATCTTCGGCCAGCAGGTGATTGATCAGAAAGCGATGCACTCGCCCGTTGCCATCCGACAGCGGGTGCAGGTAGACGAAGGCAAAGGACACCGCCGCGGCGCGCACCACCGGATTGCAGCCCTTGATTTTCTCGTCGAAGACCAGCAATCCCTCCAGCATGGGCAGCACATCAGGGCCCATGGGCGCGATGTAGTGCACGACCTCCTTGAATCCGGTCTGCCCGACGAACACCGGCGACGAGCGTACTCCCAGCCGCAGCGCATTTTCTCCCAGGATGGAGCGCTGCAGGAGCTGCAGATTCTGCATGAAAAGCGGCTTGGCCATCTTGCCGCTGTGCTCCTGAATCGCCGCGGCGAAGCGCCTGACCCGGTCCTTGTTGTCGTCTTCGTGCTCGATGGCAAAACTGGCGCGCGACTCCTTGAACGTCAGCCACGCTGCCGATCGCATCAGCAAGTCCTTGCCATAGGTGTTATCGAGTTTCTCGACCCCTGCCGCCACGTCATAGATCCAGCCCCGGTCCGCCACCGGGCCCAGGTAGACCAGCGGGCAGTAGCGGGCATCGCCCGGCATGTTGTCCCGGACCTTCCAGCGCTTGCTGTTGTGCGATTTGCTGGCGCAGAGGTAGTCGCGGGAAGGCAACGCGTCTACATAGGGGACGTTTTGCGGGGTGTCGGGCACATCCAGCGTCAGGCCGGTGAACCATTCGTAGAAAAAGCCGCAGCGCCTGGCGTACTGGCCCGTCGGTGCGTCCCGAACCCAGGCTTGCACCTCTTGCGGTTCGATGACGGCAAACAAGCGCGAGAAAAACTCGAAATTCATGCGCTCGTATTTGAGGCCGAATTCGAAATGGCCACGCAAGTCATCCTGGGGCATGTATGAGGCGGGCCAGAAGCGATGTTCGACATCGGCTTCCATGAGACTTCTGCGCTCCGTCCCGAGCCGGCTTTGCGTGAGCAGCGGTTGAATGAGGCGGATGGCGTACCGGTCAGCGAGCTTTTGAAAGCCCAGGAAGTTAGTGCTCATCCGCCTATTTCACTATATTTAAAGTGAAAACAATAGAATTTTCTGAATTTCTCGCGAAAATGCTATGGCCTGGTGCAGTAGCGACCCGTCCTGGGCTGTTCGCCGGGCGCTGGCCCCGACGAGAGGCAGGAGTTGTCGTTCTGCAGGCGTGCCATCCTTGACCAGCCCAGGACCGCAGCGGAATCAGACGAAATCCAGTATCACCTCGTCCACCGCCAGCGAATCCCCCTTGCTGGCGCTGATCTTGCCCACGACGCCATCCTGCGTCGCGAACAGGATGTTCTCCATCTTCATGGCTTCGATCACCGCGAGCTTTTCGCCGGCCTGGACTTTCTGGCCGGGCTGCACCGCGATGTCGATCAGTAGACCGGGCATGGGCGACAGCAGGAACTTGGAGAGATCCGGCGGCGCCTTGTACGGCATCAGCTGGTACAGTTCGGCTCCGCGCGGCGACAGCACCAGCGCGTCGATCTGCGCGCCGTTGTGCGCGATGCGCAGGGCCAGCGGGTTCTTGCCCGTGCCGCGTTCGATCTGCACGGTGAACGGCTTGCCGTTGGCCAGGCCTTCGATGCGCACATCGCGCAGATGGCTGGCGCTGCTGATCTCGTAGGTCTTGTCGCCGCCTTCGCCCTGCACGGTGACCTTGCTCGCATGGCGCGCCAGATCGAAATCCTCCACGCGCACCGGCGTGTGCTGGTTGCGGCCTTCGGCGCCCAGCGTCACGACGGTGTACTGCAGGCCGAGCTGCACCTCGTGGCCCTGCATCTGGCCGGTGATGGTCGAGGCGCGCTCGCGGTAGCGGCGGTTCATGTAGGCCGCCAGGGCCACCAGGAACTGCGGGTCGCTGTGCGGCACGTCCTCGGCATGGAAGCCGCCCGCGTAGTGCTCGGCGATGAAGCCGGTGTTGAAGTCGCCGGCGATGAAACTGGGGTGCGCGAGCAGCGCGGCCTGGAACGGGATGTTCGAGCTGATACCGCGGATCACGAAGCCGTTGAGCGCCTCGCGCATCTTGGCAATCGCGTCGTTGCGGTCCTTGCCGTGCACGATCAGCTTGGCGATCATCGAGTCGTAGAACATCGGGATCTCGCCGCCTTCGTAGACGCCGGTATCGATGCGCACGCCCTGCAGGTGCTCGGTGTCGCCCTGCCACATGGTCTGCTCGGGCGGCTGAAAGCGCACCAGCCGGCCCGTGGAGGGCAGGAAGTTGCGGAACGGGTCCTCGGCGTTGATGCGGCACTCGATGGCCCAGCCATCGCGGCGCACATCGGCTTGCGTGAAGGACAGCTTCTCGCCCGCGGCCACGCGAATCATCTGCTCGACCAGGTCCAGCCCGGTGATGGCCTCGGTGACCGGATGCTCGACCTGCAGCCGGGTATTCATCTCGAGGAAGTAGAACGACTGGTCCTTGCCGACCACGAACTCCACCGTGCCCGCGCTCTGGTACTGCACGGCCTTGGCCAGCGCCACGGCCTGGGCGCCCATCGCGGCGCGCGTCTCCTCGGAGATGAAGGGCGACGGCGCCTCCTCGATCACCTTCTGGTGGCGGCGCTGGATGGAGCACTCGCGCTCGTTGAGGAACACCACGTTGCCATGCGCATCGCCCAGCACCTGGATCTCGATGTGGCGCGGCTCCTCGACAAACTTCTCGATGAACACGCGGTCGTCGCCAAAGCTGTTGCGCGCCTCGTTCTGGCAGCTCGCAAAGCCCTCGAACGCTTCCTTGTCGTTGAACGCCACGCGCAGGCCCTTGCCGCCGCCGCCGGCGCTGGCCTTGATCATCACCGGATACCCGATGCCGCGCGCGATCTCGACAGCCTGCTCGGGGCCCGAAATCGCGTCGTTATAGCCGGGGATGGTGTTGACCTTGGCTTCGGCGGCCAGCTTCTTCGAGGCGATCTTGTCGCCCATGGCAGCGATCGCGTGGTGCTTGGGGCCGATGAAGGCGATGCCCTCTTCCTCGACACGGCGCGCAAAGGCTTCGTTTTCGCTCAGAAAGCCATAACCGGGGTGCACGGCCTGGGCGCCGGTCTGCTTGCAGGCGGCAATGATCTTGTCGGCCAGCAGATACGACTCGCGGCTGGGCGCGGCGCCGATGTGCACGGCCTCGTCGGCCAGCTGCACGTGGCGCGCGTCCTTGTCGGCATCGGAATAGACGGCCACGGTGGCAATGCCCATCTTGCGGGCGGTGGCGATGACGCGGCAGGCAATCTCGCCGCGGTTGGCAATCAGAATCTTGGTGAACATGGGATGTTTCCTGGCGCGGTGGACTTCAGAGCGGGATGTTGCCGTGCTTGCGCCACGGGTTCTCGAGCTGCTTGTTCTGCAGCATGGTCAGGCTGCGGCAGATGCGCTTGCGGGTTTCGTGCGGCAGGATCACGTCGTCGATGAAGCCGCGCGCGCCGGCCACGAACGGATTGGCAAAGCGCGCCTTGTATTCGGCTTCGCGCGCGGCAAGCTTCGCAGGGTCGTTCTTGTCTTCGCGGAAGATGATCTCCACCGCGCCCTTGGCGCCCATCACCGCGATCTCGGCCTGCGGCCAGGCCAGGTTCACGTCGCCGCGCAGGTGCTTGGAGGCCATCACGTCATACGCGCCGCCGTAAGCCTTGCGTGTGATGATGGTGATCTTGGGCACCGTGGCTTCGGCATAGGCGTACAGCAGCTTCGCGCCGTGCTTGATGATGCCGCCGTATTCCTGGCTGGTGCCGGGCATGAAGCCGGGCACGTCGACAAAGGTCAGCACCGGGATGTTGAACGCGTCGCAGAAACGCACGAAGCGCGCGGCCTTGATCGAGCTCTTGATGTCCAGGCAGCCGGCGAGCACCAGCGGCTGGTTGGCGACAATGCCCACGGTCTGGCCGGCCATGCGCGCAAAGCCGATCAGGATGTTCTTCGCGTAGTCGGGCTGCAGTTCGAAGAAGTCGCCATCGTCGACGGTCTTGGCGATCAGCTCCTTCATGTCGTAGGGCTTGTTCGGGTTCTCGGGCACCAGCGTGTCGAGCGACAGGTCGGCGCGGTCCGAGGGGTCGCTGGTGGTGCGCAGCGGCGCCTTCTCGCGGTTGTTCAGCGGCAGGTAGTTGTAGAGGCGGCGCAGCATCATCAGCGCCTCGACATCGTTGTCGAACGCCATGTCGGCGACGCCGCTCCTGGTGGTGTGCGTCATCGCGCCGCCCAACTCCTCGGCCGTGACTTCCTCGTGCGTGACGGTCTTGACCACTTCGGGGCCGGTCACGAACATGTACGACGAGTCCTTGACCATGAAGATGAAATCGGTCATCGCCGGCGAATACACCGCGCCGCCCGCGCAAGGGCCCATGATCATGCTGATCTGCGGCACCACGCCGCTCGCCAGCACGTTCTTCTGGAACACGTCGGCATAGCCGCCCAGGCTGGCCACGCCCTCCTGGATGCGCGCGCCGCCCGAGTCGTTGAGGCCGATCACGGGCGCGCCGACCTTCATCGCCTGGTCCATGACCTTGCAGATCTTCTCGGCATGGGTTTCACTCAAAGCGCCGCCAAACACCGTGAAGTCCTGGCTGAAGACAAACACCAGCCGACCGTTGATCATGCCGTAGCCGGTCACCACGCCGTCGCCCGGGATCTTGTTGTCCTGCATGCCGAAGTCGGTGCAGCGGTGCTCGACGAACATGTCCCATTCCTCGAAGGTGCCGTCGTCGAGCAGCAGTTCGATGCGCTCGCGGGCCGTCAGCTTGCCTTTCTTGTGCTGCGCGTCGATGCGCTTTTGTCCACCGCCCAATCGCGCCAGCTCGCGCTGCTTCTCAAGTCGCTCCAGAATGTCCTGCATGATGCCTGTCTTTCTTTCTGAGTCATGGCGCGGGCCCCAAGGCTGCGCTTCTTTGGAATCGGTCACTGCGCGCCTATTGTGGCGCGCCGGGAAATGACGGTTGCGACTGTGCGGCCAGCAACTGGCGCGCCGCGGTCGATGCGGGCAGACGGCCTTCGGTCACGGCGGCAAGGGTCTGCGGCAGCAGCGCCTGCACCTGCGGATGCTGGCGGAAGGCCAGTTTCAGCCCGGCATCGATGCGTTCCCACATCCATGCCAGTGCCTGTTTCTCGCGCCGCGCCGCCAGGCGGCCGTTGGCCGTCTGCATCTCGCGGAACTTGCCCACGGCCTGCCAGAAGGCTTCGACGCCCTGGCCCAGCAGCGCGCTGATCTGCAGCACGCGCGGCTGCCAGAGCGCGCCATGCGTGGCGTGGTCGGGATTGCCATGCATGCCCAGCAGGCGCAGGCTCGAGGTGATCTGCGCCTCGGCGCGCGTGGCCGCGTTCTTGTCGATGTCGGCCTTGTTGATGACCACCAGGTCGGCGAGCTCCATCACGCCCTTCTTGATCGCCTGCAGGTCGTCGCCCGCGTTGGGCAACTGCAGCAGCACGAACATGTCCGTCATGCCGTTCACGGCGGTCTCGCTCTGGCCCACGCCCACGGTCTCGACGATCACGACGTCATAGCCCGCGGCTTCGCAGACCAGCATCGCCTCGCGGGTCTTCTCGGCCACGCCGCCCAGCGTGCCGCTCGACGGACTCGGCCGGATATAGGCCTGGGGATGCACCGACAGATGCTCCATGCGCGTCTTGTCGCCGAGGATCGAGCCGCCCGAGACCGACGACGACGGGTCGATGGCCAGCACGGCGACGCGCAGGCCCTGGCTGATCAGGTACAGGCCCAGCGTCTCGATGAAGGTCGACTTGCCCACGCCCGGCACACCGCTGATGCCCAGGCGGAAGGCCTTGCCGGTGTGCGGCAGCATCGCGGTCAGCAAGGCATCGGCTTGCAGGCGATGGTCGGCGCGCGTCGACTCCAGCAGCGTGATGGCCTTGGCCACCGCGCGGCGCTGGACTGCCGGCTCGCCCTGCAGGATGCCTTCGAGCAGCTGCGCTGGTGTCATGCGGCAGCGGCCTTGCGGATCTGCTCGAGCACGTCCTTGGCGCTGGCGGGAATCGGCGTGCCGGGACCATAGACGCCCTTGACGCCCGACTGGAACAGGAATTCATAGTCCTGCGCGGGCACCACGCCGCCGACAAACACGATGATGTCGTCGGCGCCCTGCTTCTTCAGCTCGGCAATGATGGCCGGCACCAGGGTCTTGTGGCCGGCTGCCAGCGTCGACACGCCCACCGCGTGCACGTCGTTCTCGATGGCTTGGCGCGCGCATTCCTCGGGCGTCTGGAACAGCGGCCCCATGTCGACGTCGAAGCCCAGGTCGGCAAATGCCGTGGCCACGACCTTGGCGCCGCGGTCATGACCGTCCTGGCCCAGCTTGGCGATCATCACGCGCGGGCGGCGGCCGAGTTCGTCGGACAGTGCGTTGATCTCGGCCTTGAGCTTGTCCCAGCCTTCGGCCGAGTCGTAGGCCGCGGCGTAGACGCCCGTGACCTTTTGCGTATCGGCGCGGTGGCGGCTGTAGACCTTCTCGAGCGCATCGCTGACTTCGCCCACCGTGGCACGCAGGCGCACTGCCTTGATCGCCAGGTCGAGCAGGTTGCCTTCGCCGCTCTCGGCGGCCGCCGTGAGTGCGTCGAGCGCCTGCTGCACCGCGGCCGGATCGCGCTCCTGCCGGATCTTCTTCAGGCGCTCAATCTGGCCGTCGCGCACCTTGACGTTGTCGATCTCCAGGATGTCGATCGGATCTTCCTTGGCCAGCTTGTACTTGTTGACGCCGACGATCACGTCCTTGCCCGAATCGATGCGCGCCTGCTTCTCGGCCGCCGCGGCCTCGATCTTGAGCTTGGCCCAGCCGCTGTCCACGGCCTGCGTCATGCCGCCCATGGCCTCGACTTCCTCGATGATGGCCCAGGCGGCATCGGCCATGTCCTGCGTCAGCTTCTCCATCATGTACGAGCCGGCCCAGGGATCGATCACGCTGGGAATATGCGTTTCTTCCTGGATGATGAGCTGGGTGTTGCGGGCAATTCGCGCCGAGAACTCGGTGGGCAGCGCAATGGCCTCGTCGAAGCTGTTGGTGTGCAGCGACTGCGTGCCGCCAAACACCGCGGCCATGGCCTCGATGGTGGTGCGCACCACGTTGTTGTACGGATCCTGCTCGGTCAGCGACCAGCCCGAGGTCTGGCAATGCGTGCGCAGCATCAGGCTCTTGGGGTTCTTGGCGCCGAACTCCGTCATGATGCGGCACCACAGCAGGCGCGCGGCGCGCATCTTGGCGATTTCCAGGTAGAAATTCATGCCGATCGCCCAGAAGAAGGACAAGCGGCCCGCGAACGCGTCGACATCCATGCCCTTGGCGGTGGCGGTCTTCACATATTCCTTGCCATCGGCCAGCGTGAAGGCCAGCTCGAGCGCCTGGTTCGCGCCGGCTTCCTGCATGTGGTAGCCCGAGATCGAGATCGAGTTGAACTTGGGCATGTTCAGGCTCGTGTACTCGATGATGTCGCCGATGATGCGCATCGACGGCTTGGGCGGGTAGATGTAGGTGTTGCGCACCATGAACTCTTTGAGGATGTCGTTCTGGATCGTGCCCGAGAGCTGATCCTGGCGTACGCCCTGCTCCTCGGCCGCCACGACATAGCCGGCCAGCACCGGCAGCACCGCGCCGTTCATGGTCATCGAGACCGACACCTTGTCGAGCGGAATCTGGTCGAACAACACCTTCATGTCTTCGACCGAGTCGATGGCCACGCCGGCCTTGCCGACATCGCCAGTCACACGCGGATGGTCGGAGTCGTAGCCGCGGTGTGTGGCCAGGTCGAACGCCACCGAGACGCCCTGCCCGCCCGCTGCCAATGCCTTGCGGTAAAACGCATTCGATTCCTCGGCGGTGGAGAAGCCCGCATACTGGCGAATGGTCCAGGGACGCACGGCATACATCGTGGCCTGCGGGCCGCGCACATAGGGCGCGAAGCCGGGCAAGGTATTGGCGTGCGGCAGCTCGGCGGTATCGGCCGCGGTGTAAAGCGGCTTGACGGTGATGCCGTCGGGCGTGATCCAGTTCAGGGCCTCGATATCGCCGCCGGGCGCCGATTTGGCCGCAGCCTTGGCCCAGGCATTCAGGTCTGTGGGCGCCGCTCCGGATTCAGCGGCATTTGCCACGCTTTGGCGCATATCGTTAGGCTTGTCCATCGGTGAGACCACGGTAGGTTATGACCAAATGAGTGTACATGATTCATAATTATTGATTCAAAATAATCCAGGCTACAATCCAACATTCATGTCAGTGATTACCCTAGCCCCTTCCGCGCTCTACCAACAGGTTGCCGAACAACTGCGCCTGCGCATCTTCCAGCATGTGCTCGAGCCCGGCACCTGGATCGACGAGTTGAAGATTGCCGAGGAGCTCGGCATCAGCCGCACGCCGCTGCGCGAGGCGCTGAAGGTGCTCGCGGCAGAAGGACTGGTCACGATGAAGGTGCGCCGCGGCGCCTATGTGACGGAAGTCTCCACCAAGGACGTGCACGATGTCTACCATCTGCTGGCACTGTTGGAGAGCGACGCCGCTGCCGTGGTGGCATCGTCCGCTACAGAGGCCGAACTCGCCGAATTGCAGGCGCTGCACGAGGAACTGGTGCGCCACAAGGACGACGCCCAGCAGTTCTTTGCCGTCAACGAACGTTTTCACATGCGGCTGTTGGCTTTGGCAAACAACCGCTGGTCGGATCAGGTCGTAGCCGACCTGCGCAAGGTGATGAAGCTCAATCGGCACAAATCGCTGTTCCGCCAGGGGCGCATCGATGAATCGCTGCATGAGCATGCCCTCATCGTGCAAGCCTTGCAGTCCCGCGAGCCCGAACGCGCGCGCCAGGCGATGCAGCAGCATTTTGCAAACGGGCTCGCGGCGGCGGTGGTTTGACCCTCGGGGTTCCCGAGTCTGTTTGTGCTGAGCCTGTCGAAGAACGGGACAGGTGTTGATTTCGAGCTATTACACCCTTCGACAGGCTCAGGGTGAGCGGGATCCGCTTCCCCGGTCGTGCCCTGTTTGCGATCCAGTGCAACAATGCACACGCGTTTTGCTTTTACCCGCATTCCCCGGATGCGGCGCTCCATGTCCACACCTGCCCTACCCCAGCCTTCTACCGAAATTCCCAATGCCGACGGGCTGTTCGAGCACTGGCTTCGCGCGCGCGGGAACGATGCCTGGACCCCGCTGACGGCCGAGGCCGCCAAGCCCTATCGCTTCATCTGGGGCGCATGGAGCAAATACCTGCTGACGCAGCGCATGCCCGCCGTTGAATGGCAGCATGCCAGTGCGGTCGAGGTGCTGCATTTCATCAATCACATCCCGCAGACCGCCAAAGGCCGCAAGGTCAGCGACATCACGCGCCGGCGCTATTGGCGCGTGCTCGATCGCATCTACGACCACGCGCTGTTCAATGGCTGGGTCGCGGCCAATCCCGTGCATGCCGTGGCCAGCGCCGAGCGCCCGCCCAGCGAAGATCCCAAGGGCGCGATTCTTTCGGACGCCATGTGGCAGGCCGGCATTGCGCACATTCCGCCGGGCGATGACCTGGTGGGCGCGCGCGACCGCGCGGTGCTGATGCTGCTGTTCGAGCTGGGCCTGGCACCCGAAGAACTGCGCTCGCTGCGCGTCGACAGCATTCTCTACAGCGATCCCCCACCGGGCAGCCAGGAGGAAAAGCAGATCATCGGCGTTCATGTCGAAGGCCTGCGCGACAACCAGCAGCGCAAGCTGGCCATCAGCACTCCGCTGGCCGGCGGTCTGGCGCACTGGCTGCGCGCGCGTGCGCAATATCCCGCCATGCAGGGTGAACCGTCGCTGTTTTGCTCGCGCAAAGCGCGCACGCTTTCAAACCATACCCTGCTGCACCTGGTCACCAAGACGCTTGCCGAGGCGGCGCAGTCCGCGGGCTTGCCGACGCCTGCCCGCCTCGGGCCGCAGATCGTGCGCAACACGGCCATCGTGCGCTGGCTCAATGCCGGAATGTCCTTGAACGATGTGGTGGAACGTGCCGGATTGAAGAACGTCAACGGCTTGCTGCATCTGCGCGACCTGGTTTCCGAGGAAGCGCGCACCGCACTTTCGCAACGCGCACGCAGTTTCTGAGGGGCCGGAGGCCGGAAACGCCCTCTTTTCATGCTTAACAGGAGAAATCCCCAACATTCCTAGATTTTTTCTATTTGCGAAATCATGTAAGCTGGATTCATAAACTGGATCGCTGCATGCCCATACCATTGCGCTGGCGCTCGATCATCTATGGCCTAATTCCTGCACCACGTTCCATCCGTTCAGAACCATGCGCCGCGCCATCCCCTCCACCCAAGCCCTGGCCTGCTTCGAGGCATGCGCACGCCACCAAAGCTATACCCGGGCGGCGCAGGAACTGGCACTCACCCAGAGCGCGGTATCGCGCCAGATCATTGCGCTGGAAGACTTCGTCGGCGTGTCGCTCTTTCGCCGCACGCGCCATGGCATGGAGCTCACCCCTGCCGGACAGACCTATGCGCGCAAGGTGCGCGGCTGGCTGCAGGGTCTGGAGCGCGACACGCTGGACATCATGGCGCGTCAGGGCGAAGGCGGCGCGCTGAGCCTGGCGGCCGTGCCGACCTTTGCCACGCGCTGGCTGCTGCCGCGCCTGCCCTCCCTGGCCAAGGAGCATCCAGGCATCACCGTGCATATCGACACGCAGACCCGCCCTTTCCTGTTTGCCGATACCGGTTTCGATGCCGCGCTGTATGCCGGCACGCCCGAGCAGGTGAGCCAGTGGCCGGGTATCCAGGCGCAGTGGTTGATGGATGAACAGGTCGTGCCGATGTGCAGCCCTGCCCTGCTGGCCCAGGCGGCGCAGCGCGGCCTCGGACGGGCCTGGCAGACCGTGCCGCCCGAAACCATTGCCCAGTTGCCGCTTCTGCAGCAGAGCACCCGCCCCTATGGCTGGCAACAGTGGTTCCAGGCCGCAGGCTTGGCGCCGGCGCGTGCATTGGACGGTCCACGCTACGAGCTTTTCTCCATGCTGGCCATGGCGGCAACGCATGGCATGGGCGTCGCGCTGATTCCGCCCATGCTGGTCGAAGCCGAACTGGCGCGCGGCGACCTGGTGGTCGCGTGCTCGCTGTCGCTGCGGCGCGAGCGCAGCTATTACCTGATCACGCCCGCGCAGCCAGCGTCGGCGGTGCTGCAGGCGTTTTCGGACTGGTTGCAGCGCGAGGCTGCACAGGCGCAGTAGCTCGAGCGGTACGTATGAGGGCGGACGTCCATCCTTCGACAGGCTCAGGACGGACGGCATGGGCCTGCTCAGAACGAACGGCATGGGCCTGCTAAGAACGGACGGGCTGGGCGTACTCCGGACCAGGAGGTCTTCAAGCAGTTCCTGCTAATAAGCAAATGAGGATTCAGTATTTCCCAAACGCATGTCAAATGCGTCATCATTCGGTTTTTGCATAATTCGCTTTTCTCCATGCTGGCCATGGCGGCAACGCATGGCATGGGCGTCGCGCTGATTCCGCCCATGCTGGTCGAAGCCGAACTGGCGCGCGGCGACCTGGTGGTCGCGTGCTCGCTGTCGCTGCGGCGCGAGCGCAGCTATTACCTGATCACGCCCGCGCAGCCAGCGTCGGCGGTGCTGCAGGCGTTTTCGGACTGGTTGCAGCGCGAGGCTGCACAGGCGCAGTAGCTCGAGCGGTACGTATGAGGGCGGACGTCCATCCTTCGACAGGCTCAGGACGGACGGCATGGGCCTGCTCAGAACGAACGGCATGGGCCTGCTAAGAACGGACGGGCTGGGCGTACTCCGGACCAGGAGGTCTTCAAGCAGTTCCTGCTAATAAGCAAATGAGGATTCAGTATTTCCCAAACGCATGTCAAATGCGTCATCATTCGGTTTTTGCATAATTCGCCACGCATGGACATTCGCCAGCTTGAAGCCTTTGTTGCGGTCATGACGATTGGCAGCATCACGGGTGCTGCCAAGCTGCTTGCGCGCTCGCAACCCGCGATCTCGCGGCAGATCCAGGATCTGGAGCTGGACCTGGGCGAAGCGCTGCTGCACCGCAACGGCCCCAAGGTCACGCCGACCGAACTGGGCTATGTGCTGTATGAGGAAGCCGAGCGCATCGTCAATGGCGTGCGGCGCATCCAGCAGCAGGCGCGGCGCACGGCCGCGGTGCCCAGCGCGCCGCTGCTGATCTCCGCGACTTCGGCGCTGTCGCTGGGCGTCGTAGCGCCGGCGCTGGCCCAGTGCGGCGAGGCGCTGGAAGGCCACAAGATCGAATTGCTATCGATGCGGCCGGAGAAGGTCGTGAGCGATGTGCAGCATGGACTGGCCGATGTCGGCGTCTGCAGCCTGCCGCTGGACCACCAGCAGATCTGCGTGCACTGGATCGCCGAAGTGCCCTGCATGGCCGTCGTGCCCGAAAGCCACCCACTGGCCGCGCTGGATGTGGTGCCCATCGAGGCACTGGCGCGCGAGCGCGTGGTGGGCATGCACAATCCGCACCGGCTCAAGCAGCATATCGATTCCGCGCTGCACCAGGCCGGCGCACCCGCCTTGCATTCCGATGTGGAGACCAATTCCTCGATGAATGCCCAGGCCCTCGTGCGCGCCGGGCTTGGCGTGGCGATTCTCGACCCCGTCACGCTGCTGGGTGCGCCGCTGCAAGGCCTGAGCTACCGCGCGCTAGACGTGCACATTCCATTTCACTTTGGCGCGATCAGCGTCCAGGGGAAAAACCTTTGCGCACCCGCCTTGCTTTTGCTTGAAGCGCTGCGCCGACACGCTGCCGCGCTCGATGGTTGCCGCATGCATGACGCCCAGGCCATGGCCGGCGTCTGCCTTTCACCGATTTCAATGCCTTAGACAAGCCCGTTTTGCCGTTCCCACGCATGACGATACCGACCCCATGAACAGTTTGCTTTCCCCCCAGATTTCCTCATTGGCCGCATTGCAGGCGCGCTACCAGCGCGACCTGCAATTGCTGGGCCTGCCGCCCAAATCCTGGACGCCGGCCAAGTCCCACGACGGCCAGCCCGTGCTTGACGTTGCCGTTGTCGGCGGTGGCATGGGAGGCCTGGCGCTGACCACGGCGCTGCGCCATCTGGGCCTGCGCGCGGAAATCTTCGACCAGAGCGCGCCCGGCTACGAAGGCCCCTGGGCGACGACGGCGCGCATGGAAACCCTGCGCTCGCCCAAGGAGCTGACCGGGCCGGCGCTGGGTTTTGCCGCGCTGACCTTTCGCGCCTGGTTCGAGGCCCAGTGGGGCACCGAAGCCTGGGCCGCGCTCGACAAGATTCCGCGCCTGCAATGGATGGAGTACCTGCGCTGGTACCGCGAGACCACGGGCGTGGTGCTGCACAACCGCCAGCGCGTCGTCGCCGTGCGCCCGCGTGGCGACCAACTGGCCCAGCTGGACATGGTCGATCTGCAAAACGGCGAGCGCCCCTACAGCGTGCTGGCACGCCATGTCGTGCTGGCCACTGGCCGCGACGGCCTGGGCGGCCCCTGGGTGCCCGCGGTGGCGCAGCAACTGCCGCGCGACCGCTGGGCGCATTCGTCCGATCCCTGGGCCGACGACGCGTTCGCGGGCAAGCAGGTCGTGGTGGTGGGCGGCGGCGCCTCGGCCATGGACAGCGCCGCGACGGCGCTCGAGAATGGCGCGGCCAGCGTGCACCTGCTGATCCGGCGCAAGGAACTGCCCACGGTCAACAAGGGCAAGGGCGCGGGCAACCCCGGCGCCGCCCACGGCTTTGCGCGCCTCACCGATGCGCAGAAATGGCAGGTGCGCAACTACATCAACCGCCAGCAGGTGCCGCCGCCGCAGGGCAGCACGCTGCGCGTGTCGAAGCACCCCAATGCCTTTTTCCACCTCGGCACCGGCATCGAAGGCGCGCAGCTGCGCGCCGACGGCAAGCTGCGCATCGACACCACGCAAGGCCCGATCGCGGCCGACTTCGTGATCTTCTGCACCGGTTTTCGCCCCGACTGGCAGCTGCGCCCCGAATTCGCGCCGTTCGCGCCCCATGTGCGCCTGTGGCAGGACCGCTTCACGCCGCCTGCGGGCCAGGAAGACAGCGAGCTGAACCTCTCGCCCGACCTAGGCAGTTTGTTCGAGTTCCAGGAGAAAGTGCCGGGCAGTTGCCCCGGGCTCGACCGCATCCACTGCTTCAGCTACCCCGCGGCGCTGTCGCTGGGCACGATCTCGGGCGACATCCCGCAGATCAGCGACGGCGCGCGCCGCCTCTCGCAAGGCCTGGCGGGCGCGCTCTATGCCGAAGACATTGCCCACCACTATGCCGCCATGGAACGCTACAGCGAACCCGAACTCGAAGGCCATGAATGGGTCGACGCCCCCCTGCCTGCCTATGACGAGGTGAAGCCATGATCGCCTGGCTGCTGCGCCGCATAGGCCAGGCCCTGCTGGTGGTGCTGGCGATGACGGTCATCGTCTTCGCCGGCCTGCATGCCATCGGCAACCCCATCGACATCCTGATCGGCGAAGACCTCAACCAGCAGGAGCGCCTTGAAGCCATTGCCCACCTGGGCCTCGACAAGCCGCTGCTGCAGCAGTACTTCAGCTTCCTGACGAACGCGCTGCAAGGCGACCTCGGCACGAGCTTTGTCTACAACGAATCGGCCATCGGCCTGATTCTCGACCGCCTGCCCGCAACGCTGGAGCTGGCCGTCGTGGCGCTGGTCATCGCCATCGTGCTGGGCGTGCCGCTGGGACTGTACGCGGGCATGAAGCCGGCAAGCCCGGTGTCGAAGCTGCTGATGAGTGGTTCCATCCTGGGATTTTCGCTGCCCGCGTTCTGGGTCGCCTTGATGCTGATCATGGTTTTCAGCGTGCAACTCGGCTGGATGCCTTCGAGCGGCCGCGGCGACACGCGCAGCCTGTTCGGCATCGAATGGTCGTTTCTCACGCTCGACGGCCTGCACCACCTGATCCTGCCGGCCTTCAACCTGGCACTGTTCAAGATCTCGCTGGTGCTGCGGCTGACCCGCGCCGGCGTGCGTGAAGTGCTGCCGCAGGACTTCGTGAAATTCGCGCGCGCCAAGGGCTTGTCCGAAACCCGCGTCATGCTCATGCATGTGCTGCGCAACACCATGATTCCGCTGGTCACCGTGCTGGGGCTTGAACTGGGCTCGACCATTGCCTACGCCGTGGTCACCGAGTCGATCTTCGCCTGGCCGGGCGCGGGCAAGCTGATCCTGGACAGCATCAACTCGCTGGACCGCCCCGTCGTCGTCGCCTATCTGATGGTCGTGGTGGTGATCTTCGTGACGCTCAACCTGATCGTCGACCTGCTCTACAAATTGCTGGACCCCCGCGTCCGCCTGGAGGCCGCGCAATGAGCCAGCCCACCCCCGTTTCCTCCGCGGCCGCACGCCCGGCCGTCTCCGCCGGCCAGGTGCCCGCCGGCAAGGTGCAGTCGATGTGGGCGCAGATCGCCCATGATTTCCTGCGCTCCAAGCCGGCCGTCTTCGGCCTGGTGATCCTGCTGATCGTGGTGCTGATGGCGCTGTTCGCGCCCTACATCACGCCGCAGAACCCGTACGACCTGATGCAGCTCGACGTGCTCGATTCGCGCCTGCCGCCGGGCTCGGAAAGCATGGAGCATGGCTTCAGCTACTGGCTCGGCACCGACGGCCAGGGCCGCGACCTGTACTCGGCCATTGTCTACGGCCTGCGCATCAGCCTGCTGGTGGGCGTCGGCTCGGCGGCGATTGCCGCCGTGGTCGGCACCGTGATCGGACTGGTCGCCGCCTATGCGGGCGGCCGCGTCGATGCGCTGATCATGCGCGTGGTCGACCTGCTGCTGTCGTTTCCCACCATTCTGATGGCGCTGATGATCCTGGCCTACATGGGCAAGGGCATCGGCAATGTGATCCTGACCCTGGTGCTGGTCGAGTGGGCCTACTACGCGCGCACGGCACGCGGCCAGGCGCTGGTCGAGACGCGGCGCGAGTATGTCGATGCCGCGCGCGGCCAGGGCATTCCGCAGTGGCGCATCCTGCTGGGCCACATCCTGCCCAACTGCCTGCCGCCGCTGCTGGTCATCGCCGCGCTGCAGGTAGCGCGCGCCATCACGCTCGAGGCGACGCTGTCGTTCCTCGGCCTGGGCGTGCCGATCACCGAGCCCTCGCTGGGCCTGCTGATCTCCAACGGCTACCAATACCTGCTGTCCAACGAATACTGGATCAGCTTCTTTCCCGGCGTCGCCCTGCTGCTGACGATCGTCGCCATCAACCTGGTGGGCGACCAACTGCGCGATGTGCTCAACCCGCGCCTGCAAAAGTGACGCTCCGCACCATGTCCCACGATTGCGCCCCCACATCACTGCCCGCACAGGCAGCCCCCGTGCTCGAGGTCAAGGACCTGCACACCCAGTTCGACACCCGCGCCGGCGTGCTGCCGGTGGTCAACGGCGTCGGTTTCCGCCTGGAAAAAGGCAAGGTGCTGGGCCTGGTCGGCGAGTCCGGCTCGGGCAAGTCGGTCACCGGCTTCTCCATCATGGGCCTGCTCGACGCGCCCGGCCGCATCACCGCCGGCGAAGTGCTGTTCCAGGGCCAAGACCTGGCGCGCCTCGACGCGCGTGCGCTGCGCAGCCTGCGCGGCAACCGCATCGCGATGATCTTCCAGGATCCGATGGCCACGCTCAACCCGGTGCTGCGCATCGATGCGCAGATGCTGGAAACCATCCGCGCGCACCGCCGGATGGGCAAGGCCGAGGCGCTCGAACACTGCAGCAAGACGCTCGCGCGCATGGGCATTCCCAGCCCCGAGGAACGCCTCAAGGCCTATCCGCACCAGCTCTCGGGCGGCATGCGCCAGCGCGTGGCGATCGCCATCGCGCTGCTCAACGATCCCGAGCTGATCATCGCCGACGAACCCACGACCGCGCTCGACGTGACCATCCAGGCGCAGATCCTGTCGGAGATGCAGCAGCTGGTGCGCGCCACCGGCATGTCGATGATCTGGATCAGCCATGACCTGTCGGTCGTGGCAGGCCTGGCCGACGACATCGCCGTCATGTATGCCGGGCGCATCGTCGAGCACGGCAGCGTCGACGCGGTGCTCGACGATCCGCAGCACCCCTATACGCAAGGCCTGATCGGCAGCCTGCCCAGCGCCAACCAGCGCCAGCACCGGCTGCAGCAGATCTCGGGCATGGCGCCCAACCTGCTGGACCTTCCGCCCGGCTGCGCGTTCGCCCCGCGCTGCCCGCGCGCGCAGCCGCAGTGCCAGCAGCCGCCCGGCGTGACCACCGTGGCCGCGCCGCGCGCCACCGCCACCGCGCACACCGTGCGCTGCTTCTTTCCCGGTGCCGCCGCCGACCTTTCCCGGAGCGCCGCATGAGCGATACCGTACACAACGCGCCGCTGCTCGACATGCACGGCATCACCAAACGCTTCGGCCAGCGCCCCGCGCCGCGCGGCTTGGGCCGCTGGATGCGCCAACTGGGCCTGGAAAAGCCACCCGTGGTGACCCATGCGCTCGATGGCGTGGACCTGCAAGTGCGGCCCGGCGAGGTCGTGGGCCTGGTCGGCGAGTCGGGCTGCGGCAAGTCCACGCTGGGCCGCATCGCCACGGGCCTGCTGGCGCCCACCGACGGCAACGTCCAGGTGATGGGCAAGGACCGCAGCCAGCTCAGCGCCCAGGAAACGCTGCAGGCGCGCCTGGACATCCAGATGATTTTCCAGGACCCGCAGTCCAGCCTGAACCCGCGCCTGCGCGTCAACCGCATCGTCGGCGAAGCCGCGCGCCTGCATGGCCTGGTCGATGCCGCGCACGAGGACGAGTACGTGTGCCAGCAGCTCGAACGCGCCGGGCTTGATCCGCGTCTGCGCTTTCGCTATCCCCACCAGTTCAGCGGCGGGCAGCGCCAGCGCATCGGCATTGCGCGCGCTCTGGCCGTGCAGCCGAAGATGCTGGTCTGCGACGAGGCCGTGGCGGCGCTCGATGTGTCGATCCAGGCGCAGATCCTGAACCTGTTCATGGACCTGCGCGACGACCTGGGCCTGGCCTACCTGTTCATCAGCCACGACCTGGGCGTCATCCGCCACCTATGCGATCGCGTGGCCGTCATGTACCTGGGCCGCATTGTCGAGACCGCGCCCGTCGACGAGCTGTTCGCCAACCCGCAGCATCCCTACACGCAGGCGCTGCTGGCAGAAATTCCGCGCCTCGACAACCGCCGCACCAGCTTCCAGACCATCCGCGGCGAGATCCCGAGCCCGATCGCGCCGCCCAGCGGCTGCCACTTCCACCCGCGCTGCCCGCACGCGATGCCGCGCTGCAGCGTCGAGGTGCCGAAGCTCAAGGGGATTGCCATCGCGCACGAAAGCGCATGCCACCTGAATGATGTCGTCCATGCCTAGTCGCTACGTCACGCCCGTGCCACCGTTCGGTCTGAGCCTGTCGGAGACCGCGGCCAGGCACGCACTTCGACAAGCCCAGTGCGAACGGGGCGCAGCACACCCACCTGTTTAACTCCCAGAGAAAGCACCACCATGCAAACTGCTTCCCTTACCGCCATTGCCATGGCCGCCCTGCTGGCCGTCTCGGGCGCCAGCGCCAAGGAACTGCGCATCGGCTTCGCCGATCCGATCTCCTCGGCCGACCCGCAGATCAACAACCACGCCGGCGACCGTTCGCTGGCACTGCATTTCTATGACTCGCTGGTGAACTCGCGCGACGGCGGCAAGCTCGAGCCGGGCCTGGCCGAGAGCTGGAAGACGCTAGACGACAAGACCTGGGAATTCAAGCTGCGCAAGGACATCAAGTGGCAGGACGGCAAGCCGTTCACGGCCGACGACATCGTGTTCTCCTTCGAGCGCGCACGCAACGTGCCCGGCTCGGTCGCCTCGTACCGCGGCGCGCTGCGCACCGTTGCGTCGACCACGGCCAAGGATCCGCATACCGTGATCGTCAAGACCAGCGTGGCCAATCCCATGCTGCCGCTCGAGATCGCCTCGATCTACATCGTGAGCAAGCATGTCGGCGCGACGGCCAAGAGCGAAGACTACAACTCGGGCAAGGCCAGCATCGGCACCGGCCCCTACAAGTTCATCTCGTACACGCCCGGCGACCGTACGCTGATGGAGCGCAACCCCAGCTACTACGGCCCGCAGCAGCCCTGGGACAAGGTCACCTACCGCTTCATCAACAACGGCGCCGCACGTACCGCGGCGCTGCTGTCGGGCGATGTGGACGTGATCGACAAGGTCGCCGTCACCGATGTCGCCAAGCTGAAGAAGACTTCTTCGGTCAGCGTCTATGAATACCCCGGCCTGCGCGCGCTGCTGATCCAGCCCAGCCTGCGCAAGGGCAGCAACGAGTTCATTGCCGACAACGCCGGCAAGCCGCTGGCCGAGAACCCGCTGACCGACCAGCGCGTGCGCGAAGCGCTGAACCTCGCGATCAACCGCAAGGCCATCACCGACCGCATCCTGCAGGGCACCGCCACCGAAGCCAACCAGTGGATGCCCAAGGGCTCGTTCGGCTACAACGCCGACATTCCCGCCATCCCCTACAACGCCGAGAAGGCCAAGAAGCTGCTGGCCGATGCCGGTTTCCCCGAAGGCTTCCAGCTGACCATCCACGTGCCTGGCGACCGCTACCCGCAGGCGCCAGAAGCCATGCAGGCCGTGGCGCAGTTCTGGAGCCGCATCGGCGTGAAGACCAAGCTCGAAGTCGTGCCATGGTCGGTGTATGCGAGCCGCGCCGGCAAGAACGAATACGCGGTCAGCGTGATTGCCTGGGGCAACGGCACGGGCGAGGCCGGCTACGGCCTGCTGCAGACGCTGGCCACCGTGGATTCCAAGGCCGGCCGCGGCGCCAACAACTGGGGCCGCTACAGCAACGAGAACGTGGACAAGGCGCTCGACGCCGCGACCATCGAGTTCGACGCCAAGCGCCGCGAGGCGATCTTCCGGCATGCCGCCAAGCTGGTCACCGACGATGTCGGCCAGATCCCGCTGTTCCACTACAAGAACATCTGGGCCGCCAAGACGGGCCTCAAGGTTGTTCCCATCCTGAGCGACCGCACCACGGCGCTGCAGGTCACCGCCACCAAGTAAGGGCCCCAACCGATGCATCCCAAGCTCGAGATCACGCCGCAGACGGCGCTCATCGATGTGCCGCGCCGCATCGCGCTGCACGGGTTGGCCGCGGGCCAGCCGGTCACGCTGCAGACCCGCACGCTGCGCGGCCCGCAGGTCGAGTGGAGTTCCAAAGCCCGCTTCATCGCGGATGCCGAGGGCTGCGTGGACCTGACACGCGACGCGCCGGTGAGCGGCAGCTACAGCGGGGTCTCGGCCATGGGGCTGGTCTGGTCGCAGGTCCAGCACCCCGAGGATGCATCGCATGACCCTTTCGCCCAGGAGCCCAGTGCCGCGCTGACCACCGAGGTGCGCGCGCTGCTTGAGGACGGCCAGGTGCTCACCGGCCATTTCGTGCAGCAGCTTGCAGCCGCGGGCGTCACGCGCCGCGAGGTGCGCGACGACGGCCTGTCGGCCGTGCTGTTCACGCCCGCCACCCCGGGCCCGCACCCGGTGGTGATGGTGCTCAACGGCTCGGGCGGCGGCATCAACGAGCCGCGCGCCGCGCTGTACGCCTCGCGCGGCTACGCGGCGCTGGCCGTGGGCTACTTCAAGTGCCCGGGGCGGTCCGACTACATTTCGGACACGCACCTCGAGTACTTCGAGACCGCGCTGCAGTGGATCCACCGCGAACTCCAGCCCAGGGACGGCTTCGTCGCCCTGAGCGGCCAGTCGCGCGGGGGCGAGCTGGTGCTGCTGCTGGGCTCGCTGTTCCCCGATATGGTCAAGGCCGTGATCGGCTACGTCCCCAGCGCCTTCGTGCACTGCGCCCAGAACGCCTGCGACCCCGCCATCGGGCGCGAAGGCCCGGCCTGGATCTTCCGCGGCCAGCCCATCGCCGACATCTGGACCCACAACCGCACGGCCACCTGGGAGCCCTGGGACAACGGCCCCGAGCCGCGGCGCCACACCGCGGCCATGCTCTCCGCGCTGCAGGATCCCGACGCCGTCGAGCGCGCCCGCATCCGCGTGGAACGCATCGATGGCCCGGTCATGCTGCTGTCCGCGACCGATGACGGCTCCTGGCCCTCGTCGCTCTACGGCAAGATGGTCAAGGACCACCTCGCCGCCAACAGGCATCCTTTCCCGGTCGAACACCACGACTGGGAAGGGGGCGGCCATGCCATCCTGTTCCCGTATGTTCCGACCACGCATCTGTTCTACGCCCATCCGGTGTCCAAGCGCCTGAGCACCTCGGGCGGTACGCCGGCCGTGAATGCGCTGGCCAACGAGCAGTCGTGGATTGCCGTGCAGGCTTTTCTGGCCCGGGCCACGGCGGCGCAGGCGGAGCGTGCAAAGGCCCGCTCCTAAAAACATGAAAGTGGACGCTCATGTTCGACATGACTCACCACCAAGGCTGAATTCAAGCTCATCACGCACGCTGAAAGTCGTTCGTTCTGAGCCTGTCGAAGGATGAACGGCCCTTCTCAAAACCCGAAACTGCTTCGTCACATGCCGCAACTTCTCACCCCCGACCTCATCGACACCCTCGCCCAGCTGGACCAATCCCCCGCCGTCAAGGCCATCCGCCACCAGCGCAACAAGGTCGTAGACGCCACCCAAGGCAGCTATGACCAGCTGTTCGACCCCGCCCTGCCCGGCCTGACGTTGGGCGAACGCCTGCGCGTGGCCCAGACCGTGTGCCAGCTCAGCGGCAGCCAGCGCCTGGGCGCGCACTACGCGCAGCAACTGGCTGGGCTTCAAGACCCCGTCACCCATCCTGCGCGCGAAGCGGCGCTGCAGCAGTTCGCCACGCTGCTGACGCGCAAGCCCGTCGAAGGCGACCGCGGCAGCATCGACGCGCTCTTGGCCGCGGGACTGCAGCCGCCCGAGATCATCGCCCTCGCCCAGCTGATTGCCTTCCTGAGCTACCAGGTCCGCGTGGTCGCCGGTCTGCAAGCCCTCGCGGCGCTGGGCGACGACCTGCTGGCCGAGCCGGCCGCAGCCGCCCCGTCCGAGCCCTTTGTGCACCCGCACCACCTGCCCAAGCCCGGCGAAGTGCTGCGCATCAATGGTTTCACCAGCGAGACCCTGGGCTGGAAAGCCTGGGTGCCGGTGGTCAAGCTCGAGGAAGCCACGCCCGAGCAGCTGGCCATTCTCGAAGCCAGCCACCCCTCGGCCAAGACCAGCGACTACTATCTGTCGCTGATCCATCAGCCGCAGATCCTGCAGGAACGCTCGGTGGTGTTCAACGCGATCATGTATGCACCCGGCGGCCTGTCGCGCGCGGAGCGCGAACTGGTCAGCGCCGCGGTGTCGGTCATCAACGGCTGTGTCTACTGCGCCTCGGTCCACGCCCAGCGCTTCGAGCAGCTGGCCAAGCGCAACGACGCCATTGCCCAGGTGTTCGACAACCCGCACACCGCCGGCACCAACGCGCGCGAGAAGGCTCTGGTGCAGTTCGCCATCGACCTGACCGAAGCGCCCAACGAACTCAGCGGCGAGCGCCTGCAGGCCTTGCGCGAAGCCGGCCTGAGCCATCTGGAAATCCTCGATGCCCTGCATGCCGCAGCCATCTTCGCCTGGGCCAACCGCCTGATGCTCAACCTGGGCGAAGCCGTGCATCCCTGAGCAGCATTGCCGGACGCCGGCGGCAGCAATGCAACCGGCGCGCCTACAGCTGCCGGCATTGCCGCCCGGCTTGGTCCCGGCGCATGCCCAGGCAAAGTGGAATCTCCACTTTTCTGGAGGACATCCCATGGCGACACACCCGGCTGAATCACCGCTGCGCAGGCCTCTGTGGCGACTGTTGATGGCGGCGGCGCTGCTGCCCGCCTCCATTCCGGCGAGGTCTGCGCCAGCGGCCGAGCGCGTGGCCACCGAGTTTGCGCAGTGCAAGCATTTCTTTCCGGCCGGGCTGCCGCCCATGGTTCCCAGGGCCCCGTTGCAGCGCGAGCTGTGCTTCAGCGACTTCGCGATACTGCACAGCGGCGACACCAAGACACCGGTGTTCGTGGCCGAACACCTGAACCGCAGCATCCTGCGCGAGGCGCGCAGCATCCCGCGCAGCGATCACTTCTATGCCGAGGCCCGGCTGCCCGGCGAGGAGCGCGCCGAGATCGACGACTACCGCAACTCCGGCTATTCCCGCGGCCATATGGTGCCCGCTGGCGACATGGGCACGCTGCATGGCAAGGCCCAGACCTTCAGCCTGGCCAACATGGCGCCCCAGGACGTGGAGCTCAACAACGGGGCCTGGAACGACATCGAGCAGGCCACGCGCCGCTATGTGCAACGCGCCCAGGGCAGCGTCTATGTATTCACCGGGCCGGTGTTTTCCGCGCCCGCCCAGACGATTGGCGCCAGCGGCGTGCAGGTGCCGCAGTTCTTCTACAAGCTGGTCTACGACGCCAGCAACGGGAAAAGCTGGGCGCATTGGCAGGCCAACGAGCCCACGCGCCGGGTCAGCGAGCCGAGCAGCTATGAGGAACTGGTGCGGCGCACGGGGATCGAATTCGTGCCGCGTTGACCGACGTCCGCGGCTTCGGGCTTGGGGAAATCCGGCTTTCACCCGGTCCGTGCAGCGCAATCCTGGGAATCAGGCCCGCTTGCCAAAGCCTTGGCCGTGAAGGTTTGCGCCGCCGTGTGCACAATACCGCTTTGGATCTTTGACATCTCTGAGCGGAACGCGCAGATCCGCCAACTGCGCGCGGCTGCACGGCGAGGCATTGCAATGTGGCTGGGGCGCGTGTTTCAGAATCCCATCACCCGGTCCCCAAGCGGCAGACCTGACCCATGAATTCGCAAGTTACCCAAGAAAATCAACAAGTTGCATTGAACTGGCGCATGTCCGTCGCGCCCATGATGGACTGGACCGACCGCCACTGCCGCTACCTCCACCGGCTGCTGACGCGCCACACGCTGCTCTATACCGAGATGGTCACTACGGGCGCGCTGCTGCATGGCGACGTGCCGCGGCACCTGCGTTTCAATACCGAGGAGCATCCGCTGGCACTGCAGCTGGGCGGCAGCGAGCCGGCCGACCTTGCGCGCAGCGCGCAGCTGGGCGAGCAGTGGGGATATGACGAGATCAACCTCAACTGCGGCTGCCCCAGCGAGCGCGTGCAGCGCGGCGCGTTTGGCGCTTGCCTGATGAACGAGGCTTCGCTCGTCGCGGAAGGCGTGAAGGCCATGCGCGATGCAGTGCGGATTCCGGTGACCGTCAAGCACCGTATCGGCATCGACAAGAACGAAAGCTACGACTTCGTGCGCGATTTCATCGGCACGGTGGCCGACGCCGGTTGCGAGGTGTTCATCGTGCATGCGCGCAATGCCTGGCTCAAGGGTCTATCGCCCAAGGAGAACCGCGAAGTGCCGCCGCTGCGCTATGAAGTGGTGGCGCAGCTCAAGCGCGAGTTTCCGCAGCTGACCATTGCCATCAACGGCGGGTTCAAGGACAGCGCGTCGGTGGCCGAGCAACTGGAAGTGGTTGACGGCGTCATGGTCGGGCGCGAGGCCTATCACAACCCCTGGTGGCTGGCGCACTGGGACGCGCAGTTCTATGGCGCAGCGCCAAATGAACTCACGCGCGAGGCGGTCGAGGAGCAAATGGTCGATTACATGGAGCGCGAGGCGCGCGAGCACGGTACGCACTGGTACAGCATTGCGCGCCACATGCTTGGCCTGCGCCATGGCCTGCCGGGGGCGCGCCGCTGGCGCCAGGTCTGGAGCGATCACCGGCTCAAGGGATTGCCGGCACGCGAGGTCATGGCCATTGCGCGCGGCCTGCGCACCGAGGACATGGGGCTGAAGGTCGGCTGAGCAGTTCGCTGACAGCCGTCTTAGCCGTGCTGCAAGCGTTGGCACGCGTGGATGCGTCACACTTCCGTGCCAGACAAATGCTATATTGCACTGCAACATAACAAGGTTTTGCCCATGCTCTACCAACTGTATGAGACCCAGCGCTCCCTCGTGGAGCCCTTCGCCGACTTTGCGCTCGCGGCCTCCAAGCTGTACAGCAATCCATTGTCGCCCTTCAGCCAGACGCCGCTGTCCCAGCGCATCTCGGCGGGTTTCGAGCTGTTCTACCGGCTTGGCAAAGACTACGAGAAACCCCAGTTCGGCATCACCACGGTCGATGTCGAGGGCGTTGGCGTGACCATCATGGAGCGGGTCGAGATCGACAAGCCGTTTTGCGAGCTGCGGCGCTTCAAGCGCTTCACCGATGACGCCGCCACGCTGCAGACCATGCTGGCGCAGCCCGCGGTGCTGATCGTCGCGCCGCTGTCGGGGCATTACGCCACGCTGCTGCGCGATACCGTGCGCAGCATGCTGTCCGACCACAAGGTCTATATCACCGACTGGAAGAACGCGCGCATGGTGCCGCTAGACCAGGGCGTGTTCCATCTCGACGACTATGTGAACTATGTGCAGGAGTTCATACGCCACTTGCAGGGCCAGTACGGCAGCTGCCATGTGGTCAGCGTGTGCCAGCCCACGGTGCCGGTGCTTGCCGCGGTGTCGCTGATGGCCAGCCGTGGCGAGCCCACGCCGCTGACGCTCACCATGATGGGCGGCCCCATCGATGCCCGGCTGTCGCCGACCGCGGTCAACAACCTGGCCACGAACCACAGCTACGAGTGGTTCGAGAACAATGTGATCCACCAGGTGCCGTCGAACTATCCCGGCGCGGGCCGGCGCGTGTACCCCGGCTTCCTGCAGCACACGGGGTTTGTCGCGATGAACCCGGATCGGCACGCAACCAGCCACTACGATTATTTCAAGAGCCTGCTCAAGGGCGACGACGCCGGCGGCGAGGCGCACCGCAAGTTCTACGACGAGTACAACGCCGTGCTCGACATGGATGCGGCCTATTACCTCGAGACCATCCACACCGTGTTCCAGGACTTCTCATTGGTCAAGGGCACCTGGGATGTGAAGTCGCCCGAAGGCGTGCCGGAGCGCGTGCGTCCGCAGGACATCACGCGCAGCGCCATCCTGACCATCGAGGGTGAGCTCGACGACATCTCGGGCGCGGGCCAGACCCGTGCCGCACATGCGCTGTGCACCGGCGTCGCGCCGCAAGACCACGCGCATATCGAGGTGGATGGCGCAGGCCATTACGGCATCTTCAGCGGCCGCCGCTGGCGCGACAAGGTGTATCCGCAGGTGCGTGACTTCATCCTGGCACACAGCACGCAGGCACCCGCCCCCATCGACGACGGCGTGGGCCACGACAGCCTGCCGGCGCGCAGTGCGCGCAAGGGCAAGGAGGTGGTGCTGGACCCTGCGGCCATCATCGAACTGCCCGCGGACCTGGCTGCCGACCTGGCGCAGGTCACGCCTCCCGACACCGCCAAGACGGTGCTGGAAACCGCGCTCGAGACCGCGCTGGCCCCCGAAACCGCCGAGCCAGGCCCGGCGGCCCAGGCTCCCGAGCCGCCCAAGCGCAAAGCGCGCGGGCCGCGCCGCACATAAGGAAGGAAGCGTCGATGTCCGCCTCCGCCTTGCAAGGCCTGGCGGCTCGCATCGACGCCGCCTTGCCGCAGACCCAGTGCACGCGCTGCGGCTATCCCGACTGCGCCGCCTACGCGCAGGCTATTGCCGACGGGACTGCCGCGATCAACCAATGCCCGCCCGGCGGTGCCGAAGGCATTGCGCGGCTTTCGGCCATTACCGGGCAGCCGCCGCTGCCCCTGTCCGAAGCGCACGGCCACGAGTCGCCGCGCGCGCTGGCCGTGATCGATGAGAACTGGTGCATCGGCTGCACGCTGTGCATCAAGGCCTGCCCCACCGACGCCATCGTCGGCGCCAACAAGCGCATGCATACCGTGATTGCGCCGCACTGCACGGGCTGCGAACTGTGCATTCCCGTCTGCCCCGTCGACTGCATCACCCTCGAGCCCGCCAGCGGCGCCGCGACCGGCTGGGCGGCCTGGTCACCGGCCCAGGCGCAGCATGCACTGGAGCGCTATGCGCGGCGCCAGCAACGGCTGGACGCGTCCCGGCGCGCGGCGGCGCCCAAGGCGGCAATGGCGGCGGGACTGGAGGTGGCGCTGGCGCCAGTGGCCGAGGCGCAGGCCGCGCCCGTCGATGCCAAAAAGGCGGCCATCGCTGCCGCCCTGGCACGCGCCCGCGCACAGCGGGCGCAGTCTTGAGCTCTGGCAGATGGCGCTGAGCCGTGCGCCGAACATGGCGCCGAAACGCGGGCTTGGCGCCGCGGAATGAAGCATGTGTGCCGGCACAGGCACGCGGCCTGCAACGACTTCAGCATTGCCCGCTCCAGCATGGATAATGCGGGCAATGAATCCCCTGCTCTCCCACCTGCAGCCCTATCCGTTCGAACGGCTGCGCCAGCTTTTCGCGGGGGTCACGCCCGCGCCCGAATATCGGCCCATCAGCCTGGGCATTGGCGAGCCGCGCCACCCCACGCCGCCGTTCATCGAACATGTGCTGGGCAACAGCCCGGGGGCGCTGGCCAAGTACCCGGCCACGGGTGGAGATCCGCGGCTGCGCGAGGCCTGCGCGCAGTGGATGAACCAGCGCTACGGGCTCGCGCTCGATGCGGCCACGCAGGTGCTGCCGGTCAACGGTTCGCGCGAGGCGCTGTTCTCGTTTGCGCAGACGGTGATCGATCCCACGCAGCCCGGCGCCACGGTGGTGTGCCCGAATCCGTTCTATCAGATCTATGAAGGCGCCGCGCTGCTCGCCGGCGCGACGCCGGTGTACGTGCCCAGCGATCCGGCGCGCAACTTCGCGGTGGACTGGGACAGCGTGCCCGAGTCGGTCTGGCAGACCACGCAGCTGCTGTTCGTCTGCTCGCCGGGCAACCCCACGGGCGCGGTGATGCCATTGTCCGAATGGGAAAAGCTGTTTGCGCTGTCCGACCGCCATGGCTTCGTGATTGCGTCCGACGAGTGCTACAGCGAGATCTATTTCCGTGAAGAAGCCCCGCTGGGCGGGCTTGAAGCCGCGCAGAAGCTGGGCCGCACCGATTTCAGGAACCTGGTGTCGTTCACCAGCCTGTCCAAACGCAGCAACGTGCCGGGCCTGCGCAGCGGTTTCGTGGCCGGCGACGCGGCGCTGATCAAGGCCTTCCTGCTGTACCGCACCTACCATGGCGGCGCGATGGGCCCGGCGGTGCAGGAAGCCAGCATTGCCGCCTGGAACGATGAAGCGCATGTGATCGAGAACCGGCGCCAGTACCGGCAGAAGTTTGCCGAGGTCACGCCGGTGCTTGAAAGCGTGATGGACGTGCGCCTGCCCGATGCGGGCTTCTACCTCTGGGCCGGCGTTCCCGAATCCCTGGGAATGGACGATACCGAGTTCGCACGCGCGCTCTATGCTCAATACAATGTCACCGTCCTGCCGGGCAGCTATCTGGCCCGTGATGTCGGCGGCCACAATCCCGGTGCGAACCGTGTGCGCATGGCCCTGGTGGCCGAGACCGAGGAATGCCTCGAAGCGGCGCAGCGCATCGTCCAATTCATCCAAAACCTGAAGAAGTAAGCTTCCATGACTCAGCAATTGCAATCCATCATCGACGCCGCCTGGGAAAACCGCGCGAACCTGAGCAGCTCCAGCGCCCCCGCCGAAATCCTCGACGCGGTCGAACATGTGATCGTCCAGCTCGACGCGGGCCAGATGCGCGTGGCGACGCAGCAAGGCGTGGGCCAGTGGACCGTGCACCAGTGGATCAAGAAGGCCGTGCTGCTGTCGTTCCGCCTCAAGGACAACGAACTGATCACCGCCGGCGGCCTGAACTTCTACGACAAGGTCCCGACCAAGTACCAGGGCATGTCCGAAGCCGAGATCGCCGCCACGGGCGTGCGCGTCGTGCCGCCCGCCGTCGCGCGCCGCGGCTCGTTCATGGCCAAGGGCGCGATCCTGATGCCTTCCTATGTGAACATCGGCGCCTACGTCGGCGAAGGCAGCATGGTCGACACCTGGGCCACGGTCGGCTCGTGCGCGCAAGTCGGCAAGAACGTCCACCTGTCGGGCGGCGTGGGCCTGGGCGGCGTGCTCGAACCCCTGCAAGCCAACCCCACCATCATCGAAGACAACTGCTTCATCGGCGCGCGCTCCGAAGTCGTCGAAGGCGTGATCGTCGAGGAGAACTCGGTGATCTCGATGGGCGTGTACATCGGCCAGAGCACCCCGATCTATGACCGCGCCACGGGCGAGATCAGCTACGGCCGCGTGCCCGCGGGTTCCGTGGTGGTGTCGGGCAACCTGCCCAAGGACAATGGCCGCTACAGCATGTATGCGGCGATCATCGTCAAGAAGGTCGATGCGAAGACGCGTTCGACGACCAGCCTGAACGATTTGCTGCGCGATTGAGCTTGATATGTCGGGCGGGGCCTTTCATCCTTCGACTGGCTCAGGACGAACGGAACCACCAGTTCGTCCTTCGATCCTTGGGCAAGCTCAGGATCAGGACGAACGCAAGCAACTGACACACCCCAA
This sequence comes from Comamonas antarctica, assembly GCF_013363755.1. Classification (NCBI taxonomy): domain Bacteria; kingdom Pseudomonadati; phylum Pseudomonadota; class Betaproteobacteria; order Burkholderiales; family Comamonadaceae; genus Comamonas; species Comamonas antarctica. The sequence goes on from NZ_CP054840.1 coordinate 1,997,620, forward strand.
CTCGCTCGGGACAAACGGCAACTCCCGTTCGCCCTGAGCTTGTCGAAGGGCCGGTCATCACCCATAAGGAACTTGCATGAGCACCATGGAGCGAATCCTGCGCCTGATGGGGGAGAAGCAGGCATCCGATGTCTACCTGTCCGCCAACGCGCCCGCGCTGATCAAGATCCATGGCGAGTGCGTGCCGATCAACGCCCAGCTGCTGCCGCCCGATGCGCCGCGCAGCCTGCTGGCCGAGATCGTGCCGCCCGAGCGCATGCAGGAACTGGAGCAGACCGGCGAACTCAACATTGGCGTGCCGCTGCGCGGCGTCGGGCGCTTTCGCGTGAGCGCGATGCGCCAGCGCGGCAGCTATGCGGTGGTCATCCGCTTCATTGCCCAGCACATTCCCGCGCTCGATACGCTGAACCTGCCGCCCGTGCTCAGCGAGCTGATCCTGCAAAAGCGCGGGCTGCTGCTGGTCGTGGGTGCCACCGGTTCGGGCAAGAGCACCACGCTCGCGTCGATGATCGATGCGCGCAACAAGACCGTCACGGGCCATATCCTCACCATCGAGGACCCGATCGAATACCAGTTCCGCAACCAGCGCTCCATCGTCAACCAGCGCGAGATCGGCAGCGACACCGAGTCGCTGCAGACGGCGCTGAAGAACGCGCTGCGCCAGGCGCCCGACGTGATCCTGATCGGCGAGATCCGCGACCGCGAGACCATGTCGGCGGCGCTGGCCTATGCGCAGTCGGGCCACCTGTGCCTGGCCACGCTGCACGCCAACAACAGCTACCACGCGCTGAGCCGCATCCTGAGCTTCTACCCGGTGGAAGTGCGCGAGGCGATGCTCGGCGATCTTGCCGCCGCGCTGCGCGCCGTGGTGTCGCAGCGCCTGGTGCGCACGCCCGCGGGGCTGCGCGTGCCGGCCGTCGAGGTCATGCTCAACACCAAGCTGGTGGCCGACCTGATTGAAAAAGGCGACTTCTCGGCGGTGCGCGAGGCCATGGAAAAGTCCATGGCCGAAGGCTCGCAGACCTTCGAGGAAGCATTGGCCGATCTGATCATCGCCGGCACCATCGACCGCAAGGAAGGGCTAGCCCATGCCGACTCGCCAACCAACCTGATGTGGCGGCTGCAAAACCAGTCGCCTGCGGCCAAGCCCGCGCCCGCGCCCGGCAGCGAAGCCAGGGCGGCGGCGCCGGCCGACGAAGAACAAGCCTCCTTTACCGACATCGTGCTGGATATCGGCTCCAACGGCTGAATGCCGCCGACGAGCATCGTCCTGCACAAACCATTGAATTTTCTCCATGTCCCGCACCCTGCAACTGGCCGAGCAACTCATCAGCCGCCCCTCCGTCACGCCCGAAGATGCGGGCTGTCTTGAACTGATTGCCGCACGGCTCGCGCCGCTGGGCTTTGCCTGCGAACGCCTCGACAGCGGCCCGGACAGCTTCCGCGTGCAGAACCTCTACGCCAAGCGCTGCGGCGCGGGCGGCGCCGCAGCGCGCAAGACCGTGGTCTTCGCGGGCCACACCGATGTGGTGCCGACCGGACCGCTCGAGCAGTGGAGCAGCCCACCGTTCAGCCCGACGCACCGCGACGGCCGGCTCTACGGCCGCGGCGCCAGCGACATGAAGACCTCGATTGCGGCGTTCGTCGTGGCCGCCGAGGAATTCCTGGCCGCCACGCCCGAACCGCTGGTCGACCTGGCCTTCCTGCTGACCAGCGACGAGGAAGGCCCGTCGGTGGACGGCACCAAGGTCGTGGTCGAGCAGTTCAAGGCGCGCGGCGAGCGCCTCGACTATTGCATCGTGGGCGAGCCCACATCGGTGGAGCGCACCGGCGACATGATCAAGAACGGCCGCCGCGGCACCATGAGCGGCAAGCTCACGGTACGGGGCGTCCAGGGCCACATCGCCTACCCGCAGCTCGCGCGCAATCCCATCCACCAGGCGGTGCCGGCGCTGACCGAACTGGCCGCCACGGCCTGGGACCAGGGCAATGCGTTCTTCCCGCCCACCAGCTGGCAGATCAGCAACATCCATGGCGGCACGGGCGCGAGCAATGTGATTCCCGGCAGCGTGGTGGTCGACTTCAACTTCCGCTTCTGCACCGAATCGACGGCCGAGGGCCTGCAGGCGCGCGTGCATGAAGTGCTCGATCGCCATGGCCTCGAGTACACGCTGGACTGGACCATTGGCGGCCAGCCCTTTCTCACCACGCCCGGCGAACTGGTTCTGGCAGTGCAGCAGGCCATCGAGGCCGAGACCGGCCTGCAGACCGAGCTTTCCACGACCGGCGGCACCAGCGACGGGCGCTTCATTGCGCAGATCTGCGAGCAGGTCATTGAAATGGGCCCACCCAACGCCAGCATCCACAAGATCGACGAAAATATCGCCCTGGCCGATATCGCGCCCTTGACCAACATCTACCGCCGCACGCTGGAAAACCTGCATGCCCAGGCCCTTGCGGCCTTGGCCTCCCCGGCCGCGGTGTGAACGAAAGCTCCATGACTGAACCCCAAGCCGTGCACGGCACGACGGTGGGCGCGCTGATCGCGTCCGGTGCCAGCGCCCTTACCCAGGCGGGCGTGGCCTTTGGCCACGGCACCAGCAACGCCCATGACGAAGCCAGCTGGCTGGTGCTGTGGCGCCTGGGCATCGCGCTCGACAGCGACCTGGATTCCGACGCGCTCGCTGCGCAGCCCGTCGATGCCGCGCAGCAGGCCCAGGTCGCCGCGCTGTTCGACGAACGCATCCGCACCCGCAAGCCAGCGGCCTATCTGACGCAGGAAGCCTGGCTGCAAGGCGTGCCGTTCTACATCGATGAGCGTTCCATCGTGCCGCGCAGCTTCATTGCCGAGATCCTGGCCGACGGCTCGATCGACGACTGGCTCAGCGACCAGACGCATGACGTGCTCGACCTGTGCACCGGCAATGGCAGCCTGGCTTGCCTCGCGGCCATGGCGTATCCCGAGGTGCAGGTGACGGGCGCCGACCTGTCGCCCGACGCACTGGCCGTGGCGCGCATCAATGTCGAGCGCCATGCATTGCAGCAGCGCGTGCAACTGGTCGAGTCCGATGGCATGGCGCAGACGCCCGGTCCGTGGGACCTGATCCTGTGCAACCCGCCCTACGTCAATTCGGCCAGCATGGCCCGGCTGCCGGCCGAATACCAGGCCGAGCCGCAACTGGCGCTGGCCGGCGGCACCGACGGCATGGACTTCATCCAGCAGCTGCTGCGCGACGCGCCCAGCCGCATGCGCGAGCACGCCATCCTGGTGCTCGAGATCGGCAACGAGCGCGCCTACTTCGAAGCCGCGTTTCCCCAGCTGCCGGTGTTCTGGCTGGACACCAGCTCCGGCGACGAGCAGGTGCTGCTGATCACGCGTGAAGCGCTGGTGCGCCACGCGCTCGCCGAGCTCTGAATGACGGCCTGCGCCGCGTGCGCAGGCCCACCCCTTTTATGCCAGGCGCGCGGCGCCTGCACCGTGGCCCTGCCACGCCCTGGACCCTGCCATGATTACCCTCAAGAACGTGACCCTGCGCCGCTCGGCCAAAGTGCTGCTCGACCAGGTGACCACCACCATCAATCCCGGCGAGAAAGTCGGCCTCGTGGGCCGCAATGGCGCCGGCAAATCGACGCTGTTCGCGCTGTTCACCGGCGCGCTGGCCGAAGACGGCGGCGAATTCTCCATGCCGCGCCACTGGCGCATGGCGCAGGTCGCGCAGAACATGCCCGAGACCAGCGAAACCGCCACCCAATTCGTGCTGGAAGGCGACACGCGCCTGAGCGAGGTGCAGCAGCAGCTGCTCGACGCCGAGGCCAGCGATGACGGCATGGCCATTGCCCAGGCCTACTGCGACCTGGCCGACGCCGGCGCGCATGACGCGGTCTCGCGCGCCCAGGCGCTGATCCTCGGCCTGGGCTTCAAGTCCTCCGAACTCGACCAGCCCGTGGACAGCTTCTCGGGCGGCTGGCGCATGCGCCTGCAGCTCGCACGCGCGCTGATGTGCCCCTCCGACCTGCTGCTGCTCGATGAACCGACCAACCACTTGGACCTGGACGCGCTGGTGTGGCTCGAAGCCTGGCTCAAGCGCTATGCGGGCACGATGATCGTCATCAGCCATGACCGCGAATTCCTCGACGCCGTGACCACGGTGACGCTGCAGATCAATGCCGCCCAGCTCAACCGCTACGGCGGCAACTACAGCAAGTTCGAGGAACTGCGCGCGCAGCAGATCGAGTTGCAGGGCGCGACCTACGCCAAGCAGCAGGAAAAGATCGCCCACCTGCAGAAGTTCATCGACCGCTTCAAGGCCAAGGCCTCGAAGGCCAAGCAGGCGCAAAGCCGCGTCAAGGCGCTGGAGCGCATGGAGAAGATCGGCCCGGTGCTGGCAGAAGCCGACTTCACCTTCGAGTTCAAGGAGCCGCTCAACCTGCCCAACCCGATGCTGGCGATTGCCGACGCCTCGTTCGGCTACCGCGGGGACGACGGCAGCGAGACCACCATCCTGCGCCATGTCAACCGCTCGGTGCTCGCCGGCCAGCGCATCGGCATTCTGGGCGCCAACGGCCAGGGCAAGTCGACACTGGTCAAGACCATCGCGCACGAGATGGGCGCGCTCGCCGGCCAGGTGACCGAGGGCAAGGGGCTGAACATCGGCTACTTCGCCCAGCAGGAGCTGGACGTGCTGCGGCCCGGCGACAACCCGCTGGAGCACATGATCCGCCTGGCACGCGAGCAGGGCCCGAACAGCCGCGAACCCTCGCGCGAGCAGGATCTGCGCAGCTACCTGGGCAGCTTCAACTTCACCGGCGACATGGTCAAGCAGGCCGTGGGCTCGATGAGCGGCGGCGAAAAGGCGCGGCTGGTGCTGGCCATGATCGTGTGGCAGCGCCCCAACCTGCTGCTGCTTGACGAACCCACCAACCACCTGGACCTGGCAAAGCGCGAGGCGCTGTCGATGGCGCTCAACGAGTTCGAAGGCACGGTGATGCTGGTCAGCCACGACCGCGCATTGCTGCGTGCGGTCTGCGACGAATTCTGGATGGTTGGCCGCGGCGCCGTCGGCCCGTTCGATGGCGACCTCGACGACTACCAGCGCTACCTGCTGGAAGAATCCAAGCGCCTGCGCGAGGAAGCAAAGAACGAGGAAGTGGTCCCCGTAGCACCACCTGCGCCTGCCTTGGCGCCTGCTCCCGTCGCCGCCGCTGCGCCCGCACCCGTCGCGGCAGCGCCCGTCCTGCCGGCTGTGGACCAGAAGGAACAGCGCCGGCTGGCCGCCGCCGCGCGCCAGGGTCTGGCTGAAAAGCTGCGCCCCTACAGGAAGGAACTCGAGGCCAATGACAAGAAGCTGGCGCAGTTGACCGCCGAGCGCACTTCATTGGAAGAGCGCCTGGCGCAGCCGCTGCCGCCGGCGGAGATCGCCGAATCCGGCAAGCGGCTCAAGGCCTGCAACGACGAAATCGATGCCCTGGAGGAGCGCTGGCTTGAACTCAATGAGTTGATCGAGGGTCTGACGGCAGCGGCTGGCAACGATTCGTAAGCAACTTGGCGCCCGATTGAAGCACCGGAAACCAAGGCAACGCCTTGGTTTTTTGCTATCTATTTTGCAATTCGAAAAACGATTGGGCCGCTGGGCGGTCCGGGGTTTCATTTGTTTGCGTTTGCCCGTCAACGGGCCTGCGCCGTGCCACGTTGTAGAAGCAAAGGAGCTTTTACTATGAACATGACTGCCCAAACCGCCGCCTGGCCTGAAGACGAACGCGACCGCAAGCGCGCTCCGGCCCGCTGCTGAGACCTCATCGCTGCGGGTGCCGCGCCGCTGCGCCGCATCCGCCTCGCCGGGCTGGCCTGCCGATGCAGATGCCCCTGCCCCCCGCTTTCAACCGCCGCCATACGGCACCAGAAGACCCGCTTTGGCGGGTTTTTTCTTGGCTCCGCGCGCTTTTTCGGCGTTCGACCGGCACCGGAAAAAATTTTCAAAATTTTTGTATTTCTCTGTCAACCACCATTCCAGCCGACACGTTGTAGGACTATCAAGGAGCTTTTGCTATGAACATGCCTACACAAATGTCCGCTTGGCGCGAAGACGAACGCGACCGCAAACGCGCACCGGCCCGCTGCTGAGCCGCCTTTCCCGCGAGTGCCGGGTTGAGCCACTACGCACTCAATACGCCCTCCTTCCAGCGTATCGGCATCACCGATACCAGGCTTCCGAATTCCACCGGCATCCGCCGGGCATAAAAAAACCCGCCTTGGCGGGTTTTTTCTTGCCTACTCAATGCATATGCAGGCCGCCGTTGACGGAAAAGTCCGCTCCGGTCGAGTAGCCGCCATCCTCCGATGCCAGCCAGGCGATGATCGAGGCAATCTCACCGGGCTCGCCCAGGCGGCGCACCGGAATGGTGCCCACGATCTTGTCCAGCACCTCCTGGCGGATCGCCTTCACCATGTCGGTACCGATATAGCCGGGACTCACGGTGTTGACCGTGACGCCCTTGGTCGCGAGTTCCTGCGCCAGCGCCATCGTGAAACCATGCATGCCGGCCTTGGCGGCCGAGTAGTTGGTCTGGCCCGACTGGCCCTTGACGCCGTTGACCGAGCTGATGTTGATGATCCGGCCCCAGCCCTTGTCGACCATGTCGCCCACCACCTGCTTGGTGACGTTGAACATGGATGTCAGGTTGGTTTCAATGACCGCATCCCAATCGTCGCGGGTCATCTTCAGGAACATGCGATCGCGCGTGATGCCCGCGTTGTTGACCAGCACGTCGATGCTGCCATGTTCGGCCTTGGCCTGGCTGAAGGCGTTATAGGTCGAATCCCAGTCGCCGACATTGCCGACGGACGCATGGAATTCGAAGCCCTGGTCGTTTTGCTCCTTGAGCCACTTGTGGAAATCCCGTGTCGGGCCGCAGCCGGCAATCACCTTGAATCCGTCCTTGTAAAGACGCTGGCAGATCGAGGTGCCGATGCCGCCCATACCCCCCGTGACATACGCAACTTTTTGACTCATCAAAGTTCTCCTGGAAAACCACTCGTACGATTCAACCACTCTATCGAAGTTCGCCGAACGGAAGATGCGGGCAACTACTGCCCTCTCTTCACGTTCAGCGCTCAGACCCGTTCCAGCGCCATGGCCACGCCCATGCCACCGCCGATACACAGACCGGCGAGGCCGCGGCGCGCGCCGCTGCGCTGCATCTCGTGCAGCAGCGTGACCAGCACGCGGCAGCCCGAGGCACCGATGGGGTGGCCCAGCGCAATGGCACCGCCATTGACGTTGACCTTGGCGGGATCGATGCCCAGTTGCTGGTTCACGGCGCAGGCCTGGGCCGCGAAGGCTTCATTGAGTTCGAAAAGGTCGACCTCCTCGGCCTTCCAGCCCGCACGCGCCAGTGCCTTGCGGCTAGCAAAAACCGGGCCCAGGCCCATGGTCGCCGGATCGAGGCCGGAAGTGGCGTAGGAAACGATGCGCGCCAGTGGCTGCAGCCCCAGCGCCTTGGCCTTGGCGGCGGACATCACCACCACTGCGGCGGCGCCGTCGTTGAGGCCCGAGGCGTTGCCCGCGGTCACCGAGCCGGCCTTGTCGAACGCGGGGCGCAGGCCACCCAGCGCCTCGGCATTGGTCTTGCGGTTGATGTACTCATCGGCCGCGAACTTGACGGGCTCGCCCTTGCGCTGCGGAATCTCCACGGGCACGATCTCGGCCTCGAACTTGCCCGCGTCCTGCGCGGCCGCAGCCTTTTGCTGGCTGGCCAGCGCCAGCGCATCCTGCATCTCGCGCGTGACGCCGTTTTCGCGGGCCACGTTCTCGGCGGTGATGCCCATGTGGTACTGGTTGTAGACGTCCCACAGGCCGTCGACGATCATCGTGTCGCTCATCTTCCAGTCGCCCATGCGCTGGCCTTCGCGCGAGCCATTGAGCACGTGCGGCGACAGGCTCATGTTCTCCTGCCCTCCGGCCACCACGATCTCGCTGTCGCCCGTGGCCACGGCCTGGGCCGCAAGCATCACGGCCTTGAGGCCCGAGCCGCAGACGGCGTTGATGGTCAGTGCCGGCGTTTCCTTGGCGACGCCGGCCTTCATCATCGCCTGGCGCGCCGGGTTCTGGCCGACGCCGGCGGTGAGGACCTGGCCCATGATGACTTCGCCGACCTGGTCCAGCGGCACCTGGGCTCGGCCCAGTGCCTCGCGGATGACCAGCGCGCCCAGCTCGGTGGCGGGCACCTTGGCCAGGGCGCCGCCGAATTTGCCCACGGGCGTACGAACAGCAGAAACGATGACGATGTCTTCCATGATGGTCCTTTGATGACTCTGTTGTGGCGAGCGGACCGGTCAACGCGGGTCCAGCCGTCGCCTCATGCTACGGATATTGCACCGCAACATTGTCAACCATTTGCCGCGGCTTTTTGCCGGACATAACGGCCGGGCGCGGGTTCAATTTCCGCGAAGGCCGCGCCGCGTCCATAGCGCTGCGGCGCCGCAACCTTGCTGCCGCCCTGCTGCGCCAGCCATTCGGACCAGTCGTCCCACCAGCTGCCTGGGTATTCGCGCGCGCCGGCAAGCCAGTCGCCAAGCCGCTCGGGATAGTGGTCGTCGTCGCGTATCCAATGGCTGCGCTTTTTCTTGGCCGGAGGATTGATCACACCGGCAATGTGGCCCGAAGCCCCCATCACGAAGCGCCGCGGTCCGCCCACGTGCTGCGTCGAGGCATAGGCGGCATCGACCGGCACGATATGGTCTTCGCGCGAGCCATAGATGTAGACCGGCATGTCGAGCTGCGACAGGTCGAGCGCCTGGCCGCAGACCTTGAGCGCGCCCGGCTGCACCAGCTTGTTCTCGAGGTAGAGATTGCGCAGATACCAGGCATAGAACGGCCCGGGCAGATTGGTGGCGTCGCTGTTCCAGTACAAAAGGTCGAACGGCGGCGGCGTCTCGCCCTGCAGGTAGTTGCCGACCACATAGTTCCAGACCAGCTCGTTCGGCCGCAGGAAGCTGAAGGTCGAGGCCAGCTCCTGGCCCTTGAGCAGGCCGCCGCGGCCCATCTGCCATTCGCGGAACTGCACCATGGGTTCGTCGATGAAGATGTCGAGGATGCCGGTGTCGCTGAAATCCAGCAGCGTGGTGAGCAGCGTGGCGCTCGCGGCCGGCGACTCGCCGCGCGCGGCGAGCACGCTCAGCGCCGTGGCCAGCATCGTGCCGCCAACGCAAAAGCCCAGGGTGTTGATCTGTTCGCTGCCGCCGATCTCGCGCACCGTCTCGATGGCCTTGATCACCGCCTTCTCGATGTAGTCGTCCCAGGTCGCTTCGGCGAGCGAGGCGTCGGGGTTGCGCCAGCTGATCACAAACGTGCGCTGGCCCTGCGCGATGGCGTGGCGGATCAGCGAGTTCTCGGGTTGCAGGTCGAGGATGTAGTACTTGTTGATGCACGGCGGCACCAGCAGCAGCGGCCGCTCGAAGACTTCGTCCGTGAGCGGCTTGTACTCGATCAGCTGCAGGAATTCGTTCTCGAAGACCACCGCGCCTTCGGTGGTGGCCATGTTGCGGCCCACCTCGAAGCGGCTCTCGTCGGTCATCGACAGGTGGCCTTGCCGCATGTCGTGCAGCAGGTTGCTGATGCCCTTGGCCAGACTGGCGCCCTGCGAAGCCAGCAGCTTTTGCTGCGCTTCGGGGTTGAAGGCCAGGCTGTTGCTGGGCGCGAGCGCGGCGCTCCACTGCTCCACGGCAAAGCGCACGCGCCGGCAGGTCTTCTCGTCGGCCTGCAAGGCGTCGGCCATGCCCTGCAGCGTGCGCGCGTTCAGCAGATAGACCTGCGCCATCAGCGCCGCGCCCGGCTGGCTGCGCCAGCTGTCGGCGGCAAAGCGCTTGTCTTTCAAGGGTTCGGCGGCGGCCTCGCCCGAATGGCTCAGCAGGCGCGTGAGTTCGCACTGGTATTGCTGCTGCAACTGCAGGAGTTTTTGCGGATCGAAGCGCAGCGGCGCGGCGCTGGCAGCGGCCTTGGCACCAGCGGCGGGCTGCAGCATGCCGAGGATCTGGCCCCATTGCTGACTGAAAATCTGCGGGATTTGCGGAGTGAAGCCGCGGAGTGGGTCAGAATTCATGCTGCATCCAGGAAAGGCGGAATGACGGGGCGGCTGTTGCCACCATTGTGGTCCAGCAGCGGCTGCACTGGCAATGCACTTCATCGCGCTTTTCCTGATGTCCGTCAGGTCAGGCTGTGTCCGGACGTTTTTATCCCATTGCAAAGCCGCCCACATGTATCTTGTTGTTATCGCATGGCTGTATGTCACCCTGATGATGGCCATTGCCGAAGCCACGAGCCCGGTGGGCAGCGTGCTGGGAGCCATCGTCACGTTCGTGCTCTACGGCCTGCTGCCGCTGGGTATCCTGGTCTACATCCTCGGGACGCCGGGGCGCAAGCGCCGGCTGCGGCTGCGCGAGCAGGCCGAACAGCAGGCGTGGGAGGAGAAACGCGCCGCGGCTTCAGTCGCCGGCGCCGCGCCAGATGCAGGCCGCGAAGCGCCCGCTGCTGCCCAGCCGGGCGGCGTCGCGCCGGTGCGAGAAGAACGCTGACGGATTGTTCACCGTGCACCAGCGCGCGCTGCCATCGTTGCCGTGGATGGCCTCGATGCCCATGGCCTGCAGCCGCTGGCGCGCCAGCGCGGCGAGATCGGCCAGATACTTTCCCGGTGCCTGCGCCGGCCGAAAATGCCGGCCGGCCTCGGGATGGCCCTGGCACAGCGCGGTGCGCACCTCCTCGCCGACTTCAAACGCCGTCGGGCCGATGCACGGCCCCAGCCAGGCCAGCGTCTGGCCAGCGGCCTCGGCGCGCGTGCCGCAGGCGCCGGCGTTGACGAGCTGCTGCGCGAACTGCGCAAACACGCTTTCCAGCACGCCTTCGGCCGGCCCGCCCGCGCGCACCGTGCCCGCCAGTCCGCGCCAGCCTGCATGCGCGGCGGCCACGACGCTGCCGCTGCGGTCGGTGAACAGCAGCGGCAGGCAGTCGGCGACCATGATGGTGCAGGCCACGCCCGGCGCCGCCGTCACGCAGGCATCGGCGGCCAGGTTCTGCGGTGTTGCGGCGTCGAGCGCGAGCACGTCGCTGCCATGCACCTGGCGCAGGAACACCGCATGCGCGCCCGGCGTGCGTTCGCGCAGCGCGGCCTGCAGCCGTGCCCGGTTCTCGAACACCGCATGCGCCGAGTCGCCGACATGGTCGCCCAGGTTGAGCGAATCCCAGGGCGCAGCGCTGACGCCGCCCGCGCGCGTGGTGCACAGCGCGTGCACACCCGCCGGCGCGGGCCAGTCGGGCAGCAGCCAGTCGGCAGAGGAAGCGGCGGCGCTCATTGGTGGTCCGGACAGGCTTCGGGATGGGCCAGCGCAAATGCCGGCAGCGCCTCGCAGCGCTCCACGATGGCGGCAATGCGCGGCAGCGCGTCCAGCGTCAGGCCGAAGCGGCGCGCATTGAACACCTGCGGCACCAGACAACAGTCGGCCAGGCCGGGGGCATCGCCCCAGCAGAACACGGACTCGGGCAAGCCTGCGGCGCGGCGCTCCTCGGCCAGCAGGCCCAGCTGGCGCTCCACCGCTGCCAGCCCCGAGCCGGCCCAGTGCTGATACCACTGCGTCTTGGCGTCCTCGGACACCTGCAGCGTGTGCACCAGGTACTTGAGCACGCGCAGGTTGTTCAGCGGATGGATCTCGCAGGCGATCATCTGCGCCAGCGCGCGCACATGGGCGCGGCCCAGCGCATCGGCAGGCAGCAGCGGCACGGCGGAATGGGTCTCTTCGAGGTATTCAATGATGGCCATCGACTGCGTCAGCAGCGGGCCTTCATCGAGCTCCAGCGCCGGCAGCAGCGCGTCGCCCACGCGCCCTGCATAGCCGGCCTCGCGGTGCTCGCCGCGCAGCAGGTGCACGGGCACATAGTCGAATGGCAGGCCCTTGAGATGCAGCGCGATGCGCACGCGGTAGGCCGCCGAGGAGCGGAAATAGGAATGCAGCTTCATGCCTGCAAGCATACTGCCAGCGCGTGCCACTGCCCATCACCACAGGCGCGGGCAGCGTTGCCGAAAAAACAAGTCTTATAGAAGATTGAAGCCGTGCGCGCATGGCACACTGCTGCGCTCAGGTCCGCGCAGCACGCGGCTTGGCTCTCACTTTCCTTCCTGAAAGACTTCTATGCAATATGTATTCGCACCCGCAGCCGTCGACAGCCTGCCGGTGGTGGGCAGCAGCGAACGTTTCCCCGTCGGCCGCATCTACTGCGTCGGCCGCAACTACGAAGAGCACGCCAAGGAAATGGGCTTCACCGGCCGCGAGCCGCCGTTCTTCTTCCTCAAGCCCTCCAATGCCCTGCTGCCCGTCGAAGCCGGCACCACGGGCGAGATGCCCTACCCCACGCTGACCAGCAACCTGCACCATGAGATCGAGCTGGTGGTGGCCATCGGCAAGGGCGGCAAGAACATCCGCGCCGCCGATGCCGCCCAGCATATCTACGGCTACGCCGTCGGCCTGGACATGACGCGCCGCGACCTGCAAAACGACATGAAGAAGCAGGGCCGCCCCTGGTGCATCGGCAAGGCCTTCGAGCACGCCGCGCCCATCGGCCCGATCACGCCCGTGGCGCAGGCCGGCGACGTGGAAAAAGCCGAGATCGCGCTGCAGGTCAATGGCACGGATCGCCAGCGCAGCCATGTCACGCAGCTGATCTGGAACATCGCCGAAACCATCGAGCACCTGTCGGCTGCATGGGAGCTGCGCGCGGGCGACCTGATCATGACCGGCACGCCCGAGGGCGTGGGCGCGGTGGTGCGCGGCGACCTGCTCGAAGGCAGCGTGGCCGGCCTGACGCCGCTGTCCGTGCGCATCGTCTGATGCCGGCGCGCCACGGGTCGCAGCGTGGCGCCGGCAGCCGCCGGCATGGCGCGCGCCTGCCGGCTTTTTTGCTTATATTCCGGCAATGAATTTTCGCAGCCCCATCCAGTTCTGCCGCAATTGCGGCACCGCCGTCACCTACCGCATTCCCGACGACGGCGACACCCGGGAACGCGCGGTCTGCCCCCACTGCCACACCATCCACTACGAGAATCCGCTGAATGTGGTGGGCACCATTCCGGTGCTCGACGATGGCCGGGTGCTGCTTTGCAAGCGCAACATCGAGCCGCGCCGCGGCCTGTGGACCCTGCCCGCGGGTTTCATGGAGCTGGGGGAAACCACCGCGCAGGGCGCGCAGCGCGAAACCGACGAGGAAGCCGGCGCCGATATCGAGATGGGCCCGCTGTACACGCTGATCAGCGTGCCGCGCGTGGGCCAGGTGCATCTGTTCTACCGCGCGCGGCTGCGTGCCGAGCAGTGCTATCCCGGGCCCGAGACCATGGAAGTGCAGCTGTTTGCGCAGCAGGACATTCCCTGGGAGGACATCGCTTTTCGCACCGTGAAGGAAACCCTGCAGCACTACTATGCCGACCGCGCGCGCGGCGCCTTCGGCATGCATTGCATCGACCTCAGCTAGCGGCGCCGCTGGCCCGGCTCTTGCTTGCATCTTGTCACAAATACCGCACTCCACTGGAGCAGGCGGACACAGGCAAGACAAACCAGCAAGGATCGCGATGGCCAGCACACCCGAAGTCATTCCCGAGGTAGATTCCGACGCTTTCATTCCTTTCATGCGCAAGGTGGCGCGCTGCGAGGACTCGCTGCGCGAGCTGCGGCTGACCTGGCGGCTCATCGAGTCGTCGGCGCGCATGAATTGCCCCGAGGAGGCGCACAGCATCCTGCCGATGATGGCCGCCACGCGCGAAGGTTTCCAGCGGCTCGAGGCCGACCTGGTGCGCTCGCTGGTCGCCGAATCTCTGGGCGAGGTGATGCGCGAGATCGGCACGCAGGCGCGGCATGTCATCGACATCCTGGTGCGCAATCTGTATGAACGCACCGCCGATGTGGGCTTTCTGGCCACCGACCCGGTGCTGTGCCGGCTGGCTGCGGGCCTGGACGCCGATGCCGACGCGGTGCGTGCGCGCCTGCGCCAGTACCAGAGCAAATACACGGTGTACGACGACATCCTGGTGCTGGACCCCCAGGGCCGGGTGCTGGCGCAGATCGACGCCGCCGCGCCGGTGCCGGAAAGCCGCGATCCGCTGATCGCGCAGACGCTGCGCAGCAAGGCCCATGTCGAGACCTTTCGTGCCAGCGACCTGCGCCCGGGCCGGCGCCATGCGCTGCTCTATTCGCAACGCCTGCTGCACCCGGCCACGGGCGAGCCGGTGGGCGTGCTGTGCCTGAGCTTTGCGCTCGACGACGAATTGCAGGGCATCTTCGCCGCGCGCGGCGCGAATGACGGCCGCAGCCTGGTGCTGCTGGTCGATGCCGCGCAGCAGGTGCTGGCCAGCAGCGACCCGCTGTGGCTGCCGCCCGGGCAGACGGTGCCGGCGAACCACGGCGGTGCGCCGCGGCTGTGGACGCATTCCGGACGCACCTATCTGGTGCAGACGCTCAGCGCTGCGGGTTACCAGGGCTATCCCGGCCCGCCGGGCTGGAAAGGCCAGGTGATGGTACCGGTGGAGCTGGCGTTCCAGCCGCGTGCCAGCAGCGGCGCCGCCGCCCTGCCGCCCGCCGTCATCCAGGGGTTGCTGGGCCATGCGCGCCAGTTCTGCCCGCCGCTGCACGACATCGTCACCGCGGCCGACACCATCCGCCGTGTGGTGTGGAACGGCCAGGTCATGACCGCCGGCCAGCGCGAAGGCGTGCAATGCCTGGCGGCGGTGCTCGAGCAGATCAGCGAGACCGGTGCGCGCACCAACGAGGTGTTCAGCCACTCCATTCGCGATCTGTGCAACACCGTGCTCAGCGCCGCGCTGCGCGACGGCGAGTTCCTCAGCCAGTTGCTGGTCGATCTGCTCGACCGCAACCTCTACGAACGCGCCAACGACTGCCGCTGGTGGGCGCTGACGCCCGAGCTGCGCACGCTGCTGGCCGATGTGCAACTCGACATTGCCGATGCGGCCGAACTGCTGCGCGCCAATGCCATCCTGGAGCAGATCAACAGCCTCTATACGGTCTACTCGCGGCTGGTGGTCTACGACACCCGCGGCCGCATCGTTGCCGCCAGCCATGCGCTGCTGGCCGACGGCAGCAGCGCGATCGGCCAGAGTGTCGATGCCGATGCGCTGGCCGCGGTGCTGGCGCTGCGCGGCCCGCAGGCCTACCACGCAAGCCCCTGGCGTGCCAGCGCGCTGAGCGATGGTGCACCGACCTATGTCTTCCATGCCGCGATCCGCGCGCCCGACGGCAGCCATACCGTCGGCGGCATTGGCATCGTCTTCAATGCGGCCACCGAACTGCCGGCAATGCTCGACGGCGCAGGCCAGGACGGCGCACGCAACTGCACGGTGTTCACCGACCGCAGCGGACGGGTGCTTGCAGCGAGCACGGCGCAGGCCGGTCTGCACATCCCGGCCGGCAGCCGCCTGGCGCTGCCCGCGAGCCTGCTGCAGCTCGCGCCCGGACAGAGCGAAGCGCGCGCCATGGAGTACGCAGGCCACTATTGCATCGTCGGCTGCGCCGTGACACAGGGCTACCGCGAGTTCCGCGCCGACGGCCATGGTCCCGACGCCCTGCTCGCACTGTCCTTCACCTCGTTTGGCGCGGTGCATGCCGATGCCGCCGACGCGGTGCTGCGCCGCGCGACACAGGTCCCGGGCGACAGCGGGGCCAGCGCCAGCGGACAGGAGTCAGGCCGCGAGATGGCGACCTTCTTCATCGATGCCCGGCCGTTTGCGCTGGACGCGGGCTGCGTGCTCGAGGCCCTGCCGGCCAGCGCCATCACGCCGGTGTCGGCGGGGCGGCTGCCCTACTGCCTGGGCACGCTCGCACGGCATGCACAGGGCCAGGTCACGGGCTACGCGTGGGTGTTCGATCTCGGGCATGTGCTGCGCGGCACGCCCTCGGCCATCACCGCGCAGAGCCAGGTGATCGTCATTGATGCGGGCGGCCGGCGCATCGGCCTGCTGGTCAGCGATCTGCTGGGCGTGCAGCATTTCGCCGCGCGGCGCTTTGCCGCCGCGCCGCAGCTGCACGGCACCGACCCGGCCCTCATTGGCGCGATCATCCAGGCCCAGCGCGCCGACGGCCGGCCGCTGCTGCTGCAATGCCTCGATGTGCAGGCATTGATGCAACTGCTGCAATCGAGCGCTGCGCGCCAGCGCCAGTCGGGCACGGCCGCGCCGCTGGCCGAGGCGGCGCTGGCGTGAAAGGCGGCGTGCTCAGGCGCGCCAGTCCTTGGGAATCTTGTCCTTCTTGTTTTCCACGGGATTGGCGGTGAGCCAGTTGGCGGGGTACTGGCGCATGAACTCGCGCGCCTTGTCCTGGCGCACGCTGAGCCAGGCATCGTAGGCGCCTTCGTTCAGGATGGACGGCATGCGCCGCTCGTTGCCCGGCGGCTGGTAGCGGTGCAGCAGGCCGTGGCTGTTGGCGTTGATGTTGAGCGCCGCGAAGCTCAGGATGTCCTCGCCCTCGGGGCCCTGCCAGCGCGCCCACAGGCCCGCGAGACCCATGGGCTTGCCGTCGACGCGCGAGATGCGCGTCGAGACCGGCTTGCCGCTGCGGTAGTCGTCCTCGAAGAACGCCATGATGGGAATGATGCAGCGCTGGTTGTTGAGCCAGGCATCGCGAAAGGCCTGCGCCGTGGAGGCGGTCTCGTTGCGCGCATGCAGTAGCTTGATGGCGCGCAGGCGCGCATCCGACGCGGTCTTGACCCAGTGCGGCACCAGGCCCCACTGCGCGGCCACCAGTTCGCGCACCACGGGCGGCGCGGCCTTGCGTGCGGGCGCGGCGGCACTGTCCTGCGCAGCTTGCACCGCTGCGGTCTCGACGGCCGGCACGTCTGCGGCCGGCGCCTGCTGCGGCACGGCGCGGATGATGTAGCCCGGTCGGCGGGCGCGCAGCAGGCGCTCGCCCAGATCCTCGGGTGCGGCCAGCTTGAAGAATTCAGGATAGGCGTCTGGCTTTTGCAGTGTTTCGTAATGGGAACTCATGCGCGGATGGTAACTGCTGCGCAGTTCCAGTTGCGGCAAACGCCCGGCCTCAGGCGATCAACGCGCCCTCCGGCGGCCGCGGCGCGACGTTGCCATCCGCCGAAACTTGCACCGGCCCGGCCGAGGCGCCGGATGCATAGCCTCCCCGGGGCGGTGTGAAGTAGACGTTCGATGCGTCGCCGCAACCGGCACCCGCATGCCGCGCGCAGAATGCTGCGCCGTCGTCGGCATTGGACAGGTCGAACACCTTGGCGCTCTGGCCGCAGACGACGAAGATGCGGTCGGCCTCGCCGGCGGCGCCGGGACCGGCATTGACGATGTTCATCGCATGCCCGAACTTGCCGTCCGCAGAGGCCACCGGCACCGAGATGCAGGCATATTCGCCGCTGCGCACGATGGCCTTCAATGCCCCGAGATAAGCCGCCTGGTCGTGCGTGTCGAGCGTCACCGATTGCAAGCGGTCCATGCCGCACATCTCGTAGAAATTGCCCATGTGCCCGCGGTCCACCTGGAACAGCTCGGGGCCGTCCAAAGCATTGCCTGGCGGGGCGAAGGCGCTTTGCAGCGTCTGGTCGACGGCGCGTGCGCAATGCACGCAGTTCTGCGACAGGACCAGATGGATCAGCGGCGACGGCGACAGCTCGCGCAGGCAATTCGCCAGCGCGGCGAGCAGGTTGAACCAGGAGAAACCCAGCTGGTGCGGATTGGTGTTGCCCGCCACGAAGCGCAGGAAGTCGCCCGGGTCGTTGCCTGGCTGGCCAGACAGCACGCGGCTGCCGATCTCGGATTTCAGCGCCGCGCTGGCAGGCGGATAGTGCATTTCGGTCGCGCCGAACAGCTCGTCCATTTCCTGCACGGTTTCTGCCGACTGGAAGTCGACATCGTCACCCAGATCGAACCCGTCAGCCTCGTCGGCGATCGGCGCAAGTGCGGCGCCAGCCAGGGGTGGAATACTCATTTCAAGCCTTTCATGCCTGAAGCTGAGTAACCGCGAACGACGCCTGGTTCCCAAGCCCGCCTGGCGCCGTCTTCCGCTACCTGCCTGCCAGCAGCGCCAGCAAGCCGTCCTCATCGAGCACCGGCACGCCCAGCTCCTCGGCCTTCGCCAGCTTGCTGCCCGCATCGGCGCCGGCCACCACATAGCTGGTCTTCTTGCTGACCGAGCCCGCCACCTTGGCGCCCGCGGCTTCGAGCAGGTCCTTAGCCTGGTCGCGCCCCATGGTCGGAAGCGTGCCGGTGAGCACCACGGTTTTGCCGGCCAGCAGCTGCGGCGGCTTTTCGGCCGGCGCGCCTTCGGGCCAGTGGATGCCGCATTCCTCGCGCAGCTGCCCGAGCACCTCGCGGTTGTGCGGCTGGTCGAGAAAGGTACGGATGCTGTGCGCGACGATGGGCCCGACATCGTTGACTTCAAGCAGTTGCTCCTCGCTCGCTGCGATGATCGCGTCGAGCGTGCCGAAATGCTTGGCCAGGTCCTTGGCCGTGGCCTCGCCCACCTGGCGGATGCCCAGCGCGAACAGGAAGCGCGCCAGCGTGGTCGACTTGGATTTCTCCAGCGCCGCCAGCAGGTTCTGCGCCGATTTCTCGGCCATGCGATCCAGCCCTGAGAGCTCTTCCAGCGTGAGACGGTACAGGTCGGGCAGCGTGCGCACCAGGTCGGCTTCGACCAGCTGATCGACCAGTTTGTCGCCCAGCCCCTCGATATCCATCGCACGCCGGTGGGCGAAGTGCAGCACCGCTTCCTTGCGCTGGGCGGCGCAGAACAGCCCGCCGGTGCAGCGGTGGTTGACCTGGCCCTTCTCGCGCAGCACATCGCTGCCGCAGACCGGACACTGGCGCGGCATGTGGAAATTCTTCACGTAGGGCGAGCGCGCCTGCTGGACCGGCGGCTGGGCCGCGGCATCGAGCAGCGCGTCGCTGGCCTCGGCGCCGACCGCCACGACCGCCACCGGCGGCACCACGCCCACGACCTCGGGAATGACATCGCCCGCGCGCCGCACGATGACCTCGTCGCCCACGCGCACGCGTTTGCGGCGCAGCTCGAACAGGTTGTGCAGCGTGGCATTGGTGACGGTGACGCCGCCGACGAACACCGGCGCGAGCCGCGCCACCGGCGTGATCTTGCCGGTGCGCCCGACCTGCACGTCGATGGCCTCGACGCGCGTGACCATCTCCTGCGCCGGGTACTTGTGCGCCACGGCCCAGCGCGGCTCGCGCGTGACGAAGCCCAGCTCGCGCTGCAGCGCCAGCGAATTGACCTTGTACACCACGCCGTCGATGTCGTACGGCAGGCTGTCGCGCGCCGCGCCCATGCGCGCGTGGAACGCGACCAGTTCGTCCGCCCCGTGCGCCAGGCTGACCTGCTCGGCGACCGGGAAACCCCAGGTCTTGAGGTGCTGCAGCATGCCGTAATGCGTGCCGAAGGCCGGGCCGCCCTGCGCCGCCGGCGTGATGTCGCCCAGCCCATAGGCAAAGAACGACAGCGGGCGCTGCGCGGTGATCGAGGAATCGAGCTGGCGCACCGCGCCCGCGGCGGCATTGCGCGGGTTCACGAAGGTCTTGCCGCCTTCGGCGCGCTGGCGTTCGTTGAGCGCCTCGAAGTCGGCGCGGCGCATATAGACCTCGCCCCGCACTTCGAGCACTGGCGGCACACCGGCGGGCAACACCTGCGGAATGCGGCGGATGGTACGGATGTTGTGCGTGACGTCCTCGCCGATGCTGCCGTCGCCGCGCGTCGCGGCCTGCACCAGGCGGCCGTTCTCGTAGCGCAGGCTCATGGCCAGGCCGTCGAACTTGGGTTCGGCCACGTACTCGACCGGCGCATCGCCCGTGTCCAGGCCGAGCTCGCGGCGGATGCGCGCGTCAAAAGCCTGCGCGCCGCTGGCCTCGGTATCGGTCTCGGTACGGATGCTGAGCATCGGCACCACATGCTGCACCGGCGCCAGGCCGGCCATGACGGCGCCGATCACGCGCTGCGTGGGCGAATCGGGGGTCACCAGGTCCGGATGCTTGGCCTCGAGCGCCTCGAGGCGCCGGTAGAGCCGGTCGTACTCCGCATCGGGCACGCTGGGCGCGTCGTTCACGTAATACTCATGCGCCCAGATGCGCAGTTGCGCGCGCAAGGCGTCGATTTCGGCGGCCGGGCCGGGCGCGGGCTCGGCCTCGGGCGCGGCAAACAGATCCAGATTCTTAGGCATGCATTCTCAAACTACTAACTGAACAACCGCCGCGCGAGCATCGAGCCGGCCGACAGCTCGCGGCTGTCGAGCTGGTCGTAGAGATGCTCGAGATCGGCGGCAATCGGCTCGACCACCGACACCGGCAGGGGATGGCCGTTCTGGTCGCAAAGCACGCCTTCCATGCTCTGGCACAAGCCGTCGGCCACTTCGCGCAGGCGCGCGAACGGCTGCTCGCTGCGATGCACCTGCGGCACATCGAGACTCAGCAGGATCTCGAGAATGGCCGACTGGTCGATATCTTCGGCCATCGCGGCCTGCGCGTCATACGCCAGCACCAGCAGCGGCTGCCCGCCCGCGGCCGACGGCAGCGCCATGCGGCCCGGCATGGACAGCGGCACGAAGCCCAGGCGCGCGGCGTTCTGCACCACGTAGCCGGGACTCCAGGCGGCCTGGCGCGCGCGCAGCATGAACGTCAGCTGGGCATCGTGCTCGCTGGCGAACTGGTCGAGTTCGCGCGCGCGTGCCACTTCCTGCAGCATGTCGGGCAGATCGACCGAGCCGCTGACCGCATCGGCAAATGCCTGGGCCTTGGAGGCAAACTCGGAGAACTCGATCTCATTGAGCGCGCCCATGCGGTTGGCCAGCTGCACGCCGGCCTGGAACGCGGTGTAGCGCGAGCCCGCCTGCAGCGGCTCCCACTGGCGCGTCTTCTGGTTCAGGCCTTCGATGCGAAACGGCTTGCTGCCCGCGCGCCGCGTGGTCGGCTGCACCTGCAGCGCGCCCTCGCCGGGAATCACATGCTCGGGCTGGATTGGTGCAATGGCGTCGATCAGCGCATCGAGGCTGGGACGGCGTTCGGGGGGAATGTGCGCGGCTTCGGCGGCAAACGCCGGCTCCGCCGGCACGGCGGCGGGCGTGGCCGCAGCCGATGCGGCCGCCGCTGCCGGTACGGCTGTCGCCACGGGCGCGCCGTCGGCCGGGGCCTCCTCGCCCAGCGCGGGCTCGCGCCGCTGCGCCGGCGCGCTCAGGTACTGCTCATGCACCTGGGCCTGGGCCAGCGGCACGGTCTGCGGGCCCACGGGCTCGGGCGCATGGCCGCCATGCGTGAGATCGAGCGCGGGTTCGTGGCGCTCGGTGAGGTTGTAGGGCTGGTGGTGTCCGGGCAGGCCGGCTTCGTCCTCCTCGGGCTGGGCGCGCTTGGGCGCGTTGCGCCGCGCCGCCCAGCTGTTGTACGCGACGATCAGTGCCAACACCACGACACCCAGAATGGCCAAACTGATTTGCAAGGTACTCATGTGAATCCGTCAACGAAAAATTAAACCGCTTCGGCCATGTGCAGCGCAGACTCCATATCGACCGCCACGATGCGCGACACGCCTTGCTCCTGCATTGTCACGCCAATCAGCTGCTGCGCCATCTCCATGGCAATCTTGTTGTGACTGATGAACAGGAACTGGGTTCCCTGGCTCATGCTCGACACCAGCTTCGCATAGCGCTCGGTGTTGGCGTCGTCCAGCGGCGCATCGACTTCATCGAGCAGGCAGAACGGCGCCGGGTTGAGCTGGAAGATCGCGAACACCAGCGCGATCGCCGTCAGTGCCTTCTCGCCGCCCGACAGCAGGTGGATGGTCTGGTTCTTCTTGCCCGGCGGCTGCGCGATCACCTGCACGCCCGAATCGAGGATTTCGTCGCCGGTGATCACCAGCTTGGCTTGCCCGCCGCCAAACAGCTCGGGGAACATGCGGCCGAAATGCCGGTTGACGGTGTCGAAGGTGCCCGACAGCAGGTCGCGCGTCTCGGCGTCGATCTTGCGGATCGCGTCTTCAAGCGTGTTCATGGCCGACGTGAGGTCTTCCATCTGCGCATCGAGGAACAGCTTGCGCTCGCTCGCGGCGTTCAATTCGTCGAGCGCCGCGAGGTTGACCGCGCCCAGCGCCGCGATATCGCGGTGCAGCCGGTCGATCTCGCCCTGCATGCCGGGAATGCGCACATTGTTTTCGGCAATCGATTGCGCGATCGCGGCCAGGTCGGCCTGGGCATCGGCGAGCAGGCCGTTGTATTGCTCCAGGCCCAGGCGCGCGGCCTGCTCCTTGAGCTGGAACTCGGTGATGCGCTGGCGCAGCGGCTCCATGGCCTTTTCAAGCTGCTGGCGGCGCTCGTCGCTGCCGCGCAGGCGGTTGGTGAGCTCGTCGTATTCGCTGCGGCGCTCGCCCACGGCTTTCTCGCGCTCCATCTTCAGCGCCAGCGCATCCTGCAGCCCGCCCTGGGCGGCGGCGTCGTTGAGGCGCGTCTGCTCGTCCTGGGCGCGCTGCTGTTCATCCGCCAGCGCGCGCATCTGCTGGGCCGCGGTATCGATGCTGCGGCTGAGTTCGGCACGCCGCGCCTGCAGGCTGCGCTGCGAGAAGGTGGCTTCCTGGGCCTGGCGCTCGAGCGCGCGCAGCTGTTCGCGCGATTCATTGAGACGGCGCTCGGCTTCGAGCACGCGGTCGCCGAGCTGCGCGTGGCGTTCCTGGCTGTCGGCCAGCTGCATGTCCAGCTCCTCGAAGCGCGCTTCGGCGGCGATGCGGCGCTCCGCGATATCGCCCAGCTGGGCCTGCACCTCGTCGAGGTCGGCGCTGATCTGCGCATTGCGCGCCCGCGCCTGTTCGGCGAGTTGGCCCAGCCGCAGCACTTCGACCTGCAGGCCATGCGCGGCGTTCTTGCTCTCGGCAGCTTCGCGGCGCGCACCGACCAGCCGCTGCGAGGCATCGGCATAGGCGGTTTCGGCGCGCACCAGCGCACTGCGCGACTCATCGCTGATCAGTGCCTGGGCCCGGGTTTCCTTCTCCAGGTGCTCGATTTCCTGGGCCCGCGCGAGCAGGCCCGATTGCTCCGAATCCTGGGCATAAAAGCCCACGCTGTGGGCAGTGACCGCATGCCCGCTGGGCGCGTAGATCACTTCGCCGGGCTGCAGCGCGGCACGCCGGTCGAGCGCCGCGTCGAGCGTGGCCGCGGTATAGCAGCCCTGGAGCCAGTCGGCCAGTACGGCCTGCAGCGCGCCGTCGCTCACGCGCAGCAGGGACGACAGCGGTGCGAGTCCGTGCGCACTGGCCTGGGCCGGCTGGGGCGCGGCGTCAGCCGTGCTGTAGAACGCCAGGCGCGCGGGCGGCGCATCCTGCGCGCCCGCGCCGAGAAACCCGCGCACCATGTCGAGCCGGCCCACGGACAAGGCGCCCATGCGCTCGCGCAGCGCGGCTTCGAGCGCATTTTCCCAGCCGGGCTCGACGCCCAGCCGGGTCCACAGACCGGCCAAGCCGTCGAGCCCGTGCTTGGCCAGCCAGGGCTGGAGCTTGCCGTCCGTCTTGACCTTTTCCTGCAGCGCCTTGAGCGCCTCCATGCGCGCCGCGAGTTCGGCCTGGCGCGCGCCTTCGGTGTTTACCGCCTGCTGGCGCGCGCGCCGCTCTTCGTCGAGCTGCGGCACGCTGTCTTGCAGTTCCAGCAGCTGGGCTTCGGCAATCTCGGCGGTTTCCTGCGCGGCTTCGAGCTGGCCGCGCAGCTCGGCCAGCCGCGCCTCGTCGGGCACGGCCAGCGCATTGCGGTCGGCGCGCAGGCGTTCGTCGCGCGCCTGGAACTGGCGCTCCTGCTCGCCGAGGCTGCGCTGCTCGGCGGCCAGCACCTGGATCTGCTGCTGCACCTGCACCACCAGCGCGCGCTGCTCGCCATCGTTCTTTTGCGCCAGGCGCAGCGCGTCTTCGAGATCGGGCAGGCGCTGGGCCTGCTCCTCGAGCTGGGCGGCCAGCATCTCGGCCTGCTCCTCGGCATCCATGCCCGCGCCTTCGAGGTTCTCGATCTCGATCTCGGCTTCCTCGCGCCGCCGCGCCCAGTCGGCGAGCTGCTCGGCCAGCTGCGCCAGGCGCTGCTGCACGCGCTGGCGGCCCTCGACCACATAGCGGATCTCGGCTTCGAGCTTGCCGACTTCGGCCGTGGCTTCGTAGAGCTGGCCCTGGGCCTGGTTCACCGCGTCGCCCGCGGTGTAATGCGCCTGGCGGATGGTCTCAAGCTCGGCTTCGATATGCCGCAGCTCGGCCACGCGCGCTTCGAGATCGTTGACCGCCTGCAGGCCTTCGATGCGGACCTTGTCCTGCTCGGCCTCGGACTCGGCGCGCTTGAGGAACCACAGCTGCTGCTGCTTGAGCGTGACGCTGGCCTGGAGCTGGTTGTACTGCGCCGCGACCTCGGCTTGCTTCTCCAGCTTCTCGAGGTTGGCGTTGAGCTCGCGCAGGATGTCTTCGACGCGCGTGAGGTTCTCGCGCGTGTCGGACAGGCGGTTTTCGGTCTCGCGCCGGCGTTCCTTGTATTTCGAGACACCCGCGGCCTCTTCCAGGAACAGGCGCAGCTCTTCAGGCCGAGATTCGATGATGCGGCTGATCGTGCCCTGGCCGATGATGGCGTAGGCGCGCGGGCCCAGGCCCGTGCCGAGGAACACGTCCTGCACGTCGCGCCGGCGCACCGGCTGGTTGTTGATGAAGTAGCTGCTGTTGCCGTCACGCGTGAGCACGCGCTTGACGGCAATCTCGCCGTATTGGCCCCACTGCCCGCCCGCGCGGTGGTCGCTGTTGTCGAACACCAGCTCGACGCTGGAGCGGCTGGCCGGCTTGCGGTGCGTGGTGCCGTTGAAGATCACGTCCTGCATCGACTCGCCGCGCAGCTCGCTGGCCTTGCTCTCGCCCAGCACCCAGCGCACCGCATCCATGATGTTGGATTTGCCGCAGCCGTTGGGCCCGACCACCCCCACCAGTTGGCCCGGCAGCAGGAAATTGGTCGGCTCGGCAAAGGATTTGAAGCCGGACAGCTTGATCGAATTGAGGCGCACAGGCGTGGAGTGGCAGCGTCGTGGAACAGGCCCGCATGATACCGCGCCCGCCCTGGGGCGCAGAGCACGATTCGCGCGCGCTTCAGCCCGCGCGCGGCGCGAAGGCGATGATCGACATGCCGGCCAGCGTCACGGCCGCGCCCAGCAGGTCCCAGCGCGAGGGCTGGATGCCATCGACCAGCCAGAGCCAGACCAGCGCCATGCCCACATACACGCCGCCATAGGCCGCATAGACGCGTCCCGAGGCGTCGGGATGCAGCGTCAGCAGCCAGGCAAACAGCGCCAGGCTCGCAGCCGCGGGCAGCAGCAGCCAGGCGCTGTGGCCCTGCCGCAGCCACAGCCACGGCAGATAGCAGCCCAGGATCTCGGCCAGCGCGGTGGCCACGAACAGCAGGAAGGTCTTGATTTCAGGCACGCCGCAGTATGCCATCTGCCCGGCGGCGCGATTGTCGGCGTCAATGGCCCGGAATCTGCCGTGCCGCCCATTTGCGCGCCAGCGCCTCGAACTGCGCCATGGGCACGGGCGGGCTCAGCAGATAGCCCTGCCAGGCATGGCAGCCATGCTCCTGCAGGAAAGCGCGCTGGGCCTCGGTCTCCACGCCCTCGGCAATGACGCGCAGCCCCAGGCTCGTGCCCAGCGCCACGATGGTCTTGGCGATGGCCGCGTCGTTCGGGTCGGTGAGCACGTCGCGCACGAAGCTCTGGTCGATCTTGAGCTGGTCGAGCGGCAGGCGCTTCAGGTAAGCCAGCGACGAGTAGCCGGTGCCGAAATCATCGAGCGAGAAGCCCACGCCATGCTGCTTGAGCTGGACCATCTTCTCGATGGTGTCGTCGATGTCGGTGAGCAGCAAGCCCTCGGTGAGCTCGAGCTTGAGCCGCGACGGCGGCGCGCCGCTGAGCGCCAGCGCGGCCAGCACCTGGTCGACGAACTGCGCTTGGTAGAACTGGCGCGGGCTGACGTTCACCGCGACCACCATCTGCGCCATGGCCGGGTCGTGCGCCCAGCGCGCGAGCTGCTCGCAGGCGGTATGCAGCACCCATTCGCCCAGCGGCACGATCAAGCCGCTCTCCTCGGCCAGCGGAATGAAATTGGCCGGTGAAATGAAGCCCTGGCCCGGATGGCGCCAGCGCAGCAGGCCCTCGGCGCCGATGATGCTGCCGCCTTCGACCTGCGGCTGGAAGAACAGCTCGAACTGCTGCTGCGCCAGCCCGGTGCGCAGGTCCTGCTCCAGCGTGGCGCGCTCGCGCACCACCTGCTGCATGCGCGGGTCGAAGAACTGCAGCGTGTCGCGGCCGGCCTTCTTGGCCTGGTACATGGCCAGGTCGGCGCGGCGCAGCAGCTCGTCGACCGTGTCGTCCAGGCCCTGGAACACCGTGGCGCCAATGCTCACCGTGGCATGGCAGTCCTGGCCGTCGTCGAGCACATACGGCTGGCGCAGCGCCTGCAGGATGGTCTGGCCGACCTCCTGTGCCATGGCCGCGACCTGCACCGGATCCTCGCCCAGATCTTCCAGCACCACCACGAATTCATCGCCGCCCTGGCGGCCCACGGTATGCGCGCCGTCGACCGAATCGCGCAGACGCGTCGCGACCTGGCGCAGCAGCGCGTCGCCCTGGTCGTGGCCGCGGGTTTCGTTCAGCGTCTTGAAATTGTCGACATCGAGCATGAGCAGCGCACCCGAACGCTGGCGGCGCGCGCCCGCGCCCAGGGCCTGCTGCAGCCGGTCGAGCAGCAGGCGGCGGTTGGGCAGCTGGGTCAGCAGGTCGTAGAACGCAAGGTAGCGGATCTCTTCCTCGGCGGCCTTGCGCGGGCTCAGGTCCTCGAGCGTGATGAGGTACTGCCCGTCCATGGCCACGCCGCCGATCTCGACGGTGCGCGCCGTGCCGTCGCGGCACACGATCTGGTACTCGGCGGGCTGGATCCTGCCATCGAGCGCACGCGCCCGCATCTTGGCGGACTGCAGCTGATCGCAGGCCTGCTGGCGCTTTTGCGCATCGGGATAAGCCTTGTCCCACCATCCGGCGACGCTCGTGACGTCGGCCTCGGTATAGCCGCAGGTGTGGACGAAGCGGTCGTTGCGGTAGACGATCTCGTCGGCCTCGCTGACGATGGCCAGCCCCACCGGCAGTCGCTGCAGCACCGCGCGCAGCCGTTCCTCGTTCTCGCGGTGGTGCTGCTCGAGGCGCCGGCGCTCGGTCACATCCTGCACCACGCCCAGGTTCAGCGACTGGCCGCGCAGGCCGCGGCCGATCGACGACGCCGTTTCCTCGACCCAGATGATCGAGCCGTCGCTGCGGATCAGCCGCAACTCATGTTGATATTCCTGAATTTCGCCGCGCCCCAGGCGCTGCATCAGCGTCGCATGCTCGGCACGGTCGCCGGGATGGATGAATTCGCTGAAGCGCCGGCCCGGCAGCGCCTCGAGGGGCAAGCCCAGCAGGCTGGCGTAGCGCTGGTTGACCTGCTCGAACACGCCGGTCTCGGCATCGAGCTGCACCACGCCGACGGCGGCCTGGTTGAACAAGGCCTGGATGCGCTGATCGCTATGGCGCGCCCGGGCCTGGGTACGGGCCTGCGCATACGCCTCGCGGCGCCGGCGCAGACGGCGCACCGTCGCGGCGGCGAGCCCCAGCGAGACCAGCGCGCCCACGAGCATCACCAGCCAGGGCAGCAGCGGCTGCTGGCGCACCGCCACGCGCACGCCGGCGCCGCCGAGCGCCTGAGGGACCAGGATCAACGCAGCGCCGAGCGCGGCACTGAGGCACAAACCCACGACGAAAACCACCACGCCCGGCACAAAAATGCGGTGCTTCTTCGACAGGCACGGAACGGGAAAGGTCATGGGAACATAAGCGCGCCGTGGGAATCCCGGAGGTTCACAACGTCAGACGATTAGAGAAGCTATGAATCCAATAGCTTGTCGAGCATAGCTGTTTTTTCAGCGGATCCGGATCAGACGCTCACGATTTGAACGCTGCTGTTACATACAAGCGCCTGCCAGCGCCATTTTCACGCCAGCAAGCGCCCGTTTTCCACCGTCAGGCGGCGGTCGCAGCGCGCGGCAATCGCGCGGTCGTGCGTGACCAGCACCAGCGTCGTGCCGCGCTCGCGGTTCAGGTCGAACATCAGCTGCATCACGGTCTCGCCCGTGGCGAAATCCAGGCTGCCCGTGGGCTCGTCGGCCAGCAGCAGCGCCGGCTCGACGACGAATGCGCGCGCCAGCGCCACGCGCTGCTGCTCGCCACCCGACAGCAGCCGCGGATAATGGCCCTCGCGCTGGGCCAGCCCGACGCGCGCCAGCATCTCGCGCGCACGCTGGCGCGCGGCGCCATGGCCGGCGAGCTCGAGCGGCAGCATCACGTTTTCCAGTGCGGTCAGATTGCCCAGCAGCTGGAAGCTCTGGAATACGAAGCCCAGCTTTTGCGCGCGCAGCGCCGCGCGGTCGTCCTCGCTCAGCGCAAACAGGTCCTGCCCTTCAAGACGCACCGTCCCGGAGGTCGGCGTATCGAGGCCGGCAAGGATGGACAACAGCGTGCTTTTGCCCGAACCCGAGGCGCCGACGATGGCCACGCTCTCGCCGCGCGCGAAAGTGGCGTGAACATCCCGCAGAATGTCGAGCGAGCCCGTTGAATCCGTGACCGACTTGGAAAGATGGTCGATTTCTAGCAAAGGGGAAGTTGAAGGTGCAGGCATATCAAGACGAAATGAAGGGCATGGAACTGGGACCCGCCGCACGTGCCCGGCGGCACTGGCTGATGGCGGCGCTGGCATTGCCTGCAGCCGGCGCAGCCGCGGCCGCGGCCGCAACGCCGCCGGTGATACTGGTGCTGGGCGATTCGCTGAGCGCCGAATACGGCCTGGCGCGCGGCGAGGGATGGGTGACTCTGCTGCAGCAGCGCCTGGCAAAAAGCATGCCCGCGGCGCGCGTGGTCAACGCCAGCGTGAGCGGCGACACCACCTCCGGGGGACGCGCCCGGCTTGCCAGCCTGCTGCGCCAGCACAAGCCCACCGTGGTGGTCATCGAGCTCGGCGGCAACGATGCGCTGCGCGGGTTGCCGATTTCAGGCACGCGCGACAATCTGCTGGCGATGACCCGTGCCAGCCAGGATGCGGGCGCGAAGGTGTTGCTGCTGGGCATGCAGGTGCCGCCCAACTATGGCGGCGCCTACGGCCGCGATTTCAGCGCCGTGTTCCCGGAAGTCGCGCGGCAGACCAAGGCGGCCTTGCTGCCCTTCCTGCTGGCCGGCATTGCCGATGCGCCGGACGCGATGACCTGGTTCCAGGCCGACCGCATCCACCCCACCGCCAAGGCGCAGCCACGCATGCTGGACAACGTCTGGCCGCATCTGCAGCCGCTGCTGCGCTGACCTGCAGGCCGCTGCCGCCACGGACGGTGGCGCTCAGTTGCCGGCGTCGGGCGCAGGCGCGTCGCCCGCGGGCGCAGCGTCGTCGCCCGGAGCGACATACGTCGCGCCCGAGTGCTCCGACACATCGCTCTTGCGTTGTTCCTTGGCGCGCTCCTTGTCCTGCTTTTTCTGCTTCTTGGCGAGCTCGCGTTGCCGTTTTTCGTATCCGTAGTTGGGTGTTGCCAATGTTCTCTTTCGTTGATTTGAAGCTCACCTACTGTACCAGCCATCGCAGCCGGATTCAGTTTGGCGCCGCCGGGGAGTCCGCACACACCGCATGGCGGTAGGCATGCCAGCTGGCACAGCCCAGCATCGGCCCTGCCAGCAGCAAGCCCGCGCCGCGCATCCACCAGAGGCTGGCGCCCACCATCAGCGCGATCAGCGCCGCCCACAGCAGCATCACGCCGGGATGCGCCGCGACGACACGCACGCTGGTGATGCACGCCGTGAGCGCATCGGTGTCGCGGTCGAGAATCATCGGCAGCGCGACCACCATGCCGGCAAACGCCCTCCCGGCGAATACCCCGCCCACGACCAGGTACACGGCCAGGAACTGCCAGTGGTCGGGATGGAACACCGCCTGCAGCACGCCGGCCGTGCTCGGCATGCCGGCATTGAAGAACACCGCGAACACCACCATCGAGGCCCGGCCCCAAAGCAGTTCCAGCACGACCAGAACCAGCACCAGCATGCCCATGCTGGGAATGCGCGTATCCCATGCGGTGATCGACCGCCCCAATTCCGGCCGCTGGCCCGACTCCAGGCGCCGGCTGGCGTCGTACAGCCCCATGGCGAGGAACGGACCGAGCAGCAGGCAGCCGCTCGCCAGCGACATCACATACTCGGGACGGGACCGCAACACCCAGCCCATGAGCGCCGCCATGGCCCAGAAACAGCCGCCAAAAAACAGGGCAATGCCGGGCGCGGCGCGCACATCGCGCCAGCCCAGCGCGAGCCAGTGAAAAGGGTCGTTCCAGCGCAGCGGGCGAAGCGCTGCCCCGGCGCCGGGTGCAGGAACTGGAACCGGTGAAATCTGCATGGCGGTAGCCCTCCCGCACGCGCGCCGGACCGGCGGACCAGCGCACGCACTGGCACCACCTTAGCGCCGCAGCCGGCGCCCGGCATCCAGGGAACCACCAACCTGCGAGGTCGGCGCCCCCCTGCGTTCAGCGCGCCGCAAACGCCGCGACCAGCGCCTGTGCCAGATCGGCGCGCAGGTCCTCGAGCGCTTCAAGGCCAATGTTGAAACGCACGACCGTGCCCGGCTGCAGATGCGCGCGCGAGCAGGCGCGCATGGTCTCGATCTCGTAGGGCACGACCAGGCTGGCCGCGCCGCCCCAGCTGTAGCCCAGCTTGAACAGCCGCAGGCTGTCGCAGAACGCATCCACCTGGGCCTGGCTGAAGCGCGGGTCGATGACCACGCTGAACAAACCCGCGGCCGCGCCCTGCCCGGCATTCGCGCCGCCGCACAGCTGCTGCCACTGTTCATGGCCTGGCGACCCCGACAACGCCGGATGCAGCACCTGGACCACTGCCGCCTGCTGCTGCAGCCAGCACGCGAGTTCGCGCGCCGTGGCGTCGTGGGCGCGGTAGCGCAGCGCGACGCTGGGCAGGGAGCGCAGCACGGTCTCGGTGTCATTGCCCGATACGCCGATGCCCAGCCGCATGTGGGTGAGCTTAAGGCGCAGGTGCAGCGCCTGGTCGACGGTGATGACGCTGCCCATCAGCACATCGCCGCCGCCGCTCGGGTATTTGGTCAGTGCGTGGACCGAGATATCCACCCCGAGCCGGCGGCTGCCGTCGCCGTCGAGATCGAAGGGCTGGAAGGCCAGGCCCGCGCCCCAGGTGTTGTCCAGCGCCGACACGACGCCGCGCTCGCGGCAAAGGCGCACCATCGCCGGCAGATCGGGAAACTCCATGCTGACCGAACCCGGCACTTCGAGCCAGACCAGGCGGGTGCGCGGCGTGATGCGCGCGGCCAGGTCCGAAAGGTCCAGGGGATCGTAATAGGCATGCGTGATGCCCCACTGCGCGAGTTCGGCCTCGGCCAGCGACTTGTTCGGGCCATAGGCATTGTCGGGAATCAGCACTTCGTCGCCGGTCTTGAGCAGCGCCAGCGCCACGCAGGCGATGGCTGCCAGGCCGCTGGGCGCGAGCAGGCATTGCTTGCCGCCTTCGAGCGTGCACAGCCTTTCCTCGAGCTGGTAGGTGGTGGGCGTGCCGTGCAGGCCGTAGGTGTAGCTGCTCTTGTCCAGCCAGCGGCGCGCGCGCATCGCCGCCACATTGGGAAACACCACCGTCGATGCCTTGTGCACCGCAGGCTGCAGCGCAACAAAGTCCGAGGGTGGCTGGTAGGAGTGGTGGACCAGACGCGTGGTCAGGTCGGAATTGGCTTCATTCATGGGCCAATGGTAGCGCCGTGGGATGGCGCTTCAGCCTGCCCACGGCGCTGGTCTGGCCTATCAGCCCAACTGCATATGGCGCAAGGCGCCGCTGCCAGGCCACCAGCGAGATTAACGCGCCTGGACGGTCAGCAGATTGTTGACCGAGGCCACTCCCTTCACGCCCTTGGCGATCTCTTCGGCGCGGGCCTTGGCGGTGTCGCTGGGTGCCGTGCCGTTGAGCGTCACGGTGCCGCCCTTGGTATCGACATTGATCTGCAGCGCGCTCAGTTCGGGGTCCTTGACCAACGCAGCCTTGATCTCGGCGGTGGTGGTGGCTTCGCCAGCCGCATCCATCACATTGTTGGCCGCATTGCTGGTGGCATCGCCCACGCGTGCCGCACCTTGCTCGATGCGGGCACCGGCATTGCTGGCCGCCTGTTCGGTGCGCTGCTCGGCGTTGCTTGCCGCCTGTTCGGTGCGCGACACGGCGGAATCAAGGCGCTGGCCCGCGGTCTGTTCGTCGTTGCGGTTGCACGCCGTGAGGCCGAGTGCCAGGGTGGTCACGGCAAGGATGGAAAGAATGCGTTGTCGTGGCTGGATCATTTGATGGCTCCTGTCGCAAGGCATCCCCTGCGTGTTGTTAATGACGAAAATGTAAATGCGCCATCCCGCCAATGTCGTGGGAAGCTGCCGAACCCGGCGTAGGACAGTCGCCCTAAGCTGCGCCGCGCTGCAGCACAATGCTGTCCATGCTCAATCTCGCGCGCTGGTTCCCGTTTCTTGCCTGGCCCCGTCCCACCTCTGCCCTGCTGATGGGCGAATTCATGGCCGGCATGACGGTCGGTCTGATGCTGCTGCCGCAGGGCGTGGCGTACGCGGCGCTGGCCGGCATGCCGCTGGTGACCGGCATCTACGCGTCGCTGATTCCAGCGCTCGTGGCCGTGCTGTGGAGCGCCTCTCCGCGATTGGGCGTCGGACCAACCGCTCTGACCAGCCTGCTGATCGGCGCCTCGCTGATGGGCCTGGCCGAGCCTGGCAGCGCCCATTGGGTCAGCCTGGCGGTATGGATCGCCTTGCTGTCGGGCCTGCTGCAGTGCGCGCTGGGCGCGCTGCGCGCGGGCTGGCTGCTCAATCTGGTGACCTCGCCCGTGCTCAACGGCTTCACCCAGGCCGCGGGACTGTTGATCCTGGCCTCGCAGCTTCCGGCCCTGATGGGGCTGCGCACCACCTGGAATGCGTTTCTGTCGGACCCTTCCCTGCACCATTTCGACCTGCGCGCCGCAGCCATCGGACTGGGCAGCGTGGTCCTGCTGCTGGCGCTCAAGCGCTGGCGCGCGGGCTTCCCTGCGGCCATGCTGGTGGCCGCAATGGCCGGCGTGCTGAGCTGGGCCATCGGGTTTGCCGACAGCGGCGGCGACGTGGTCGGCACGCTGCCTGCGGGGCTGCCCAGCCT
Organism: Comamonas antarctica; assembly: GCF_013363755.1. Taxonomy (NCBI): domain Bacteria; kingdom Pseudomonadati; phylum Pseudomonadota; class Betaproteobacteria; order Burkholderiales; family Comamonadaceae; genus Comamonas; species Comamonas antarctica. The sequence continues at coordinate 2,030,923 of NZ_CP054840.1, forward strand.
GCATTGGCCGCAATGGCTCGAAGCCAGCGAGTTTGCGGCGCTGATCATGCCGGTGCTGGTGATCTCGCTGGTGAGCTTCCTGGAGACCGCGTCCAGCGCCCAGGCCGAGCATCAGCGGGCCGGCACGCGCTGGAACGAGAACCAGGACCTGCTGGCCCAGGGCATGGCCAAGATCAGCGCCGGACTCTGCGGCAGCTTTGCCACCAGCGCCTCGTTCTCGCGCTCGGCAGTGAACCTGATGGCCGGCGCGCGCACCGGCTGGGCCACGGTGTTCGCCATCGGCTTCGTGTTTGTCGTGCTGCTGTGGCTTACACCCGCGCTCTACCACGTCCCCCAGGCCGCGCTCGCCGCGATCGTGGTCACGGCGGTACTCAATCTGATCCGGCCGCAGACCATGTTCCGGCTATGGCACATCTCGCGCACCGAAGCCTGCATCGGCCTGGCCACCTGCGCCTTGACGCTGGCGACCGCGCCGCGGCTGTACTGGGGCGTGCTGGCCGGAATCGTGATGGGCTTGTGCCATTTCCTGTACCAGCGCCTGCATCCGCGCATCATCGAGGCCGGGCTGCATGCCGACGGCAGCCTGCGCGACCGCCACCTGTGGCACTTGCCGGCGCTGGCGCCCGGCGTGCTCGCACTGCGCATGGATGCGGAGCTCGACTTCGCCTCGGCGCGCGCGCTGGAGCAGCGCATCGTGGACCAGCTGGGCGCGCATCCGGAAATTCGCCATCTGTGCCTGCTGGCGCAGGCGATCAACCGCATCGACATCACGGGTGTGGAAACCTTTGCGCGCGTGCGTGGGCTGCTGCGCCAGCGCGGCGGCACACTCCACGTCAGCGGCCTCAAGCTGCCGGTGGAAAACTGCCTGCGCCGTGCGGCTGCGCTGGTGCCCGGGCCCGACCTGGCGCTGTACCGCACCGATGCCGAGGCCATCGGCGCGCTGCAGCAGCTACCCAGCCGGTGCGAGGCTGGTACACTCTCGCAACACTGATTTGCAATTTGTGACTGGTTCCGCGGCCCACCAATCTGTCTTCTTGCGCGACCTGCGCTTGTCAACGGCACATAGCCTGGTAACCCAGGCTGGTGCGCCGGGCTTCGCGCTGCCCAATGAAACCCCGACCCGCTACCTCCAGGCGGTCATCGACGGCCTGTGCGAACTGTCGCTGCGAGACCCGCTGACGGGCCTGGCCAACCGCCGCCATTTCCGCACCGTGCTCGAGCGCGAGATCGACCGCATGGCGCGTTCGGGCGAGGCCGCCCTGCTGCTGATGCTCGACATCGACCACTTCAAGAAGATCAACGACACGCACGGTCATATTGCCGGCGACATCGTGCTGCAGTCGGTGGCGCGCACGCTGGTGGGCTGCGTGCGCCCCATGGACACGCTGGCGCGCTACGGCGGCGAGGAATTCGCCATCGTGCTGCCCTCGTGCCAGGCGGCCTACGGCACCTCGATTGCCGAGCGCATCCGGGAGGCCGTCGAATCCACGCTGATCCGCGTATCGCCGGCCCTGGACCTGAACGTCTCCGTCAGCATTGGCGGTGCCTATGCCCTGCAATGGATACGCAGCACCACGCAGCTGTGGATCGAACGCGCGGACAACCAGCTCTATCAGGCAAAATCCGCTGGCCGAAACCGTATCTGCATCGAAGAGCAACCCGACAGCACCGTGAGTGCAGAAGAAAAAAGCATGTTGTTTGGCCCCATGTCCCTGTTCCTCCATCCGACGCAGGCCGATCCTGTGGCGGCGGCTGCGGCCGATCCCATGGACCCGGCGGACGGCGGCCGTTGAAGGCAGAGCAATGACCGACGCTGTGCTGCCATCCCACCCAGCCATTCCCACCACCACGCCGATGGGCGAGGCGGTGCGCACGCGCCCGCAGCCGCGCGCCAAGATCATTGCGATCACCAGCGGCAAGGGCGGCGTGGGCAAGACCTTCGTATCCGCCAATCTCGCCGCCGCATTGACGCGCCACGGTCTCAAGGTGCTGGTGCTCGACGCCGACCTGGGCCTGGCCAACCTCGACGTGGTGCTGAACCTGTTTCCCAAGATCACGCTGCACGACGTTTTCACCGGCAAGGCCGCGCTCGAAGACGCGGTGCTGGCCGGCCCCGGCGGTTTCTCGGTGCTGCTGGCCGGCTCGGGCATGGTCGAGTACTCGCATCTCACGCCCGAGATCCGCGCCAAGTTCCTGCAGGTGGTCGAGGCCATGGCACCGCGTTTCGACGTGATTCTGCTCGACACCGGCGCCGGCATTTCCGATGTGGTGCTGTTTTCGGTGTCCATGGCCGATGAGGTCATGATCGTCGCCACGCCCGAACCCACCTCGCTGACCGATGCCTATGCCGCGATCAAGGTGCTGGCCACGCAGCAAAAGCGCCAGCACATGCGGCTGATCATCAACCAGGCCGTGCGCCCCGGCGACGGCCGCGCCATCACCGGCCAGCTGCAGCAGGTGCTCAACCGCTTCGTCACCACCGAGGACGGCCAGCCGGTGCGCCTGCTGCACATGGGCGACATTCCGGCCGACCCCGCGGTGCGCGATTCGGTCATGCGCCGGCAGTTGCTTTTGCAAGCCACGCCGGGCTGCGCCGCCGCGCTTTCCGTGGCCCAGCTGGCCAACAAGATCAAATCGATGCTGACGACCTGAGCACCGGCCGCGCGCTGCGCCGCCCGTCCAGACATTCCTACCGTGACCGACATTCTCAATATCTCCTGCTACAAGTTCGTGGCACTTCCCGACGCCCACGCGCTGCGCGACACGCTGGCCGAGCGCGCGCTGGCCGCCGAACTCAAGGGCACCATCCTGCTGGCCGAGGAAGGCATCAATTTCTTCCTCGCCGGCCCGGCCGAACGCGTGCATGGCTTTGTCGATGCGCTGCGCGCCGACCCGCGCTTCGCCGACCTCGCGCCCAAGGAGAGCTGGTCGCAGGACGTGCCGTTTCGCAAGATGCTGGTCAAGGTCAAGCGCGAGATCATCCGCATGGACCATCCCGCGATCAAGCCGGCGCTGGGCCGCGCTCCATCGGTGAGTCCGGCGCGCCTGCGCCAGTGGCTGGAGCAAGGCCATGACGATGACGGCCGGCCCGTGGTCACGCTGGATACGCGCAACGACTTCGAAGTCGACGCGGGCGCGTTCGAGTCGGCCATCGACTGGCGCATCGCCAAGTTCACCGAGTTCCCCGGCGCGCTGGCTGCACACCGCGCCGAACTCCAGGACAAGACCGTGGTCAGCTACTGCACCGGCGGCATCCGCTGCGAGAAGGCCGCGATCCTGATGCGCGAGCAGGGCCTGGAGCATGTCTACCAGCTCGAGGGCGGCATCCTCAAGTACTTCGAGGAAACCGACGGCGCGCATTACCGCGGTGGCTGTTTCGTGTTCGACGGGCGCCGCGTGCTCGATGCCGGGCTGGACACCGTGCCCACAGAGCAATTGCCGCCTTCGGCAGGCTGAGGACCGGACCTAGGGATCGTCTGCATAAACCTCGCGAGACGGTGGCAGCGCGGATCGGCATGGGCCGCAAGGCGCCTTTTTGCAGCCAATAGCCAAGCTTTGGCAAGAAAAGCAACGCCGCGGACCGCCCGAGCCGCGCTGCCAACGGCCGCAGGGATTTGTGCCGAGGGTCCCTAGCGCACGGCGGGAACCAGCGGCCGGCGCGCGTCCAGGCTGTATCCGCCGGGGCCGAAGGCCGCAAACGCCAGCAGGCCCCCGGCGGCCGCCAGGTTCTTGTAGAACAGCATCTGCTGCATGGTGGCCTGGTCGGCCGGCAGACCCCAGAACTTGTGGAAGAAAAAGCTTGCCACCAGGGTGAACAGCGCCAGCGCAAAGGCCGCCCAACGCGTCTGCCAGCCCAGCAGCAGCGCCAGGCCGCCGAAGAGTTCCACCAGCAATGCAATGGCCACGGCAATCTGCGGCAGGGGCATGCCGGCGGACGCCGCATAGCCCACGGTGCCGGCAAAGCCGGTGAGCTTGCCCACACCCGCGGGAATGAACAGCAGCGCCAGCAGGATACGGCCCAGCAGAGCCAGCAGATTTTGCGTAGAAGCACCCATGGAGATCCCTCTCTTTGCCGGTCTGCGGTGCGTGGAGGATTCCGCTGCAAGCCGCGGGCCGGTACCTGCGTGGTGCAGGACCGATGGCGCCCATTGTGGCCATGCAGCACCTGCGTCGCTGTCAGCTTTATTCCTCTCATGGCAGGCCTGGCGCAGTTCGGGTTCGGGCTGCATTTGCAGCCGCCGGCGCAGATTTGCTGGCATCATTCAAATCCTTTGAACCGAGCCCTTCGATGTCCAGCCCCCGTGATGCACTGACCCCCGACAGCCTTGCCATGCTCCAGGTGATCGCCGACACCGGCAGCTTTGCCGCGGCCGCGCGCGCGCTGGGCCTGGTGCCCAGTGCGCTCACCTACCGCGTGCGGCATATCGAGGAAGCGCTCGACGTACTGCTGTTCGACCGGCGTTCGCGCCAGGCCCAGCCCACCGAGGCCGGGCTCGAGCTGCTGCGCGAAGGCGCGCGGCTGCTGCTGGACATCGAAACCGTGGCCCACCGCGTGCGCCGGGTCGCCACCGGCTGGGAGCCGCAACTGACCATCGTGGCCGACGAGGCGCTGGCACGCGGCCCGCTGTTCGACCTGGTCGAGGCCTTCTACGCGCTGGAGCCGCCCACGCGGCTGAAACTGCGCGACGGCATCCTGAGCGGCACGCTCGAGCCGCTGAGCACCGGCCGTGCCGACCTGGCCATCGGCGTGGCCGTCAACGCCAGCAACGTCGCAGGAATCCAGTTGCAGGAACTCGGCGAGATCTCGTTTTGCCTGGCGGTGGCGCCGCACCACCCGCTGGCCCAGGTGCCCCAGCCCATCGGCGACGACACGCTGCTCCAGCACCGCGTGGTGGCCGTGGCCGATTCGGCCCTGCGCGATACCACCAGCATCGGGCTGCTCGGCGGACAGCCGGTGCTCACCGTGGACAGCATGGCCGCCAAGGTCGAGGCCCTGGTGCGCGGCCTGGGGTATGGGTTCCTGCCGCACGGCATGGTGCGCGCGCATGCCGACGCGGGACGGCTGCTGGTGCGCTCCGTCGTGCGCCCGGCGCGCACGCTGCGCGCCCACTATGCCTGGACCACCTCGGGCCATGCGAGCCCCGGCCGCGCGCTGCAGTGGTGGCTGGAAAAACTGGCCCATCCCACGACCCGCGCGGCATTGCTGGAAAACCATCAGGACCTTTGAGTGCCGCGCACGCGTGCGAAGGGTGTAGAGTCAATCCACGGTTGAGGCTGCACGCGACCGCTGAATTTGCCATCTCCAGTATCCGAAAGGCCTGTCATGACTGCTACGCGCACGTTCCGTCCCCCCGCCTCCACACCCACCGCGGCGCAGCACCCGCGCCGCGCGCGCCATCGACCGCAGACCATTGCCATCATCGGCGCCGGCATCGCGGGCCTGGCCTGTGCGCGCACGCTGGTGCAGGCCGGCCACCAGGTCAAGGTGTTCGAACAGGGCAGCACGGTGGGCGGGCGCATGGCGGTACACATGACATCGCATGGCAGCTTCGACGCAGGCGCGCAGTATTTCACCGTGCGCGATCCGCGTTTCGAGCAGGTGCTGGCGCTCGACCCCCAGCTGTGCCGCCCCTGGAGCGCAACGACCATCCGCGTGCTCGACAGCGCCGGCCGCGTTGCCAGCGCCGTGCCGCCGCCGCGCGAGTCGCATTGGGTGGCCACGCCCCACATGCAAAGCCTGCCCGAGGCCTGGGCCAAGCCGCTGATCGCTGCCGGGCGCGTGCACCTCCAATGCCGCGTGACCGCGCTCGAGCGCGACCGGCTCGAGGCCGGGCGCTGGCAACTGCAGACCGAGGACTCGCTCGACCCTTCGCAGCAGACCGTGCATGCCGGCTTCGATGCCGTGCTGCTGGCCCTGCCCGCGCCCCAGGCGCGCGCATTGCTGGCCCCTACCGGGCTGGCCGATCTGCACTGCCAGGCCCTCGAAGACATCGACATCGCGCCCTGCTGGACCCTGCACTTGACGTTTGCGCAAGCGCAGCAGCCCGGCCTCACGACGCTGGGCCCGCACTGGAACGCCGCGCGCAGCACCCACCACCGCATTGCCTGGCTCGCCCGCGAATCGTCCAAACCCGGGCGTTCGTCCACCGAGCGCTGGACCGTGCAGGCCAGCCCCGCCTGGTCGCAGGAGCACCGCAATGACGACGCCCCGCGCATCCAGGCCAAGCTGCAGAAGGCCTTTGCCGAAATCACCGGAATCCACGCCACGCCCAGCCATGTCAGCAGCCGCTTCTGGCCCTACGCCCAGACCATGAGCACGCTGGGCCATGCGTTTCTCTGGAACCCCAAGACCGGCCTGGGCGTCTGCGGCGACTGGTGCCTGGGAGCGCGCGTCGAAGATGCGTTTGTATCCGGCCTGGAGCTGGCCTTGAAAGTGGCTTGACGACCTTGCCGACCGCGACGACTTCCTCCTATGTCGGGCGCTTCGCGCCCTCCCCCACGGGCCCGCTGCATGCGGGCTCGCTGGTTGCTGCGCTGGCCAGTTGGCTCGATGCACGCGCGCACCAGGGGCGCTGGCTGGTGCGCATCGAAGACATCGACCCGCCGCGCTGCATGCCCGGTGCCGATCGTCTGATCCTGCAGCAGCTCGATGCCTGCGGCCTGGTGCCCGACGATGCGCCGGTATGGCAATCCGCGCGCGGCGCGCTGTACGAGCGCGCGCTGCAGCGGTTGCTGGAGCGGCAGCTGGCCTACCCCTGCGCCTGCACCCGGCGCGACATCGAACTGGCGTGGGAACAAATGGGCCTGGCGCGCGAGCGGCATATCGAGCGGCCCTACCCTGGCACCTGCCGCTGCGGCTTGCAGGGGCGCCCCGCGCGCGCCTGGCGCTTTGCCACCGAGAAAGCCGCGCGCCGGCAGCAGCCGTTCGCCGGCCTCGGGGCGCCGCAATGGGACCCGGCCGACGGGCGGCTGCTGTGGCATGACCGCCGGCTGGGAGCGCAGTCGCAGGATCTCGCGCAGTCCGTGGGCGATTTCGTGCTGCGGCGTGCCGACGGCCTCTGGGCCTACCAGCTGGCGGTGGTGGTCGATGACGGCGACCAGCAGGTGAGCCACGTGGTGCGCGGCGAAGACCTCACCGACAACACCCCGCGCCAGATGCTGCTGCAGCAGGCGCTGGGCCTGCCGACGCCCGCCTACCTGCACACCCCGCTGGTGCGCCGCGCCGATGGCGAAAAGCTGTCCAAGCAGCATGGCGCGCGCTCGATTGACGTCTCGACGCCCGCCGCGAGCCGCGCGGCGCTCGACGCAGCGGCCGCGGCACTGGACCTTCCGGTGGCCGATTGCACCCACAAAAACCGGGCCGATGCGCTGGCGCTGTGGGTTGCGGCCTGGCGAGCTAACTACAATCACGCCCTGTGAACGAACACCAAACCAACGCGGCCGCTCCCGGCCCAGACGCCCCCCAAGACGCCACGCCCGGCTCGGCCCCCGCCGGCGTGGTCCATCCCCGCACCATCAAGAGCTATGTGCTGCGCGCCGGCCGCACGACGATCGGCCAGGCCAAGGCCTATGCCGAAGTCGGGCCGCAGTTCCTGCTGAACTACCAGGCCGCCCCGCTGGACGCGGCGGCCGTGTTCGGCCGCAGCGCGCCGCTGATCCTCGAGATCGGCTTCGGCATGGGCGAAGCCACGGCGCACATCGCGCGCGTGCGCCCCGAAGACGACTTCCTGTGCTGCGAGGTGCATGAACCCGGCGTCGGCGCGCTGCTCAAGCGCATCGGCGAGCAGGACATCCACAACATCCGCATCCTGCGCCATGACGCGGTGGAGGTCATCGACAACATGCTGACCGAAGGCAGCCTGGACGGCGTGCACATCTTCTTCCCCGACCCCTGGCACAAGACCAAGCACAACAAGCGCCGCCTGGTGCAGTCGCCGCTGATCGCCAAGCTGGCTTCGCGCCTCAAGCCCGGCGGCTACCTGCACTGCGCCACCGACTGGGAGCCCTATGCGGTGCAGATGCTCGAAGTGCTGTCGGCCGAGCCGACGCTGGCCAACACCGCCGAGGCCTATGCGCCCCAGCCCGACTACCGCCCGCTGACCAAGTTCGAGAACCGCGGCCTCAAGCTGGGCCACGGCGTGTGGGACCTGGTTTTCAAGAAGGTCTGAAGCACGGGAAGTCGCGTTGACTTCCCTGCGCCGGTCTTACTGCGCCGCCACCTTGCCCGCGCCGCGGTAGCGCTCGAGCCAGTGGGCGTAGGGCGCGGGCAGCGTCCAGTCCGGGCGCTCGACCTGCAGCGCCTGGGCCAGCGCGTACGGATAGTGGGGGTTGGCCAGCATCGCGCGGCCGATCATCACCAGGTCCATCTGCTGCTCGGCCACCACGCGTTCGGCGTCCTGCACATTGTCGATGCCCCAGCTCGATGCCACGGGCAGCCCGGCCTCGCGCGCCACGCGCTGGGCAATCGGCGCGAGGAACGCCGGCGTGCCCCAGGGAATCTTGACGTCGGGAATCACGAAGTTGACGCTGACGTTGAGCAGGTCCAGGCCGCGTTCGCGCATCTGTTTGACCAGTTCGATCGACTCCGCCAGCGTTTCCTCGTCCTTGCCGTCGAACTCGATCACGCCAAAGCGCGCCGTGAGCGGCAGGTTCTGCGGCCAGACTTCGCGCACGGCGGCCAGCGTCTCGAGCAGGAAGCGCGCGCGGTTGTCGAAGCTGCCGCCATAGGCATCGGTGCGTTGGTTGGAATGCGCCGAGAAAAAGCTCTGCGCCAGATAGCCATGCGCGAAATGCAGCTCCAGCCACTCGAACCCGGCATCGCGCGCGCGCCGCGCCGCCGCGACGAAGTCGGCCTTGACGCGCACGATGTCGGCCAGCGTCATCTCGCTGGGCACGCGCGGCAAGCCGCCGCCAAATGCAATCGCCGACGGCGCAATCGGCTGCCAGCCGCGTGCGTCGCCCTCGGGAATATGGTCATCGCCATCCCAGGGCCGGAAGGCGCTGGCCTTGCGTCCCGCATGGCCGATCTGGATGCCGGGCACGGCACCTGCAGACTTGATCGATGCCGCAATGCGCGCCAGCCCCTCGGCATGCGCATCGCTCCACAGGCCCAGGCAGTCGGGCGTGATGCGGCCTTCGGGCGACACGCCCGTGGCTTCGACGATCACCAGCCCCGCGCCGCCGCGCGCAATCGACGGGTAGTGGATCTGGTGCCAGTCGTTGGTGAATCCATCGACGGCGCTGTATTGGCACATGGGCGGCACGGCAATGCGGTTGCGCAGCGTGACATCCTTGAGGGTGAACGGGGAAAACAGGGCAGACATGTTCTTCTGGGAGACTGAAGGGGAAAGGGAAAGATGCGGCAGCAGAATTTCTGCAGCAAGGCCGCACATGGCGCCACGCTGAAATAAATCAAATGCTGGAAATTTATGATCCCCATCACGCCGTGCTATGACAGCGGCGGCTGGCGTTCGGCGCAGGTGCGAAACAGCAGGTCGCGCAGCCAGCGGTGCGCGGGATCATGGTGCGTGCGCCCGTGCCACACTGCACACTTGGTGAAGCCCGGCACGTCAAGCGGTGGTTCGGAAATCACCAGTCCCGGCTGGCCCTGTACCAGCCGCGCGGGCAGAATGGCCACCATATCGCTGGCGCGCAGCAGATCGGGCAGGATCAGAAAGGACTTCACCGAAAGCGTGACTTCGCGCCGCTGGCCCAGCCGTTGCAGCGCATCGTCCGTGACGCCGTGGAAACCGCCGCCGTCATACGACACCAGCGCATGGTCCAGCGCGCAGAACTCTTCCAGCGTCAACGCCTTTCCCGCCGCCGGGTGGCCGCAGCGCAGCACGCAGACATAGCGTTCGCGGAACAACGCGCGCGCATGCAACTCGGGAGGCGTCTTTTCCGGCGTCAGCAGCGCCAGGCCGATCTGCCCGCGCTCGAGCTGTGCGGGCGTCTGGCCGTTCTCGACCGGCACCAGCGCCACGCGGATATGCGGCGCCTGCGGCTTGAGCGCGGCGAGAAACGGCAGCGCAATCGCGCGCAGCGCGTAGTCGGTCGAGGCAATGGTGAAGGTGAAGCGCGCCGTCGACGGATCGAACTGCGGCGGCTGCAGCAATGCGTCAATTTCGGCCAGCACCTGCTGCAGCGGCAGGCGCAGGTCGAGCGCGCGCTGCGTGGGCACCATGCCGCGCTGGGCGCGCACGAACAGCGGGTCGCCAAAGCTGTCGCGCAGCCGCGTCAGCATGCCGCTCATCGCCGGCTGGGTCAGGCCCAGGCGCGCGGCGGCGCGCGTCACGCTGCATTCCTGCAGCAGCGCGTCAAGCGCCCTGAGCAGGTTGAGATCGAGGCTGCGCAGCGAAATGGCGCGGCCTCAGCCAAACAGGCTGGCGAGCATCACCAGCAGCAGCGAGATGATCGACGCGATCGAGGTCACCAGGGTCAGCGTCTTGAGCGCGCCCTTGGTCGACAACCCCATCAGGCCCTTGAACATCCAGAAGAAGTTGCTGTTGACCTGCACCGCGAACAGCGCGCCCGAGGCAATGGCGAAACCGATGACCACCGGCGAGATCGCGATCTGCGACAGGACCGGCCCGATGATGCTGGCCGCGGTCAATGCCGCCACCGACACCGAGCCGATGGCCACATGCAGCACCGCGGCCACGAACCAGGCCAGCACGATGCTCAGCAGCGCCGGCCCGCCCGCGTCGTGCGAGAACAGCTTGCCCAGTTCCACGCCCATGCCCGAAGCGGTGATGATCGCGCCCAGCGAGCCGCCGACGCCGGTGATCAGCAGGATCTCGCCGCTGGTCTTGAAGCCATCGGTCAAGACCTCGCCGGTGCGCTCCACGCCAATGTAGCGCCGGGCGAGCAGATAGGCGCCCAGCAGCCCGACAAACAGCGCCAGGTTGGCGTTGCCGATGAAACCGATCAGCTCGCTGCTGTAACCCGCAAGCTTGGCAAACGCGCCAAATGCGATCATCAGCAGCGGCACGACGATGGGCGCCGCCGCGAGCAGCAGCCCCGGGCCGCCGGCTGGCGGCGCCTGCGCATCCTGGGCCTCGGTCTCGACCATGGCCTCGCTCGCATCCTCGTCGGTTTCAGGCTTCCAGTAGTTGGTGCGCAGCAGCAGGCTGAACACAAAGGTGGTCAGCAGCGCCGTCGCGAGACCGATGCATAGCCCGCCCACGAGCCATGCACCCAGGCTCACGTTCATCTGGCCGGCCACGAGAATCACCGCCAGCCCGGGAACGACAAACACATAGCCCGAGAAGATGCCCGTGCCGATCGCGCCCGCGAGCAGCGGCAGGCCGTTGCGGCCCAGCAGCGGCGCCGCAGAGCGCGCCACGGGCGCGCCCAGCACCACCTGCACATCGACATAGATCGAGGGAAAGAGCGTCGACATCGCGCCGGCCATCGCATACGGCAGGCGCCTGGCGCCGACGGCCGCGACCAGCGCCTGCACCATGCGACTGAACGCGCCGGTGGCATGCAGCAGCGAGCCGATGACGACCCCGAAGCCGATGAGCAGGCCCACCTTGCCCATGATCTCGCCAAAACCGCCGGTGATGGCGCCGAGCGTGTCCGCAAAGCCGACGCCGCTGGCCAGCCCGAGATACAGCGAGCCCAGCACCAGGGAGATCACGGGATCGACACGCAGCCAGATGATCAGGCCAATCACCAGCACGATGGCCAGCACGGTATGCATTACGACCATGTCGTCTCCTTGGAAATCAGCTTGCGCTGCCCGGCGCCGGCGCCACGCAGGCGCCCGCGCCGGGACGTGGGCTCAAAGGCGCTCGCTGACCCAGCCCTGCACCGAAGCCAGCGCCTCCGGCAGCGCCGCGGCATTGGTGCCGCCGGCCATCGCCATGTCCGGCTTGCCGCCGCCCTTGCCGCCGACCTGCAGCGCAACGTGGTTCACGAGTTCGCCGGCCTTGAGCTTGCCGATGCAATCCTTGGTCACGCCCGCAGCCAGCTGCACCTTGTCGCCATCGACCGCTGCCAGCACGATGACCGCCGTACCCAGCTTGTCCTTGAGCTTGTCCATGGTGTCGCGCAGGGTCTTGGCGTCGGCGCCTTCGAGGCGCGCGGCCAGCAGCTTCACGCCCTTGACGTCGACGGCCTGGTTCACCAGCTCATCGCCCTGGTTGGATGCCAGCTTGCCCTTGAGCGCCGCGATTTCCTTTTCCAGTGCCTTGATCTGGTCGAGCGCCTGGCCGATACGGCCCGTGAGTTCGGTGGCCGGGGCCTTGAACGCACCCGCGGCCTGGGCCACGGTGTCTTCGAGCGACTGCAGGTAGGCCAGCGCATTCGCGCCGGTCACGGCCTCGATGCGGCGCACGCCTGCGGCCACGCCGCTTTCGCCGACGATCTTGAACAGGCCGATGTCGCCGGTGCGCTGCACATGGGTGCCGCCGCACAGCTCGCGGCTGCTGCCGATGCCCAGCACGCGCACGGTCTCGCCGTACTTCTCGCCGAACAGCATCATCGCGCCGGTCTGCTTGGCGCTCTCGATGTCCATTTCCGCGGCATCGGTGGCCGAGTTCTCCAGGATTTCGGCGTTCACGCGGCGTTCGATCTCGCGGATTTCGGCATCGGTCACGGGCGCGCCATGCGTGAAATCGAAGCGCGTGCGGTCGGCGTTGACCAGGCTGCCCTTTTGCTGCACATGGCTGCCCAGCACTTCGCGCAGCGCCTTGTGCATGATGTGCGTGACCGAGTGGTTGCGCATGGTCGCGGCGCGCACCTCGGTATTGACTTCGGCCGACACGCTGTCGCCCACCGCCAGGCGGCCGGTTTCCAGCACGCCGTGGTGGCCGAACACATCGGCCTTGATCTTGAGCGTGTCCTGCACCGCAAAGCGCGTGCTGCCCGCAGTGATCACGCCTTCGTCGCCGACCTGGCCGCCCGATTCTGCATAGAACGGCGTGCTGTCCAGCACGACGACACCGCTTTGGCCGGCCTCGAGCGCCTGCACGCTCGTGCCGTCGGCATACAGCGCCAGCACCTTGGCCGGGGCCGCGAGCGCGCCGTAGCCGGTGAAGGCGTTGGACGCGCCGGTGTACTCCAGCGCGCGGTCCATCTTGAACTTGCCGGCGGCGCGCGCCTTGTTCTTCTGCTCTTCCATCGCGGCGCGGAAACCGGCCTCGTCGACGCTCAGGCCGCGCTCGCGTGCCACGTCGTTAGACAGGTCCAGCGGGAAGCCATAGGTGTCATGCAGCTTGAAGGCGACGTCGCCGGGCAGCACCTTGACGTCGCCCGCAAGCGCGTTGTCGAGGATTTCCATGCCGTTGGCAAGCGTCTCGAAGAAGCGCTCTTCCTCGGCCTTGAGCACGGCGGTGATGCGCTCTTCCTGGGCGCGCAGCTGGGGGTAGGCATCGCCCATCACGGCCACCAGGTCCTTGACCAGCTTGTGGAAGAATGGCGTCTTCTGGCCCAGCTTGTACCCGTGGCGGATGGCGCGGCGCACGATGCGGCGCTGCACGTAGCCGCGGCCTTCGTTCGACGGAATCACGCCGTCGCTGACCAGGAAGGAGGTGGCGCGGATATGGTCGGCAATGACCTTGAGCGAAGGGTTGCTCAGGTCTTCGGTATGCGTCTCGCGGCCGGCGGCCTTGATCAGCGCCGCGAACAGGTCGATCTCGTAGTTGCTGTGCACGTGCTGCAGGATCGCGGCCAGGCGCTCCAGGCCCATGCCGGTGTCGACGCAGGGCGCGGGCAGCGGATGCACCTGGCCCTTTTCGTCCATGTCGAACTGCATGAACACGTTGTTCCAGATCTCGATGAAACGGTCGCCGTCTTCATCGGGACTGCCCGGAGGGCCGCCGGCAATGTGCGCGCCGTGGTCGTAGAAGATTTCCGAGCACGGACCGCAGGGGCCGGTGTCGGCCATCATCCAGAAGTTGTCGGACTTGTAGCGGCCGCCCTTGTTGTCGCCGATGCGGATCACGCGCTCGGGCGGCAGGCCGATTTCCTGGGTCCAGATCTCATAGGCCTCGTCGTCCTCGGCGTAGACCGTCGCGAGCAGGCGCTCCTTGGGCAGCTTGTAGACCTCGGTCAGCAGTTCCCAGGCCCACTTCAGCGATTCGCGCTTGAAGTAGTCGCCAAACGACCAGTTGCCCAGCATCTCGAAGAAGGTGTGGTGGCGCGCGGTGTAGCCGACGTTTTCCAGATCGTTGTGCTTGCCGCCCGCGCGCAGGCAGGCCTGCACCGAGGTGGCGCGGGTATAGGGGCGCTTGTCCGTGCCGAGGAACACGTCCTTGAACTGCACCATGCCCGAATTGGTGAACATCAGCGTCGGGTCGTTGCCCGGCACCAGCGAACTCGACGGCACGATGGTGTGGCCCTTGGAGGCGAAAAAGTCCAGAAACGACTTCCGGATTTCGGCAACGGAAAAAGTGGGTTGGCTCATGGCGTAAGGTTTGGAATTGCGCGGCGCCGCCTTGCGGCGGGACAATCTTCCATTATAGATTTGTGCGGGCTGTGCTGAGCGGCAGCCGCCATTGCCATGTGAAACCCGCGCATATTCGGCAGAACGGACGAAAAAAAACCTGTCCGCGCAAGAGACGCGGACAGGCGTTGGTTCAGGGCCGGCCGGCGCCGGGCCCGTACGCTCAGGGAGTGCTTTCGCTGTCCCTGGCTTCGATCGCGCGGTTGATGGCCAGTGCCGCCAGGGTGCAGATGCCGCCCGACAGCAGGTAGATGCCCAGGCCGAACAGGCCGAAGCGCGCCGACACGGCCAGCGCCACCAGCGGCGCGAAGGCCGCGCCCACCAGCCAGGCCATGTCGGTCGACAATGCCGCGCCGGTATAGCGGTAGTGCGGCGTGAAGTTCGCCGTCACCGTGCCCGAGGACTGGCCGTAGGACAGGCCCAGCAGCACGAAGCCGATCAGCAGGAAGGCGTTGTTGCCGGCCTGGCCGCTGCCCAGCAGGCCCGGGCCGACGAAGCTGAACACGCAGATCAGCGCCGCCATCGTGCCCAGCGTATTGCGCCGGCCGAAGCGGTCGGCCAGCCAGCCCGATCCCACCATCGCAATGCCGGCCAGCACCGCGCCCAGCATCTGCACGCGCAACACATCGACCACCGGCTGCTCGGAATACAGCTCGATATACGACAGCGGGAAAATCGTCACCAGGTGGAACAGCGCAAAGCTGGCCAGTGCCGCGAATGCGCCGATCGCCACATTGCGGCCCTCGGAGCGCACCACCTCGCTGACCTTAACCGGCTCGAGCACGTTTTCCGTCAGCAGATGCGAGTACAGCTGGCCGACGACCAGGCGCAGGCGCGCAAACAGGGCCACGACGTTGATGGCAAACGCCACGAAGAACGGGAAGCGCCAGCCCCAGGCGAGGAATTCCTCGGGCGTGGTCTGGGCGTACACGAATGCAAACAGGCCGGCGGCCAGGAAGAAGCCCACGGGCGCGCCCAGCTGGCCCACCATCGAGAACCAGCCGCGGCGCTGGCGCGGTGCCGAGATCGCCAGCAGCGACGGCAGGCCGTCCCAGGTGCCGCCCAGCGCCAGGCCCTGGCCGATGCGCAGCGTGGCAAACAGCACGATGGCCCAGAAGCCCAGCCGTTCGTAGCCCGGCAGGAAGGCCATGCCCACGGTGCAGCTGCCCAGCAGGAACAGCGCAATGGTCAGCTTGGTGCCGCGGCCCCAGCGCCGCTGGATGGCCATGGAGATGGCGGTGCCGAACGGGCGCGCGATGAAGGCCAGCGAGAAGATCGCAAACGATGCCAGCGTGCCGTCGATGCGCGAAAGAGAAGGAAACAGCAATGCGGGAAACACCAGCACGCAGGCAATGCCGAACACGAAGAAGTCGAAATATTCCGAGGTCCGGCCGATGGTCACGCCGACCGCGATGTCGCCGGGAGTGACCTCCTCGTGCGTGTCGGCACGCGACAGGGATTCGGGACTTTCGAAGCCCCCAGAGGAAGGTGCTGTGTAACTGGCTGCGCTCATGAAGATACCTCCCATTCAATTGACTAGCTGTTTCTACGCTGGTCAATGAGAGAGCCTGGTACGGCTTTGGCGCCTGCGCGCGTCAGCCAAGAACTACAGCCCCGCCATTGACTGCTTCCTCCGGCCGGCCTGATGCCGGCCGACATCGCTTCGGCTCACCCGCCTACATCGAAATCCGCTGATCCACCAAGAATGGCGCAATACACCCACGTATTGACGTGGGACAAAATGTCCAATCGACAATTTGCTCCTTTTTATTACATTTACGCTGGTTCCAATTCCACGTTTACACCTAAGCGCGCTCCGGCGCGCCCATGACATGCTTCAATCCAAGGAAATCCGTGGGCCTGCGTGGCTCACAGCGACCGCGCTTGTCGCCGCCCTCACCGGCTGCAGCAACGCCGTGGTTCTCAACCCCGCAGGCGATATCGCCGCGCAGCAAGGTGATCTGGTCATGCTGGCCACCTTCCTGATGCTGCTGATCATCGTTCCCGTGATCCTGCTGACGTTCTTCTTTGCCTGGAAGTACCGCCAGTCGAACACCGAAGCCGAATACGATCCGGACTTCCACCACTCGACCAAGCTCGAACTGGTGATCTGGACCGCACCGCTGATCATCGTGATCATCCTGGGCGCGATCACCTGGATCAGCACCCACAAGCTCGACCCCTACCGTCCCCTGGACCGCATCGACCATGCGCGCCCGCTGGCCGAGAACGTGCAGCCGCTGACGGTGGAAGTCGTGGCCATGGACTGGAAGTGGCTGTTCTTCTACCCCGAGCAAGGCATTGCCACGGTCAACGAACTTGCCGCACCGGTCGATCGCCCGATCCACTTCAAGCTGACCTCGACCACGACCATGAACGCGTTCTACGTGCCTGACCTGGCCGGCATGATCTATGCCATGCCCGGCATGCAGACCGAGCTCAACGCCGTGATCAACAAGGAAGGCGTCTACAAGGGCATGTCCTCGCATTACAGCGGCCCGGGCTTCTCCGGCATGACGTTCAAGTTCCACGGCCTGAGCAACGAAGGCTTTGCCGAGTGGATCGCCAAGGCCAAGGCCGAAGGCAAGACGCTGGACCGCACGACCTATCTCGACCTGGCCAAGCCCACCGAGCGCCACCCGGTCGAGCGCTACGGCAATGTCGACCCCAAGCTCTACCACACGGTGCTGAACCGCTGTGTCGAGGAAGGCCAGATGTGCATGCACACCATGATGGCCATCGACAAGGCCGGCGGCGAGTCTTATGCGCGCGCCAAGGGCCTGAACCTGTCGGCCGACATCTGCACGACCGAAGACGCCGCGAAAATCACGGCCGCGCTCGAACCCGGCGTCGCCACCGAAGCCGTCATCCAGCAATAAGCAATTCGGTGGCCAGCACGCCGGCCCTGCCGGCCTTGCTGTCCACCTCACAAGAGACCCTTTATGTCTGACCAACTAGATACAGCGCAACTGATCTTCGGACGGTTGAGCTGGCAATCGATACCGCTGCACGAGCCCATCCTGCTGGCCACCTTTGCCGGCGTGATCCTCGGCGGCCTGGCAGTGCTGGCGCTGCTGACCCGCTTCAAGCTCTGGGGCCCGCTGTGGCGCGACTGGATCTGCAGCATCGACCACAAGAAGATCGGGATCATGTACATGATCCTCGGCATCGTCATGCTGCTGCGCGGCTTTGCCGACGCGCTGATGATGCGTGCCCAGCAGGCCATCGCCACCGTCGACGGCCTGGGCTTCCTGCCACCGCACCACTACGACCAGATCTTCACGGCCCACGGCACGATCATGATCTTCTTCGTGGCGATGGCGCTGGTCACCGGCCTGATGAACTACATCGTGCCGCTGCAGATCGGCGCGCGCGACGTGGCCTTCCCGTTCCTGAACAACTTCAGCTTCTGGATGACCACCGCCGGTGCCATCCTGGTGATGGTGTCGCTGTTCGTCGGCGAGTTCTCGACCTCGGGCTGGCTGGCACTGTCCAATCTGGGGCACAACCCGGAGGGGGTGGGGCTTGACTACTACATCTGGTCGCTGCAGATCGCCGGCGTGGGCACCACGCTGTCCGGTATCAACCTGCTGGTGACCATCGTCAAGATGCGCGCTCCGGGCATGACGCTGATGAAGATGCCGATCTTCGTCTGGACCTCGCTGTGCACCAACGCGCTGATCGTCGCCTCCTTCCCGGTGCTGACGGCCACGCTGCTGCTGCTGTCGCTCGACCGCTACCTGGGCACGCACTTCTTCACCAACGACATGGGCGGCAACGCCATGCTGTACGTGAACCTGATCTGGATCTGGGGCCACCCCGAGGTGTACATCCTGATCCTGCCGGCCTTCGGCATCTTCTCCGAAATCACCGCCACGTTCAGCCGCAAGCGCCTGTTCGGCTACACCTCGATGGTGTATGCGACGGTGGCGATCACCATCCTGTCCTACCTGGTGTGGCTGCACCACTTCTTCACCATGGGCTCGGGCGCGAGCGTGAACTCGTTCTTCGGCATCACCACGATGATCATCTCCATCCCGACCGGGGCGAAGATCTTCAACTGGCTGTTCACGATGTACAAGGGCCGCATCCGCTTCACCGTGCCGATGATGTGGACCGTGGGCTTCATGGCCACGTTTGCCGTCGGCGGCATGACCGGCGTGCTGCTGGCCGTTCCCCCGGCCGACTTCGTGCTGCACAACAGCCTGTTCCTGATCGCCCACTTCCACAACGTCATCATCGGCGGCGTGGTGTTCGGCTTGTTTGCCGCCATCAACTACTGGTTCCCCAAGGCCTTCGGCTTCATGCTCGACGAGTTCTGGGGCAAGGTGTCGTTCTGGTGCTGGCTGGTCGGCTTCTGGGTCACCTTCACGCCGCTGTACGTGCTGGGCCTGATGGGCGCCACGCGCCGCGTCAACGTGTTCGAGGACGCGTCGTACAACATCTGGCTGTACATCTCCTTCGTCGGCGTGATGATCGTCGCCGGTGGCATTGCCGCCTTCCTGATGCAGCTTTGGGTCAGCTTCCGCAACCGTGCGGCACTGCGCGACCTGACGGGCGACCCATGGGATGCGCGCACGCTGGAATGGTCGACGGCTTCGCCCACGCCTGACTACAACTTCGCCATGACGCCCCAGGTCTACGAGATCGACGCGTGGTGGGACATGAAGAAGCATGGCTACAAGCGACCCCTGACGGGCTTCAAGGCGCTGCACATGCCCAAGAACACCGGTGCCGGCTTCGTGATCGCCATGGTGGCGACGCTGTTCGGTTTCGCGATGATCTGGCACATGTGGGTGGTTGCCGGCCTGTCGTTTGCCGCCATCGTGCTGATCTCCATCGTCCATACCTTCAACTACAAGCGCGACTACTACATCCCAGCATCGGAAGTTGCTGCGACTGAAGATGCCCGCACTGAACTGCTTGCACGCAATGTCTGAACTCCGCATGAACGCTGGCGCCGCGGGCGCCATTGAACCCCGCGAATACCACCTGGCCGAGGAACCCCACCCGGCCAACGGTACGGCGCTGGGCTTCTGGCTCTACCTGATGAGCGACTGCCTCATCTTCGCTGCCCTGTTTGCCACCTATGGCGTGCTGGGCCGCAGCTACGCCGCCGGCCCGACCGGCGCCGACCTGTTCGACCTGCCGCTGGTGGCGATGAACACCGCCTTCCTGCTGCTGTCGTCGATCACCTTCGGCTTCGCGATGCTCAAGAAGCAGCAAAGGCAAGTCGGCGCGACGCTGGGCTGGCTGGCCGTCACCGGCGTGCTGGGCCTGTGCTTCCTGGGCCTGGAACTCTATGAGTTCTCGCACCTGCTGCACCAGGGCGCGGGCCCGGGCCGCAGCGCCTTCCTGTCGTCGTTCTTCACGCTGGTCGGCACCCACGGTCTGCACGTCACCTTCGGCCTGATCTGGCTGGTCGTGCTGATGCTGCAGATCAACAAGCATGGCCTGACGCACGAGAACAACCGCCGCCTGATGTGCCTGTCGATGTTCTGGCACTTTCTGGACGTGGTCTGGATCGGCGTCTTCACCTTTGTCTACCTGATGGGAGTGCTGTAATGAGCGCACACGACATCCACGCCGGCCATGCGCACGACGCGCATGACGACCACCACCACGAGGTCGGCCCGCACAGCAGCTTCTCCGGCTACATGACGGGCTTCGTGCTGTCGGTGATCCTGACGGCCATCCCGTTCTGGCTGATCATGGCCAAGGTCATCGAAGGCCGCGCCACTGCGGTGCTGGTGCTCGGCGCATTTGCCATCGTGCAGATCCTGGTGCACATGTACTATTTCCTGCACATCGACAGCAAGATCGAAGCCGGCTGGACGCTGCTGTCGACGATCTTCACCATCATCTTCGTGGTCATCGCGCTGTCGGGCACGCTTTGGGTCATGTTCCACATGAACGCCAACATGATGCCCAACCACGACATGTCGCCTGCCGCCACGACGACACCGCAGCCTTGACCACTGCCGAAGCCAAAGCATCGAGCGCCGGACCCGCGGGTCCGCGCTCCACTGCTCTCAAGGCCATGCTCGCATTCGTGGGCGTGGCCTTGTTTGTTTCCTTCCTGGGCCTGGGCACCTGGCAGCTGCAGCGCCGTGCCTGGAAGCTCGACCTGATCGAGCGTGTCAACGAGCGCGTGCGCGCCGCGCCCGTGGCCGCGCCTGCGCCAGCAGAGTGGCCTCAGGTCAACGCGCAGCAGCACGAATACCTGCCCGTGACGCTGGCGGGGCAATTCCTGCCGCAAAAGACGGTGCTGGCGCAGGCCGTCACCGAGCTGGGCGCGGGCTTCTGGGTGCTCACGCCGCTGCAGGCCGCCGATGGCAGCCAGACATTGGTCAACCGCGGCTTCATTCCCGCCGGCGAGCGCCAGGCCTGGCAGCCCGACCGCAGCGGCGCGGGCGACGCGCCCCAGACCGTCACCGGCCTGCTGCGCATGGCCGAGCCGGGCGGCGGTTTCCTGCGGGACAACGATGCCGCGCAGCAGCGCTGGTATTCGCGCGATGTCGCGGCCATTGCCGCGGCCCAGGGCCTGGAGCGTGCCGCGCCCTACTTCATCGATGCGGGCCGCCCCGGCCAGCCGGTGGCCGCTCAGGCCTGGCCGCGTCCGGGCATGACCGTGATCTCGTTCCACAACAGCCACCTGGTCTATGCCCTGACCTGGTATGGCATGGCCGCCATGGTACTGGTCGCCGCGGCCGTGGTGGTGCGCTGGGAACGGCGCCGCAGCCAGCCCGAGCCCAAGACCTTGTAGGGCGGCCGATTCACCGGCTGCGGCAAAATCGCAGCGGTGAATCGCCCCCTACGCGCCCGCTCCTCCGATCCGCTGTCCCAGGTCGACCTGACCACCGAACGCAAGAACATGCAGCTGCTGATACAGCTGCGCTGGCTTGCCGTGGTCGGCCAGGTCGTGACCATTGCCATCGTGCACTACGGCCTGGACATTCCGCTGCCGCTGCCCGAGATGACCGCCGTGCTGATGGCGCTGATCGTCACCAACCTCGGTTATCTGTATTGGTTCAAATGGCGCCGGCGCAACGTCACCAGCCTCGGGCTGTTCTGCGCGCTGCTCGCCGATGTCGCCGCGCTGTCGGTGCAGCTGTACCTGAGCGGCGGCGCCAGCAACCCCTTCGTCTACCTGTTCCTGCTGCAGGCCGTGCTCAGCGCGGTGCTGCTGCCCACGGCCTACACCTGGGTGATCGCGGTCATCACCGCGCTGTGCGCCATCGACCTGGCCGGATCCTCGCGGCCGCTGGCCATCGAGCCCGACCACAACCTCTACGTGATGGGACTGCTGACCTGCTTCGTGTTGACCACCGTGCTGCTGGTGATCTTTCTCACGCGCATCGTCGGCAACCTGCGCCGGCGCGACTCGCGCCTGGCCGACATGCGCCAGCGTGCCAGCGAAGAGGAACACATCGTGCGCATGGGCCTGCTGGCCACGGGCGCGGCGCATGAATTGGGCACGCCGCTGGCCACGATGTCGGTGATCCTGGGCGACTGGCAGCGCATGCCCGAGATCACGCGCCAGCCCGGGCTGCAGCAGGATCTCGATGAGATGCAGCAGCAACTGCTGCGCTGCAAGAGCATCGTGAGCAATGTGCTGCTGTCGGCGGGCGAGGCGCGCGCCGATGCGCCCCAGCCCACCACCTTGTTCCGTTTCATGGACCGGCTGATCGCGCAGTGGCAGGAAACCCACCACCCGGGACGCTTTCGCTACCGCAACGATATCGCGCAGGACCTGCCCATCATCTCGGATACCGCCTTGCAGCAGATGATCTGCAATGTGCTGGACAACGCGCTCGAGGCCTCGGCCGACGAGGTCGAGATGCGCCTGCGCCGCGAGGACGACCAGCTGGTGATCACGGTGCTGGACCGCGGCACTGGTTTCGCGCCCGAGATCCTGCGCCATTTCGGCAAGTACCAGCAGTCGAACAAGACCGACCGCGCGGGCCGCGGCGTCGGGCTGTTCCTGGTGACCAATGTCGCGCGTTCGCTTGAAGGCACGGCGTCGGCACGCAACCGCGATGACGGCGGCGCCGAGGTGACGATCCGCTTTCCGCTGGCCTCGATCATGCTCGCGCCGCACTGAGCGCGCGCCCCGGTCCAGCGTTTACTTCACCTGGCGCTTCTCGAGCTTGCGCGCCAGCGTGCGCCGGTGCATGCCCAGGCGCCGTGCGGCCTCGGAAATATTGAAGCCGGTTTCGGCCAGCGTCTCGTGGATGTGCTCCCACTCCAGCGTCTTGATCGAGCTGGTCTGCTGCGTCAGCTCGACTTCGGTGTCGCCCGCGATGCGGCCGAACGCGGCTTCGATATCGTCCGTGTTCGAAGGCTTCGCCAGATAGTGGCAGGCGCCCAGCTTCACGGCCTCTACGGCCGTCGCGATGCTCGCATAGCCGGTGAGCACCACGATCAGCGCCTCGGGGTTTTGCTCATGCAGCATCTGTATGCAGTTGAGCCCCGACGCATTGCCCGCGAGCTTCAAGTCCATGACCGCATAGCCGGGCCGGTGCTCTTGCAGCAAGGCCTTGACCTCATCGGCGCTGGCCGCGCGCAGCACCTGGTAGCCACGCCGCTCGAAGGAGCGCGCCAGGGTGCGCGCAAATGCGTCGTCATCCTCGACCAGAAGCAGCAGGCGGGTGTCCATGGCGTGGCCTTCCTCAGAAGAACAGGTAGTGGTCCACCAGCAGCGCCGCGAACAGCAGGCTCAGGTGCACCAGCGAGAAACGGAAAGTGCGCCAGGCCAGCGCGTCCGAATACGCGCGGCGCAGGCGCCAGGCGTAGGCGCAGAATCCCGCGCCCAGGATCACCGCGGCCGCGAGGTAGAGCCAGGAACTCATGCCGTAGAGGAAGGGCAGCAGGCAGGCGGCAAACAGCACCACCGTGTAGAGCAGGATCTGCAGCCGCGTGTGCTCGCTGCCATGCGTCACGGGCAGCATCGGCAGGCCCGACTTGCGGTAGTCCTCCACGCGGTACAGCGCCAGTGCCCAGAAATGCGGCGGCGTCCAGAGGAAGATGATCAGGAACAGGATCAAGGCCTCGGGCCCGACCTGACCGGTCATGGCGGCCCAGCCCAGCACCGGCGGCATCGCGCCCGAAGCCCCGCCAATGACGATGTTCTGCGGCGTGCGCGGCTTGAGCACCACGGTATAGATGACCGCATAGCCGACAAAGGTGGCGAGTGTGAGCCACATCGTCAGCGGATTGCTGCCGATGAACAGGATGACCGATCCCGCCGTGCACAGCGCGGCCGAAAATGCGAGTGCCTGCGAACTCGACAGCTCGCCGCGCGCCGTCGGACGCCACGAGGTGCGCTGCATGCGCGCATCGATGTGCTTTTCCACCAGGCAGTTGAAGGCCGCGGCCGCGGCCGCCACCAGCCAGATGCCGATGCACGACACCGCCATGTGCAGCCACTGCTGCGCCGAAGGCCAGCCGGGCACGGCAAGCACCATGCCGATCAGCGCGCAGAACACGATCAGCTGCACCACCCTGGGCTTGGTCAGGGCGTAGAACTGGGAGAAGCGGGAAGCGGGGGAAAGCAGGGTATCCGTGGTCATGCGCGAGCGAAGGCTTTCTTCGGGGGAGATTGGCGCAGCTCCGGGTCCGCGCGAGAGGTGCGGCTGGCCGCCAGGCTCCAGACCAGTACGCCCACCAGCGCCGCAGCGCCTCCGGTGTGCAGCACGGCGGCAAGCAGCGGCCAGTCAAAAAGAACGTTCGACAAGCCGGTCATCACCTGCAGCAGCAGCAGGATGGCCAGCCAGCGGCGCTGGCGCGCAAGCGCCTGGCCGCGGCGCAGCGCAAAGACCAGCGCCACCAGCACCGGCACCACGACATAGGCGGCCAGGCGGTGCAGGTAATGGATGGCGGTCAGGGCCTCGAAATCGAGATGGCTGCCATCCTTGAGCATGCCCAGCGGCCGCCAGATCTCGAATGCCTGGGAGAAATTCATTGCCGGCCACCAGCTGCCCTGGCAGGTCGGGAAGGTGGTGCAGGCGAGCACCGCGTAGTTGGTGCTGACCCAGCCGCCGAGCGCGATCTGCAGCGTCAGCAGCGCCAAGCCGCCAGCCAGGGCGCGGCGCAGCCAGGGGGCCAGCGGCTCGGGCGCGCGCCCCCGCACGGCCAGGCCGTGCGCCACGGCGGGCACGCACAGCAGCGCCAGCAGCACCGTGCCGCCCAGCAGATGCAGGGTCACGATGGCAGGAAACAGTTTTTCGGTCACCGTGAGCGCCCCGAACGCTCCCTGGATGCACACCCAGACCAGGCTCACGGTGGGCCACCACGGACTGCGGCCCGCGGACAGCGGCATCCTGCGTGCCAGGCGCCAGCTCAGCAGCGTCAGCGCAATGATCAGCACGCCCACTCCGGTTGCGAGGTAGCGGTGGATCATCTCCACCCAGGCCTTGCCATGGGTCACCGGCCCGGTCGGCATCGCGGTCTGCGCCGCCGTGATTTCGACATGCGCGCCCAGCGGGCTCGCGTTGCCGTAGCAACCGGGCCAGTCGGGGCAGCCCAGGCCCGAGTCCGTGAGGCGCGTGAACGCCCCGAACATCACCAGATCGAAGGTCAGGAACAGCGTGAAGACACTCAGTGCCAGCAGACGTTCGGCCGGGCCATGCTGGCGGTTGCGAAACCAGACCCAGGCCAGCGGCGCCAGTGCAATCACCGCGCCGATCAGCATCAAGTGCAGCAGGGGTTCCAAGTCGTAAAGGGGCTGGCTACTGGTCATCAGGTCATCACTCGGCTCATATCAGGTGCGCTGTGCAGACCGTCTGCGGCAGGAAGGCACAATTTTCAAGATTGTCTGAAATATCTGAACACTCTCAAGAAAAAACCGCGCTGATTCAGGGCGCGGGGAGTGCAGTCAGGACCTTGCGCGCCAAATAGCACACCGCCGGCGATGGCGCATTGTCCCGGGTCAATTCTATCGGTGTGCGCGCCGCGTCGCAGCGAGTGTGCAAGTGACCCTATGGATCGAGTGTCGTGCGCCCCGGCAACCAGCACCCTACAGTACGCGCGCCAACGGCCGATAGGGAAGGCACAAGGAATTACATGACCTACGTTGCCGATATCACCCGCATTCCCGACCTGCCCCTGCAAGCCCATGAACATGGCTTCGCCTGCTTTTCCTGCGGCCAGCCGCTGACCACTTCGGCCGTGCGCTACGACGGCAAGGGCGGCAGCATCCTGCTGCACCTGCGCTGCGCCAATGAAATGGGCCAGCGGCTGATCGTCGATTCCTGGACCAACCGGCGCAACAACGCGCCCGCTGCCTGAAGCCGGCCATGGAGCGTGAGGGCTGCGCCCATAATGCGGTATGCCCACTCCTATCTGCCCCACCTGCGGCCATGCACTGGCCGACAGCAGCCTGCCTTGCCCCCAGTGCGGGAAACAACCCGCCATCCATGCGGCGCCCGCCGCGCGCAGCCGCCTCGTGCCCTGGCTCATCGGCTTGCCGGTAGGCGCATTTGCGCTGCTGATGCTGATCGGCTCGCTGCTGTCCACGCCCGAAGGCAACGAGCAGTGGGTCGCGCGCGAAGCCATCAAGGTCTGCAACAAGGAAGTCGCGCGCGCTCCCGAGGACCGCAAGCGGGCCGACCTCACGCTGCAGGACTGCGCAGATCTCGAGACCGCTTTCCGCGCGCAATATGGCATCGACCCGTGAACTCCAGGCGCCGGGCGGCCACTCACGCGCGCCGCATCCTGTGGCGTCATACGCATCTCCATGAGTGGCCATTACACGCCTTGCTACATGCCCAGCCAATCTGTAACAATCAACCCCGCGATTCAGGCCGTGCCCATGGCGTCGCCGGCGTGAAGGCCTGAGCGCATGCGGGACAATGGGCCATCCGGAAAATTGCCTGCCGGCGGCGGGCGAAACGCATGCAGGTCGCGGGCGACGCCGCCTGCTTCCACTCTTTTCAGCCCCGGGCCAGCCTGCCACGCACAGGCACGGGCCCGGGTCGCCACCACCTACCCATAGCCTGTGAGCTGGGAGCCCGTCATGAACATTGTCATCCTGGACGACTACCAAGACGCTGTACGCAAACTGCAGTGCGCGAGCCGCCTGGACGCCTTCAATGCCAAGGTATATACCAACAGCGTCAAGGGCCTGGGCCAGCTGTCGGTGCGGCTGCGCGACGCGGACATCATCGTGCTGATCCGCGACAGAACGGCGATCACGCGCCAGCTGATCGAGAAGCTTCCGCGGCTCAAGCTGATTGCCCAGACTGGCCGGGTCGGCAGCCACATCGACGTGCAGGCCTGCACCGACCACGGCATTGCCATCGCCGAAGGCGTGAGCTCGCCGGTCGCGCCCGCCGAGCTGACCTGGGCGCTGATCATGGCCGCGATGCGCCGGCTGCCACAGTACATCGCCAACCTCAAGCATGGTGCCTGGCAGCAGTCAGGCTTCAAGGCCGCATCGATGCCGCCGAACTTCGGCCTGGGCAATGTACTGCGCGGGCGCACGCTGGGCATCTGGGGCTATGGGCGCATTGGCCGCATCGTGGCCGGTTACGGCCGCGCATTCGGCATGAACGTGCGCGTCTGGGGGCGGGATGCATCGCGCGCCCAGGCGCTGGCCGACGGCTACCAGGCCGCGACCTCGCGCGAGGATTTCTTCGCCCAGTGCGATGTGGTCTCGCTGCACCTGCGCCTGAACGAAGCCACCGAGCACATGATCACGCTGAACGATCTGTCGCTGATGAAACCCACGGCGCTGCTGGTCAACACCTCGCGCGCCGAGCTGATCGAGGCCGATGCGCTGGTTGCGGCGTTGCAGCGCGGCCGTCCCGGCATGGCGGCCATCGATGTGTTTGAAAGCGAGCCCATCCTGCAGGGCCACGCGCTGCTGCGCATGGAGAACTGCATTTGCACGCCGCACCTGGGTTATGTCGAGCAGGACAGCTACGAGCTGTATTTCGGCGCGGCCTTCGACAACGTGGTCAACTTCATCAACGGCGCGCCGACGCAGATCGTCAACCCCGACTTCCAGCTGGCGGCACGCTGAAGCCAGCGCCGCGCCGCGCAGCCGGGCTGCGCGCGCGGCGGTGCATCAACCCCGGGCCCGGGCGCCCTGCTCCAGGCGCTCGTGCGCCACGGCCTCCTGCACCGTCTGGCGCACCACGGACTCGAGTTCCTCCTGCAGGCGCAGCGTGAGCGAGCGCGTCTGCGCCTGCACCACCTGGGCGATGGTCTCGCGCAGCCTCTCATCGAGCACCTGGTCCACGCGTTCGAGCAGACGCTGCACCAGCAGTTCCTCGGCATGGAGCCAGGTCTCGGCCTCGGGACGCACCACCGGCGCGGCAGCGCGCAGCGGCGCCGCGGATTCGGGCGGTGCGAGCTCTGGTTCGGGCTCAGGCTCGGGTTCCGGCTCCGGCCCGAACTCGGCCTGAGGCGCAGACCATGGTTCTTGCTCGGGCACAGATGAGGATTCCCACTCCGGCACGGGCTCCGGTAGCGGGTCGGCGCGATGAACCGCGGCCTCCGGCCCGATGGCGAGCGCCTCGGGCTCGTTGACCACTTCGGTCAAGGTCGGCACATAGCGCGGCGGTGGTTTGCCAGCAAAGCCCATCATGCCCCCTTCAACACCAGATCGTGGCGCACGATGGGCAGGCCCAGGCCCGCATAGTGCTTCCAGCGCAGCCGGGCCTGCGCCCGGTCCTGCTCGTCGTGCGCACTGACCACCTCGACCACACGCGCAAACGGCGCGAAGTGCGCGGGCACCTGCTCCCACAGGTTGAGCAGCAGGTCCCGGTGCGGCGCGCAACGCTCATCCTGCACCAGCACCACGGGCGATGCCGCAAACACCTGCGCGTCATCGCCCTCGCAGGCATGGGCCAGGAACTCGGTCGGCGGCATCTTCCACAGCATGGAAGACAGCGCCTGCGTCACCGCCTGCGGTCCGGTCACCACCACGCGCACGTCATTGCGCATGGCCTTGCGCACGAAGCGGCAGACATAGGCCAGCCGGTCCGGCGCATTGAAGTGGAAGGCGACTTCGGTCATGGCCTGAGCGCTGTACTGGCTCAAACCAGGGGTCCGGACGCAGCGTCCGGCGCCTCGGCCTCGGCGGTGACGGCCTTGACCGCCTTGACCGCAGCTGCCGCATCGGGCGATGCCAGTACCTTGGCGGACTTCGCCGGCTTCGCGGCCTTGGCCGGCTTGGCAGGCTTGGCCGGCGCCGCCGTCTGGGCGGCGTCCAGCAGGTAATGCACCAGCAGGCCCACGGGACGTCCGGTAGAACCCTTGGCGGTGCCGCCCTTCCACGCCGTGCCAGCGATGTCCAGATGCGCCCATGCCATGTCGCCGACGTAGCGCTGCAGGAACTTGGCCGCCGTCACCG
Organism: Comamonas antarctica; assembly: GCF_013363755.1. Classification (NCBI taxonomy): domain Bacteria; kingdom Pseudomonadati; phylum Pseudomonadota; class Betaproteobacteria; order Burkholderiales; family Comamonadaceae; genus Comamonas; species Comamonas antarctica. The sequence goes on from NZ_CP054840.1 coordinate 2,059,731, forward strand.
CGCCGCCCGCACGGCCGGCCACGTTGCCCATATCGGCAAAGTTGCTCTTCAGGCCTTCCGCATATTCGTCGTCGAGCGGCATGCGCCAGCACAGGTCCTGCGATGCTTCGCCGGCGTTCTCCAGCGCCTGGGCCAGGGCCTCGTCATTGGAGAACAGGCCGCTGCGCAGGCCGCCCAGCGCCACCACGCAGGCGCCCGTGAGGGTGGCGATATCGATCACGGCGCGGGGCTTGAAGCGCGCCACGTAGGTCAGCGCATCGCACAGCACCAGCCGGCCCTCGGCGTCGGTATTGAGCACCTCGATGGTCTGGCCGCTCATGCTGGTGACCACATCGCCAGGCTTGACCGCACGGCCATCGGGCATGTTCTCGCAGGCGGGAATCAGGCCGACCACATTGATCGCGGGGCGCAGCTCGGCCAATGCGCGGAACACGCCCAGCACGCTGGCCGCGCCGCCCATGTCGAACTTCATCTCGTCCATTTCCGCCGCAGGCTTGAGCGAAATCCCGCCGGTGTCGAAGGTGATGCCCTTGCCGACCAGTGCCACGGGCGCCTCGTTGCGGGCGCCGCCGCGGTAGTGCAGCTCGATCAGGCGCAGCGGTTCGTTCGAGCCCTGGGCCACCGCAAGGAACGCGCCCATGCCGAGCTTCTCGACTTCGGCCGGACCATGCACCTTGCACTCGATGCCGGGCAGCTTGGCCAGCGCCTTGGCGGCTTCGCCCAGGCGCGTCGGGGTCGCATGGTTTGGCGGCCGGTTGGCCCACTCGCGCGTCACGCCCTGCCCCAGCGCCAGCGCCACGCCGCAGTCGAATGCCGACTGCAGCGGCGCCTTGGCGGGAACGCCGAACAGCACTTTTTCCAGGCTGCAGGGCTTGGCCGAGGGTTTGGTGGCGGAGAATACGTAGGTGGCATCAGCGAGCACCTGCACGGCCGCGGTCAGCGCCGGCGCAGGGACATCGAAACTGAAGCACACTACGGCGCGCTTGAGCGCTGACCCGGTCAACGCCGGGCCGACTGCGGCCAGTGCCTTGCGCACCGCCTTGGCCGAGCCATCGCCCGCGCCGACCAGCAGCACGCGGCGCGCGGCAATGGCGGGAAGGTGGTAGAGCGACAACGACTTGCCGGCTTCGGTCTGCAAGTCACCATGCTTGAGGGCCAGGGCCACGAGCGAGGACAGAGGATCGGACGCAGCGGGCGTGGGCTCGGCGACAAGCAACACCAGCAGGTCACATTTTTCATTGGCGGCTGCCGCGATGGTCAGTGCCTTGAGATCAAAGTTCATAATCGGCGTTTTCCTTTCAGCCAATGTTATTCGATTCATCCATACGCAAAGAGCTGGCCCGCAGCTTTGGCGCCACCCTGGTGGTGCTGGTCACTGTCGTCATGACCATGATGCTGATTCGCACATTGGGTCAGGCATCGCGCGGCAATGTCAACCCGTCCGATGTGATCATGGTGATGGGGTTCACGGTTCTGGGCCAGTTGCCGACCATACTGGGGCTCAGCCTGTTCGTGTCCGTCGTGGGGTCTCTCTCGCGCATGTACCGGGACAGCGAAATGGTCATCTGGTTTGCGAGCGGACGCGGGCTGGTGTCGTTCCTGCCGGCGCTGCTGCGCTTTGCCTGGCCGGTCGTGGCGGTCATCGCCGTGCTGGCAACGCTGGTCTGGCCCTGGTCGAACCAGCAGGTGCAGCAGCTGCGCGCGCAATACTCGCAGCGCAGCGACATCGACCGCATCGCGCCCGGTGAATTCCAGGAGTCGTCCGATGGCTCGCGCGTCTTCTTCATCGACAAGGACACCCCGGGCGCGCAGGCCGCCAGCAATGTGTTCATCGTCACCACCCAGGCCGATTCCGAATCGGTGACCTCGGCGCGCAGTGCGCGCCTGGTGGTCGAGAACGGCCAGCGCACGGTCATATTGAGTGACGGCCAGCGCGTCGAGACACAGACCGGCACGCCCGGCGTGAAGATCAGCGAATTCAAGGAATATGGCCTGCAGCTCGGAACGGGCGGCGGCAGCGTCGAGGAGGATGCCTCGGCGCGCAGCCAGTACACGCATGCGCTGTGGAGCAGCGCCGAGCCGGCCTACCAGGCGGAACTGGGCTGGCGCCTGGGGCTGCCGTTCGCGGCGCTGAATTTCGTCGTGCTGGGCCTGGCAGTGGCCAGCGTGAACCCGCGCGCGGGCAGCAGCTCGAGCCTGATGATCGCGCTGTTCGCCTTCATCGTCTATTACAACCTCATGACCCTGGGGCAGAGCTGGGTCGGCGCGGGCCGCATCGGCGCATTGAGCTTTCTGGCGCTGCTGCACGGCGCCACGCTGGTCTGCGCGCTCGGCGTGCTGGTGGCCCGGCACAACCGCTGGTCCGTTCGCTCGCTCTGGTCCAACCGACGCAAGAAAGCCACGCCATGAAAGTCCTGCGCCGACTCATCTACCGCGATGCGCTGTCCGCCGTGGGCTTCGTGACCCTGGCCTTCCTCGGGCTGTTCTTCTTCTTCGACCTGATCGACGAGCTGCGCTGGGTTGGCCGCACCGGCGGCGAACTCTACAAGCCCTCGCACGCGCTGATGTTCGTGCTGCTGAGCCTGCCCAGCCACCTCTACGAGCTGCTGCCGATCACGGTGCTGATCGGCACGATCTTCGTCATGTCGCGGCTCGCGCAGAGTTCCGAATTCACCATCATGCGCACCAGTGGCATGGGGCCGTGGATGGCGCTGCGCACGCTGCTGGTGCTAGGCCTGGGCTTCGTGGTGCTGACTTTTGCGGTCGGCGACTATATCGCGCCCGCGGCCGAGCGCGTGGCGCAGACCGTCAAGGCCGCGCAACTCGGCCGTTTGTCCACCGGGGCCACCGGTGCCTGGCTCAAGGAGCGCCAGGGCGACCACTCGTTTGCGGTCAACGTGAACGCGCTGGGCAATGACGGCGAACTGCTGGGCGTGCGCATCTTCGAGTTCGATGCGCAGGGCCATATGGCCTCGCAGACGCGGGCGGAGTCCGCGGCCGTCGACGCACGCAATGACGTGTGGGAGCTGCGCAAGGTCACGCGCAGCGTCTACGTGGTCGAAGGCGAGCAGGCCCGGCTCGAGCGCACGCGCCTAGATACGCTGCGCTGGGACACCCGCATCAGCGCGGAAATGATTGCCGCCTCGCTGCTCAAACCCGACCGCATGGCCACGCTCGACCTGTTCCAGTACATCCGCCACCTCGAGGCCAACGGCCAGTCGGCGCAGCGCTATGAGATCGAGTTCTGGCGCAAGGTGTTCTACCCGCTGAGCTGCCTGGTCATGGTGGTGCTGGCCTTGCCGTTCGCCTACCTGCACTTCCGCTCGGGAGGCATCGCGGCCTACGTGTTTGGCGGCGTCATGGCAGGCATCAGCTTCTTCCTGCTGAACAATGTGTTCGGCTACGCCGGCAACCTGCAGAACTGGTCGCCCTGGCTCACGGCGGCGGCGCCGGGCTTCATCTACAGCCTGCTGTCGCTGGGCGCGTTCAGCTGGCTCGTCCTCAGGCGATGAACATGGACCACACCTCCCCTCACTTCGGCGTGATCCTGCTGGGCCATGGCTCGCGCGATCCCCTGTGGCGCGCGCCCATGGAGGCGGTGCAGGCACAAATGGCGCGCACCCATCCGCAGCTGCTCTGCTGCTGCGCCTATCTCGAATACACCGAGCCCGCGCTGGAGCAGGCCGCCGATGCGCTGGTGGCCCAGGGCGTGCGGCAGCTGCGCATCACGCCCATGTTTCTTGGCACCGGCAAGCACGCGCGCGAAGACATCCCCCAGCTCGTGGCCGCGCTCGAGGCGCGCCATCCGGGGGTGGCCGTCGAGGTGCAGCCGTCGGTGGGAGAAGATGCACGCGTCACGGCGTTGCTTGCAGATATCGCCACCCAGCCACCGCTGTGAGGCTGGCAGGCGGATATGGCGGCGCTGCAGGGAGCGTATCAGTTGTTTTTTGTTAGACAAATGCGTCATAATAAAGGACGCTTTTAGCAGAAATCAGATATGAACCTGCATCAATTCCGCTTCGTCCAGGAAGCCGCACGCCGCAACCTCAACCTCACCGAGGCGGCCAAGGCGCTGCACACCTCGCAACCCGGGGTCTCGAAGGCCATCATCGAACTCGAGGAAGAGCTGGGCGTGGACATCTTCGCGCGCCACGGCAAGCGCCTCAAGCGCATCACCGAGCCGGGCCAGCATGTGCTGCAGAGCATAGAGCTGATCATGCGCGAAGTCGGCAATCTCAAGCGCATCGGCGAGCAGTTCAGCGCCCAGGACAGCGGCACACTGAGCATTGCCACCACCCATACCCAGGCGCGCTACGTGCTGCCCCCGCCCGTGGCCAAGCTGCGCGCGGCCTATCCCAAGGTCAACATCAGCCTGCACCAGGCCACGCCCGCCGAGGTCGCGCGCATGGTCATCGATGAAGTCGCCGAGATCGGCATGGCCACCGAGTCGCTGTCCGACTATCCCGAGCTGGTGACCCTGCCCTGCTACGAATGGGAGCACGTGCTGGTGGTGCCGCCGCAGCACCCGCTGGCGCAGAAGGAACGCATCTCGCTGGACGACATCGCGCACGAGTCGCTGATCACCTACCACCCCTCGTTCACCGGCCGCGGCAAGATCGACCAGGCGTTCGCGACCCGGCGCATGCAGCCGCGCGTGGTGCTCGAGGCCATCGATTCCGACGTGATCAAGACCTATGTGCGCCTGGGCCTGGGCATCGGTATCGTGGCCGAGATGGCCATGCGCGATGACCACGCGGCCGACCTCGTCGTGCGCCCCATGGGCCATCTGTTCGGCCAGAACGTCGCGCGCGTGGCCTTCAAGCGCGGCGCCTACCTGCGCAACTTCGTCTACAAGTTCGCCGAACTGCTCAGCGACCGCCTGAGCCGCGAACTGGTGGTGCGCGCGATGAACGGCCATGTCGCCGACTACGAACTCTGACCCGTCCGACTGACCCGCGCTGCGCCGTCGGCCAGTGCGCTTTCGTTTCTGCTGCTCCATGAACTCTGCCTCCCCACGCACTCCGCAATTCGCCAGCAAGCTGCCCGCCGTCGGCACCACGATCTTCAGCGTCATGTCGGCGCTGGCCAGCGAACACCAGGCGGTCAACCTGGGCCAGGGCTTTCCCGATTTCGCCTGCGATCCGGCGCTGATCGATGCCGTGGACCAGGCCATGCGTGCCGGCCACAACCAGTACCCGCCCATGCCTGGCGTGCCCGCGCTGCGCCAGGCCGTGGCGCAGAAGATTGCCGCGCTGCACGGCCGCAGCTACAGCCCTGACACCGAGATCACCATCACCGCGGGCGCGACGCAGGGCATTCTCACCGCCATCCTGGCCTGCGTGCATCCCGGCGATGAAGTCATCGTGCTCGACCCCTGCTACGACAGCTACATCCCGAACATCGCGCTCGCCGGCGGCGTCGCCGTGCGCGTGCCGCTGACCCCGCATACCTTCCGCCCCGACTTCGCCAAAATCGCGGCCGCCATCACGCCGCGCACCCGGTTGCTGATCATCAACACGCCGCACAACCCCAGCGCGACGGTGTGGACTGCCGCGGAGATGCGCACGCTCGAGGAACTGCTCGCGCCCACCGATGTGCTGCTGATCAGCGACGAAGTCTATGAACACATGGTGTTCGACGGCGCCGAGCACCAGAGCGCGGCGCGATTTCCGGGCCTTGCCGCGCGCGCCTTCATCAACTCGAGCTTCGGCAAGACCTTCCATGTCACGGGCTGGAAAGTCGGCAGCGTGGCCGCGCCCGCGGCGCTGATGGCCGAGTTCCGCAAGGTGCACCAGTTCAATGTGTTCACGGTGAACACCCCCATGCAGCATGGCCTGGCCAGCTACATGGCCGAGCCCGCGCGCTACCAGAGCCTGCCGGCCTTCTACCAGGCCAAGCGCGACCTGTTCCGCGCCGGCCTCGAGGGCTCGCGCCTGAAGCTGCTGCCCTGCACCGGCAGCTTCTTCCAGTGCGTGGACATCTCGGCCGTCAGCGACCTGAGCGAAGCCGATTTCTGCCAGTGGCTGGTGCGCGAGATCGGCGTGGCCGCGATTCCGCTGTCGGCGTTCTATGGCGATGGCTTCGACCAGCGCGTGGTGCGTTTTTGCTTTGCGAAGGAAGACACGACGCTGCACGCCGCGCTGGAACGCCTGCGCCGCCTCTAAGGCGGCTTGCCCCGCGCCCTGCGGCCGGGCGCCGGCAAAAGGCGGGTGCCACAGGCGCGCAAACTACCGCTTCGGCTGGCTCATACCTATGAGCGAAAAAGGGGTTTTATGCAAGAAATGATTCTCATTTAGGATGCAAGGACGATTCCAGCATTGCGCCATCGCGACGCAGCCTGGGTTTTCCTTCACCCACAGCAGAGACCTCAACCGATGCCCCATACCCTGCCCCCGCTTGCCTATGCATACGATGCCCTGGAGCCCAATATCGATGCGCAGACGATGGAGATTCACTACACCAAGCACCACCAGACCTATGTGAACAACCTCAATGCAGCGCTGGAAGGCAGTGAATATGCCGCGCTGCCGATCGAGGCCCTGGTCGCCCAGGTCGAGTCGCTGCCCCAGGCGCTGCGCGCGCCCGTGCGCAACAACGGCGGCGGCCATGCCAACCACAGCCTGTTCTGGAAAGTCATGTCGCCCCAGGGCGGCGGCGCCCCCGAAGGCGAGCTCGCACGCGCCATCGACGCCGATCTGGGCGGACTCGACGCCTTCAAGGCCGCGTTCACCAAGGCTGCGCTGACCCGCTTCGGCAGCGGCTGGGCCTGGCTCACGGTGGACAAGGCCGGCAAGCTGGCCGTGGAGAGCAGCGCCAACCAGGACAACCCGGCCATGGTTGGCATAGGATCGGGCAATACCGCCATCCTCGGCCTCGATGTCTGGGAACATGCGTATTATCTGAAGTACCAGAATCGCCGCCCCGAATACATCGCGGCTTTTTACAACGTCATCGACTGGGCCGAGGTGGCACGCCGATACGCCCAGGCGCGACAAGCCTGAGAGGACGACCCCATGGATGAGCGCTCTTCGCCCGCCGCGGGTCCCGCCGGTCCGCCCGGCGGGCAACGGTTGCGGCTCAAGACCCGGATCGGGCTTGCGATCTCGGTCGTCGGCCTGTGGGCCCTGTGTGCGCTGATCTGGAACGGCCTGCAAAGCAATCCCGCCGCGCGCGGCGCGCTGCTGGCAGGCGGCGTGGCGGCGCTGGCCACGGCGCTTGGCACCCTGCCGGTGCTGCTCGCCCAGCGCCCGTCCGAACGCCTGCAAGACACCATGTTCGGCTTTGGCGCGGGCGTGATGCTTGCTGCCTGCGCTTTCTCGCTGGTGATACCGGGCATCGACGCGGTGCGCGAGGCCGGCGGCAGCGCCTGGACGGCCAGCGTGTCGGTCGGCACGGCCATCCTGCTGGGCGGCCTGGTGCTGCTCGCCATGGACAAGCTTTTGCCGCACGAGCATTTCATCAAGGGCCGCGAAGGCGCGAACGCACAGCAGCTGCGCCGCACCTGGCTGTTCGTCATTGCCATCGCCTTGCACAATATTCCCGAAGGGCTGGCGATCGGCGTCGGCTATGCGGGCAACGATGAAGTGGTGCGCGCCAACGCGCTGGCCATAGGCATCGCCATCCAGGACGTGCCCGAAGGCTTTGTCGTCGCTGCCGCCCTGCTGGCTGCGGGTTACGGCCGCATGCTGGCGGTTGCCATCGGCATGGCGTCAGGTCTCGTCGAGCCTTTGGGCGCCGTGGTGGGCGCCTCCATCGTCGGCCATTCCGCTGTGCTGCTGCCTTGGGGCCTGGGCTTTGCCGCGGGTGCCATGCTGTTTGTCATCAGCCACGAAATCATTCCCGAATCCCACCGCAAGGGCCACGAAGTCTTTGCCACCACCGGCTTGATGCTGGGCTTTGTCATGATGATGGTGCTCGATACCGCGCTCGGCTGAGCGCGCTCGTCATCACGCGGATGCTGTTCAGCACCGCACTTAGCCGGCGCGATAAGCCTGCCGGCCTCAGGCGCGGGCGAGTTTGCGCGCAATGTCCGCCAGGCGCGCGTCCAGCCCCTGCGGCCAATCGCTGCCGGGCTGCTGCAGATGCGCCACGGCCTGCGGGCCGAGCAAGGCTTCGCGGCGGAACTCGGCCTGGACGGCGCCGCTGCCGGCCCGCGCCGCGAGCGCCTGGCCCCAGTGCAGCGTTTCGTGCGCGCCCTTGTAGGGCACATTGAGCGTGATCTCGGCAGCAGTGGCACCCAGCGCGTGGCCCCAGCGGGCCGCCAGGCGGCGCAGCGCGGGCGCGGGCAGGCTCACGGCCTGGCCCTCTCCCTGCGCATCGCCGCGATTGCCCAGGTTCACCCAGGCCGGCAGCCGATCGGCCACGGGCCGCTCGACCACGATGGCGCCGTCGGCGCGCATCTTGGTATTCATCGTGTCGTGCAGGCTCACGACCAGCAATCCCCGCGCCGGCCCCTGCTCGCAGACCTGGCCCATCACGCTTTCCACGGCCGCGCCATACGCCAGCGGCCCCTGGGCCTGGCTGCGCGACAAGGCTGCGGCCAACGCCGTCCAGCCCGCCTCGTCGGCCGGCTCGCGCAGCACATCCTCGCCCGAGAAGGTGATGGGGCGGATCGCATCGACGCCCGCGAAGGATACGTCCGTCGCGCCCGCGCGCACCTGCGCGAGCCGCGCCCAGAAGGCGCGCAGGTCCTGCAGCGGCTGTGCCGGCGGCGCGCGGTTGGGATCGAGCACCAGCCGCGAATGCGGATTCTCGACGAACACCACGCCGGGATCGGCCGCGGCCCAGGCCCGGCCCAGCGCGCTGGTCAGCACATCGGAATAGTCGAACTGCTTGCGCCGCGTGAGGCCGGGCGCGATGAAAGGCTTGAGCTCGGCGGGAAAGCCGGCGCTCGCGTGCGGCCCCAGCACCACGGTGTGGATCGTCCCTGCCACGGCTGCGAAAGCCTTGCGCTCGCGGTCCTGCCAGAACACCAGGTCGTCGAAGCCATAGCTGCGCCCGGGCTCCAGCCAAAGCAGCCCGGCGCTCATGCGCCACCTCCGGCGACACGCGAGATCAACAACCCCAGGCCCACGGCCACGACCGCATAGAGCAGCGTCGGCACCAGGAAGGAATGGTTGATCACCGCGCTGCCTATGCGCGTGCTGCCGGTGCGGTCGAGTTCGACGGTGGCGATCTGCGAGCCATTGGTGGGCAGCAGGAAAACGCCGACCACGGCCGGCCACATCGCGGCCAGCGTGGCGGGCTCCAGGCCCAGAGCGATGCCGATGGGAATGATGGCGAAGGTGGCGCTGGACTGGCTCGTCGTCATCGCGGCCACGGCGAACAGGGCCACCGCGATCATCGCCGGCGCCTGCCGAGCCAGCGAACCCAGCCCGTCGACGATGACCGTCTGGTTCGCGGCGATGAAGGTGTTGGCCATCCAGGCCACGCCGAACAGCGCGACCACGGCCACCATGCCCGAGTCGAACAAGGAACTTTTCACGATCTCGCTGGCTTTGACCTTGGCCAGCGCCACGATGGCCGCGGCCACGGTGAGCATGGTGATCTGGATCAGCTGGGCCAGGTCAACGCCCACCAGGCGCCCATCGACCATCACCTGCGGGCGCAGCTGGGAGAAGATGCCGGCGCTGATGATGAACAGCACGCCGCCCAGAAACAGCAGCGCGGACAGCTTGCCCGCGCGCGTCGGCGCCTTGGGCTGGGCGTCGGCGGCGGGCGGCGTCAGCTCGCCGCTGGCGATGCGGCGCAGGTATTCGGGGTCTTGATCCAGCGGCTTGCCCATGCGGCTCATCACCAGGCCGCCGACGACGATCGCCGCGATCGAGGCCGGCATGGTGATCATCAGGATGTCGGTGATGTGGAAGCCCAGCGGCGCCAGCAGGCCCACCATGGCCGCCATCGCTGCCGACACGGGACTGGCCGTGATCGCCAACTGGCCGGCGGTGGCAGAAAGCGCGAGCGGGCGCTCGGGACGCACCTTGTTGGCCAGCGCTACCTCGTAGATCACCGGCATCAGCGAATAATAGATATTGCCCGTGCCCGCGCCCACGCAGAAGATGAAGGTCGTGAGCGGCGCCACGTAGGTGATCTGGTTGGGAAAGCGGCGTATCACCTTCTGTGCCTGCGCCACCAGGTAGTCGATGCCGCCGGCCAGCTGCATCGCGCCGGCGGCCGTGACCACCGACATGATGATCAGCATGGCCGAGACCGGCACCGCGCCCGGCGCTATCCGAAACAGCAGCACGAACAGCAACACGCCCAGCGCGCCGAACAGGCCTATGGCCATGCCCTTGAAACGCACGCCGACCGCAATCAGGCCCAGCAGCATTGCGCCTTGTACCAGAATCAGCAAGGTGTCCATGGGTTCGTCCATTTCTTCAGTGAGGTGGGATGCCGTTCAACTCGGCCCATCCGGTCCAGATGATCTCTATCCCTATGCACAGCAGGATGAAAGCCATGAGCCGCGTCATGACCAGCGTGCCGACTTCGCCCAGCCTGCGCATGAGGGTCGCCGAGTGGCGATGGACAAGGTAGACCACGCCGACCGTGACGGTCGCGCCGAGCACGGCCACGAAAGCCCCGGACACATACAGCTCGAGCTGGCGTGGCAAGCCCGCGCCGATCGCGATCGCCGCAGCGATCGCTCCCGGACCCGTGGTCAAGGGAAACGTGATGGGAAAAAAGCTGCGCCGCATCACCTCGGCGTGGCTCCAGCCCGAGGGCTGGCTGCGCTTGACGGCGGCTTGGACTTCGTCGTCATCGTTGCGATCGAGCATGCGCCAGCCCGAAGCCGCGACCAGCAGCCCGCCGCCTATGCGCACGATCGGCAACGAGATGCCGAACAGGCTCAGCACATAGGTGCCGACCAGCATCGAGCCCACCAGCACGAACCAGCAGTTGATCGCCACCTGGCGCGCGAGCTGCCGCGCGGCCGTGGTGTCGTTGCCGACGGTCATCGAGAACACCGGCGCTGCGCTGAGCGGGTTCATGATGGGCAGCAGGGTCAGCGGCACCAGGGCCAGCGAGTGCAGAAGATCGACGACCATGTCCGCGCCCGTTCAGCTGGCAGCGCAAAGGTCGCGGCGAAGAAGACAAACCCGGCTCGACATAGGGCAGCTCCGCAACAGAGATGTCGACCATCATATCTGCGGCGGCAGCTTTCACCTGCCGGGGACGCGGCCCATGGCGAAAATGCCGCAACGCCGGCGCGCGCGCTGTCTGCAGCGCACGCCTTCAGGCGTCGCGGCGGCGCGCCCTCAAAGCAGCACGATGTCGTACTGTTCCTGCCCCATGGCGCTCTCCGCCTGCAGCGAGATCGGCTTGCCGATGAAATCCGACAGGCTCGCCAGATGCGGGCTCTCCTCGTCGAGAAACAGGTCCACGACCTTCGGCGAGGCAATCACGCGGAATTCCTGGGGGTTGAACTGGCGCGCCTCGCGCAGGATCTCACGCAGCACGTCGTAGCAGACGCTGCGCGCGGTCTTGACGCTGCCCTTGCCCGTGCATTGCGGGCATGGCTCGCACAGCATGTGGGCCAGGGATTCGCGCGTGCGCTTGCGTGTCATCTCGACCAGGCCCAGCTGCGAGAATCCGGCCGCCATCATGGTCTTGACGCGGTCGCGGCCGAGTTGCTTGCGGAACTCGGTGAGCACCGCCTGCTGGTGCTCCTCGCGCACCATGTCGATGAAGTCGGCAATGATGATGCCGCCCAGGTTGCGCAGCCGCAGCTGGCGCGCGATGGCCTGCGCGGCCTCGAGATTGGTCTTGAAGATGGTGTCGTCGAAATTGCGCGCGCCGACGAAGCCGCCGGTGTTGACGTCGATCGTGGTCAGCGCCTCGGTCTGGTCGACGATCAGATAGCCGCCCGACTTCAGGTCCACGCGCCGGCCGAGCGCCTTGGCGATCTCCTCGTCGATCGAGTAAAGGTCGAAGATCGGCCGCTCGCCCTTGTACAGCTGCAGCTTGGGCACGGCCGCGGGCATGAACTCGCGGCCGAAGGACTGCAGCAGCGCAAACTGCTCGCGCGAGTCGATGCGGATGGTCTGGGTCTGTTCGCCGACCAGGTCGCGCAGCACGCGCTGCAGCAGGTTCAGGTCCTGGTGCAGCAGTGAGCCCGCGGGCCGCTGCACCGAAAACTGCTTGATGCGCGCCCAGGTCTTGCGCAGGTAGGCAATGTCTTCCGACAGTTCCTGGTCGCTCGAATCCTCGCCATTGGTGCGCAGGATGAAGCCGCCGCCACCGCCGCTGGCCTTGTCGCCCACCAGGCCTTGAAGCCGCGCACGCAGCGCATCGCGCTCGGCGGGCGGGATCTTCTGCGACACACCCACATGGTCGTCCTGCGGAAGGAATACCAGCAGCCGTCCGGCAATGCTGATCTGCGTCGACAGTCGCGCGCCCTTGGTGCCTATCGGGTCCTTGATCACCTGGACCATGATGGACTGGCCCTCGAAGATCTGCTTTTCGATGGGCTTGGGCGGCAGGTCCTTGCGCGCGAACATCGGCGCCTCCCCGCCCTCCTGGCGCTGCCAGACATCGGCCACATGCAGGAACGCCGCGCGCTCCAGGCCGATGTCGATGAACGCCGACTGCATGCCCGGCAGCACGCGCGCCACCTTGCCCAGGTAGACATTGCCCACCAGGCCGCGCTCGAGCGGACGCTCCATGTGCAGCTCCTGCACCGCGCCGCTTTCGACGATGGCGACGCGCGTTTCCTGCGGCGACCAGTTGATCAGAATGTCTTGTTGCATGGTGTTGGAAGAATTCAGAGAGGCCAGCCCGCCTGGCGCAACAGCCCGGCGGTTTCGAACAGCGGCAGGCCCATGATGCCGGTATAGCTGCCTTCCAGATGCGCCACATGGGCTGCGGCCGCGCCCTGGATGCCATAGGCGCCGGCCTTGCCCATGGGCTCGCCCGTGGCGACATAGGCGTCGATCTGCGCGCGCGTCATGGGCGCGAAGCGCACGCGCGAGACAGACAGCGCCGTGAAACGCTGCGCGCCCTGCTGCAGCGCCACCGCGGTGAGCACCTCATGCTCCTGGCCGGCGAGCAGCGCGAGAATGCGCGCCGCGTCGGCTTCGTCCTCGGGCTTGCCCAGGATCCGCGCGCCCAGCGCCACCGTCGTATCGGAGCACAGGATGGCGGCGGGCGGCAGGCCGCGGCGCGCATGGCGCGCCACGGCCGCATCGAGCTTGAGCCCGGTCACGCGCTGCACATAGTCGCGCGGCGCTTCGCCGGGCAGCGCCAGTTCGATGGCTTCGGCATCTTCGGCCTGATCGCCGGCGGTATTGGGCAGCAGCAATTCGTGGCATACACCGATCTGCTCCAGCAGTTGGCGGCGGCGCGGGCTTTGCGAAGCGAGGTAGATGAAATCGGACATGGCAGGCAGAAAAGACGGCTGCAACCCTTGCATGGCAAGCGTCGAAGGCTATGAAAAAGATAGTACCACGCAGCCGTCGCGGCTCCGCCGACGCCCTACTGCGCGGCGGCGTCGCGACGCGCGAAGTACTCGCGCGTGAGCTGCACGACCACCGGCGAAAGCAGCAGCAGCGAGATCAGATTGGGAATCGCCATCAGCGCATTGAGCGTGTCGGCCACCAGCCAGGCGAAGTCCAGCGTGGCCACGGCACCGAAATAGGCGGCCACCGTCCACAGGATACGGAACGGCTTCTCGCAGATCGGGCCGACCAGGTAGGTCCAGCACTTCTCGCCGTAGTAAGCCCAGCCCAGAATGGTGGTGAAAGCAAACACCGCCAGCGACAGCGCCAGCAGGTACTTGCCGATGCCGGGCAGCGCCGCCTCGAAGCTCTGCGTGGACAGCACCGCGCCGGTAGCACCCGAGTTCCAGACGCCGCTGACGACAATGGCCAGGCCGGTCATGGTGCAGACGATGATGGTGTCGATGAAGGTACCCATCATGCCGACCAGGCCCGAGAACACCGGGTCCTTGGTTGCGCCCGCGGCCTGCGCGATGCCGGCGGTGCCCAGGCCGGCTTCGTTGGAGAAGATCCCGCGTGCCACGCCCATGCGCAGCGCCATCAGTACCGTCGAACCCAGGAAGCCGCCCGTGGCCGCCGTCGGATTGAAGGCCTGGGCGAAGATCAGTGCAAAAGCGCTTGGAATCCGGTCGGCAAAGACCCATAGCACGCACAGCACACAGGCAATGTAGAGCACGCACATGGCGGGCACCAGCTTCTCGGCCACGGCGCCGATGCGCGTGATGCCGCCAAGCACGACCGCGCCCACGAGCAGTGCCAGCGCCAAGCCGGTGACCCAGTTCTCCAGGCCGAAGGCGCTGTGCATGGCCGAGGCGATTCCATTGGCCTGCACCATGGAGCCGATGCCGAAGCCGGCAAAGCCGCCGAAGACCGCAAACAGCGTGCCCATCCAGCGCCAGTGGCGCCCCAGGCCGTTCTTGATCGCGTACATCGGGCCGCCGACCCACTGGCCCTTGGCATTGCGTTCGCGGTATTTCACGGCCACCACGACCTCTGCGTACTTGGTGGCCATGCCCAACAGCGCGGTCATCCACATCCAGAACAGCGCGCCGGGGCCGCCCACGGCAATCGCCGTGGCCACGCCGGCGATGTTGCCCGTACCCACGGTGGCGGACAGCGCCGTCATCAGCGCGGCGTAGGGCGAGATATCGCCATCGGCCCTGTCGTCGATGCGGCGGCTGCGCCAGATCATGCGGAAACCATGGACGATGTTGCGCAGCGGCATGAACCCCAGCCGGATCTGCAGGTAGAAACCCGTGCCCAGGATCAGCACGATCATCGGCACGCCCCAGACGATGCCGTTCAGCGAGGTGAAAAACTCATTCAGCAGTTCCATGGATTTTCTCGGTATTCAAGTGGGTGCCGCGCCAGCGCGGCGGTCTGGCAGACATCGGAATCTAACAGTTGGCGCGCGGCCGCGGCACCCACGCGGCACAATATTCATGCGCTTTTTCCGGCAACGGTGGCGTTTGCAGGCCTGCACCGGCCGAGCCGTCCTCCGGGCACAAAAAAAGGCAGCCCCGAGGCTGCCTTGTCGGCGCTCGACAGAATTACTCGCGGTGGTAAGGGTGGCCCGCATTCACCGACCACGCGCGGTAGAGCTGCTCGATCAGCAGCACCCGCACCATCGCATGCGGCAGCGTCAGGTCGGACAGCCGGATGCGCTCGTGCGCGGCCTGGCGGAAGGCCGGGTCCAAGCCGTCCGGCCCGCCAATGATCAGCGCCACGTCGTCGCCTTCGAGCTGCCAGCCCTGCAGGCGCTGCGCCAGCGCCTTGGTCGTCAGGTTGGTGCCGCGTTCATCCAGCACCACGATGCGCATGCCGCGCGGAATGGCCGCCTCGATGCGCTCGCGCTCGGCGGCGTAGAGCGTCTCGAGGGTCTTGGAGCCGCGCGGCTCGGTCTTCACCGCCTTGAGTTCCACCTTGAGTTCAGGGGGAAAGCGCTTGGCGTAGTCGCCGTAGGCCGTCTGCGCCCAGTCAGGCACACGCTGGCCCACGGCCACGATCAACAGCTTCATGCGCGGATCAGGAGGCCTTGCGCGGTGCGCGCTTCGCGGCAGGCGCCGCCGGCTTGGCGGTGCGCGGCACCGAAGGCTTGACCACCACGGTCTTGACCTTGGCGGGCGCTGCCTTCTTGGCGGCGGGCTTTTCGGCCGCCGGCTTGGCAGCCGCCTTGGCGGCGCTCTTTGCAGCCGTCTTGGCAGCTTCCTTGGCCACGGCATTGGCGGCGGTCTTCGCCGCCGTCTTCGCGCTGGCGGCCGGAGCGGCCAGGGCCTTGGCGGCGGTCTTGGCGGCCGGCTTCTTGGCTGCGGCCTTCTTGGCCGGTGCCTTCACGCCCTCGTCGGCCTTGGGCTTGGCGCGCGACTTGGGAGCGGCCTTGGCATCGGCCTTGGCAGCCTTCTGCGCGGCCTTCTTGTCGGCCAGCAGATTGGCAGCCGAAGGCGCGGGCTTGGCGGCGCCGAGCTTCAGGCGCACCGGCTTGTCGCCCCAGATTTCCTCCAGGCGGTAGTACTGGCGGATGGCGGGCTGCATGATGTGCGCCACGGCCGAGCCGCAATCGACGATGATCCACTCGCCGTTGTCTTCGCCCTCGGTGCGCGGCTTGTCGAAGCCGGCTTCCTTGACGGCATCGCGCACGCTGGCCGCGAGCGCCTTGGTCTGGCGGTTCGACGTGCCCGATGCCACGATCACGCGTTCAAACAGCGGCGACAGGTGTTCGGTGTTGAAGACCTGGATGTCTTGCGCCTTGACGTCCTCCAGGCCATCGACGATGGCGCGCTGGAGCTTGGTGACGTCTTTCTTGGCGGCGGTTTCTGTTTTGGGGGTGGTGGTCATCAGGCGATGTATAGAAAAGATGGGTCAATATAGCGCGCTTCGGGGCTCAACGCCTGCAGCGGCTGCCCGTTCCGTGGACCGGGTCAATCGTTTTTGGAATGATGGATGTGGCACGCATGCATGCACAGCTATCGAAATTATAGTTTTTCGCGGCATAACCCCGCGCTGCGCAACGCAAGCCCGCCACAGAGACGGGCGGCTCCTCTCACAGCCAGTCGCGCCGGACCAGGAAATCGCGCGTCAATGCGGCTTCGGGCGTGCCCGGCGCATCCTCGCGCTGGTAGCTCCAGCAGGCATGCGGCGGCATGGACAGCAGGATCGATTCGGTGCGCCCGCCCGACTGCAGGCCGAAGTGCGTGCCGCGGTCCCAGACCAGGTTGAACTCGACATAGCGGCCGCGCCGGTAGCGCTGGAACTCGATTTCGCGCTCGCCATAAGCCATGTCCTTGCGGCGCGCGACGATGGGCAGATAGGCCTTGAGCAGGCTGTCGCCGACCGCACGCAACATGGCAAAGCTCTGCTCGGGCGCGAGTTCGCAGAAGTCGTCGAAGAAGATGCCGCCCACGCCGCGCTGCTCGTTGCGGTGCTTGAGGAAAAAATACTCGTCGCACCAGGTCTTGAAGCGCGGGTAAAGCCCATGGCCGAAGGGCTCGAGCGCATCGCGGCAGCTGCGGTGGAATTGCACCGCGTCTTCCTCGAAGCCATAGCAGGGCGTGAGATCGAGTCCGCCGCCAAACCAGCGCGTGGGCTCGCGCCCCGGGTGGCCCGCGGAGATCATGCGCACGTTCATGTGCACCGTCGGCACATAGGGGTTGCGCGGATGGAACACCAGCGACACGCCCATGGCCTCGAACGGTGCGCCGGCCAGCTCGGGCCGGTGCTGCGTCGCCGAAGGCGGCAGCTGCGCGCCGCGCACATGCGAGAAGCCGCAGCCCGCGCGCTCGAACACGCGGCCGCCCTCCATGATGCGCGTGATGCCCTCGCCCTGCAGGCGCTCCTCGGGGCCCTTGTGCCAGGCGTCCGCCAGGAAGCGCCCGCCGCCCTCGCCTTCGACGGCTTCGAGCGCGCTGGTGATGGCGTCTTGCAGACCCGTCAGGTAGGCGCGCACATGGGCCACCGAGGCCGGGGTGGCGGTGGACGCATTCATGGCTTGCACCTCAGCTCTTGATGGCGCGAAAGCCGATGTCGCGGCGGTACTGCATGCCATCGAAATGGATGCTGCGCGCCACGTCGTACACGCGCGCCTGCGCCTGCTTGACGCTGTCGGCCAGCGCCGTCACGCACAGCACGCGCCCGCCGTTGACACGCGGCACGCCGTCGACCAGCTCGGTGCCCGCATGGAACACCATCGCATCGTCGGCTTCGGCCGGCAGGCCGGTGATCGCATCGCCCTTGCGCGGCGACTCGGGGTAGCCGTGCGCTGCCATGACCACGCCCAGCGCGGTGCGGCGGTCCCATTCGAGCTCGACCTGATCGAGCTTGCCGTCGACGGCGGCGCTCATCACGTCGACCAGATCGCTCTTGAGGCGCATCATGATCGGCTGCGTTTCGGGATCGCCCATGCGGCAGTTGAATTCCAGCGTCTTGGGGTGGCCCGAGCCGTCGATCATCAGGCCCGCGTACAGGAAGCCGGTGAACGGAATGCCGTCGCGCTCCATGCCGCGGATGGTCGGCAGGATGATCTCGCGCATCGCGCGTGCATGCACGTCGGCCGTGACCACGGGCGCGGGCGAATACGCGCCCATGCCGCCGGTGTTCGGACCTTCGTCGCCGTCTTTGAGGCGCTTGTGGTCCTGGCTGGTGGCCAGCGCCAGCACGTTCTTGCCGTCGCACAGCACGATGAAGCTGGCCTCTTCGCCTTCGAGGAATTCCTCGATGACGACGCGCGCGCCGCCCGCGTTGTGGCTCACGCCGTACTTGTTGTCGACCAGCATGAAGTCGACCGCATCATGCGCTTCCTGCAGCGTCAGCGCCACGACCACGCCCTTGCCGGCGGCCAGGCCGTCGGCCTTGACCACGATGGGCGCGCCGATGCGGTCCACGTAGGCATGGGCCAGCGCCGCGTCGGTGAAGGTGTCGTAGGCTGCCGTGGGGATGTTGTGGCGCGCCATGAAGGCCTTGGAGAACGCCTTGGAGCTTTCCAGCTGCGCCGCAGCCTTGGTCGGGCCGAACACGCGCAGGCCGTGCGCGCGGAACTCGTCCACGACGCCCGCTGCCAGCGGCGCCTCGGGGCCGACCACGGTCAGGCCGACCTTCTCGGCCTGCGCCCATTCGCGCAGCGCCACGACATCGGTCAGCGCCAGGTTCTCGAGCTTGCCGCCCGCCAGCGCCGTGCCACCGTTGCCCGGTGCGACATACACCTTGGTGGACTTGGGCGATTGCGCCATCTTCCACGCCAAAGCGTGCTCACGGCCTCCGCCGCCAATCACAAGAATTTTCATAAGTCTGCGTTGTGGTAAACGTCTTGAACGTCATCCAGGTCTTCGATCATGTCCAGCAGCTTTTGCATGCGGGTCGCGTCATCGCCTTCGAGGGCGATGGTGTTCTCTGGGCGCATGGTCACCTCGGCCGCGTCGGGCTTGAGGCCCGCGGCTTCGAGCGCGTTGCGCACGGCCTCGAAGTCGGGGGCTGCGGTGAGCACCTCGATGGCGCCCTCCGCGTCGACCACGACGTCCTCGGCACCGGCTTCGAGCGCGACTTCCATCACGCGGTCTTCGGACGTGCCGGGCGCGAAGATGATCTGGCCGCAATGCTTGAACTGGAAGGCCACCGAGCCTTCGGTGCCCATGTTGCCGCCATATTTGCTGAAGGCGTGGCGCACGTCGGCGACGGTGCGCACGCGGTTGTCGGTCATGGTGTCGACGATGATGGCCGCGCCGCCGATGCCGTAGCCTTCGTAGCGGATTTCCTCGTAGTTCACGCCTTCGAGATTGCCCGTGGCCTTGTCGATGTTGCGCTTGATGTTGTCCGCAGGCATGTTGGCCGCCTTGGCCTTTTCAACCGCCAGGCGCAGCCGGGGATTGGCATCCAGGTCGCCGCCGCCGGTGCGTGCGGCCACCATGATTTCCCGAATGATACGGGTCCAGATGCGGCCCCGTTTTTCATCCTGGCGACCTTTGCGGTGCTGGATATTTGCCCATTTGCTGTGTCCTGCCACAGGAATTCCTTTGGTATTGATTTAATCTACTGGTGGCGATTTTACTTTTGCCGGCACCCTTCTCCGGAGGAATCCCGATATGGCCCCACCACTTCTGATCGCTCAGCACTCTGCCACAGAATGTGCGCTGCTGCCGGCCCTGGCAAATCGCCATGGCCTGATCACCGGCGCGACCGGCACCGGCAAGACGGTGACGCTGCAAAAGCTCGCCGAAAGCTTCTCGCAGATCGGCGTGCCGGTGTTCATGGCCGACGTCAAGGGCGACCTGGCCGGCATCAGCCAGCCCGGCAGTATCGGCGAAAAGCTCGCGGCTTCGCTCAAGGAACGCGGCATCGCGCCACCGCAGCCGCTGGCCTGCCCCGCCACGCTGTGGGACGTGTTCGGCCAGCAAGGCCACCCGGTGCGCGCCACGGTCTCCGACATGGGCCCGCTGCTGCTGGGCCGCATGCTCGCGCTCAACGACACGCAGATGGGAGTGCTGAACCTGGTGTTCAAGATCGCCGACGACAGCGGCTTGCTGCTGCTCGATCTCAAGGACCTGCGCGCCATGCTGCAGCATGTGGGCGACAACGCCAGGCAGTTCACGACCGAGTACGGCAACATCAGCGCGGCCAGCGTGGGCGCGATCCAGCGCGGCCTGCTGCAGATCGAGAGCCAGGGCGGAGACCAGTTCTTCGGTGAGCCGATGCTCAACATCGAGGACCTGATGCAGACCGATGCTGCTGGCAAGGGCGTGGTCAACATCCTCTCGGCAGACAGACTGATGAATGCGCCGCGGCTTTACTCCACGTTTTTGCTGTGGCTGCTGTCGGAGCTGTTCGAGAAGCTGCCGGAAATCGGCGATCCCGAAATACCCCGGCTGGTGTTTTTCTTCGACGAGGCCCACCTGCTGTTTGCCGATGCGCCCAAGGTGCTGCTCGAGCGCATCGAACTGGTCGTGCGCCTGGTGCGCTCCAAGGGCGTGGGCGTGTATTTCGTCACGCAGAACCCGCTGGACATACCCGACAGCGTGCTGGCCCAGCTCGGCAACCGCGTGCAGCATGCGCTGCGCGCGTTCACGCCGCGCGACCAGAAGGCCGTGAAGGCCACGGCCACGACCATGCGCCAGAACCCGGGCCTGGACATCGAGGCGGCGATCACCGAGCTCGGCGTGGGCGAGGCGCTGGTCAGCTTCCTCGATGAAAAGGGCCGCCCGGGCATCACCGAGCGCGTCTATGTGATTCCGCCGGGCAGCCAGATCGGCCCGATCACCGCGGCCCAGCGCCAGGCATTGCTGCAGTCGTCGCTGGTGGCGGGCATCTATGAAAAGGCCGAGGACCGTGAATCGGCCTATGAAATCCTCAGGCAGCGCACCGCCGAGGCCGCACCTGTGGCCAAGGCGCCCACGTCTGCGGGCGCCGGCAAGGGCCAGGCTGCGGATGCGGCCGAGCCCGGCATGCTGGGCGGGCTCAACGAACTGCTGTTCGGCCGCACCGGTCCGCGCGGCGGCAAGCATGACGGCCTGGTGCAGACCATGGCCAAGTCCACGGTGCGCACCATGGGCAATTCGCTGGGCCGGCAGATACTGCGCGGGGTGCTCGGCGGCATCCTGGGCAACAAGAAATAGCGGCGATGCCATAAAAAAACCCGCGGGCATCGCTGCCCGCGGGTTTGCTCCATTGGCGGGCCCTGCGGCCCTGGCCTGGATTACTTGGCGGCCTTGGCTTCAGGCAGCGCGAACACGAACAGCGAGTGGCCGGTGTCGTTCACGTTCTTCAGCTCGGGGTTCACCGCCACCGCCGTAGGCGTCTGTGCGTGCGGACCCGTCGTGATGGCGATGTACTGCTTGCCGTTGACGCTGTAGGTCATGGGGTTGCCCGACACCGAGGTGTTGAGCTTGCTGTTCCACAGCTGCTTGCCCGATGCCTGCTCGAAAGCCGTGAAGTTGCGCATGCTGTCGCCCACGAACACCAGGTCGCCCGCCGTGGTCAGCGCCGACGAGGTGAACAGCGCGGCCTGCTTCTTGACCCACTCCATCTTGCCGGTCTTCACGTTGAACGCGTAGAAGCGGCCGGTGTTGGTCTCGCCGGGAGCCGCCTGGGCCGGGCCCGACTTCTGGAAGCCCAGCGCACCGCCGGTGACGTATTCGCCCGGGTTGGGCGTCAGGTCACGGCAGGACTCCGCCATGGGGAAGTAGAAGGAGTTGGTCTTGGGGCTGTAGGCGCCGGCTTGCCACAGCTTGCCCAGCGAACGGCCGCCGCAGACGTGCACGGTCTGGTCGATGGTCTTCGAGATCAGGTCGGCGTTGGGGATGGACTTGCCATCCTTGGTGAAGCCCTTGACCACGTTCTGGTAGGCGGTGTCGCGCGCCCACAGCAGGTCGCCCGTGTCGCGCTCGAGCACGAAGGCCGTGCCGTACTTGCCCGGCACCGTCACGATGACGTCGTACTTCTTGCCCGGCTTGACCTTGGCGCTCATATAGCGCACTTCCTTGGCATCGGGCGCGATTTCCGACTCGACCAGCACGCGTTCGAACACGCTGTCCAGATCCCAGTCGTCGCGGCCCAGATGCTGGTAGTACCACTTGACCTTGCCGGTCTTGGCATCGATGGCCAGCGTCGAGTTGGTGTACAGCGTCGCGCCGCCCTGCGTGCCGCGCACGGACTCGGCCCAGGGGATGGGCATGCCCACGCCCCAGAACAAGGTGTCGCGCTTGGCGTCATAGGCGCCGGTGATCCAGGCCGAGCCGCCGTAGCGGTTTTCGGGAGGGATGCCGTTCCACGAGGCTTCGACTTCCTTGCGCGTCAGATCGGACAGCGTGTTGACGCGCCAGACTTCCTTGCCGGTCTCGGCATCGTGGGCCATGATGAAGCAGCCGCCGCCGGTGTCGGCAATCGAGCAGCCGGACATGCCGGTGTAGATCAAGCCGTTGACGACCATGGCGCCGGCGGTGTAGCTGAAGCCCTTCTTCCAGTCGGCAGCCTGGGTTTCCCACAGCGACTTGCCGGTCTTGGCGTCCAGCGCGACGATCTTCGCGTCGGCCGTGGTCAGGTAGACCTTGTCCTTGTACAACACGATGTTGTTGCGCTGGCGGTCGGCCTGGCTGGCGTGGTAGCCGCCGGTCCATTCCGGGTTCTTGTGCTTGTATTCCCAGATCAGGTTGCCATTGGTGGCATCCAGGGCCTGAACCACGGAGCGGTTCATGCCGACGAACATCACGCCGTCACGCACCAGGGGCGCGACTTCGGTCAGGCCGCCCACGGGCAGCGACCACGACCATTCCATGCGCAGTTCGCCGACGTTCTTGGCGTTGACCTGTTCCAGCGGGCTGTAGGCCTGGTTGTCCACCGTGCGGCGCCACATCAGCCATTCACCGGCTTCGGGGTTGAGCACGTTGGCGTCGGTCACGGGACGATAGGCGGCCATGTCAGCGAACGCTGCGGGCACGAAGGTGGCGCTGATCGCAGCGGCCAGGGCGAGGGTCTTGAAATTCATGAATGCAAATTCGGTCAGATGGTTTGAACACGCAGGAGGCGGCCGAGAGCAGCGCCCGCCAGCGGCGGCGGCACGCTTCTCAGGCCGGTGGCTCAGCGCAGTTTCTTGACTTGGTCCACGGTGATGCCGCCGAGCTTGTTGCCCCAGGCATTGCGCGCGAAGGTGGCGATGGCGGCCACGTCGGCGTCGGCCAGCATGGGCGCGAAGCTGGGCATGTCGCCGCTGCCGACGAGGATCTGCTTGATGAAGGCGTCGTCATTGGCAATCATCTTGTTGCCCTTGAGCGCTGCGCCAAACGCGCCTTCGCCATTCGGGCCGTGGCAGCCCGAGCAGGTCGCGGCGTACTTTTCCTTGCCCAGCTCGAACAGCGCGGCGTCGACCGGAGCCACGGTCTTGGCGGCGGGAACGGCGGCTTGCGCCTGCTTGGGGGCAGCGGTGTTCAGCTTGCCCACGGTGGAGACCACATAAGCCACCTTGTTGAAGCCCTGGCCGTTCACGTCGCCAGCGGCCTGGTCGTCCGCAAAGGTATAGAGCGGCAGGCCGTTGAAGGTGGCTTGCAGCGTGCCGTCGGCGCGCTTGACCGCACCCACCAGGCCCTGCGCCAGCAGCCAGCCCTGGGGCTTGGCGCCCACTGCCTTCACGGGCGTGAACTGGGATTGGCAGGCCTTGTCGCATGCGGCCAGGGCTGCGGCCTTCTCGTCCGCCTTCTGCGAGTCGGTCAGCAGGGCATAGACGGTCTGGCCATTGGCGGCGGCAACCAGCTTGCCCATCGACGCGGTCTTGCCCTGAACCAGAGTGAAATTGTTGGTGGGCTGGGCCAGCAGGCTGGCGGGCGCCATGATCGCAGCAGCCGACAGGGCTGCCGCAAGGGTCTTCACATGCATGATTTTTGTGCTGTTAGCGGTTGAACGTACAAATGTTCACGAATCGTTGCACAAAATTCCAACGTGAAAAATGACACACAAATCAATCAGGCAACACCCTTGGTCGTTTGACAATGATCAAAAAACCCACAGATTGTCGGATGAAAAGTAGCGGGCGCTGCAGTGCCACCGGGAACGTCCGCATGAGTAATGCCCGCAACTGCGCCGATCTCCAATCCGCAGTCCCGCAAAAGCATGGATAGCTCGATAAATGAATCCATGAATGTAAATAAGATGCATTCTTATAAGAGTCCTGTATAAGACCTTGCATTATTTTCAGTAATTTGTGAAACTTCAGAAAATACAAGTATATTTACATTTTTTTACAAACAAGCGCGATCTCTATGGAACCTTGTTCGGCTTTTTGGAACCACGCAGTTCGCCGGCTCTGGCCCGAGCCGCTCGCTATGATGGCTGGCAGCCCTCTCCACTCATCACGCATCTATGCCATCCACCGCGATCTCCGTTCCCCTGTATGCCGACGTCGAGGCCGCCGCGCGCCGGCTCGATGGCGTCGCCCACCGCACCCCCGTAATGCGCTCGCGTACTGCCGATGCACAGCTGGGCGCGCAGTTGTTCTTCAAGTGCGAGAACCTGCAGCGCATGGGCGCATTCAAGTTTCGGGGCGCCTACAACGCGCTGTCGCAGTTCACGGACGCGCAGCGCAAGGGTGGCGTGCTGGCATTCTCGTCCGGCAACCACGCGCAGGCCATTGCGCTGTCGGCGCAGCTGCTCGACATGCCGGCCGTGATCGTGATGCCCGAAGATGCGCCGGCGGCGAAGATGGCGGCCACGCGCGAGTACGGCGCCCAGGTGGTCACCTACAACCGCTTCACCGAAGACCGCGAAGCCATCAGCGCGCAACTGGCCCGCGAGCGCGGCATGACGCTGATTCCACCGTTCGACCATGCGGATGTGATCGCCGGCCAGGGCACGGTGGCCAAGGAGTTGTTCGAAGAGGTGCCCGACCTCGACTACCTGTTTGTCTGCCTGGGCGGCGGCGGCCTGCTGTCGGGCAGTCTGCTGGCCGCGCAGGCACTTGCGCCGCAGTGCAAGGTCTACGGTGTCGAACCCGAGACCGGCAATGACGGCCAGCAATCGCTGCGCAGCGGCACGCTGGTGCGCATTCCCACGCCCAAGACCATTGCCGATGGCGCACAATCGCAGTCCCTGGGCGATATCACCTTTGCCGTGATCCGGCCTGCGGTCGAGGACATACTCACGGTTTCCGACGAGCAATTGGTGCAGGCGCTGCGCTTTTTTGCCGAACGCATGAAAATCGTGGTCGAGCCCACCGGCGCCCTGGCATTTGCCGGAGCCCTGCATGGCGGCGTTGCGCTTGCGGGTGCGCGCGTTGGCGTCATCATCAGTGGCGGCAATGTCGACCTCGAACGCTACGCCCGCTTCCTGGCGGACTGACGCCCGGCCTGCGCACTTGTGCGCAGTCCCTCCATATCCCTGTTGAATCCATAGAACAACATGAGCCAAGTTCATCTCATCGACCACCCGTTGGTCCAGCACAAACTCACGCTGATGCGCCGCAAGGAAGCCAGCACCAACAGCTTTCGCCGCATGCTCGGCGAGCTCAGCACCTTGATGGCCTATGAGATCACGCGCGACATGCCGCTGCAGGACATCGAGATCGAAACGCCGATGGAAACCATGACCGGCAAGGTCATCGACGGCAAGAAGCTGGTGCTGGTCTCGATCCTGCGCGCCGGCAACGGCTTCCTCGACGGCATGCTCAACGTCGTGCCGGGCGCGCGCATCGGCCACATCGGCCTGTACCGCGACCCCGAGACGCTGCAGCCGGTCGAGTACTACTTCAAGATGCCCTCCGAGATGGCCGAGCGCGACATCATCGTCGTCGACCCGATGCTGGCCACCGGCAACTCGGCCGCGGCCGCCGTGGCGCGCCTCAAGCAGATGAACCCCAAGTCCATCAAGTTCATGTGTCTGCTGGCCGCGCCCGAAGGCATTGCAACGATGCAGAAGGCCCACCCCGATGTGCCGATCTACACGGCGGCCATCGACCGCGAGCTCGACAGCCACGGCTATATCCTGCCGGGCCTGGGCGACGCCGGCGACCGGATCTTCGGCACGAAATAACAAAAAAACCGCCTTGGGCAACCAAGGCGGTTTTTTTACGCTGGCGCGCAGCCGCTGCCGGCGCGCCCGGTGGCAGCTCAGTCCACCAGACCCACGAACAGGTTCTGCACATCGTCGTTGTCGTCGATGCCCGCCAGGAAGGCCTGCACTTCTTCGAGCTGCTCGGCGCTCAGGCTCGACGCGCTGATCGGGTTCTTGGCCTTGTAGCCAAGCTTGACGGACAGCACCGTGAAACCATGCGCCGGCAGCGCCTTCGCGACCAGGTCCAGATCGGTCGGGTCGGTGATGAACAGCGTGCTGCCTTCGGCTTCGCCGGCTTCGAAGTCCTGGGCACCGGCCTCGATGGCGGCCAGTTCGGCGTCGGCGCCGGCTTCGGCAGGTTCGGCCTCGATCATGCCTACATGGTCGAAATCCCAGGCCACGGCACTCATCTGGCCCTTGCGGAAGGCCACGCGCATCTCGGGCGCGGTGCGGTTGAGGTTGTCGGTCAGGCATTCGACCATGACCGGCACGCGGTGCGGCGCATAGCCTTCATAGATCACATGTTCGAAGTTGACGGTCTCGCCCGTGAGGCCCGCGCCCTTCTTGATCGCGCGCTCCAGGGTGTCCTTGGGCATCGACACCTTGCGGGCCTGCTCGACGACCAGGCGCAGCTTGGAGTTGGCGGCCGGATCGGCACCGCCGCGGGCGGCCACCATGATTTCCTTGGCCAATTTGCCAAACAGCTTGCCCTTGGCGTCGGCAACCAGTGCCTTGCCCTTTGATTTCCACTGCGCGCCCATGAATATTTCCTTCAGGTGAAAGGCGCGCACGCCCCGACCGGGATGCGCACCCCAAAGGGTGCAGGTTATACACCTGCGGCGCAGCAATTGCAGCAAGTTTGCCAAAGCCGCTTTGGTTTTTTTCGCATGGTGGCGCTGGAAATTTCCGCCAGCGCACAGGCCGCAGCGGCATTTATCCAATCCCCGCGCAGGGACATCGCGCAGATCGGGGGTGGCCGGAAAACAATGCAGGCAGCCCTTTTGTCCACTTGTCCGAGGAGATGATTGCCCATGCGCCCTGTCTTTGCCCTCCCCGTCGCTGCCGCGGCCGCCCTGTTGACCCTGGCCCTGGCGCCCGCCGCGCATGCGCAGCCGCTGGCCGCGACACCGGCCGCGGCCGGGGCACCGGATGTCGAGGCAAGACCGGTTGCCAGCGGGCTGGAAAATCCCTGGGCGCTGGCCTTCCTGCCGGACGGGCGCTTTCTGGTCACCGAAAAGCCCGGCCGCATGCGCATCGTCGAAGCCAACGGCCGCCTGCTCGCACCGCTGGCCGGATTGCCGGCCATTGCCGCAGGCGGACAAGGCGGCCTGCTCGACGTACAACTCGACAGCGATTTCGCGCGCAACCGCACGCTGTACTTCTGCTTTTCCGAACCCGGCCCGAATGGCGATACCGCCGTCAACAGCACGGCGCTCGCGCGCGCCCGGCTCTCCAGCGACGCGACGCGCCTTGAAGACGTGAAGGTGATCTTCTCGCAGCAGCCCAAGTACGCGAGCCGGCTGCATTTCGGCTGCCGCATCGTCGAGCGCCAGGTGGACGGCAAGTCCGATGGCACGCTGTTCCTGGCGCTGGGCGAGCGCTCCACCGCGAAGGAGGAATCGCAGAACCTGCGCAGCCACTTCGGCAAGGTGGTGCGCGTCGGCAAAGACGGCAGCGTGCCTGCCGACAACCCTTTCAGGCAGCGCGCCGACGCGCTGCCCGAGATCTGGAGCCGGGGCCACCGCAACCCGCAGGGCGCGGCGCTGGGCCCGGACGGCCAGCTGTGGGTGCACGAGCATGGCCCGCAGGGCGGCGACGAGATCAACCGCCCCGCGCCCGGCAAGAACTACGGCTGGCCCGTGATCACCTATGGCGAGAACTATGGCGGCGGCGCGATCGGCAAGGGCATCACCGCGCAGGACGGCATGGAGCAGCCGCTGCACTACTGGGTGCCGTCCATTGCGCCGTCGGGCATGGCCTTCATCAGCAGCGACAAATATGGCGCGGCATGGAAGGGGCAGATGGTGGTCGGGGCGCTCAAGAGCCGCATGCTCGAGCGCCTGGAAGTCCGGGACGGCCGTGTCACCGCGCGCCATCTGCTGCTGCCCAGGCTGGGCCAGCGCGTGCGCGACGTGCGCGAAGGCCCGGACGGCTTGCTGTACGTGCTGACCGACGCCGGCAACGGCCAGCTGCTGCGCCTCGAGCCCAAGGCGCGCTGAGGCAGCTCAAGGCGCGCCAGGGCCCAGCATGCGCGCCACCTCGGCGTAGTCGCTGGCCTCGACCGCCACCACGCCCTGCTTGCCCAGGGCTTGCAGCGCCGGCTGCAGCAGCGCCTGCTGCTGCACGAAGACCTGGCGCAGCCGGGCCTGCAACGCCGGGCACAGCTGCCTGCGCATCACCAGCGCATCGGTGGGCAGCGGTGCCGACGTCCAGAGCGTGCGCAGCTCGCCGGCCGCCACCAGCCCGCGCTCCTGCGCCAGCGCCAGGCGCTCGCTCGAGACGAATGCCGCGTCGACCAGCCCGTCGCGCACGGCGGCCAGCGCGCGGTTGTGCGAGCCGGCATAGGACACGCGCGAAAAATAGGCTTCGAGTTCCATGCCGCTCAGCTTGCGCATCGCAAGCCGGGGCAGCAAGGCGCCGGAGGTGCTGGCCGGATCGACCAGGGCCAGCGTCGCGCCGCGCAGGTCCTGCCAGCCGCGCCAGCGCGAGCCGCGGCGCACCACCAGCAGCGCGTGGTAGCGGTTCAATGTGCCGGGCCTGTTGACCAAGGCCGCAAACGGCAGCGCCACCGCGCCATTGCGCTGCATCTGCACATAGGTTGCAGGCCCGAGTTCGGCCACATCGATGCGCCCCGCCTGCAACCCCTGGACCACGGCCGAATAGGACGCAGCGGGAACCATCTCGACCGGCATTCCCAGCGCCGCGGACAGCGCCTGGGCCATCAAGCCGTAGGCCCGGGTCTGCGCATCGTCCTGGGTCTTGGGAATGACGGCAAAGCGCAGCTGCGGCAGCGGTGCGCACTGCGCGGGCGCAGAACGCGCTTGGGCCCGCGCCGTGCCAGCGGCCCCCAGGCCGATGGACAGCCATTGCGCCAGCATTTGTCGCCGCTTCACGGCGTCGTGGGTCGAGAGTGTCATGCGCAGCGCCTTTTCACGCCGGGTACAGATAGCCCGCGCGCAGCAAGTCCTCCGCGGCATGCGAGCCCACCGGGCGGCTGAGGAAATAGCCTTGGGCTTCATCGCAGCCGGCGGTCTTGAGATAGACCAGCTGGTCCATCAGCTCGACACCCTCGGCGACCACGCGCATCTTGAGGTTGTGCGCGAGCGTGATCACCGAGGTCACGATCACCCCGGCCTCGCTGCTGCTGCGGATGTCGTTGACAAAGGAGCGGTCGAGCTTGAGGGTGTCGATCGGCAGGTCCTTGATCTGGCTCAGGCTGGAGAAGCCGGTGCCGAAATCATCCAGGCCAATCGACACGCCCATCGCGCGCACCTGTTCGAGCACGCTCAGCGCCAGTGCGCGCGGCTCGAGCAGGCAGCTTTCGGTGATTTCCATGCTCAGGTCGCCGGCCTCGATCCCGTGCTGCGCGATATGCGCGGCCAGGCGCTCGGCAAATGCGCCGTCGCGCAGCTGCACCGGCGAGACATTGAAGGCAATCGGCACCGGCTCGAGCCCCTGGCCGCGCCAGGCCGCCGCCTGCTCGCAGCAGGCCTGCAGGACCCAGTCGCCCAGAGCGCGGATCGCGCCCGTGACCTCGGCCGCGGCAATGAACTCGCCCGGGTAGATCAGCCCGTAATCGGGATGCTGCCAGCGCACCAGCGCCTCGAAGCCCATGATGCGGCAGTCATGCAGCCGCACCTTGGGCTGGAAATGCAGCACCAGCTGCCGGTCGGCGACCGCGCGCGGCAACTGGCGCTCGAGCGCGTAGCTGCGCGCGCTGTCGGCGCTGGCCGTGGCATCGTAGTAGCTGAAGCGGCCGCGGCCGGCGCGCTTGCTCGCGTACATCGCGGCATCGGCATTGCGGCACAGCAGCGTGACGTCGTGGCCATCGCGCGGAAAGAAGGCCACGCCGATGCTGGGCGTGACCTGCAGGCTGTGGCCCTCGAGCCCGTCGTAGGGCTGGCTCAGCTGCTCGATGAGCTTGGCCGCCAGCGCGTCCATGTCGGCCATCGCATCCATGCCCGTGACCAGCACCGCGAACTCGTCGCCGCCCATGCGCGCAATGATGTCGGAACTGCGCAGCAGCTGGCGCAGCCGCTGCCCCACGGCCTGCAGCAGCAGGTCGCCCACATGGTGGCCCAGCGTGTCGTTGATGGCCTTGAAACGGTCCAGGTCGAGGTACATCAGGGCGTAGAACTTGCGGCTGCGCCGCGCCAGCGCGAGGTGGCTGGCCACGAGTTCGTTGAACATGCGGCGGTTGTGCAGCCCGGTCAGATGGTCGTTCGCCGCCAGTTCCAGTGCCTTCGCCTTTTCCTGCTCCAGCTGGTCGATCAGCGTGTGCTTGTCGCGGTTGGCCACGCTCAGTGCGACAAACAGGCCTTCCTGGTGGCGCAGCACGCGCAGCATCCCGCCGACCGCCAGAAGCAGGCAGAGGCTCAGCACGCCCAGCAGCGTCCAGACCTTGCGGCTGCCCTCGCGCATGGGCGCATCGACCCATTCCAGGCCCCGGCTCGCCACGACGATGAACGGCGACTGCGCGCTGCGCCGCCAGCTGAACTGGCTGGCAGCGGCGCCCGGCTGCAGCGCCGCCACCGCCGCACCGCGATTGCCCGACATCAGCGCCATCGGCGCCGCCTGGCTGCGCGAAAACGGCATGGTGAGGCCCTGCGCGCCCAGCTCCGCCAGCGCCCGTCCCTGCGCGTCGAGCAGGTGGATGGAACTGCCCGCGCCCATTTCTACGTCGCGGTACAGGTTGAGTAAGTAGCCCAGGTCCAGCATGAGCACCAGATAGCCGCCCGCCACGCGCACGTTGTCGGCCTCCACCGGTCGCAGCGCATAAGCCAGCGGCATTTGCCAGAGGTCGGGGTGGCCCGATGCCGCGTCGCGCGCCGCCGGCAGCAGCCGTGCCGACTCCCCGGGCGCGGGCCCCACCTGGCGCAACGCGGCCACCAGCGGCGCCAGTTCGGCGCGAGCGATCGGATACGAGGAATCGACGGGCGCAAATGCCGCGTCGAGCAGCAGATAGCGGGCAAAGCTGTGCTCCGCCACCAGCATCGGGGACAGCCGGCGGTGCACCTCGGCGGCGGAGTGCTCCCCGCGCCCATGGCCAGCCAGCGCGTCGCCCGCGGCCAGCGCCATCAGCCGGCCCTTGTTCACCACCTGCGCCAGATTCTCCGCCACCACCGCCGCCAGGCTGGCCTGCTGCTGGCGCGTGCTCAGCTGCAACTGCTCGCGCTCGGCTTCGACGCTCTGCCAGGCCAGCCACCACACCAAGCCCAACACCAGCAGTGCCCCCGCAATGCAGGCCATCCGCATGCCGCGCCAACCCATGCGCAAGGGCATCGGGGAAGCAGGCGGGCGCAGTTGCAAAAGCAGATACAGGCAGCGGGCGTAC
This sequence comes from Comamonas antarctica, assembly GCF_013363755.1. Taxonomy (NCBI): domain Bacteria; kingdom Pseudomonadati; phylum Pseudomonadota; class Betaproteobacteria; order Burkholderiales; family Comamonadaceae; genus Comamonas; species Comamonas antarctica. The sequence continues at coordinate 2,091,300 of NZ_CP054840.1, forward strand.
AGGGCAGTCACGGAACGGGCACAGGCAGGCGGACGGGCAGCAATGGCCAGATGATGCAAAGCGCGCAAGACAACTTCGTGACATTTTGGAACATTTTCGGGCAGGTCACGGGATTTATGCGCTGTCATGCAGCGACGGCGCGCTGCCTGCCCCGACAATAGCGGCCAGATGGCAAACGCCCCGTTGGGCCGCCTCTTCCAGCAGGAGACTCCCGATGCTCAATGCCTTGTGGCTGGGCTTTTTCATCATTGCGGCCGTGGCCGCTCTGGCCCAGTGGCTCGTCGGCGGGCAAAGCCAGGTGTTTGCGGCCATGGTCCAGGCGCTGTTCGCCATGGCCCGGCTGTCGGTCGAAGTCATGGTGCTGCTCTTTGGCACGCTGACGCTGTGGCTCGGCTTCCTGCGCATCGCGGAAAAAGCCGGCGTGGTGCAATGGCTGGCCTGGGCGCTGGGGCCTCTGTTCGCGCGGCTGATGCCGGAAGTGCCGCGCGGCCATCCGGCGCTGGGCCTGATCACGCTGAACTTCGCCGCCAATGCGCTGGGCCTCGACAATGCGGCCACGCCCATGGGCCTCAAGGCCATGCGCGAATTGCAGACGCTGAACCCGCGCCCTGATACCGCGACCAACGCGCAGATCCTGTTCCTGGTGCTCAACGCCTCGTCGCTGACGCTGCTGCCGGTGACGATCTTCATGTACCGCATGCAGCAGGGCGCGCCCGACCCCACGCTGGTGTTCCTGCCGATTCTTCTGGCCACCTCGGCATCGACGCTGGTGGCGTTGCTGGCCGTTGGTCTGGTGCAGCGCCTGCGGCTTTGGGATCCCGTGGTGCTGGCCTATCTGCTGCCGGTGGCCCTGCTGCTGGGCGGCTTCATGGCGCTGCTCACCACGCTCAGCGCCGCGGCGCTGGCCACGCTGTCGTCGCTGCTGGGCAATCTCACGCTGTTTGGATTGATCCTGCTGTTCGTGTGCCTGGGCGCCTGGCGCAGGCTGCCGGTCTACGACAGTTTCATCGAAGGCGCCAAGGAAGGCTTCGACGTCGCCCGGGGGCTGCTGCCCTATCTGGTCGCCATGCTCTGCGCAGTGGGGGTGTTCCGCGCATCGGGCGCGCTCGACTATGCGCTGTCGGGCATTCGCTGGCTGGTCGATGCGGGCGGCTGGGATGCGCGCTTTGTCGACGCACTGCCGACGGCGCTGGTCAAGCCGTTCTCGGGCAGCGCGGCGCGCGCCATGCTGATCGAGACCATGCAGAGCCAGGGCGTGGACAGCTTTGCGGCCCTGGCCGCGGCCACCATCCAGGGCAGCACCGAAACCACGTTCTATGTGCTGGCGGTGTATTTCGGCGCGGTGGGAATCCAGCGCGCACGCCATGCGGTAGGCTGCGCGCTGATCGCCGAGTTCGCGGGCGTGGTGGCGGCGATTGCGGTGTGCTACCGGTTTTTTGGCACGATGTGAGGACCGGTGGAGGAGCCGCAGCACCGACATGCTTCGACAGGCTCAGCACAAACGGCCTCAAAAACTGCTCCTCCAGAGCCAAGCCCCACTCCGTTCACCCTGGCCGGGCGCCCCTAGCCGGGCGCCCCTAGCCGGGCGCCCCTCGGCGGCCCCCCTGAGCCTGTCGAAGGATGCCAGGTTGACAGATCACCCCAGCCCAGGATGTGTTGCCTCGACAACTCAAGCCTCCGGAACCACCGCCTCCGCATATTCATAAAGCGCCTCGAGGATTTCCCCGCCGCGCTCGTCGACCGTCTCGAACAGCTCGTCGATCTCGACCGACATCCGCTCCACGGTACGCGCCCCGCCCCGGCCGTCCAGCAGGCAGGCGGCGCGGTGCTCCAGCCAGCGCTGTTGCTCTTCGGGCGACAGCGTCTCTGCGAAATTGCGCGCGCGGTAGCGGAACACGAGTTCGCCCAGCCGCGGATCATCGAAACCGGTGCGGTCCATGGCCAGCTCCAGCGGCGTGAGCGAGCGCAGATGGTTCAGGCGGCGCCGGTCCTCGTTGCCGACGAAGCCGCCATACAGGTCCTGGTCGACATCCACCGGGGCAGCCGCGGGCCGCTGGAACACCTGCTTCCAGAGCGCGCTCATGTCCGGCAGGTCGCGCGCCACGGCGGCGTACTGCAGCGACTGCTCGATATCGATGCCCCACTGCTGCGCCATGGCCGGACTCAGTGTCTTCAGGCTGCTGACCACCATCGGCGACTTGTTGACATGGATGCTCTTGATCGGCAGCCGCGCCACGCCTTCGGGCAGGTCGGCGCTGCGCGTGAACAGGCGCAGGCGCAAGTCCTCGACGCCCAGCGTGGCGAGTTCCGTCGGGTCCTGCGACAGGTCCCAGGCCAGGATCTCATTCTTGTTGGCCGGATGCGTGGCCAGCGGCCACATCACGGCAATGCAGCCACGCGCGGCGCCAAACATGCCCGAGACATGCAGGAAAGGCTTGGCATGCGCGGCCACGGCCGGCAGGCCCAGCTCCTGCAGCACGCGGTCCTTCTTGTGCAGGCCGAAGGCGAAGTCGAACAGCCGCGGCTGCAGCTTGCGGATCAGCCGCGCCAGCGCGATCGTGGCGCGCACGTCGCTCACCGCATCATGCGCCTGCTCGTGCGCCAGGCCGTTGGCGCGCGCCAGGTCCTCGAGCTTGAAGCTTGCCGTGCCGTCTTCCTTGCGCGGCCAGACGATGCCGTCGGGGCGCAGCGCATAGACCATGCGGACCACATCGAGCAGGTCCCAGCGGCCGCAGCCGTTTTGCCATTCGCGCGCATAAGGATCGATCAGGTTGCGCCAGAACATGAAGCGCGTGATCTCGTCGTCGAAGCGGATGGTGTTGTAGCCCACGCCCACCGTGCCCGGAGCGGCGAGCTCCTCCTCGATGCGCGCCGCGAACGCATGCTCGGGCACGCCCTGGGCCGCGCAGTGCTGGGGTGTGAGACCGGTGATCAGGCAGGATTTTGGATCGGGCAGGTAATCGCTGGCCGGCTGGCAGTACAGCGCCAGCGGCTCGCCGATCTCGTTGAGTTCCATGTCGGTGCGGATGCCCGCGAACTGCGCCGGGCGGTCGTAGCGGGGTTGGGCACCGAAGGTTTCGTAGTCGTGCCAGAAGAGCGTGGTTTCAGCCATGCCCGGAGTATGCCCGGGAATTGGCCGCGCCAGCGTATCAGAGCAGCGGCGAACACAGGCGCGCCACCGAGTCCCCCAGCCGCGGGAAAAAGCGCTGCTTGCGGTCGTAATGAACTAAGCGCGCGCATTCCAGATCCAGCTTGAACTGGGCGGCAAGGTCCTCGTTGAGTTCGAGACCGTAGGCGATGGCGCAGACCTCGTAATTGAGAAAGAAGCTGCGGTAGTCGAAATTCGCCGTTCCGATGAAGGCCATGTTGTCGTCCACGACCAGAGTCTTGGAGTGCAGCATGCGCGCACGGTACTCGTAGACCTTGGCGCCGCAGGCGATCAGCTCGTCGAAATAGGAGCGCGCGGCCGCGGTGACGATGAAGGAGTCGGATTTCTCCGGCACCAGGATCTGCACATCGACGCCACGCAGCGCGGCATTCGTCAGCGCCGTCATTGCGGCCTCGGTGGGCACGAAGTATGGCGTCGTGAGCCAGACACGGTCATCGGCCGCGTTGATGGCCGCGACATAGGCGCGGTGGATCGCCTCAAGCCGGTTGTCGGGGCCGGAAGTCACGATCTGCAGCGCGAACTCGCCCGGCTTGATCTCCGGCAGCAGGGAGTCGAGATCGAGCGGCTCGACCGGATGGGTGCGCTCGAGCGCATAGGACCAGTCCTCGAGAAACACCGTCTGCAGCCAGTTGACCACCGGGCCTTCGAGCCGCAGGTGCACGTCGTGGTAGGCACAGTCCATCACCCGGCTGCTTTCCTCGTCGGTGATGTTGACGCCGCCCGTGAACCCGACCCTGCCGTCGCAGACCAGGATCTTGCGGTGGGTGCGGAAGTTGATCACCGGGCGCAGGCGCCGGCCGATCTTGGACGGATGAAAAAACGCGAACTCGCCGCCGGCCTCGACCAGCGGCGCGTAGAACCTGCGCCGGATCTTCTTCGAGCCCATCGAGTCGACCAGCATGCGCACCTTGACGCCGGCGCGTGCACGCTCGACGAGCGCCTCCATCAGCATCGTACCGGTACGGTCCGGCTCGAAGATGTAGTACTCGAGATGGATGTGGTGGCGCGCGGCGCGCACCGCTTCGAGCAGGCTGTCGAAAGTGCGGTCGCCGCCCACCAGCAGGTCCATGCGCGTGGCGCTGCTCACGGGGAACTCGGCGGTGCGGTTCACCAGCCGGGCGACCTGGTGCATGCGTGCCGTCGCGGCCGGAATCTGCTCGCGCAGCCGCGCCGCGCTGACCCTCAGCCGCGAGGACTGGTGCCGGCGCAGGCGCTTGTTGCGCAGGCGCTTGAGGCGCTGCGGACCAAAGAAGTAATAGACGCCCAGCCCGCCCACGGGCAGCGCCGCCAGTGCCAGCAGCCAGCCCAGCGTCGCCGCGGGAGCGCTGCGCTGCATCAGCACCCAGACACCGATCACCAGCGCATACACCGACCAAACCAGCCAGAACATCGACCACGCATTCTCGTTGTTCCAGTATTCGCTAATCCATTGCACGGGAAACCTCGGAAAGAACAAAAAAAGCCGACAGCGCAAGGCTGTCGGCTTGGGAGGGTGTCAGCACCGGGTGGTCAATCGGCGGTGGCTTCTTCGGGCTCGGCGGGCTCGGACCGGCCCTTGTCCTTGCGCGGCACGGCCTGGATGTCCAGCTTGACCTCGCCAGGCGCACCGTTCTCGCCCTCGACCCAATCCACACCGAGGCGGCCACCGTCGACCAGGCGGCCGAACAGCAGTTCGTCGGCCAGCGAGCGGCGGATCGTGTCCTGGATCAGGCGCTGCATCGGACGCGCGCCCATCAGCGGATCGAAGCCGGTCTTCGCCAGGTGCTTGCGCAGCGCATCGGTGAACGTGACTTCGACACGCTTTTCCGCGAGCTGGGTTTCGAGCTGCAGCAGGAACTTGTCGACCACGCGCATGATGACCTGCTCATCGAGCGACTTGAAGCCCACGATCGCGTCCAGGCGGTTTCGGAACTCGGGCGTGAACAGGCGCTTTATGTCGCCCATCTCATCCCCCGCCGCGCGCGGGTTGGTGAACCCGATGCTGGCCTTGTTCATGGTCTCGGCGCCCGCATTCGTCGTCATGATGATGATGATGTTGCGGAAGTCGGCCTTGCGTCCGTTGTTGTCCGTCAGCGTGCCATGGTCCATGACCTGCAGCAGCACGTTGAAGATGTCCGGATGCGCCTTCTCGATTTCATCGAGCAGCAGCACCGCGTGCGGCTTCTTGGTGATGGCTTCGGTCAACAGGCCACCCTGGTCGTACCCGACATAGCCCGGAGGCGCGCCGATCAGGCGGCTCACCGCGTGGCGCTCCATGTACTCCGACATGTCGAAGCGGATCAGGTCCACGCCCATGATGAACGCCAGCTGCTTGGCCGCCTCGGTCTTGCCCACGCCCGTGGGGCCGCTGAACAGGAACGAGCCGATCGGCTTGTCGCCCTTGCCCAGGCCCGAGCGCGCCATCTTCACGGCCGACGACAGCACTTCAAGTGCCTTGTCCTGGCCGAACACCACGCTCTTGAGGTCGCGCTCCAGCGTCTGCAGCTTGCTGCGGTCGTCGTTGGACACGTTCGCGGGCGGAATGCGCGCGATCTTGGCCACGATTTCCTCGATCTCGGCCTTGCCGATGGTCTTCTTGCGCTTGGACGCCACCAGGATGCGCTGGGCAGCACCGGCTTCGTCGATCACGTCAATGGCCTTGTCAGGCAGATGGCGGTCGTTGATGTACTTGGCCGACAGCTCGGCCGCCGCCTGCAGCGCCGCTGCGGCGTACTTGACGTTGTGGTGCTCTTCGAAGCGCGTCTTGAGGCCCTTGAGGATCTCGATCGTCTCGCTCACCGTGGGCTCGACCACGTCGACCTTCTGGAAGCGCCGCGACAGCGCCGCATCTTTCTCGAAGATGCCGCGGTACTCGGTGAAGGTGGTCGCACCGATGCACTTGAGCTGGCCGCTGGAGAGCGCCGGCTTGAGCAGGTTGGACGCATCGAGCGTGCCGCCCGACGCCGCGCCCGCACCGATCAGGGTGTGGATCTCGTCGATGAACAGCACGGCGTTCGGCTTGTCCTTGAGCGACTTGAGCACGCCCTTGAGGCGCTGCTCGAAATCGCCGCGGTACTTGGTGCCCGCCAGCAGCGCGCCCATGTCCAGCGAATAGACGATCGAATCCGTGAGGATCTCGGGCACGTCGCCTTGCGTGATGCGCCAGGCCAGGCCCTCGGCAATCGCGGTCTTGCCCACGCCGGCCTCACCGACCAGCAGCGGGTTGTTCTTGCGCCGGCGGCAGAGGATCTGGATGGTGCGCTCGACTTCGTAGTTGCGCCCGATCAGCGGATCGATCTTGCCTTCCTTGGCGGCCTGGTTCAGGTTGAGCGTGAACTGCTCCAGCGGCGAGGCCTTTTCCTGGCGCTCGCTGCCGCCGCCCTCCTCGCCCTCGGACTGGCCCTCGGACTTCGCGGCCTCGGGCGGCTCGCTCTTCTTGATGCCATGGGCGATGAAGTTGACCACATCCAGGCGTGTCACGCCCTGCTGGTGCAGGTAGTACACAGCATGCGAATCCTTCTCGCCGAAGATCGCCACCAGCACGTTGGCGCCGTTGACTTCCTTCTTGCCATTGCCCGTGGACTGCACGTGCATGATGGCGCGCTGGATCACCCGCTGGAAGCCCAGCGTGGGTTGGGTATCGACTTCGTCGCTGCCGGCGACCTGCGGCGTGTTGTCCTTGATGAAGTTGGACAAGGAGGCGCGCAAATCGTCAATGCTCGCCGAGCAGGCGCGCAACACTTCGGCCGCACTGGGATTGTCGAGCAGTGCGAGCAGAAGGTGTTCCACGGTGATGAATTCGTGGCGCTGCTGACGGGCCTCGACAAAGGCCATGTGCAAGCTGACTTCCAGTTCCTGAGCAATCATGAGAGGACTCCTTTGGGCTTGCGTGATTTCATTATGGAGATAAATCGGGGCGGTTGCAGCTTATTCAACAGGCTCCAGTGTTGCCTGTAGTGGATGACCTGCTTTTGCCGCCGCCTGATGCACCTGATCGACCTTGGTGGCAGCGATGTCGCGCGGGTAGACCCCGCACACGCCACGGCCGTCGAGATGGATCTTGAGCATGATCTGGGTTGCGGTCTCGCGATCCTTGCCAAAGAGCTCCTGCAGCACGGCAATCACGAATTCCATCGGGGTGTAGTCATCGTTGAGCATGACTACCTGGTACATCTTCGGTGGCTGCACACGCTGCGCGCGCCGCTCCATCACGACCGAACCAGCGTCATCTGCGCCTGGGCCCTCCGGGGGCTTGGGTGGAATGGAAGGGGGTTGTGTCATGAATTCATTCTAGCGAGCCACCGGGGCTCTTCAGTGGTAGCAGATGGGAAGGAAAAGGCCGATTTCAAGCCCGCGCGGCGCCGCGGCTGCCGCCGCGCCGCGCGGATCCTGGATTTCATTCGTAGATGACCACCGCCTTGCCGCTGCCCGCCTGGGCCGACCAGGCGGCCAGCGCCGCGTCGCTGGGGTAGAAGCGGCTGGTGTCGCCCAGCTGCAGTTCGGCGGTGGCCGCACCCTGCGGCGACTCGCAGCGCAGGCCCAGGCGCACGCGCAGGCCGTGCACCAGCGGTTCGGCCTGTTCCTGCTCCACGCGGCGCGCCGGGAAATCGCCGAGCACGCGGATCACGTCGGGCATGACCTCGCCGACGCTCACCTGCAGGTAGCGTCCGAACTTGCAGCGCGCATCGGACAGGCTCCACAGCTGCTGCACCTTCATGCGCAGGCCGCCGCTGAAGTGGTCGAGCTGCAGACGGCCGCTGACGACGACGAACTCGTCCTCCTTGAGCAGATCCTTGTGCGCGTTGAGCACGCCCTCGTCGGCAGAAGCCTCGATCACGCCCGACTTGTCGTCGATCTTGAACAGGCCCAGCCGCCCGCGCTGGCCGCTGATGGCGCGGAAGTCGCTGATGATGCCGGCCATGACCTGCGGCTCGCGGCTGTCGCGCATCTCCTCGATGCGCGTGCGCACGAAGCGCCGGACTTCGCTCTCGACCTCATCGAACAGATGGCCGGAGAGATAGAAGCCCACGGCGGTCTTCTCGAACGTGAGACGCTCCTTGATGCCCCAGGGCAGGCGCTCGGCCAGCTCGGGCTCCTGCGTGCTCGAGCCCACGGCGTCGTCGCCCATCATGTCGAACAGGCCGCCCTGGTTGGCGTTGGCATGCGTGGCATTGGCGAACTCGAACGCAGTGTCGATCGATGCCACCAGCGCCGCGCGGTTCTGGTGGATGGCATCGAAGGCGCCGGCCTTGATCAGGGCTTCGAGCGTGCGCTTGTTCAGGCGGGTGCGGTCCACGCGCACGCAGAAGTCGAACAGGCTCTTGAACGGCCCCTTCTCACTGCCGCGCGGGCCCGTGCCCACGCCTTCGCGCGCGGCCACGATGGCCTCGATCGCGGCCTGCCCGCCGCCCTTCACGGCGCCCAGGCCGTAGCGGATGACCTTGTCGGTGACCGGCTCGAAGCGGTAGCGGCCGCGGTTGACGTCCGGCGGCTCGAAGGTCAAGCCCATCTTCAGCGCGTCTTCATAGAGCACCTTGAGCTTGTCGGTGTCATCCATTTCCACGGTCATGTTGGCGCAGAAGAACTCGGCCGTGTAGTGCACCTTGAGCCAGCCGGTGTGGTAGGCCAGCAGCGAGTAGGCGGCGGCGTGCGACTTGTTGAAGCCGTAGCCCGCGAACTTCTCCATCAGGTCGAAGACCTCGTCGGCCCTTTGCTGGTCGAGCCCGTTCTTGGCCGCGCCTTCGCGGAACAGCTCGCGGTGCTTGGCCATCTCGTCGGCCTTCTTCTTGCCCATCGCGCGGCGCAAGAGGTCGGCGCCGCCCAGCGAGTAGCCGCCCAGCACCTGGGCGGTCTGCATCACCTGCTCCTGGTAGACCATGATGCCGTAGGTTTCAGCCAGCACCTTCTCGACCATGGGATGCGGGTACTCGACCACCTCGCGGCCATGCTTGCGCGCCACGAAGCTGGGAATCAGGTCCATCGGGCCCGGACGGTAGAGCGCGTTGAGCGCGATCAGGTCCTCGAGGCGGCTCGGCTTGGCGTCGCGCAGCATGCCCTGCATGCCGCGGCTTTCAAACTGGAACACGGCCTCGGTCTTGCCCTCGGAGAACAGCTTGTAGGTCGGGTAATCGTCCAGCGGAATGCGCTCGTAGGCGAAGTCTTCCTGCCCCTTGTGGCGCTTGACGATGAATTCGCGCGCGATCTCCAGGATGGTCAGCGTCGCCAGGCCCAGGAAGTCGAACTTCACCAGGCCGATGGACTCGACGTCGTCCTTGTCGAACTGGCTCACGGCGGAGTCGCTGCCGGGCTGCTGGTACAGCGGGCAGAAATCGGACAGCCGGCCCGGCGCGATCACCACGCCGCCGGCGTGCATGCCGATATTGCGCGTCATGCCCTCGAGGCGCTGCGCCATCTCGATCAGCGTCTTGACGTCCTCTTCCTTCTCGATGCGCTCGGCCAGCATCGGCTCGGCCTCGATCGCGTAGGTGTACTTGTCGCCGTCCTTCTTCGGATTCGGCGGGTACTTGAGCGTGACATGCAGGCCGGGCTTGTTCGGGATCAGCTTGGAGATGCCGTCGCAGAACATGTAGCTCATGTCGAGCACGCGGCCCACGTCGCGGATGGCCGCGCGCGCGGCCATGGTGCCGAAGGTCGCGATCTGGCTCACCGCGTCGCGGCCATAGCGCTGCTTGACGTAGTCGATGACGCGGTCGCGATTGGACTGGCAGAAGTCGATGTCGAAGTCGGGCATCGACACGCGCTCGGGATTGAGGAAGCGCTCGAACAGCAGGTTGTATTCCAGCGGATCGAGGTCGGTGATGTTGAGCACATAGGCCACCAGCGAGCCCGCGCCCGAACCCCGGCCCGGACCCACCGGGCAGCCATTGTTCTTGGCCCACTTGATGAAGTCGCCCACGATCAGGAAGTAGCCCGGGAAGCCCATCTTCAGGATGGTGGCCAGCTCGAACTCCAGGCGCTCGACATAGCGCGGCCGCTCGGCATCGCGCCTGGCGACATCGGGATACAGCAGCGCCAGCCGCACTTCGAGACCATCGAACGATTCCTGGCGGAAGAACGACTCCATGGTCATGCCCTCGGGCACGGGGAAGTTCGGCAGCTGCGGCTGGCCCAGCACCAGCGTCAGGCTGCAGCGGCGCGCGATCTCGACGCTGTTTTCCAGCGCCGACGGCAGGTCGGCAAACAAGGCCTGCATCTCGACCTGGGTCTTGAAATGCTGTTCGCGCGTGAAGCGGCGCACGCGCTTGGGGTTGCCCAGGATCTCGCCCTCGGCAATGCAAACGCGTGCTTCATGGGCTTCGTAGTCGTCGGCCGTCGCGAACTGGATCGGATGGGTGGCGACCACGGGCAGGTTCAGCCGCGCGGCCAATTGCACCGCGGCAAGCACATGCGGCTCATCGTCCGGTCGGCCCGCCCGTTGCAACTCGATGTAAAAGCGATGGGGAAACAGTTTTGCCAATCGCAGCGCCATTGCCGACGCACCCGCGGTGTCGCCGCGCAGCAGGGCCTGGCCCACGGGGCCGGCCTGCGCGCCCGACAGCAGGATCAGGCCCTCGCCCAGCTCCTGCAGCCATTCCCAGGTATAGACCGCCTGCGACTTGACGACGTTGCGCGTCCAGCCGCGCGCCAGCAGTTCGCACAGGTTGTGGTAGCCGGCCTTGTTCTGCACCAGCAGGATCACGCGCGAAGGCGCGGCGCCGTCCTCGCCTTCCAGCTGGATCTCGGTGCCCAGCACGGGCTTGACACCCTTGCCCCGTCCTTCCTTGTAGAACTTGATCGCACCGAACATGTTGTTGTAGTCGGTGATGGCCATTGCCGGCTGCCCGTCGGCCGCGGCGGCCTTGACGATGGCGTTGATACGGGTGGTTCCGTCGACGACGGAGAACTCGGAGTGCAGGCGCAAATGAACAAACATGGGCAGCATTGTAGAAAGGCCGGGGCCGCCCGGGCCGCAGCCGCCGCCCGCAGGCCCCGCGCGGCGCGGGCCTTTGCGGACATTACAATGCGGTTCCTAGCGCGTTTTCGCTTCGATGCCCGCGGTTGCAACAGCTGAAGGCAGGCTCGAGGCGAACGGCGCAGGTTCCGTTCGTCCTGAGCCTGTCGAAGGGTGAACGACCCGTTCCAGAAAATGCGCGTCAGCTCTGCACTCCCGCGGGAGTGCCAACAGATGCCCCTCATTGCCAGAAAGCTTGCTGCCATGCTGCGTTTGTCCTCGCCTCTTCTTCCTGCCGTGCTCGCTGCGGGCCTGCTGGCGGCCTGCTCCAGCACCCAGGTAGATCCCACCGCGAAGTGGACTCCCGACCGGATCTATACCGAAGCACGCGACGAAGTCTCGGCCGGCGCCTTCGACAAGGCCGTGCCGCTGTTTGAAAAGCTCGAAGGCCGCGCCGCGGGCACGCCGCTGGCGCAGCAGGCCCAGCTCGAGAAGGCCTATGCCCAGTACAAGGCCGGCGACAAGGCCCAGGCCCAGGCCACGCTCGACCGCTTCCTGAAGCTGCACCCCGCGAGCCCGGCCACCGACTACGCGCTCTACCTCAAGGGCCTGGTCAACTTCAACGACAACCTCGGCATGTTCTCCTGGCTGTCGCGCCAGGACCTGTCCGAGCGCGACCAGCAGGCCGCCAAGGATTCGTATGAGTCCTTTCGCGCCGTGGTCACGCGCTTTCCCGAGTCGAAGTACGCCAACGATTCGCGCCAGCGCATGACGTACATCGTCAACTCGCTGGCCCAGTACGAAGTGCATGTCGCGCGCTACTACTACGACCGCGGTGCCTATGTGGCGGCCATCGGCCGTGCCCAGTCGGCTCTGACCGACTACGAAGGCGTGCCCGCGGGCCGCGACGCGCTGCTGATCCTGATCAAGTCCTACGACGCGCTGGGCATGACCCAGCTGCGCGACGACGCCCAGCGCGTGCTCGACTCCACCTACCCCGCCGGTACGGCTGCCGCGCCAGGCGCCAGCGAGCTCACGAAGAAGTCGAATCCCTGGTGGAAGTTCTGGTAAGCGCCAGCGCGGCCAGCGCCGCGTCGTAATCGGCGGGCGCGTGCAGGCGGCGCATTGGCGGCAGCGCCGCCAGCAGCCGCCGGCCATAGGGTTTCGACACCAGGCGGGTGTCGGTGATCACCAGTACGCCCTGATCGGTTTCGCGCCGGATGAGTCGCCCCGCGCCCTGCTTCAGGGCCATGGCCGCCTCGGGCAGCATATAGTCGCGAAAGGCATTGCGCCCCACGGCCTCGAGCTGCTGCGAGCGCGCCTCGACCAGCGGGTCGTCGGGCGGCGGAAACGGCAGCTTGTCGATCACCACCAGTTCAAGCGCATCGCCGGGCATGTCCACGCCCTCCCAGAACGTCGCCGACGCCACCAGGATGCAGCCCCTGCCGCCGCCCTGCCGGCCCGCGCGAAAGCGTTCGAGCAACACCTGTTTGGGCGCCTGGCCCTGCACCAGCACCTCCAGATCCGAGAACAACCCGAACTGCGCCTGCAGCGCCGCGCCGATGGCTTGCAGTGCCTTGGTGGTCGTGGTCAACACCAGCGTGCGCCCGCCCAGCACTTCGGCCGAACGCTGCACCAGCGCCGCGACCTCGGCGCTGTGGGCCGGCGTGCCGGGGACGGGAAATTCCTGGGGCACGTAGACCGCGGCCTGCTGTGCATAGTCGAACGGGCTGTCCACGCGCAGCACGCGCGCATCGCGCAAGCCACAGGGTTCGGTGAACCAGCTCAGATCGTCATCGTCGCCCAGCGTGGCCGAGGTGAAGATCCAGGCGCCGGGACGCCGAGAGGCATCGACGGGGGCCTCGCCCCCGGTCTCGTCCTCCTGCAGCAGCCGCGTGCGCACGATGCGCGCAATGCTCAGCGGCGATTCGATCATGCGCAGATGCCGGCTGCCGATATCGAGCCAGCGCACGCAGTCGTCGCTGCTGGTCTTGCCGAACAGCGCCAGCCGGCCCAGCAGCGCTTCGCCGCGCGCATACAGCTGGCGCAGCTCGGCCGCCATTTCCTCGACATTGCCCAGTGCCACCAGCGCCGCATGCAAGGCCTGGCCCAGCGCCGAGAACGCGCCGCGCCAGGCCAGCGCATCGAGCCCATCGGGCACCCTGCCCAGCCAGCGCAGGCGCGTGCCCGCGGCCGAACGCCCGGCGGCAAGGCGCAGGTCGCGCACGCAGCGCTCGAGATCGGCGCTCAGCTGCATCCAGTCGCCCATGCCGCGCGCGTGTTCTAGCGCCTGCGCGAGGAAATCGCGCGCATAGCCCTGCAGCTGCGCCGTGCCGATCAGCGTGCCCGCAAACTGGATGCCGGTCTCGTTGAGCTGGTGCGCTTCGTCGAACACCACCACGCCAACGGATGGCAGCAACTGCGCGACGCCCGACTCGCGCACCTCCAGGTCGGCAAAGAACAGATGGTGGTTGACCACCACCACATCGGCATCGAGCGCGGCGCGGCGCGCGACGTTGAGGTGGCAGGGCTCGAACTGCGGGCAGGCGCTGCCAAGGCAGTTGTCGCGCGTTGAGGTGACCAGCGGCCAGACCGGCGAATCCTCGCCCACCGACGACAGCTCCGCCAGATCGCCGGTGCGTGTCAGCTTCGCCCACTCCTCGACCTGGGCCAATGTGCGCAGCAGTTGCGGGTCGCGTGGCGCACCGCGTCCCTGGCGTGCCTGCGCGAGATGGTGCTGGCACAGGTAGCTGGGGCGGCCCTTGAGCTGGGCCATGCGCAGCGGCAGGCCCAGCATGCGCGTGAGGCTGGGCAGGTCGCGCGAGAACAGCTGGTCCTGCAAGGCCTTGGTGGCGGTGGAGATCAACACACGCTGTCCGCTGAGCAGCGCGGGCACCAGATAGGAATAGGTCTTGCCCACGCCGGTGCCCGCCTCGACCACCAGCACGCCGCCGTGGTCGATGGTCTCGGCAACCGCCATCGCCATCTCGGTCTGCCCCGCGCGCGGGCGGAAATACGGCTGCGCCCGCGCAATCAGACCATCCGCCGAAAAAGCCGCGCGCACCGCGGAAAAATAATCGCTCACGCCGCTCCCAGGACCAATACATGCTGCGCCACCAGCCGGAATTCTAGGGGTTGCGCCGCCGAGGCACAGCGGCAGAGGTGTTGGTGCATCGTCAACTCCTTAAACGCGTCGATGCGAAAATTGCCGCAACCATCCGCTTACTGGCATGATGCAAATGAAGGAATACCTACGCTGCGGTAGGTCATCCGGGAACCATCAGGATGACAGTCGCTGCCAGAATGCGCATCCGCGAACCGCGCGCAATGGCCTCCCAAGCGTCCGGCGTGGTCGCTCACTTCGCGTCTCCGCCCCCTGAGCCTGTATTTCCCCGTGTCCTTTCTTGTCGACCGCCTCTTCTTGCTGATCATTCCAGCCTGCATGCTGCTGCTGGGCGGCACGCTGCTGGGCGGCTGGCTGATGCAGCGCCGCCACCACTATCTGCCCTGGGCGGCGACAAGCTATGCGCTGGTCGGCCTGGCACTGGGCTGGCAGACCCTGATGCCGCCCGAGGAACTGCACCGCTGGGCACTGGTCACGGGCGTCATGTATTTGTTGGGCGCCTGGAGCTTTGCACGTGGCATCGCCGGGTATTACGGGGTGTCGGCCCGGCCCCTGCTGGGCGCGGCCATCGCGTCAGTCGTTCTGGGCACGATGTATTACTACAGCCAGGTCGAGCCCGATGTCTGGACCCGGCTGTATTGGCTCAATGCCGGACTGGGCCTGCTGCAATTGCTTCCCGCGCCAGCCATACTGCGGCGCGGGCCCGCTGCCGGCTGGCTCGAGCGAAGCATGTACTGGTCCTATGTGCTCTTTGCCATCAACACCAGCATCCGCCCGCTGCTGTCGCTGGCCCTCGGCCGCATGAAGGAAGGCGACAGCGCCTTCGGCTTCTACTGGATGATGATGCTCGGCATCACCTTGCTGTTCGTGCTGCTGTTTGCGGTGCTGCTGCTGGCGGTCACCGTGCGCGATGCGATGAGTGCGCTGCGTGCCGAGCGCAACGTCGACCCGCTGACCAACCTGCTCAACCGCCGCGCCTTCCGCGAAGCCGCCGAACCGCGGCTGCGCGACCGCCGACGCGGGCCGTGGACGCTGCTGGTGGGGGATATCGACCATTTCAAGGATATCAACGACCGCTGGGGCCATGCCTATGGCGACCGCGTGTTGCAGACCGTGGCCGGTGCGCTGACCCAGCAGGTGCGCAGCGACGACCTGGTGGCGCGCTTTGGCGGCGAGGAGTTCGTGCTCCTGCTGCGCACGGACTTGGCGGGAGCCGAAGCCATCGCCCAGCGCATCCGCGCCCAGCTGAGCGAAGAAAAGAACCTGTTGCCCAGCAGCCAACGCCTGACCATCAGCTTCGGCATCGCTCCCATCGCCGGGCTCGATCAGCTTGCCGCCGCGCTGGCGCATGCCGACGCCCTGCTCTACGAAGCCAAGCAGTCGGGCCGCGACCGCATCCATGTGGCACGGCCGGCCATCTGACGCGGCCCGAATGCAACTTCCTGTAGCGGATGCCGTGGATGTCCTATACTTGCGGCGCTGGTTCAGTCGACGTGCAAGGCGTTGGCAGGCGACCTCATGCGGGCGTAGTTCAATGGCAGAACTTCTGCTTCCCAAGCAGATAGCGTGGGTTCGATTCCCATCGCCCGCTCCAGAAATTCTTCAGCTTGTCAGCGACTTAAAGCAGCAGCAGGGATTGCTGGGGACACTCCAGGGACGCTGGTTCAAAGTACTGGCTGTCTCTCCGATCAGCACATCATCCGCTGCCGCCTGCCCCTTCAGCGCCTTCACCTGGCGTCTTGGAGCTCGCTCAATCCGCCAAGTCGGACGATCAGTCCCGCGCCTCTTGCAGCAAGCCCCCCGAGTTGCGCGTGCGGATCTGCGAGATCTCGCGAGGCATTGGCGTTGGCTTCAAGCTGGGCGGTGCGGGTGGCAGCGAAGGCTGGTTGTCACGACCTTTTAGGGCCGGCCAATGCCGGGCGTCCCAGCTGGCCCGATAGCGATCTTATCTTTGCATCAATCATGCGCAATCGCGCATGGGCCGCAGAGTTATCACCCTTGGTTGTCAACAACAGATGACCGCCCTCTGCTTTCAAAGTTGCCAGACGCTCGATGGTTTCCTGGTGCGCTGATGCCTTTTTCATACAGCATCCTTTTCAACAACATCCAATGACATTGATGAAAAGAGATTAGGGTAAGACCTGAGGTAACGAAAGTGCCTTTTACGACTGTTGACCAACCTGACAATCCATCACATCGCATGCATACGGAAGGCCATGGCAAGGGTTCGTTGATGGCGCCCGCGCTCGAGGTGGTTCTCGACGTGCCATTGCGTTCTGGCTCGTCCCAACCAGGCGCGGCCCGCCACCGCCCTTGAGAGCGACGGCGTCGCGCGCCCATCCCAGCTCCCGTACGTTTGCTGCGCGAGCGTTGCTTAGATCCACCCAGTGACAGCGTGAACGATGGAAAGCATTTTCTGACCATGAAAACTGTATAAAATCACAACACTGTTCAAAACAACAGTTTTAGTGGAGGAGCATGCCGCCGATGTGACGCCCGGGGCCCTCATTGAAGTGGCGGCGTGGAGGGACACGCAAGCCGTAGAGTGAAGCGAAGCACAAACGCGACACGCGGTTGACGCAGCTGGAATCAAGCCCAGCCCGCTTCAATGAGGGTCACGCCAGGACGCTCCGGTGCGCCGTGCCGGGGAGGGATTCGGCGAAGTGGCTTCCACACCTTCATACCGCTCCACTCCCTATTGCTTTCAATGAACGAATAGTCTGTACATATGTCAATGGGATCCTCAAGCGCCTGCTTAGATAGTTGCGCAAAAGGTACAAAGTAAAGACTTACTCCTACATACACCATTTCAAAAGTGCGTCATGCGCGACAATCCAGCTTCACCTAACTGAGGATCTATGCACAGAAATACGCAGGTTGTGGGTACCGCTTTTGTCGTGGCAACATTGGCTATATCGGCCTCCATGATAGTTTTTGGCTATATAAACAAGCTGATCCATTTTCTATCGTTCATATTTTTCGCGGCTGCTGCACTCGCCTTTTGGAGTGCCTTTGGAAAGCATGAACTGGTTGAATTTGCTATCGGTGTCATGTATGCCGCGGGCACCGCAATTGCGATTTTGATGATTCGGCGCACGGCTCAAAACACTCCTGCGAAGATCCCACCGGCCAAGCACGACGGCGACAGCCACCCCACCTGAAGCCCGCAGATCGTTCAGGCCCGCGCCGGCTGGCACAGCTTCCAGGCCCGCCATTGCGCGGGCCTTTTCGTCCCAGTCGCGGCTGATAGCTTCCACCTTCGCTCAGGGCCGCCCGGTGGGGCCCGGCCATTGCGCCCAGCCCTGCGCGCGCGCGGAAGGTTGCAGATGGTGGCTGAGCAATCCCCTGGGATCAGGTACTTGCGCCCAGGCATTCCCGCGCCAACGCCAGACCTTGCCCTCCCTCAAGACCTCCTCCTCCTTTGGCGCAAGCACCGCATCGGGCCGCAACGCGATCTCCGGCACCAGTTGCGCGTTGACGAATGCCGCTATATAGCCTTCATGATTCACTACTGCATAAATGGTGACGCTCATGGCAATTCCTGATCGATATGTCGAGACAGACCCAAATCACGGTGCAATCTCAAGACTGGGCACCAGCTCCGAGAAGTGCATCATTGCCTCTCTGCCTTCAAGCCGCTGGATGGTCTTCAGCGGCTCATCGTCTTCAATGTGTGCATATGCCATGGACCAGCTGCGAAAGCGCCGCTTGCCAAAGCCTCTTCCTTGATATTGCAGTCGAAAATTCACATGCCGCGAATCGCGGGCTATCCGCGTGATCAATTCCACCAGAATGATGTCAGGCCCCTCCAGATGCTGTAGAAAATTGACTCCATCAAATACCAAAATGCCCGTGACATCGTTGGAAGCATTGAATCTGCGTGCCGTTCTTATAATGTCCGGCACCGCATTGAAAGGCGCTGACGGTGCTAGCTGACTGCAGTACAAAATGCAGTAAAAATCATTGCTCATAATCGCCTCAATGATGAAAAACCAGGCAGCAAGCGCACCCTGGACGTAGCAGTCACGCGGTCACAATGCCCACCATGAAGCATCCTGTACGGCCACGGACAATTCTGAACACTTAGCGCAATATATTACGATCAGTAACATAAAGCAGTTGTAGGACAGCTGATCGAATGACCTCCGTACATTCCCGGAGCCTCATCTGCCCTCCCGCCGCCCTGCATGCACTACGGCGATGGCCCGGCCCTCACCGAGGCCGCTCAAATGCCGAACCGCATGCGAGCCGGCCCAGCGCGTGCGCGCTTTCTGCCGCAGCGTCGGCTGCCGCAGCATCGGCTGCCGCAGACACCCGCAGAAGATTCAAGCCTTGGTGGGTCTCGAATCGATCAATGCCGAGCTGCAAGCTGCAAAGCCTTGCGCGTGCAATCGCCCTTTCCGACAAACGCGCAGGCAGATGCGCGTCGCACGGGCGCCTGCGGCGGACCGCCCAGCGGCAGCAGCACCGTGAATTCGCTGCCCTTGCCCAGGCCATCGCTTCGGGCGAGCACCGTGCCGCCATGCATCTGCACCAGTTGCCGCACCAGCATCAGTCCGATGCCGAGACCGCCCTGCGCACGCTCGAGCGTCTTGCCGGCCTGCGTGAACATCTCGAAGATATGCTCCAGCTGATCGGCCGGAATGCCGGCGCCGTTGTCTTTGATGCTGACCCGGACCTGCGGGCCCGCCAGCGCGGCGCTCAACGCGATCTCGCCGGCAGCAGGTGTGCACTTGCAGGCATTGGTGAGCAGGTTGCCAAAGATCTGCGCCAGCCGCACCGGGTCGCCCCACCGCAGGGCCGGCAGGTCGGGCAGGTCCACCCGCAGGCGGTGTCCGTGCTGCTGCAGCAGCGGCCGGCAGACCTCGACGGCCTGCTCCACGGCTGCCGCCGGCGGCAGCCGTTCGCGCCGCAGCTCGAGTTTGCCGCGCGAGATGCGGTTGACGTCCATCAGGTCGTCGACCAGCCGCACCATCTGCGCCAGCTGGCGCTCCATCACATCGCGCACCTTCTGGTCCATGGCCGGATCGCCCGCCGACAGCTTCGGCGCACAGGGCTTGCGGGCAGTAGGGTCCAAGAAAACCGAAGCGCACAGCCGCTAGTCAGCGTCTCGGCAAGGCCCGGCAAGATTGGCAGGGCACAGCGCGGCGCCCAAGCCTGATCATCCATGCCGCAGTACGCCTGAGGTCAAATGCAAGCACATTGCGGAATGTGACCGCGCCGGGCCGTGTCGATGCATGGAACCATGCCTCCCAGGGCGTTACCAAACCGTTTGGCATCCGCGAAAGGGAAGATATGCATTGCCGTCATTGGGTTATCGCAATAGGCCTGGCAGGATGGACCTGCGTGCCTGCATGGGCCGTCTACAAATGCGTGGATGCGAATGGCCGCGTCACTTTCCAGCAGTCGGCGTGCAGCGGCGCCACGCAGGGCGCGAAGCTGGATGTGCAGCCGGCATCGGGCTATCCAGCCTCACCACCACCCTCCAATGCAGCGACGGCAGATAGCAGTTCGCCCCGCGCGTCCGAAGCAGACCGGCTCAATGCATTGTCCGCACGCCTGGCGAAGGAAAACCGGCTGTCGACGCTCAACAATCTCAGCATCGGCGGCGCGCAGGACGACATCGCACGGGCCCGCAGGCAATGCCAGGCCGAGCTCGACGCGGTCCGCAACCGAAAAAAGCTTGCCAGCAACGACCTCGCGGGCGCGACCTGGGAGCAGTCGCTGAGCGCCGAGATGCAGGCCATTGCGGCGCAGTGCGACACGGAGCAGCGCCGGCTGCAAGCCATACTCGACCGTTATCTCACGGAAAAGCAGGATCTCGAACGCGAGTTGGCCAAACCCTGATCCCGCGCTTATCCGCGTGCGAGTTGGCTTGCGGCCCGTGCCAACGCCGTGATGCGTTCCCAGTCGCCCTGTGCAAGCGCATCGCCAGGCACCAGCCACGAGCCACCGACGCAGGCGACGTTGGCCAGCGCCAGGAACTCGGCCGCGTTGCCGGGCTGGATACCGCCGGTGGGACAGAACAGGACGTCGCCAAACGGCCCCTGCCAGGCCTTGAGCATCGCGCTGCCGCCGGACTGCAGGGCCGGGAAGAACTTCAGGGCGTCGAAGCCCTCGGCCTGCGCGGCCATGATTTCGCTGGCGGTGGCAACGCCGGGCAGCAGCGGCAGGCCCGCTTCGCGGCAGGCGCTGCCCAGCGCCGTCGTGTAGCCGGGGCTGACGGCAAAGCGCGCGCCCGCGCGTGCCGCGGCAGCAGCGTCGTTACTGCTGCGCACCGTGCCCGCGCCCACGACGGCTTCAGAAACTTCGCGCGCAATGGCTTCGATGCAGGCCAGGGCCTGCGGCGTGCGCAGCGTGACTTCGAGCATGCGGATGCCGCCGGCAACCAGCGCGCGCGCCATGGGCACGGCGTGTTGCACCTCATGCAGCACGATGACCGGAATCACCGGTGCGTCTTGCATCACCGCGCGCGCGGTCAGTGGTGTGCCGGTTACAGCCATGAGCAGGCTCCCTCTTCCGCGCTGAGCGCATTGCGCCGGAAACCGGCAAACAGTTCACGGCCGAAGCCAAAGGTGTTGTCCAGGGCCTGCGCGGCCGGCATCTGCGCCGGGGTGCGTGCCAGCCATTCGGCCTCGTCGACCAGCACGGCCAGCGTGCCGGCCACGGCGTCGAGACGGATCAGATCGCCATCCTGCAC
Organism: Comamonas antarctica; assembly: GCF_013363755.1. NCBI lineage: Bacteria > Pseudomonadati > Pseudomonadota > Betaproteobacteria > Burkholderiales > Comamonadaceae > Comamonas > Comamonas antarctica. Next base: position 2,112,223 of record NZ_CP054840.1, read on the forward strand.
GCGCGCCAGCGGGCCGCCAGCGACGGCTTCGGGCGAGACATGGATGGCCGCGGGCACCTTGCCCGAGGCGCCGCTCATGCGGCCGTCGGTGACCAGCGCCACCTTGAAACCCTTGCCCTGCAGCACCGCGAGCGGCGGCGTGAGCTTGTGCAACTCGGGCATGCCGTTCGCCTGCGGGCCCTGCCAGCGCACGACGCAGACCACGTCGCGGTCGAGTTCGCCGGCCTGGAAGGCGTCTTGCAGCTCGGCCTGCGAGCCGAACACGCGCGCCGGCGCCTCGACCACATGCCGGTCTTCAGGCACCGCCGAAACCTTGATCACGCTGCGGCCCAGATTGCCGTGCAGCAGCTTGAGGCCGCCCGTGGCGCTAAAGGGCGCACCCACCGGGCGCACCACGCTGTCGTCGAGGCTGGCGCCGATATCGACCCAATGCAGCCGGTGCGCGGCGTCGCCCTGGGGCAGGCGTGTGTACTCGCGGATGCCGCCGGCACGCACGGTGCGCACGTCCTCGTGCATCAGGCCTGCGTCGAGCAGCTCGCGGATCACATAGCCCGGGCCGCCCGCGGCCTGGAAATGGTTCACGTCGGCGCTGCCGTTCGGGTAGACGCGCGACAGCAGCGGCACGACGGCCGACAGTTCCGAGAAATCGTCCCAATCGATCGAGATGCCGGCCGCGCGCGCGACCGCGACCCAGTGGATCAGGTGATTGGTCGAGCCGCCCGTGGCCAGCAGCGCCACCATGGCGTTGACGATGCAGCGCTCGTCGACCACTTCGCCGATCGGCGCGCAGCCCGGCACCAGCAGCGTGCGCGCGGCTTCGCGCGTGAGTTCCTCGCGCAGCGCCTGGCCGGGGTTGACGAAGGCCGTGCCGGGCACATGCAGGCCCATGGCTTCGAGCAGCATCTGGTTGCTGTTGGCCGTGCCGTAGAAGGTGCAGGTGCCTTCGCCATGGTAGGCCGCGGATTCGGCGGCCAGCAGTTCGCTGCGGCCGACCAGGCCTTGCGCGGCCTGCTCGCGCACCTTGGCCTTGGCGCTGTTCGACAGGCCCGAGGTCATGGGCCCCGCGGGCACGAAGACCGTGGGCAGATGGCCGAACTGCAGCGCGCCGATCAGCAGGCCGGGCACGATCTTGTCGCACACGCCCAGCAGCAAGGCGGAATCAAACACGTCATGGCTCAGCGACACCGCCGTGGCCATCGCAATCACATCGCGGCTGAACAGGCTCAGCTCCATGCCGGGCGTGCCCTGGGTCACGCCGTCGCACATGGCGGGCACGCCGCCCGCCACCTGGGCCGTGGCGCCGTTTCTGCGCGCCTCGTCCTTGATCAGATCGGGGTAGTGCTGCAGCGGCGCATGCGCCGACAGCACGTCGTTATAGGCCGTGACGATGCCGATGTTGGGCGCGCGCTCGGCGACGATGCGCAGCTTGTCGTTGCCGGGCAGGCCGGCAAACGCATGCGCGACGTTGGCGCAGCCCAGGCGCTGCGCGCCCGGCGGGCGCTGCGCCATGCTGCGCAGCCGCTGCAGATAGGCGCCGCGCTCGGGGGCGCTGCGCTCGCGGATGCGGCGCGTGACCGCTTCGACGGTGGCGTTCAAAGTCATTCGTTCTCTCAAAGGAACATTCTGTTCCAGGTGGGGCTGATCAATATCTCGTTGACGCAGACATGGGCCGGCATGTTGGCGACGAAGGCAATCGTCCGGCCCAGGTCTTGCGGCTGCAGCATGCGTGCCATGTCCGCGTCTGACGGCGGCACCGGGCGCTGCTTCAATATCGGGGTGGCGACCTCGGCGGGTAGCAGGCAGCAGGCGCGCAAGCCGTGGCGGTGTTCCTCGATGTTGAATTCATGCGTCAGCGCCGCCACGGCGGTCTTGCTGGCGGTATAGGCCGCGCCCGGCATCGACGCAGTGAAGCGTCCGGCCCAGGAGGCGACGTTGATGATCGCGCCGCCGCCGGCGGCACGCATCACGGGCAACACGGCGCGCATGGTGTGGACCGTGCCCTTGAGGTTGATGTCCAGCACGCGCTGCCAGTCGTCGGCGCTGCACTCGGCCCAGCTGCGGCGCTGGACATTGATCCCGGCGGCATTCACCAGCAAGTCGATGCGTCCATGGCGCTGGGTGATCAGCGCTGCGGCCGCCTCGGTCGCCGCGGCGTCGGCGACATCCAGCGCCAGGGCTTCGGCCTGGCCGCCAGCTCCTTCGAGCTGCGCGCAGGCAGCGGTCAGCAGGTCTGCGCGCCGCCCCGAAAGCACCACCTGCCAGCCGTCGGTAGCCAGCGCCTGGGCGCCGGCGAGACCTATGCCGGTACCGGCGCCCGTGATCCAGGCGACACGGCGGGCGGCGTCGGCAGGGACGGCGGCGTGGCTCATTTGGCGGCGCGGATCTTCGCCAGCTCGTCCTGCGTCTGCTTCCACAGATCGGCGCCGACGGTATTGGACACCGAGGCATTGACCTGGGTGAGCTTGTCGCGCATGCGGCCGGCTTCCGTTGCCGACAGCTCGTTGACCTGCATGCCCTTGGACTTCAGGTCGGCCAGGGCCTTGGCGGCCTCGTCACGCGTGTCCTTGCGCTCGAAGTCGCGCGACTTCTTCGCCGCATCCATCAGCACGTTCTGCTCGGCCTTGCTCAGGCCGTCCCACCACTTCTTGCTGACGGTGACGATCCAGGGGCTGTAGACGTGGTTGGTGACGGTGAGGTACTTCTGCACTTCGTAGAACTTGCTCGACACCACGGTGTTGAACGGGTTCTCCTGGCCGTCGACGGCCTTGGTTTCCAGCGCGGTGAACAGTTCCGAGAACGGCAGCGGCACGGCATTGGCGCCGAGGGCCTTGAAGCTGTCGAGGAAGACATTGTTCTGCATGACGCGCAGCTTGATGCCGTTCATGTCCTCGAGCTTGGTCACGGGGTGCTTGTTGTTGGTCAGATTGCGGAAACCGTTTTCCCAGTAGACCAGGCCGACCAAGCCCTTGGCGTCGAGCGTGGCGCGCACCTTGTCGCCCACCGGGCCGTCAAGCAGCGCGTCGGCTTCGCGGGTGTTGTTGATCAGGAACGGCGTGTCCCACAGCGCCATCTGCGGCGAGACGCCGACCAGCGTGGCGGTGGAGCCGACCATCATTTCCTGCGCGCCGCCGATCAGCGCCTGCTGCATCTGCGTGTCCGAGCCCAGCGAGGCATTGCCGATGCCGCGCACCTTCATCTTGCCGCCCGTGGCCTTCTCGACCTCCTTGGCGAACAGGCGCACCGCGCGGCCCTGGTTCGAGTCGTCGACCAGGCCGTAGCCGAAGCGCACGATGCGCGGCTTGAAATCCTGGGCCTGCACGGCACCGGCGGCCATCAGGACGGCGAGTGCGCCGAGGGCAAATTTGATTCGCATGTCTGTCTCCTGGTTGGAATATGGGGGCAGCCTGCCCCCGGTTGCAAAAATTCGTTCAATGCATCCAGCGCAGCGGCGCCAGCACGATCTGCGGGAAGATCACCAGCAGCACGGCGAGGAACACATAGGCCAGCAGGAAGGGTGTCGTGCCCTTGATCACGGTTTCCATGCGCAGCCGGCCGACGCCGGCCACGACGTTCTGCACCGTGCCCACGGGCGGGGTGATCAGTCCGATGCAGCCGACATAGATGAACATGAAGCCGAAGTACACCGGATCGATGCCGGCCTTCACCGCCAGCGGCGCGCAGACCGGGCCGAAGATCAGGATGGTGGGCGTGAGGTCCATCGCGGTGCCGACGGCCAGCAGGAACAGCATCATCAGCGCCATGAACAGCATCGGATTGCCCATCAGGCCGGAGAAGCTGTCGGCCAGCAGGTTGGGCAGGTCGGCCAGCGTGATCATGTATGCCGTCACCGTGGCCGCGCCGCACAGGAACATCACCACCGCCGTGGTCTTGGCCGCGGCCAGGAACACGTCGTACAGCTTGCTCCAGCTCAGCTCGCGGTAGATCACCATCGACACGAACAGCGCATAGACGGCGGCCACCACGGCGGCTTCGGTTGGGGTGAATACCCCGCCCTTCAAGCCGCCCAGGATGATGACCGGCATCATCATCGCCCAGAAGCTCTTGAGCAGGGTCTTGCCGCGCACGCCCCAGGCCACGCGCTCGCCCGCGGCCAGCTTGTACTTGCGCGCGATCGTCCACCAGGCGCCGATCAGGAAGGTGCCCATGATCAGGCCGGGCACGATGCCCGACAGGAACAGCTTGCTGATCGAGGTGTTGGTGGTCACGCCATAGATCACGAAGGGCATCGACGGCGGGATGATGGGCGCGATGATGCCGCCCGAGGCCAGCAGGCCGGCGCTGTAGCTGTCCGGATACTTCTGGTCGCGCATCATGGGCAGCAGAATCGTGGCCAGCGCCGCGGTGTCGGCGATCGCCGAGCCGCTCATCGAAGCCAGCAGCACGGCCGCGCCGATGGTGACGAAGCCCAGGCCGCCGCGGATATGGCCGACGAAGGCGCTGGCCAGGTCGATGATGCGCCGCGACAGGCCGCCGGCATTCATCAGTTCCCCGGCCAGGATGAAGAACGGCACCGCCAGCAGCGGGAAGTTGTCGAAGCCCGCTTGCAGGTTCTGCGCCAGCAGCTGCGTATCGAAGAAGTCGAGGTGCCACATCAGCGCCACCCCGGTAAGGATCAGCGAATGCGCGATCGGCATGCCGATCACCATGCCGCCGATCAGCACGAACAGGAAAATGAAAGTCACGATCATCTGCGTGCTCCTTATTCGATATCCAGCACGCCGTCGTCGGACGGTGCCGGCACGCCGCGGCGCAGGTCGCGCAAGGCCACCGCCAGCATGCCCAGCGCCAGCACCAGCGTGGCCGCCGCGCCCAGCGCCAGCGGGTAGCCCAGCACCGTGCTGTAGCTGCTCAGCCCGGCCTCGACCTGGGCCCACGAGCCCCACAGCAGCATCAGCATGCAGGCCAGCACCAGCGCCTGAGTGAGCCAGAACAGCACGCGGCGCGTGGCCGGCTTGACGCGCGAGGTCACCATGTCGAAGCCCAGGTGGCTGCCCTCGTAGGCCGCGACGATGGAGCCGACGGCAACCAGCCAGACGAACAGCAGGCGCGAGATTTCCTCGTACGAGACGATGCTGGTGTTGAAGGCGTAGCGCAGCACCACGTTGACGAACACCGCGATGACCATGCCGGCCAGCGCCAGCACCATGAACAGCTCGGCCGCGCGCTGCAGGCGCGGCTTGCGCCGGGGAGAACTTGTTTCTGCATGCATGGGGAATCCTTGGAATCGTTCACGCCAGGGCGGGCGCGCGCCAGTCCGTGACGCGGCGCACGATCTCGGCCAGCGGCAGCGTGGCGTCGACACCGACCACACCGTCTTCGCCATCGGGGCGCTCGAGCGTGGCGAACTGGTTGGCCACCAGGTCGGGCGAAAAGAAATGGCCGGGGCGCTGCTGCACGCGCTGCAAGGCAGTGGCGTAGTCCAGGTCCAGAAACACAAAGCCCACGGCCGCATCGGGCAGCGCCGCGCGCAGGCGGTCGCGGTATTTGCGCTTCAACGCCGAGCAGGTCAGCACGATGCCGGTGGCTGGCGTGGCCCGGCCCAGGATCCGGGCCAGGTCCTGCAGCCAGAGGCTGCGGTCGTCGTCGGTGAGCGGAATGCCGGCCTGCATCTTGCGCACGCTTTCGGGCGCGTGGTAGCTGTCGCCTTCGTGCAGCGTCCACCCGAGTGCCTTCGCGAGCAACTGGGCGACGCTGGATTTGCCGCAGCCGGACACGCCCATGACTACCCAAGCCGTGGGCCGTGGCGAGGGAGATTCGCTGCGAGATTGTGGGATAGCGCTATCCATGGTACTTACAAAAAAGCGCGGGACCGAAGTCCGCGCGCAGTGAATTATTGCAGGCAGGATTGCGGGTAAACCGCGATGCCGACCTGCTTGGATAGCGCTATCATAAGCCCATTCCCAACCCTCAGACATCAGGACAAACCCTTGACAGAAGCTCCGCGCCGTGCCCGCCGCTCCAGCGGCCGTGTCACCCTGGCCGACGTGGCCCGGCTTGCGGGCGTGAGCCCGATCACGGTATCGCGCGCTTTGCGTGGCGAGCGCGCTGTCGATTCGCAGCTGGTGGAAAAAGTCCAGCAGGCGGCCGACACGCTGGGCTACGTGCCCGATCCGGCCGCGCGCGCACTGGCGTCGCAGAAAAGCACGCAGGTCCTGGTGCTGGTGCCGCTGCTGTCGAACGCGCTGTTCGTCGACCTGCTCGAAGCCGTGCACCGCACGCTGTTTCCCGAAGGCTACCAGCCGCTGATCGGCGTGACCCACTACGACAGCGCCGAGGAGGAGCTGCTGCTGCGCACCTATCTGCCGCACCGGCCCGCGGGCCTGCTGGTCACGGGCTTCGACCGCAGCGAAACCGCGCGCCAGCTGATTGCACAGAGCGGCGTGCCCTGCGTGCACCTGATGGAGACCAGCAACGCGCCGGGCGTGGCCTGCGTCGGGTTTTCGCAGACCGATGCGGGCGCGGCCATCACCCGGCATCTGCTCGAGCGCGGGCGCCGGCGCATTGCGTTTTGCGGCGCGCAGCTCGACCCGCGCGTGCTGCAGCGCGCCGAGGGCTACCGCCGCGGCCTGCGCGAAGCCGGCCTCTATGATCCGAGGCTCGAAATGTTGAGCCCCGAACGCTCGTCGATTGCCCTGGGCGCGCGGCTCTTCGAGGAGATGCTGCAGCGCATGCCCGATATCGACGCGATCTTCTTTTGCAACGACGACATTGCGCAGGGCGGTCTGCTGGCCGCGCACCGCCTGGGCGTGGCCGTGCCGGCGCGCATTGCCATGGCCGGCTTCAACGACCTTGCCGGCAGCGACCAGATGGTGCCGTCGCTCACCACGGTGCGCACGCCGCGCAGCGAGGTCGGGCGCGAAGGCGCGGGCATGCTGCTCGGCATGATGCGCGGCGCCAAGCCGGCCGTGGGCAGTATCGAGCTGGGTTACGAGCTGGTGGTGCGCGAGAGCACCTGAGCGGGTTGCGGCGGCGGCCCTTGTCGGCGCTGCCGCGCAAGCGCTGGGCGCCAGGCCTTATCCTCGCCGCCCACGGCGCCGGGCATGCTCGAAAGCCTGTGCCCGCGCCACCCCGCCGGGCCTGCGAGAAAGGCCTTTCCATGCATCTCCTGAGTTCCCTGCGCCATCCGCTGGCGCTGGTTTTCGCCATGCAGGGTGCGCCGGGCAACGGCGCGCCGCCCGCAGCGCCGCTGCCAGAGCCGTCGGCCGCGACGGTGGCCGTCATGGCCGCGGGCTGCTTCAGCTGCCATGGTCCCGACGGCCGCTCGACCACTGTGATTCCCAGCCTCGCGGGCCAGTCCGAACAGCGGCTGCTGCAGCGGCTGCAGGCCTTCAAGTCCGGCACCGCGCCCGATGCCACCATCATGACGCGGCTAATCAAGGGCTATGACGAGGCGCAGATCCAGGCGCTGGCGCGCTGGTTTGCGCAGGTGAAATGATGCCGGCGCCGCTGCATTCCTCCTCGCGCCGCCGCGCGCTGGGCGCACTGGGCGCAGGTGCCGCGGCATGGTCGATGCCGGCGCTGTTGCATGCCCAGGCGGGCGCCGCGCAGATCGTGGTCGTGGGCGGCGGCTTTGGCGGCGCCACGGCGGCACGCTATCTGCGCAAGTGGCTGCGGGCCGCGCGCATCACGCTGGTGGAGCCCGCAGCGCGCTACTACACCTGCGCGTTCTCGAACCTCTACCTCGCGGGATTGCGCGACTGGGAGACGCTGGGCCATGGGTACGACGCGCTGCGCACCCTGGGCATCGACGTGGTGCAGGCCAGTGCCGACGACATCGATCCCGTCGCGCGCACGGTGACGCTGTCCGGCGGCGAGCGGCTGCGATGGGACAAGCTGGTGCTGTCGCCGGGCATCGACCTGCGCTGGGACGCCCTGCCCGGCTACGATGAGGCCGCCGCCGAATTCGCGCCGCATGCCTGGAAGGCGGGCGCGCAGACGCATCTGCTGCGCCAGCAACTGCAAGCCATGCCCGATGGCGGCACCTTCATGATGGTGATTCCGGCCGGGCCCTACCGCTGCCCGCCCGGCCCGTACGAACGTGCGGCGCTGGTCGCGCACTACCTCGCCAGGTGCAAGCCGCGCAGCAAGCTCGTGCTGCTGGACGCCAAGGACGAGTTCTCGAAAAAGCCGCTGTTCCTCGAAGGCTGGAAGCAGCGGTATGGGGACATGGTCGAGTGGCGGCCGCCGGCCGAAGGCGGCGCGGTGGTGCGTGTCGATGCACAGCGGCGCGAAGCCGAGGATGCGCATGGCGCGCGCCACCGGGCCGAGGTGCTGAACGTGATTCCCGCGCAGAAAGCCGGCCTGATCGCCGTGCGCGCGGGCGTGGTCGATGCCAGTGGCTGGGCACCGGTGCATGCCGGAAACTTCGCCTCCACCTTGCAGCCCCATGTGCACGTGATTGGCGACGCGGCCAGTGCCGCACCCATGCCCAAGTCCGGCTCGAGCGCCAACTCGCAGGCCAAGCTGGTGGCAGCGGCCCTGCAGGCCGAACTGCTGGGCCGCGATGCGCCCGAGGCGCTCTACACGAACACCTGCTACAGCCTGATCGGTCCGAAGCATGGCATCTCGGTGGCCGGGGTGTATCGCGCGCAATCCGGCACGCTGGTCGAGGTGCCGGGTTCGGGCGGCATCAGCCCGCTCGGTGCGGGCGCGGACTTTCGCAGCGCCGAGGCCAGGTACGCGCTCGCCTGGTATGAAAGCATCTGTGGCGACACCTGGGGCGTCTGAGGCGCGAAATACGCGCCAATACCTGAGGAAAACTACAGTGTTTAGCGGTCTTTGAAAAAGCGCCCGAAAAGCAATTTCCCGAGCGCTGGCGCGCACTTGCGCGCAGGACCCGCGCGCTGCTGCGCGGGTGCGAGTGCAAACATCCGTGGGGTCGGGGCTGGCGCTTGCTTTGGCGGTTAACATCCGTCCAGACATGAAGAAGCGCGCCCGCAAACGCACCCGCAAGAGTGCCCTGCTATCCAAGATCAATGGCCTCCTGCGGATGCGCCGCTTCTGGTTCGGCTTGACCTCATCTGCGGCCGTCGGCCACCAGGTTTCGGGCTGCACGCTGGGCTCGGGCCTGTACGACACGGTGCTGGCCAAGTTCACGGGCTCGGTGGCTGCGCCGCTGCTGGCTTCGGCGCTGGCTTCGCTCACGCCGCTGGCCGACGGGCTCACGCGCTACGTGCTGCACGACCTGCTGGGCCTGCCCGCCAGCGTTGCCGGCAGCGCCGCAGGTTCCGTGGCCGGCACGCCCAGCAGCACCGCCACGCAGTTCTCGCAGTGCCGCCAGCATTTTCCCGCGGGCACGCCGCCCGTGGTGCCGGGCGCGGCCGACCTGCGCGAGCTGTGCTACAGCGGCTTTGCGGTGCTGCACAGCGGCAGCCACAAGGCGCCGGTGTTCGTCGCCGAGCGGCTGAACCGCAGCAGCGTGGTCCAGGCCAAGGGACTGCAGCGCACCGACAGGTTCTTCGCCGACGCGCGCCTGCCGCGCGCCGAGCGCGCCGAGCTGGCCGACTACCAGGGTTCAGGCTATTCGCGCGGCCATATGGCGCCCGCGGGCAACATGGCCAGCGCAGAGGCCATGGCGCAGAGCTTCAGCCTGGCCAACATGGTGCCGCAGAACCAGACCCACAACGCCGGGCCGTGGAGCCAGATCGAGCAGGACACGCGCAGCTACGCGCAGCGCGCGCAAGGCGATGTCTATGTCTTCACCGGCCCGGTGTATTCGGGCCCGACGCGCACCATCGGCCCGGGCAAGGTGCAGGTGCCCAGCCATCTGTTCAAGCTGGTCTACGACGCGAGCACGGGCAAGAGCTGGGCGCACTGGCAGGCCAATGCGGCCAGCACGCGCATGAGTGCGCCGATCAGCTATGAGGAGCTGGTGCGGCGCAGCGGAATCCGGTTTCTGCCGGGGTGAGGTCGTCAGTCCCGTCTCGTTCTACCGTTCGCCCTGAGCCTGTCGAAGGGTGCTGTTCCAGAGGGCAGGCCATTCATCCTTCGACAAGCTCAGGACGAACGGAATCTTGACTGCTGCGATAAATCGAAGGATCTGAAACCTTTTTCAATTCAACCGCGCCTTGATCAGCGGCCGCATCAGGTAGTTCAGCACCGAGCGCTTGCCGCTGAGCACGTCCACTTCCGCCACCATGCCCGGCTTGATCGGCAGCTTTTCCTCGCCCTTTTGCAGGTGGCTGCTGTCGGTGCGCACCAGGATCTTGTAGAACGCTTCCTTGCCGCGCGGCGTGTCTTCCTGGATGGTGTCGGGGCTGATCTGTTCGAGCTTGCCGGACAGGTCGCCGAACACCGTGTAGTCATAGGCGGTGATCTTCACGCGCGCCGGCATGCCGGGCACGAGAAACGCGACGTCCTTGGGCTTGACCTTGGCTTCGACCAGCAGCTGCTCGTCGCTGGGAATCACCTCCATGATTGCCTCGCCGGGCTGGATCACGCCGCCGCGCGTGGTGATCAGGATGGCGTTGACGCTGCCCTTGACCGGCGAGATCAGGTCGGTGCGGCGCAGCTGGTCGGCTTTTTGCAGCGAGGTCTGCTGCAGCGCGCTGAGTTCGGCCTTCTTGGCCGAGAGCTCGCTGTAGGCCTGCTGGAAATACTCGTTGCCCAGCTCCAGCAGCCGGCCTTCGAGCGCCGCGGCTTCGCGCCGCAGCCGCAGCAGTTCCATCTCGCTGACCGAGCGCGTGGCCACCAGCGGCTCGATGACCGCCAGCTGCTGGCGCGCCAGGCGCAGCTCGTTTTGCAGCGAAGCCTGCGAGGCCTTGAACTTCTCGCGCTTGGCCTTGAACAGCGCCTGCTCCGAGGCCATGGCCAGGCTGCCCGTCGGCAGGTCCCGAGGCACGCTGATGCGGTCCTTGTTGAGCGTTTCCGCTTCGAGCCGCGCCACGGTCGCGCTCAATGCCTCGATGTGGCTCTGGCCTTCGAGATAGGCCGAGCGAAAGCGCGTGTTGTCGATCTCGGCCAGCATCTGCCCGGCCTCGACTTCCTGGCCTTCCTTGACATGCAACTGCTTGAGGATGCCGCCTTCGAGGCTCTGGATCTTCTGCACGCGGCTGAAGGGAATGACGCGGCCGTCGCCGCGCGTGACTTCGTCGAGCTCGGACAAGGCGGCCCAGGCCACGAAGGCGACGATGCACAGCACGCTGACCCAGAAAACGCCGCGCGCCCCGGGATGCTCCATGGACAGCGCGGGATCGCGCAGCGCGCGCAGCAGCGCGCCCTCTTCCTTCTTGCGCGCGCTCATGGCTGCCCCTCCTGCGCCTGTACCCGGTTGCCCTGCACCAGCTGGCTTTGGGCGCCATCCATGACCACGCGGCCCTGGCGCAGCACCACGGCGCGCTGGGTCAGGTCGAGCAGCTGGCGCTTGTGCGTCGACAGGATCAGCGTGCGGCCTTCGAGCCAGGTATGCAGGTAGCGGATCACGCGCAGCTCGCTTTCCTGGTCGAACGCGGCCGTCGGTTCGTCGAGCAGCACGATGCGCGGGTCGAGCAGCAGCAGCCGGGCCAGGCCGATGGCCTGGCGCTGGCCGCCCGAGACGCTGGTGCTGCCGTTGATCTGCATGTCCATCCCCAGCGGGTGGGCGCGCACGAACTCGCCCAGGCCCACGCCCTCGAGCGCCGCCAGCATCTCGTCGTCGCCCAGGTTGCCGTTGAGCGGCGACAGGTTGTCGCGCAGCGTGCCGAAGAACAGCGCCGTGTCCTGCGGCAGATAACCGATCGACTGGCGCAGTTCGGCCGGGTCGATCTGCGTGAGCGCCAGGTCGTCGAGCTTGACCTGGCCTTCGCCCGGCGCGGTGAGTCCGGACAACAGGCGCAGCAGCGTCGACTTGCCCGCGCCGTTGCCGCCCAGCAGCGCCACGCGCTCGCCCGGGCGGATCTCCAGCTGCGCGATATCGAGCGCCATCGGACCCTCGCTGGTGTAGCCCGCGCGCACGTTCTCCAGCCGGTAGTGGCCCAGCAGCACCGCGGGCCGCGCGAAGCGGCGTTCGGCCGGGCGTTCGATGGGCGACGCCATCAGGCTGTCGAGCCCTTCCATGGCGACTTTCACATGCTGCCAGCGCGACAGCATGCCCGCCACCAGCGACATCGGCGAGATCGCGCGCGAGGCCAGCATCGAGCAGGCCACCAGGGCACCGGTGGTCATATGGCCCTGGCTGATCTGGTAGACGCCCACCACCACCACGCCCACATAGCACAGCTGCTGCACCAGCCCGGCGCCGTAGTTGATCAGCGAAGTCAGGCTGCGCTGCTGCACCGTGGCGCTCGACATCTCGGCCGTGAGCCGCTCCCATTGCTGCAGCAGCCGGCCTTCGCCCTGCGTGGTCTTGACGGTTTCAAGATGCTCGATGGCCTCGAGCAGCACGCCGTTCTTGATCGCGCCCTCGCGCAGGTTCTGCCGCGACAGCCGCGCCAGCACCCCTTGCGTTGCCAGCCCCACGCCCAGGATCAGCAGCACCGCCACCAGCGGCACCCAGGCCACGGGGCCGCCGATCACCCAGACGATGCCGATGAACAGCAGCACGAACGGCAGGTCGCTGATGGTCGCCGCCGTGGTCGAGGTGAAGAACTCGCGCACCGACTCGAACTCGCGCACCTGGTTGCTGAACGCGCCCATCGACGCCGGCTTGGACTGCAGGCGGATCTGCAGCACCTGGTTGAACAGCAGCGAAGACAGGTGCAGGTCGAGCCGCTTGCCCACCACTTCGAGCATGTGCGCGCGCAGGCTGCGCAGCACGAACTCGAACACGATGGCCAGCACCGCGCCGCTGGCGAGCAGCCACAGCGTCTCGAACGCGCTGTTGGGCACCACGCGGTCGTAGACCTGCAGCGCGAACAGCGACGAGGCAATGGCCAGCAGGTTGGCCATCAGCGCCGCGAGCGCCACGCGCGCGTAGTCGCGCCAGCAGGCGCGCAGCGGCCCCTTGAGCCAGTGCGTGGGCACGTCCTTGGCAAACGCCTGGGCGCGTCCGTCCGGGCGGTAGCGCGGCCGCGCGAACAGTGCCTGGCCCGCGTACAGCGGCTGCAGGTCGGCCAGCGCCATGCGCTGCTGGCCGCCGCCGCTTTCGGGGTCGAGCAGCACCACCGCGCCATCGATGGTTTCAACCCACAGCAGCAGCCCGCCGCCCTTGAGCTGCAGCAGCGCCGGCAGCAGCGGCGGCGTGATGTCGCCCAGCGCGATGCCCTGCACGCGCGCGTGCAGCCCGGCGCGGCGCAGCGCGCGCGGCGCCAGCGCCAGCGGCAGCCGGCCGCGTTCGAGCGCAAAGCCCTGGCCCAGCTCGGCCACGCTCACGCCATGGCCGAAATGCGCGCACAGCAGCACCAGCGCCTCGCGCACCGGGTCGCGCGAGGCCGCGCTCGCGGGCCGGTCGGTAACGAATGGAATGGCGCTCATGGAAGAATCTTCTCCGCAATGCGGTCTTCAAGCAAAGGCACGAGCAGCCCGAGCTGGGCCATGGCGCGCAGCGGCAGGCGCTGGCGCTCGCCTTGCAGCTGCAGCAGCTGGCGCTCGGCCTCGAAACGGTCGGCCTCGACGGACAGCAGATCGATCATGCTGCGCATGCCGACAAAGAACTGCTCGCGGTAGATGGCGCCGATCTCGCCCGCGCCGCCGATCTGCTCGCGCAGCGCGGCCTCGCGCGCGGCCAGCGGCGCCTCGCCCTCCATCAGCACCTGCACCTTGCGGCGGATGTCGCGTTCGATCTGCTCCTTGTCCCATTGCGCGGCTTCGAGCGCCTGGCGCGCGGCGTCGACGCGCTTGAAGTTGGACAGGCCCTGGAACGCCGCCATGCGCAGGCGCAGCATGATGGTGGTGTCGCGCGTGAGCTGCCCGCCGATCTCGCGGCGCTGCGCCGTGCCTTCGAGGTTGAGTTGCGGCTTGAGCGCGGCATCGGCGGCCTTGATGTTGGCCTCCTCGACCCGGCTTTTCTCCACCGCCTGCAGATACAGCGGCGACACCAGGATCAGTGGCCCAAGACGGCGGCCGCGCTCGAGCAGCGCATCGAGCGGCACCAGCGCCGGCGCCTCGAGCGCTCCGGCAGGCATGCCCACCAGCACCGCGAACTGCTGCGCGGCCTCCTGCAGCCGGCCCTGCTCGAGCAGCAGTTGCTCCTGCGCCCGCGCCAGCGCCAGCGTCACGCGGCCCGATTCGCTGCGGTCCACGTAACCGGTGGCGACGCGGCGCTGGCTCAGGGCCAGCAGTTCATCGAGGCGCTCGATATAGGCCTCGGCCACCGCCACGCGCTGGCGCGCGAACAGTACGTCGAGATAGGCTTCGCTGATCTCCAGCGCCTTGTCCTCGCGCGCCACGAGCAGTTCCTGCACGGCATGGCGCTGCGTGGCCTGGGCGCTGTCGACGCGGCTTTCCACCGCGCCCCAGTCGTAGAGCATCTGCGTCACGAGCACGTCGTAGCCGAGCTGGAAACTGCCCGAGCCCGCGGTGCCGACGCCGGCTTGCACGTTCGGGTGATAGCCCGCGCGCGCGATGTCGATCTCGGTGTCGTAGCGGTTCACGCGCGCCATCGCGGCGCGCACGCCGGGGTTGATGCCCAGCCCCTGCTGCACCGCATCGCGCAGTCCCATGGCGGCTGGCCGCGGCACGGCTATGCGCTGCGTGGCAGCAGCCGGGACGGCGCCAGCCGACGCCGCAGGCCCGCCGCCAGGGACGGCCGCCAGCCGCCGCGTCAGGTGCAGCATCTCCGCGGACCACGCGGCTTCGCTGGTCCACAGGCATCCCAGCAGCAGGCACAGACCCAGCCGCTGGCCCGAGGGCGCGCGGGCCCTCATTGCAAGGCTTTCGGCGCGCTGCGGCTGCACCCTCCTGCAAACGCAGCCGGCGCTGCGCACGGGTTGAAAACGCTGGCGGCGGCCTGCGCCGCTGCCAGGCTGGCAGTCGAATCAATGAACAAACCCATGCAAATGACTTTCTATGGACTGCCTTGAATACCTCAATCACACCACGACGTTGGTGATCTCCTGCTCGACCAGCACCGTGGCCCCGCCCCAGGCGTAGGACACGAAGCTGACATCGCCCACCACCGTGGCGGCTCCCTTGGTCGCTCCAGACATTACCACGCTGTCGCGCGCATCGCCAACGATTTGCAGCGTGTGCGACGGGCTGTCCGTGAGCTCCAGCACCGCCTGCGAGGTCAGGGTCAGCACCGAACCGGTATCGCCCGTGCCCAGATCGATGCGCTCGATGCTGCTGATGCGCGTGGGCGCGGTGGTGAACGTCAGGTTGATGCCGCCATCGAGCAGCAGCGTGTCGAAGCCCGTGCCGCCGCTGATCGACGCATAGTTCGGCGCCAGCAGCTGGATGACGTCGGAGCCCGCGCCGCCAATGAAGGTGTCGTTGCCTATGCCGCCGATCAGCAGGTCGTCGCCATTGCCGCCATCGAGGGTGTCGTTGCCCGAGCCGCCGCGCAGCAGGTCGTCGCCGTCGCCGCCGCGCAGGATGTCGTCGCCGCCATGCCCGTAGATGCGGTCGGCGCCCGCGGTGCCGGTGATGGTTTCGCTGGCGTTGCTGCCTTCGATGATGCCGCTCTGGTCGTTGAGGTTGTTGACCAGATTCGCATCGAGCAGCCTGGCGACCGAGGCCGTCGAGGTGGCGCCCTGGGTGTCGGTGGCCGTGATGCTCAGCGCGTTGAGCACATCCGCGCTCAGCAGCGAGCCGTTGAGCAGCGTGCCGGCCTGGTCGGTGAGATGCACCGATGCCAGCAGTTCGTTGACCGCCTGGTTGCCGACCGCGCGGCCCGCGACCAGCGAGGTGATGACCAGCGTCGAACTCGGCGCGATCAGGTTGAGCACGCCGGCGTCGTTCTGCACGCTCAGCTGCAAGCCCAGTTCCGCGGCAATCGCCTGCGAAGCCGTGAGCTGTATCGGTGTCAGGCCCAGCGCCAGCACCGGCTGGTAGCGCACCGTCACCTGGCTCAGGTTGTTGTCGCGGTCGATCGCCGTCAGGTGCTGGGTGCCGAGGTTGACCAGGTTCAGCGCATCGACGCCGATCACCCCGAGCAATCCGCTCGATGCCAGCTGCACTTCGGGTGCGCGGTTGTTCGGGTTGAACGTGGCGGGCGCCACCGCGCCGGTGTCGAAGGTCACCGATCCCGCGGCGCTGTCGCCATCGCGGTCGACGATGGTGAAGCCGACATCGGTGGTGTTGTCCAGGCCGCTGCTGCTGACGCTGGCCGCATCGACCAGCAGCTTGCCCTGGCCCAGCAGCTGGGTGATGATTGTCGCGTCGCTGCCGAAGCCGGTGACCAGATCGACGTTCTTCAGCAGGATCTGCTGGTTGGTCTGGCCGGCGTTGGCCGCGTTGTAGCCGCCGATGAAGCCGCCCTGGGTGCTGATGCTGATCAGCGTGTCGTTGCCGACCTTGGCGAAGTGCAGATAGTTGGTCAGGTTGCCCGAGGTGAAGCCGATGCGCCCTTCCCCGACCAGCATCGACGCCAGGTCCAGCACGTCGCCGCCGGCCCAGGCGCTGGCGACGTTGAAGTCGGTGATGGTGTCGACCACGGGCGCTGCCACCGTCCCCTGGTCGCCGGACTCCCAGCGGAACACGTCCGTGCCCTCGCCGCCGGTCAGCGTGTCGGCGCCGCTGCCGCCCACCAGAATGTCGTTGCCGGCAAAGCCATTGAGCGTGTCGTTGCCCGCGCCGCCGCGCAGGATGTCGTTGCCCTGGTTGCCCAGCAGCGTGTCGTTGCCGCCATAGCCGTAGAGGCGCCGGCTCACGCCGGCCGCCAGGCCGTCCGGGCCGTCGAGCACATCGGCGCCCGCCGTGCCGGCCTCGAAGCCCGTGGCCGCGCGGCCCAGTACCGACTGCAGCAGCTGCACGTTGGCCAGCTGCGAAGCCGATGCGGTGCTGCTCAGGCCCGCGGTGTCCGTCACGGTCATGTTCAGCGTCGACAGCAGGTCCGCCGACAGCGCGCCCAGCAGGCTGGTGTCGAGATAGACCGTGCCCAGCAACTCGTTGAGCCGCAGGCTGTCGATGGGCTGGCCGCTGAGCGAGGTGATGCGCAGCTGGTGCACCAGCAGCAGCGAGCTGAGCTCCACGCGCAAGCCCAGCTCGGCCGCCAGCGAGGCCGAGAACACGAAGGGATTGCGCAGCAGCGAGCCCACGCTGACGCCGCCGAACACCAGCGTGACCTCGCGGATGTTGTTGTTGGCATCGCTGGCCGTGAAGGCCTGCTGCTGGCCCAGGTCGATCAGCCCCAGCGCGTTCGCGCCAACCAGCCCCAGCAGTCCGCCGCTCTGGCCCACGCTGGCGACGGGCGCGACATTCGCCTGCACGGACGCGCGGATGCCCGTGGCCAGCAGGCTGTACTGGCCGCTCGACAGGTCGATGCTGAAGGTCTCGCCGCGCAGCGTGGTCACCGTGAGCGTCGACTGGTTGTCATACGAATACGCGTAGACCGAGGTCGAGGTGCCGGACTGCGTGACGGTGCGCGCGGCCGGGTTGTAGCTGAACTGGAAGCCGTCGACATTGACGCTCTGCACGTAGCCGCCATCGGCGCCAAAGGTCAGCGCCGCGCTGCCCTGCACGCTGCCGGCCGCCGTGAGCACCTGTGTCGTGGTCGGTGCGGCCACGGGCACGTCGTCGATCACGCTGACCGTGAGCTGCAGGTTGCTGGCCGCGCCGTTGTTCAGTACGCCGACGTTGAAGTCGCGCAGGTTCTCGCCATTGCCCGCGACATGGTCGAGCGGCCCGTACAGCGAGACCGTGTAGCGGCCCGCGTTGGCGCCGCTGCCGATCGACACCACGACGGCCACCGCGCCCGTGGCCGAGCCGATGTGCCCGGTCAGCGTGGACGTGCCGGCGCCGGTCCAGACGATGGCCTGGCCGCCCGAAGTCAAGGCCAGCGCCGGCGCCGAAAGCGTCAGCGCGGCATTGGCCGCCACGCCGGCAAACGTGCCGCTGACCACGGCCGGCACGGCGACGGACAGATCGTCCTCGTCGACCTGGATCAGCTGGCGCGTGTTCGCCACCCCCACGCCTACCAGGCTCGCGGCATCGTTGCCGCTCACGTCCTGGATGGCGCTGGCATCATTGCCGGCGGTGGGGTCGGTGTAGTTCACGGTCACCACCGCGCCCGCCGCGACGGCGCTCGCCAGCGTCAGCACCACTGTGCTGCCCGAGACCGCGACCGCGCTCACGGCCACGGGTGCGCCATTGACGTTGACCACGAAGCTGCCCACGGGCGGCGCCGCGCCCAGCGCCTCGTCGAAGGCCAGCGTCAGCGCCGTCCCCGTCACGCTCGCCCCCTGCAGCACCGGCGGCAGCGTATCGAGCACCGCCACGCCGGTGCGCGTGGCCGCGTCGTTGCCGGCCAGGTCCTGGATCGCATTGGCATCGTTGCCCGCGGTGGGATCGGTATAGCCCACGGTCACGGTGGCGCCGTTGGCCAGCGGCGCGGCCAGCGTCAGCACGACGCTGGCGCCGGACACGGCAATGCCGGTGACCGCCACCGCCGCGCCATTGGCGTTGACGACGAAGCTGCCGGCCGCGGGCAGGCGCAGCGGATCGATGGCTTCGCTGTAGGTCAGCACCAGCGTCGTGCCGCCCGCGCCGGTCACGGCGTTGACCAGCGTCGGCGGCGTGATGTCCGCGGTGAGTCCGGTGGCGGCATTGAGCGCATAGCCCGTGCCCAGGTTCAGCGACACATCGGTATAGCTGCCGGCGGCCACGCTGATGCTCGGCGGCGTGGCCGTGCCGTCCTGCGTGAACACCGCGGTCCAGGTGTTGGCGTTGAGCTGCGTGAAGCCGGACAGCGCGCCGCCGGCCAGTACCACGTCGCTGGCCGTGAAACCGGTCACGGCCTCGCTGAACTCGAAGCTCACCGTCGTGGCCTCGCCGCGCGCCAGCAGCAGGTCGGAGGCGGTGATCAGCAGCGTCGGCGGCGTGGTGTCCGTCGACGGCACGGCGTTGACCACGGGCTGCGCGGCGATGCTGGCCGCATCATTGCCGGCGATGTCCTGGGTGGCGGCGGCATCGTTGCCCGCGCTTGGGTCGTTGTAGGCCAGCGTCACGTTGTCGCCGAACACCACGGCGCGCGCCAGGTTCAGCACGACATTGCTGCCCGACACCGCGACACGGCTGACCGCCACCAGCGTGCCATTGATGCGCACCTCGAAGGCGCTCGCCAGCGGCAGCTGCGCGCCGTCCAGCGCTTCGCTGTAGGCCAGCGTGAGCTGGATGCCCGAGGCGTTGGTGGTGATCGACTGCAGCTGCGGCGGCGTGATGTCGGCCGTCAGGCCGGTGGCGGCATCGAGCGTGTAGCCGGTGCCGGGGTTGGACGCGAGATCGGCATAGCTGTCCGCGGCGACGCTGACGCTGGGCGCGGCGGCCGTGCCGTCTTGCGTGAAGACCGCGGTCCAGGTGGTGGCGTCGACCTGCGCAAATCCCGACAGCGTGCCGCCCTGCACCGCGACGTCGCCCGCCGCAAAGCCGCTCACGGCTTCGCTGAAGCTGAACGTGAGGGTCGTGGCCTCGCCATTGGACAGCGCCAGGTCGGACGCCGTGATCAGCAAGGTCGGCGCGATGATGTCGGCCGTCAGGCCCTGGGCGGCATCGAGCGTGTAGCCGGCGCCCGGGTTCAGGGCGATATCGGTATAGCTGCCGGCCGCGACGCTGACGCTGGGCGGCGTGGCGCTGCCGTCCTGCGTGAACGTGGCCGTCCAGGTGGACGCATTGAGCTGCTGGAGGGAGCCCAGCGTGCCGCCTGCCACCGCCACGTCGGACAGGGCGAAGCCGCTCACGGGTTCGCTGAAGGCGAAAGTCAGGGTCGTGGTCTCGCCCGCGGCCAGGCGCAGGTCGGCCGCGGTGATCAGCAGGCTGGGCGGCTGCGTGTCGGGCACGAAATTGGTCACGCCCGTGGCCGGCAGGCTCAGCGCGTCGTTGCCGGCCGCATCCTGGATGGCATTGGCGTCGTTGGCCGCGGACGGATCGGCATAGGCCACGCTGACGGCCGCCCCATTGGTCACGGCAGTCGCGAGCGTCAGCACCACGGTGCTGCCGGCGACGGCCGCGGACGTGACGGTGACCGGCGCGCCGTTGACGCTCACCGCGAAGCTGCCCGCGACCGGCGGCCGCAGCGCATCGAGCGGCTCGTCATAGCGCAGCACCAGCGTCGTGCCGTCGGTGCTGGTCGAGGCCGAGACGAACGCCGGCGGCGTGGTGTCGGGCACGGTATTGCTGACCACGGTGGCAGGCAGGCTGGCCGCATCGTTGCCTGCGGCGTCCTGGATGGCGTTGACGTCGTTGCCCGTGGTCGGATCGCTGTAGGCCACCGTGACCGCGGCGCCGTTGGCCACGGGCGTGGCCAGCGCCAGCACCACCGTGCTGCCGGCCACCGCCGCGCTGGTCACCGTGACCGGCGTGCCGTTGACGCTGACGACGAAACTGCCAGCGCTGGGCGCATTGGCCGCATCGAGCGCTTCGTTGTAGTTCAGCACCAGCGTGCTGCCATCGGCGCCCGTGGCCGCCGAGACGAACTGCGGCGGCGTGGTGTCGGGCACGATGTTGCTCACGCTCGTGGCCGGCAGGCTGGCGGCATCGTTGCCGGCCGCGTCCTGGATGGCATTGGCGTCGTTGGCGGGGCTCGGATCGTTGTAGGCAACGCTCACCGCTGCGCCATTGGCGACCGGCGTGGCCAGCACCAGCAGCAGCGTGTTGCCGGCCACGGCGGTACTGGTCACCGCCACGGGCGTGCCATTGACGTTGACCACGAAGCTGCCGCCCGCGGGCAGGTTGGCTGGATCGAGCGCCTCGTCGTAGCTCAGCACCAGCGCGCTGCCGTCGGCGCTGGTGGCCGCCGAGACGAACGCCGGCGGCGTGGTATCGGGCACGGTATTGCTGACGCCGGTCGCCGGCAGGCTCGCGGCATCGTTGCCCGCGGCGTCCTGGATCGCGCCGGCGTCGTTGCCCGGCGTGGGATCGTCGTAGGCCACGGTGACCGCGGCGCCGTGGGCGACCGGGGTGGCCAGCGTCAGCTGCACCGTGCTGCCCACGACCGCCACACCCGTGACCGCGACCGGCGCACCGCCGACGTTGACCACAAAGCTGCCGGCGGGCGGCGGATTGGCCGCATCGAGCGCCTCGTTGAAGCCCAGCACCAGCGCCGCGCCGTCGGGGCTGGTCTGCGCCGAGACGAAAACCGGCGCCGCCGTGTCGGGCACGGTGTTGTTGACCAGCGTCGGCGCGAGGCTTGCCGCATCGTTGCCCGCGAAGTCCTGGATGGCGCCGGCATCGTCGAGCGCCGTCGGATCGGTGTACCCCACGCTGACCACCGCGCCATTCGCCACGGCCGTGGCCAGCGTCAAGACCAGGGTGCTGCCCGCGACACCCACGGCGGTCACCGCCACCAGCGCACCATCGACATTGACGGCGAAGCTGTTGGCCGCGGGCGGATTGGCGCCGTCGAGCGCCTCGCTGTAGGTCAGCACCAGCGCCGTGCCGTCGCTGCTGGTCACCGCCGAGACGAACGCCGGCGCCGTGGTGTCCGGCACGGTATTGTTGACGGCCATGGGCGCAAAGCCGGCCGCGTCGTTGCCGGCCAGGTCCTGGATGGCACTGGCGTCGTTGCCCGCGGTGGGATCGTTGTAGCCCAAGCTCACCGCGGCGCCGTTGGCCACCGGCGTCGCCAGGCCCAGCACCACGCTGGCGCCGGCCACGCTGACGCTGGTCACGGCCACGGCGGCGCCGTTGACGGTCACGGCAAAGCTGCTGGCAGCCGGCGGATTGGCCGCATCGAGCGTCTCGTTGTAGCTCAGCACCAGGCTCGCGCCGTCGCCGCTGGTCATGGCCGAAACCGCGATCGGCGGCGTGGTGTCGGGCACGGTGTTGCTCACGCCGGTCACGGGCAGGCTGGCTGCATCGTTGCCGGCCAGGTCCTGGATCGCGGCCGCGTCGTTGCCGGCGCCGGGGTCGGCGTACGCCACGCTCACCACGGCGCCATGCGCCACCGGGCTGGCCAGCGCCAGCACCAGGGAATTGCCCGCCACGCCCACGCTGTCCACGGCCACCAGCGTGCCGTTGACGTTGACGGCAAAGCTGGCTGCGGGCGGCAGGTTGGCCGCATCGAGCAACTCGCTGTAGCTCAGCACCAGGCTGGCGCCATCGGGGCTGGTGACGGCAGAGACGAAAGTCGGCGGCGTGGTGTCGGGCACGGTGTTGTTCACGCCGGTCTCCGCCAGGCTCACGGCGTCGTTGCCGGCCAGGTCCTGGATCGCGGCGGGGTCGTCGCCCACGCCGGGGTCCTGGTACGCCACCGTGACCGCGGCGCCATTGGCGACCGGCGCTGCCAGCGTCAGCACCACGCTGCTGCCCGCGACCGCCACGGCATTGACCGTGACGGGCGCGCCATTGACATTGACCACGAAGCTGCCTGCGGACGGCGGGTTGGCCGCATCGAGCGGTTCGCTGTAGGCCAGCACCAGCGTGGCGCCATCGGCGCTGGTCTGCGCCGAAACGAACACCGGCGCCACCGCGTCGGGCACCAGATTGGTCACGCTGGCAGGCGCCAGGCTTGCCGCATCGTTGCCGGCCGCGTCCTGGATGGCGCTGGTGTCGTCGGCGCCCGAAGGGTCCGTATAGGCGACCGTCACCACCGCGCCATAGGCCACGGGCGTCGCCAGCGTCAGCTGCACGGTGTTGCCGACGATCGCCACCGCGGCGATGGCCGCTGGCGCGCCGTTGACATTGACCGCAAAGCTGCTTGACGCCGGCGGATTCCCCGCGTCCAGCGCTTCGTCATAGCTCAGCACCAGCGTGCTGCCGTCGGGACTGGTGGCGGCCGAGACGAAGGTCGGCGTATTGCCATCGGGCACGAGGTTGTTGACGCCGGTGGCCGGCAGGCTCAGGGCATCGTTGCCGGCCGCATCCTGGATCGCGCCGCTGTCGTTGCCGCCTGAGGGGTCGGTATAGGCCACGGTCACGGGCTGGCCGCTGAGCACCGCAGTCGCCAATGTCAGCACCACGCTGCTGCCGAGAATCTCCACGGCGCTCACTGCTGCCGCGCTGCCGCCGACATTGACCACGAAGTCGCCGATGGCCGGCGGATTGCTCGCATCGAGCGCGCCATCGTAGGTCAGCACCACGCGGTCGCCGCCAGCGTTGGTGGATGCCGACACGAACACCGGCGCTGTCGTATCGGGAACGAGATTGCTCACGCCCGTGGTCGGCAGGCTGGCCGCGTCGTTGCCGGCCGCGTCCTGGATCGCAGCCGTGTCGTCGGTCGGCAGGGGATCGGCATAGGCCACGCTCACCGCCGCGCCATTGGCCACGGGCGTGGCCAGCGTCAGCACCACGCTGTTGCCGGCAATCGCCACCGCGGTCACCGCCACGGCCGCGCCGCCCACGGTGACGGTGAAGCTGGCCGCGTCGGGCGGATTGCCTGCATCCAGCGCCTCGCTGTAGCCCAGCACCAGCGTGGCGCCGTCGGTACTGGTGGCAGCCGAGACGAAACTCGGCGGCGTGGCATCGGCAACGGTGTTGTTGACGCCGGTCTCGGGCAGCGCCGCCGCATCGTTGCCGGCCAGGTCCTGAATCGCGTTCAGGTCGTTGGCCGCGGAAGGATCGGCGTACGCCACCGTCACCGTGGCGCCATTGCCGACCGGGGCCGCCAGCGTGAGCAGCACCGCATTGCCGGCAATCGCCACGGCGCTCACGGCCACGGGCGCGCCATTGACATTGACGACGAAGCTGGCGGCCGCGGGCGGATTCGCGGCATCCAGCGCCTCGCTGTAGACCAGCTGCAGCGTGGCGCCATCGGCGCTGGTCTGCGCCGAGACGAAGCTCGGCGCGCTGGTGTCGGGAACGGCGTTGTTCACGCTGGTCACCGGCAGGCTGGCCGCATCGTTGCCCGCGGCATCCTGGATCGCATTGACCTCGTCGCCCGGTGTCTGGTCGGCGTAGGCCACGGTCACGGCCGCAGCGTTCGGCACGGCCGTGGCCAGCGTCAGCACCACGCTGCTGCCAGAGACGGCCACCGCGGTCACCGCGACGGCTACTCCATTGACATTGACCGCAAAGCTGCTTGCCGGCGGCGGATTGGCGGCATCGAGCGCTTCGTTGTAGCTGAGCACCAGCGCCGCGCCATCGACACTGGTGACGGCCGAGACGAACACCGGCGCCGTGGTGTCGGGCACGGTGTTGGCCACGCCCGTGGGCGGCAGGCTCGCGGCATCGTTGCCGGCCGCATCCTGGACCGCGCCAAGGTCATTGCCGGTGCTGGGATCGGTATACGCCACCGTCACCGCGGCGCCGTTGGCCACCGGCGCGGCCAGCGCCAGCACCACGCTGCTGCCGGCAATGGTGACGCCGGTCACTGCCACCACGGCGCCGTTGACGTTGACCACGAAGGCGCCGGCCGCGGGCGGATTGGCGGCATCGAGCGCTTCGCTGTAGTTGAGCTGCAGCGTCGTGCCGTCGGTACCGGTCTGGGCCGAGACGAAGCGCGGCGGCGTGGTGTCGGGCACCACGTTGTTGACGCTGGTCGCAGGCAGGCTGGCCGCGTCGTTGCCGGCTGCATCCTGCACCGCGCCGGTGTCGTTGCCGGGCGTCGGATCGGAATACGAGACCGCCACGGCCGCGCCGCTGGCCACCGCGCTGGCCAGTGCCAGCACCAGCGTGTTGCCTACCACGCTCACGCCGCTCACGGCCACCGGGGCGCCGTTCACGGTGACGACAAAGCTGCCGATCGCGGGCAGGTTGACGCCGTCGAGGGCTTCGCTGTAGGTCAGCTGCAGCGTGCTGCCATCGGCGCTGGTCACCGCCGACACGAACACCGGCGCCGTGGTATCGGGCACGTTGTTGACCACGCCGACATTCGCCAGGCTGGCCGCATCGTTGCCCGCGGCGTCCTGGATCGCGCCCGCGTCGTTGCCGGCCGTGGGATCGCTATAGGACAGGCTCACGGCCACGCCGTTCGTCACGGGCGTACCCAGCGTCAGCACGACGGTGCTGCCGACCACGGCCACGGCGGTGACCGGCAGGGCCACGCCGCCCGCGCTCACCGCGAAGCTGCCCAGCGGCGGCGGATTGGCGGCGTCAAGCGCGCCGTCGTAGGTCAGCACCAGGCTTGCGCCATCGGCGCTGGTCACGGCGGACAAGAACACCGGCGCCGTGCTGTCGGGCACCAGATTGCTCACCGCGGTCTCGGCAAGGCTGGCGGCGTCGTTGCCCGCGGCGTCCTGGACGGCATTCGCATCGTTGCTGACCGTGGGATCGGCATACGACACGGTGACGGTGGCGCCATGGGGCACCGGCGTGTCCAGCAGCAGCACCACGCTGGTGCCGCTCACGGCAGCGGTGGCCACCGCGACCGGGGCGCCATTGACACGCACGACGAAGCTGGTGACCGCGGGCGGGTTGGACGCATCAAGCGCTTCGCCGTAGGTCAGCGTGAGCGCCGTGCCATCGGCGCTGGTGGCCGCGGAGACAAAGGCTGGCGGCGTGGTGTCGGGCACGGTGTTGTCCACGCCGGTGACCGGCAGGCTGGCCGCGTCGTTGCCGGCCGCATCCTGGATCGCGCCGGGGTCGTTGCCGGCGCTCGGATCGTC
Source organism: Comamonas antarctica (assembly GCF_013363755.1). Taxonomy (NCBI): domain Bacteria; kingdom Pseudomonadati; phylum Pseudomonadota; class Betaproteobacteria; order Burkholderiales; family Comamonadaceae; genus Comamonas; species Comamonas antarctica. Next base: position 2,137,794 of record NZ_CP054840.1, read on the forward strand.
GTAGGCCACCGTCACCACGGCGCCGTTGACCACCGGCGTGGCCAGGATCAGCAGCACGCCGGCGCCGCTCACGCTGACCGCGGTCACCGCCACGGGCGCGCCGTTGACGGTCACCGCGAAGCTCGCCGCGGCCGGCGGATTGGCCGCGTCGAGCGGCTCGCTGTAGGTCAACTGCAGCGTGGCGCCATCGGCACTGGTCTGGGCCGAGACGAAGGTCGGCGCAAGCGTGTCCGGCACCAGGTTGTCGACGGCGATCGGCGCGAGGCTGGCGGCATCGTTGCCGGCGGCGTCCTGAACGGCATTGGCGTCATTGCCGGCCGTGGGATCGGCATAGGCGACGGTGACCACCGCCCCGTTGGCGACGGCCGACGCCAGCGTCAGCACCACGGTGCTGCCGGCAACCGCCACGCCGGTGACCGCGACCGCCGCTCCGTTCACGCTGACGGCGAAACTGCCCAGCGCCGGAGGATGGGCCGGATCCAGCGCTTCGTCATAGCTCAGCACCAGGCTCGCCCCATCGCTGCTCGTGGCGGCCGACACAAAGGTCGGGCTGACGCCGTCGGGCACCAGGTTGTTGACCCCGGTCTCCGGCAGGTTGGCCGCATCGTTGCCGGCGGGGTCCTGCACCGACCCGGGATCGTCCGCGCCGGGAGCGACATAGGCCACCGTGACGCTGGCGCCCGCAGGAATCGCGCTGCTCATTCCCAGCACGACCTTGTTGCCCGAGACGAACAGGCTGCGCAATCCGACCGCCGCGCCATTGACCCGGACCGTGAAGTTGCCGATGTCGGGCGGATTGGCCATGTCGAGCGGCTTGTCGTAGGTGAGCGTGAGCTCGCTGCCGTCCGCGCTGGTGGCGGCCGAGACGAACACCGGGGGCACGCCATCGGGCACCAGATTGCTGACATTCGTCGCCGGCAGGCTGATCGCATCGTTGCCAGCCGCGTCCTGGATCGCCGCGCCATCGTTGCCCGCCGAGGGGTCGGTGTAGGCCACCGTCACGGCCGCCCCATACGGCACGGCGCTGCTCAGCGTCAGCACCAGCGTGCTGCCATTCGTGCCCACACCCGCCACCGCCACGGCAGTGCCGTTGACGGTGACGGCAAACGCGGCCGCGTCCGGCGGATTGGCCGCATCCAGCGCCTCGCTGTAGGTCAGCACCAGCGTGGTTCCATCGCTGCTGGTGACGGCCGACACGAAGACCGGCGCCGTGGTGTCCGGCACCGCGTTGCTGACGCCGGTCTCGGCCAGGGTCACGGCATCGTTGCCGGCCAGGTCCTGGATGGCCGCGCCATCGTTGCCCGGCGTGGGATCGGCATAGGCCACCGTCACCGCAGCGCCGTTGGCGACCGGCGTGGCGAGGGTCAGGACCACGCTGCTGCCCGCAATGGCCACCGCCGCGACCGGCACGGACGCGCCATTCACGCTGACGACGAAACTGCCCGCGGCCGGAGGGTTGGCCGCGTCGAGCGTCTCGCCATAGGTCAACACGATGCTCGCGCCATCGCCGCTGGTCACGGCGGACAGGAACACCGGCGCTGCGGTGTCTGGAACGTTGTTGGTCACCACGGTTTCCGGCAAGGCCGCGGCATCATTGCCCGAGGCATCCTGCACCGCGTTGGCGTCGTCACCCGACGTCGGATCGGCATAGGCCACGGTGACCACGGCGCCGTTGGCCACGGGCGCCGGCAGCGTCAGCACCACCGTGCTGCCGCTCACGGCGGCGGCGGTCACCACCACCGGCGCGCCGTCGATGTTGACCGTGAAGCTGCCGGGCAGCGGCGGGTTGGCGGCATCGAGCGGGCCGTCATAGCTCAGCACCAGCGTGCTGCCGTCGGCGCTGGTCGCGGCCGAGACGAACACCGGCGGCGTGACATCGGCGACGATATTGCTGACATTGGTGGCCGGCAGGCTCGCGGCATCATTGCCCGCCGCGTCCTGGATCGCGTTGGCATCGTTGGCAGCCGAGGGGTCGGAGTACGCCACGCTGACCGCCGCGCCCTCGGTCACGGGCGTCGCCAGCGTCAGCAGCAGCTTGCTGCCGTCGACCGCAACGCCGGTCACTGCCACCGCGGCACCGTTCACGGTGACGGAAAAGGCATCCGCAGCCGGCAGGTTGGCCGCGTCCAGCGCTTCGCTATAGCTCAGTTGCAGCGTGGCGCCATCCGCGCTGGTCACGGCCGAGACGAAGGCCGGCGGCGTGGCGTCCGGCACGGTGTTGCTGACGCCGACCGGGCCCAGGCTCGCGGCGTCGTTGCCCGCCGCGTCCTGGATCGCATTGGGATCATTGCCGGCGGACGGGTCGGTATAGGCCAGGCGCACCACCGCGCCGTTGGCGACGGGCGTGGCCAGCGTCAGCACCACGCTGCTGCCGTTCACCGCCACGCCATTGACCGCCACGGGTACGCCATCGACGGTCACGGCGAAGCTGCCTGCGGCCGGGAGGCTGGCTGCATCGAGCGCTTCGTCATAGGTCAGCACCAGCGCCGCGCCATCGGCGCTGGTCTGCGCGGAAACGAAGTTCGGCGCCGCGGTGTCGGGCACCTGATTGGCGACGCTCACCGGCAGCAGGCTTGCGGCATCGTTGCCGGCCACCCCCTGGATCGCGTTGGCGTCATTGCCATTGGATGGATCGGTGTAGGCCACCGTGACGACGGCGCCATGGGGCACGGGAGTGGCCAGCGTCAGCACCACGTTTACGCCATCGATCGCAACGCCCGCGACCAAAATCGGCACGCCGCCGACGGTCACGCTGAAACTGCCCGCGCCCGGAGGGTTGGCCGCATCGAGCGGCTGGTCGTAGCTCAGCACCAGGGCCGCGCCATCGGCGCTGGTCGCTGCCGAGACAAAGGTCGGGCTAGTGCCATCGGGCACCAGGTTGTTGACCGCGGTGGCGGGCAGGTCCACCACATCGTTGCCGGCCGCATCCTGCAGGGCTGCCGCATCGTTGCCCGTCGACGGATCGGCATAGGCCACGCTCACCGCCGCGCCGGCTGTGACCGCGCTGGCCAGCGTCAGCACCACCGTGCTGCCCGCCACCGCCACGCTGCCAACCAGCACCGGCGCGCCGTTCACGGTGACGGTGAAAGCGCCGGGCGCGGGCGGGTTGGCCGCATCGAGCGCTTCGTCATAGCTCAGCACCAGCGTGGCGCCGTCGGCGCTGGTGGCGGCTGCGACAAACGCCGGAGGCGTGGTGTCGGGCACGGCGTTGTTGACCGCGGTGGGCGCGAGGCTTGCGGCATCATTGCCCGCCGCATCCTGGATGGCGTCGAGGTCGTTGCCGGGACCAGGATCGGTATAGGCCACCGTGACCGGCACGCCCGTCGGCACGGGCGTGGCCAGCGTCAGCACCACGCTGCTGCCTGCCGCGGCCACGCCGGTGACGGCCACGGCCGTGCCGTTGACCGTGACCACAAAGGCGCCCGCGGGCGGCAGATTGCCCGCATCCAGCACTTCGCCATAGCTCAGTTGCACGGTGCTGCCATCCGCACTGGTCATTGCCGAAACAAAGGCCGGCGGCGTGGTGTCGGGCACGAGGTTGGTGACGCCCGTGCTGGACAGGCTCGCGGCATCGTTGCCGGCTGCATCCTGGATGGCGCTGGCGTCATTGCCCGGCGTGGGGTCGTTGTAGACCACGCTCACCGCCGAGCCATGGGCCACCGGTGTGGCCAGCGTCAGCACGACCGCGTTGCCGACGACCGCTGCACCCACCACGGCGACCGCAGTGCCGTCGACATTGACCACAAAGCTGTCCACCGCGGGCGGATGGGCCGCATCGAGCGGCTCGCTGTAGGTCAGCACCAGCGTCGCGCCCTGCGCGCCGGTCTGCGCCGCGACAAAGGTCGGCGCAGCGGTATCGGGCACCTGGTTGCTCACCACCGTCGCGGGCAGATTGGCGGCATCGTTGCCTGCCGCATCCTGGATCGCGGCGGCGTCATCGCCGGTCGACGGATCCGCATAGGCGACCGTGACCCCCGCGCCATTGGCGATGGGCGCGGCCAGCGTCAGCACCACCGTGCTGCCGACGATGGTCACGGCCGTGACCGCCACCGGCGCGCCATCGACATTGACCACGAAGCTGCCGGCGGCCGGCGGATTGGCCGCATCGAGCGCTTCGTCATAGGTCAGCACCAGCGTGCCACCATCGGCGCTGGTGGCCGCCGAGACAAAGGCGGGCGGCGTGCCGTCGGGCACCGTGTTGCTCACGCCCGTGGCGGGAAGGCTCGCGGCATCGTTGCCGGCAGCGTCCTGGATGGCATTGCCGTCATTGCCGGTGGTTGGATCGTTGTAGGCGACGTTCACGGCCTGCCCATTGACCACGGGAATAGCCAGCGTCAGCACCACGGTGCTGCCGGAGACGGCCACGCCGGTCACGGCCACCGGTGCGCCCGCCACGTTGACCACGAAGGCCCCGGCCGCGGGCGGATTTGCGGCGTCGAGTGCCTCGTCATAGGACAGCACCAGCGTCGCGCCATCGGCGCCGGTCACCGCGGACACGAAATTCGGCGCGCTGGCATCGGCAACCTGGTTGCTCACGCTGGTCGGCAGCAGGCTCAGAGCATCGCTGCCGCCGGCCCCCTGGATCGCATTGGGATCATCGCCGGCCGTGGGGTCGCTGTAGGCCACCGTGACCACGGCGCCGTGGGCCACGGGCGTGGCCAGCGTCAGCACCACGGTGGCGCCGACGACGGCCACCGCCGCCACGCCCACCGGCGTGCCATCGACATTGACCACGAAACTGCCCGCTGCGGGCGGATTCGCCGCATCGAGCGGCTCGCTGTAGCTCAGCACCAGCGTCGCGCCATCGGCCGCCGTGGCCGCCGACACGAAGGTCGGGCGCACGCCATCGGGCACCAGATTGTTCACGCCCGTGGGCGCGAGGCTCAGCGCATCGTTGCCGGCCACGTCCTGGATGGCGGCCGCATCGTTGCCCGCGCCGGGATCGGCATAGGCCACGGTCACCACGGCGCCACCCGCGACCGGCGCAGCCAGCGCCAGCACCACGCTGCTGCCCGAGATCGAGACTGCCGTGACCGCGACGGGACTGCCGTTGACGCTGACCACGAAGCTGCCCGCGCCCGGGGCATTGGCCGCATCGAGCACTTCGTCATAGGTCAGCACCAGCGTCGCACCGTCGGCACTGGTCGCGGCCGCAACGAACGCCGGAGGCGTCGTATCCGGCACGGTGTTGTTGACCGGTGTGGTGGCGAGAGTCGCAACGTCGTTGCCAGCCCCATCCTGGAGCGCCGCGGCATCATTGCCAGCGCTGGGGTCGGTGTAGGAAACCGTGACCGGCACGCCCGACGGCACGGCCGAAGCGAGCGTCAGCACCACCGTGCTGCCGGAAATCGACACGCCCGTGACCGCCACGGCCGTGCCGTTGACATCGACCAGGAAGGCGCCTGCCGGGGGCGGATTGGCCGCGTCCAGCGCCTCGTCAAATGTCAGCACCAGCGACGCGCCGCCCGCGCCGGTCGCGGCCGAGACAAAGGCCGGCGGCGTGGTGTCGCCCACGGTGTTGACCACCGCGGTGGCGTCCAGGTTGGCGGCATCGTTGCCGGCAGCATCCTGGATGGCGCTGGCGTCGTTGCCCGGCGTGGGGTCGTTGTAGGCGACGGTCACCACGGCGCCGCTGCCCACCGCAGCAGCCAGGGTCAGCACCACCGTGCTGCCCACGACGGACACGGCCGTCACTGCGACCGCCACGCCGTTCACGTTGACCACAAAACTGCCCGCTGCGGGCGGATTGGCCGCATCGAGCGGCTCGTCATAGGTCAGCACCAGCGCCGCACCGTCGGCACGGGTCACTGCCGAGACGAACACCGGCGCCGCGGCGTCCGCTACCTGGTTGCTGACATCGGTCGGCAGCAGCGCTGCGGCGTCGTCTCCGGCGCCATTCTGGATCGCGTTGGCGTCATTGCCTGGCGTGGGATCGGCATAGGCCACCGTGACGGCCGCCCCCGCCGGCACGGGCACGGCCAGCGTCAGCACCAGGTTGCTGCCGCTGATGTCCAAGCTGGTCACGGCCACCGCCACGCCGTTGACGACCACGGTGAAGGCGCCGGGTGCGGGCGGATTGGCGGCATCGAGCGCCTGGTCATAGGCCAGCACCAGCGTCGCGCCATCGGCGCTGGTCGCGGCCGATACGAACGCCGGCGGCGTGCCCTCGCCCACCGGATTCGCAACGCCGGTCGGCGGCAGGCTGGCGGCATCGTTGCCCGCCGCATCCTGGATGGCGTTGGCATCATTGCCGGCCGTCGGGTCGGTGTACTCCACGCTGACGGTCGCGCCGGCAGGCACGGGCGAGGCCAGCGTCAGCTCGATGTTGCTGCCGTCGACCCGCACGCCCGTCACGACCACCGGCGTGCCGTTGACCTGCACCACGAAGCTCGAGGCAAGCGGCGGATTGGCCGCATCGAGCGCGGCGTCATAGCGCAGCGTCAGCACGCCGCCATCGGCGTTGAGTGCAGCGGAGACAAAGGCGGGCGGCACGGGATTGGGCTCGCCCGGGCCCGGCCCACCGGGGCCCGGGCCGCCCGGGACCGATGCGGACGATGAGCTGCCGCTGCCGGCGATGCCCGCCACCAGCAGCCCGCCGCCGAGCACGGCGCCCAGCGCAGCCAGGCTCGGCCCCGATTCGGGAACGATCACGCAGGCGGCGGAAGCGGCCGTCGAAGTCAGGGATTCAAACGGCGCGGCTTCGGCCTGGGGCAGGAAGCGCGCGATGATCGCGCCATCAGCGCCCGTGGTTTCCATCTCCACCAGCACCGCCTCGCCCTCGGCATTGCGCAGAAACAGCTGGCTTGCGGTTTCAGGGAGAAAAAATCCTGCAATGGTGACAACATCGCCGCAAACGGAAAATACCAGGTCATTTCCGACACGGCTGAAGCTGCCCACATCCGCAGCACTCACATTCAGAAAGACGCGGCTCGCCTCATTCAATGTGAATCCGGAAACGAGTCATGCACTAGAGCGATAAGTCTCTGTTTCCCAATCACTTTCTCCGCTGTGGTGAGCAGCGAAGGCCTGAATTATAGCCTTGTTTTTCGCCCTCGGCAACAAAGTTCATCCAACGACTTCCATTGAAGTCCAAGGACTGCTCTTTTCGCAGTCGCACCGCCCTACGATGCTGTCGCGATGCAATGGGGCCTCCAGTGGCCAAGGCCGTCGTGCGGCGATAGGCGAATGGAATCAGGGGTTATCAGATTACCGCCTGCTGCATGCGCTTGGTCAACGCCTCGGCGCTTTCCTTGCGCTCGCTATACCTGTCCACCAGATACGGCGACGCATCGCGCGTGAGCAGCGTGAACTTCATCAGTTCCTCCATCACGTCCACAATGCGGTCGTAGTAGGCCGACGGTTTCATGCGTCCCGCTTCATCGAATTCTTGATACGCCTTGGCGACCGAGGACTGGTTGGGGACGGTCAGCATCCGCATCCAGCGGCCCAGCACGCGCATCTGATTGACAGCATTGAAAGATTGCGAGCCGCCCGACACCTGCATCACTGCCAGCGTCTTGCCCTGAGTCGGACGCACCGCGCCGACTGACAGCGGAATCCAGTCGATCTGCGTTTTCATCAGGCCGGACATCGCGCCATGGCGCTCCGGCGAACTCCACACCATACCCTCGGCCCACTGCGCGAGTTCGCGCAGTTCCCTGACCTTGGGATGATCCTCGGTCGCGTCATCCACCAGCGGCAGGCCCGACGGGTTGAACAGCCGCGTCTCGCCGCCCAACGCCCGCAGCACGCGGGCTGCCTCTTCGGCGGCCAGTCGGCTAAACGAGCGTTCGCGCAGCGAGCCGTAGAGCAGCAGGAAGCGTGGCGCATGGGTGGAACGTTCGGGTGCCAGTAGCCGTTCCATGTCCGGCGGCTGGAGCAATGCGGCGTCGATGTTCGGCAGGTCGAGACGGGATTCAGACACGACGGCCCTCCACATCCACTACCGGCTCGCCGTCTTCCTTGTTGAACGCGCCGCGCTGCGGTTGCGGCAGGATGTCGAGCACTGTTTCCGACGGGCGGCACAGGCGCGTGCCCAGCGGCGTGACCACGATAGGTCGGTTGATGAGGATCGGATGTTGGAGCATGAAGTCGATCAATTGCTCGTCGCTCCACTTCTGATCTCCCAGGCCGAGTTCCGCATACGGCGTGCCTTTCTCGCGCAGCACCGCGCGTACCGGGATGCCCATCGCGGCGATCAGCGCCTTCAGCATGTCGCGGTCGGGCGGTGTCTTCAGATATTCGATGACAGCCGGTTCCTCGCCGCTGTTGCGAATCAGGCTGAGGACGTTGCGTGACGTGCCGCAATCGGGATTGTGGTAGATCGTGATGTGGCTCATGTCGAGGTGCCTTCGTTCGAGAGAAGCATGGATTGCTGGCGCAGATGCCTGATCACATAGCCGAACAGGATCGCGCCCGCCGCGCTGATGCCGGTCAGGGCCAGCAGCGTGCCGGGATAGCCGTTGCCGGCGGAATACAGCAGCGAGGCCACGAAGGGGCCGGCGGCCACTGCGATCTGCACGGGTGTCGCCATCGCGCCGCTGATGGCGCCATAAGCGGCCCGACCGTACAGCTCGGCGGGCAAGGCGCCTCGTACGATCGTCATGACGCCATTGCCGATGCCGTAGAGCGCGGCAAACACGACATACACCGGCAGCCACTGCTCGGAAGCAAAGAGCAGGAGCAATGACAGCGGCAGCAGACTGATGGCCGCCATGCCGACCTGGCGCGTGCTGGCCCGCTTGCCGACCGTGGCTTGCACCACACGGCCGAGTACCTGCATTGGCCCGATCAGCGCACCGACCCAGGCCGCATTTGCGGCAGAGATGCCATGTGCCTGCAAGACTGGGATCATGTGCAGCGACATCGCCGCGAACACCAGTGCATTCAGCGTCACAGCCGCCGTGACGAGATAGAACACCGGTTCGCGCATGACCGCGGTGAGATTGCGGGATCGGGTTTCCGTCCGCGCTGGGGGTGTGCCGTGTGCCGGGCCGCGTCCCTTTGGCAGGCTGGCATGGATGGGCAGGCAGATCAGCAGGTTCGCGGCCGCATAGATCAACCAGACCTCGCGCCAGCCGACGTGTTGCAACAGCGTTTGCGTCAGCGGCCAGAATACCGTGCTGGCGAAACCGCCGAACAACGTCAGGTGCGTGATCGCCCGGCGATAGTTGCTGCCATGGACCTGCGTGATGACCACGAAGGCCGGCTGGTACAAGGTCGCGCTCATGGCCACGCCGATACCGGCCCACACGAGGTAAAGCTCCGTCGCGTTGTGTACCCGCGAGAGGCACGCGAGCATGACGGCGGCCAGCAAGGCGCCGCTTCCCATCAGCAGACGTCCACCGATGCGGTCGATGATGCTGCCGGCCGCGGTCGAAAGCAGTCCCGAGATCAGCAAGGCCACCGAATAAGCCCCGACGATGGCGGGCTTGGACAGGCCGAGTTCGTCCTGCATGGGCTGCATCAGGACGCCGTAGGCGTAGAACATCGACCCCCACGCGACGATCTGCGTCAGTCCGAGCGAGGGAATCAGCCAGCCGCGAGAGCGCGGGATGGTGTTGTCCATGATTACGCTTGGCGCTCGTACCAGCCGCGCGAGCGGTTGACCACGCGCACCACCAGCAGCATCACCGGCACCTCGATCAGCACGCCAACCACGGTGGCCAGCGCCGCGCCCGAGTGGAAGCCGAACAGACTGATGGCGGCGGCCACGGCCAGCTCGAAGAAGTTGCTCGCGCCGATCAGTGCCGAGGGGCCGGCGATGCTGTGCTTCTCGCCTACCTTGCGGTTGAGCCAGTACGCCAGCCCGGAATTGAAGAACACCTGGATCAGGATCGGCACCGCCAGCATGGCGATCACCAGCGGTTGCCGGATAATGGCCTCTCCCTGAAAGGCGAACAGTAGCACCAGCGTCAGTAGCAGCGCGGCGATCGACAGCGGGCCAATACGTTCCAGCGCCCGGTCGAACGCAACCTGACCCCGGCGCAGCAGCGCCCGGCGCCAGAGCTGCGCGAGGATGACAGGAATGACGATGTAGAGCGCGACCGACACCAGTAGCGTGACCCATGGCACGATGATCGACGACAGGCCCAGCAGGAGGCCGACGACGGGCGCGAAGGCGAACACCATGATGGTGTCGTTCAGCGCCACCTGCGACAGCGTGAACACCGGATCGCCGCCGGTCAGCCGGCTCCACACGAACACCATCGCCGTGCAGGGCGCGGCGGCCAGCAGGATCAGCCCGGCGATGTAGCTGTCCAGCTGCCCGGCCGGCAGCCACTGTGCGAAGACATGGCGGATGAAGATCCACGCCAGCAGCGCCATCGAAAACGGCTTGACCGCCCAGTTCACAAACAGCGTGACGCCGATGCCGCGCCAGTGTCGCCTGACCTGGCCGAGTGCGCCGAAGTCCACCTTCAGCAGCATCGGCACGATCATCACCCAGATCAGCAAGCCCACCGGCAGGTTGACCTGGGCGACTTCCAGCTGGCCAATGGCCTGGAACGCGCCCGGCGCGAACTGGCCCAGCGCGATGCCGGCAACGATGCACAGCAGCACCCACAGGGTCAGATAGCGCTCGAAGCTGCTCATGGCAGATGCGGCCGGCGCGTGACCGGCCGCTTCGGTTTCTGTAGTCATCGCGCCGCCCTTACTGGCGGCCGATGTCGCGCAGCTCGCGCTGCAACGACATGGCGTCCAGGCGCTGGAGCGGCAGCGACAGGAACAGTTCAATGCGTCGGCGCAGCGTGATCGCGGCGTCGAGGAACGCTTTGCGCTGTTGCTCCTCAGTGCCCTCGACGGCTGCCGGATCAGGGACGCCCCAATGCGCCGACACCGGCTTGCCCGGCCACAGCGGGCAAGCCTCCCCAGCAGCGTTGTCGCAAACTGTAAAGATGAAGTCGAACACCGGCGCACCCGGTGCCACGAACTCGTCCCAGCTCTTGCTGCGGTAGCCGGTCGTCGGCAGGTGCAGCCGCTCCAGCGTGGCAAGTGCCAGCGGATGAACCTCGCCCTTGGGGTGACTGCCCGCCGAATAAGCGTGGAAGCGGCCCTTGCCCAGCTCGTTGAGCATGCCTTCGGCAAGGATGGAGCGGGCGGAATTACCCGTGCAAATGAACAATGCGTTGTAGATCGTGTCGGTCATGGCGTCAGCAGTCGCAGCGGGTGGATTCGGAAACCTCGCACACTCCGCCTTGGCAGCAATGCTCGGTCAGGTAGCCGATCAGGCCGTTCATGTGGTCGTATTCGGCGCGATAGATCAGGTTGCGGCCTTGCTGCTCGATGCTGACGAGGCCGGCGTGGGCCAGTTCCTTCAGATGGAAGGACAAGGTGTTGCGGGCCACGTCGAGCTGGTCGGCCAGCACGCTGGGCGTGAGTCCTTCCGGGCCGGCGACGACCAGGGCGCGGAACACACGCAGGCGCTGGGTGTGCGCCAAGGCGCTCAGGGCGGAAACGGCTTGATCTTCGTTCATGATTCGATAGTACAACAATTATTGAATTAATGGATAAGAATCAGCGGGCAAGTCATTCATGGCTTCGCGGCATACCGCCGTCGAGTTCTTGGACTATGTTCCGCGCATCACGCCCATCAAAGTCATCGCGGCAGCAAGATGCTTCTATCAAGAGCGGCGGATGCCTTCTCGCACCACGGACTAGTTCAAGGGAAGGCAGGATGCCTAGCGGGCGATAGAACTGCACTGCATCCTGATGCGATGTGACCATGTTTGGCCCACACCGCAGGCGCGTGAACGCAAAGTGCGTTGGATTGAACCAAGCAAAATGCTTCGCCGCAAGATGCTATGTCGATATATCAGGATGCCGAAACAAGCATGACATGCGCGGATTTCTCCAGGTCCCTCTGGACGTGGAGCAGCGGATGCAATCCCCTGCGCCTTGTGAAACCGTGGGGATATCAGACCATATCGAATCGGTCTTGATGTGCTTGACGCACCCCATGACGCTGGCACCGTGAGCGCAATTGTCGAGCGTGCTTCTTCCTTATTACTCGACGGACCGGCAACTGGTCAATTCTTGCATATCGAGCAAGAGAGAACCACCTGTGACGGGTGCCATGATCTCTTCCGTCCATGTTCCAGGGCATCGCCCCAGGCATCAGCCACAGGCATAACGAAAAAACAGCCCCTTGGTGGGGCAAGAAGGAGCCGGTGATGTAGCGCTTCCGAAAGGAGACGAAAACATGCACAAGGAGCCACCACTATCAAAGGTGTTCTATCGTCCCATCGAAGCTGCCATACGGTGGGCTGGGTTGTTGCGGTACGAAGCGGTGATCGTCGCATCGATCGCATCACCGCGTTGTCTGCCGCAGATGTTGGACTGCCCGCGATGGAACGAGTGTCGGCTGTACTCGGAACGCATCTACGACGGTATCCTCAACGCCGAACTACCCTTCGGCAAGAACGGGATCACACTTAATGACCCAGATCTGGTGAGTTCACTCGATCTGACCGTCCGCCATGTCGATCTGAAGCGGTGGATGCGCACCCACTATCCCGAGCATCGGCCGGGATTTCTGTTCAGTCGCGGCGAGCGCATGGTGCATCCCTTCATCACCATCGAGACAGGACAGGCAATCCTGCTGGAACGGCTGGCTCTGCAGGCCGCGCTGGACCATAGCCGACGCGAGATGCGCGAACTGCAACAGCAACACGAAGTCTTGCTAAAGCAGTCCGCCGTACTGCTGGCTCCCAAGCAGTGCGTGATCAGTGATCGGGCGGAAACTACATACCTGAACATCATCGGCGGCATGCTGACGCTGATGCTGAGCCAATCCCCATCCGGCGTGCCGTACTCCAGCTTCAAGACGCAGGAGGCCATCGTCACCGCATTGCTCGCCCACTATGGCGGCACCATGGGCATCACGGAGCGAACCTTGAACGGCAAGTTCGCCAATGCCAGGAAGAATGTCCGTAGCGCAGCCGCGTGAATTCTTCCATCTTGTATGTGCAGTCGCGGAGATTGCATTTGCAATGTTTTTCCGCAGCCATGTCTATTGAATAGAGGTCACGCCAACAAACGCTACTGAGCGTTCAGGAGTGACCGCCATGTCGCAAATACCTGTACTGCCACCGCACGAGCGCCGCATCCTGCGGCTCGATGAAGTTGAAGCGAAGTCCGGCTTCAAACGCGCCCACATCTACAACCTGATGAAGAAGCGCCAGTTTCCGCAGGCGTTGCGCCTGGGCGTGCGCGCCGTGGGCTGGGATTCGGTCGAGATCGACCAGTGGATCGCCGAACGCCTCAACAACCGGACCTGACCCGCTCCCCCTCGATTTTCCCATCGCCAAACGGAGAGCGCCATGCAGGTCGTATCCATAATTTCAACGAAAGGCGGCGTAGGCAAGACGACTACGGCCGCCAACCTCGGCGGCCTCGCCGCGGACGCGGGGCTGCGTGTGCTGCTGCTCGATCTCGACGTGCAGCCGACCTTGTCGTCCTATTACGAGCTGGCACACCGCGCTGCCGGCGGTATCTATGAGTTGCTGGCGTTCAACGAACGCGCCCTCGATCAGTTGGTGTCCCGCACCATCATCGCGGGCCTGGACCTGGTGCTCTCGAACGATCACCGGGGTGAACTGAACACGTTGCTACTGCACGCGCCAGACGGACGCCTGAGACTGCGGCACCTGCTGCCGGCGCTGGCGCCGCTTTATGACCTGGTGCTGATCGACACCCAGGGTGCACGCTCGGTGCTGTTGGAGATGGCGGTGCTCGCCTCTGACCTGGCGCTGTCGCCCGTGACCCCGGAAATTCTCGCTGCCCGCGAACTGCGACGCGGCACCATGCAGTTGCTGGAGGACATCGCGCCATACCGGCACCTCGGCATCGAACCGCCATCCCTGCACCTGCTCATCAATCGCGTCCACCCCGTGTCCGCGAATGCACGGATGATCCAGCAGGCGCTGCGCGACCTGTTCCAGGACCATGCCGGCATATGCGTGCTGGGCACCGACGTGCCGGCCATCGAGGCCTATCCGCGCGCCGCAACCCGCGGCCTGCCGGTGCATCGCGTCGAGCATCGCCAGCCGCCGGGCAGAGTTGCGCCCGCCGCGCTCGACACCATGCGCGCGCTCGCCGGCGAACTGTTCCCACAGTGGCAAGACAGATTTGCCCTCGTGTCCGGCCGTCCTCCTCGTTCCATTGAAACCGGGAGGTCACATGGCGAACGCACATGAACTGGCCCGCGGCCACAAACGGCTGCGCGCCCTGATTGAGTTTGCGGTGAGCGAAGGCTGGCACGTCAAGCGCACACGGGGCGGACACCTCAAGTTCACCAAGGCCGGCTGCGCCGCCATCTACACCAGCTCAACAGCGAGCGACTACCGGGCGGATCTCAACGCCCGTGCACAGATCCGCCGCGCCGAGCGCGAGGCCCGCATGGCCCGGGCCGTCAACGCCGAGGGATGTGGTCATGGCTGAGATGACCTCCCAGGACATGGCCGGCAAGCTGCTTGCCGCCGGGTTCGAGCGCAGTGGGCCATCGGCCACGGCCTTGAGCGACCCGATCGCCGACACGCCGATGGTCGTGACGCTGGACCAGTTGCGGCCCTACGACCACGACCCCCGCAAAAAGCGCAACTCGGCCTACGATGAAATCAAGGCCTCCATCCGAGAGCGCGGCCTGGACGCGGCGCCAGCGATCACACGCCGTCCTGGCGAGGCGCACTACATCATCCGCAACGGCGGCAACACCAGGCTGGCGATCCTGCGTGAACTCTGGGCGGAGACCAAGGACGAACGCTTCTTCCGCATATCGTGCCTGTTCCGGCCGTGGCCTGCGCGCGGAGAGATCGTCGCCCTGACCGGGCACCTCGCCGAGAACGAACTACGCGGCGGCCTCACGTTCATCGAGCGCGCCCTGGGCGTCGAGAAAGCCCGCGAGTTCTATGAGGCTGAAAGCGGCACCACCCTGAGCCAGTCCGAGCTGGCCCGCCGCCTGGCCGCCGACGGCTTCCCAGTCCAGCAGTCGCACATCAGCCGCATGGCTGACGCGGTGCGCTACCTGCTGCCCGCGATCCCGACCGTCCTATACGGGGGCCTCGGCCGCCACCAGGTCGAGCGGCTGTCGGTCATGCGCAAAGCCAGCGAACGCACGTGGGAGCACTATGCCAAAGGCCGCTCCCTGCCGCTGGACTTCGACAGCTTCTTTCTGGAGGCGCTGTCGCAATTTGATGTCCAGCCCGACGAGTTCTCGCCGCCGCGTGTGCAGGACGAGTTGATCGGTCAGATGTCCGAGCTGCTGGGCATCGACTACGACGTGCTCGCCTTGGACCTGACCGAATCCGAGAGCCGCCACCGCGCCCTGGTCAGCGACCCAACCCCGCCATCGGCGCCGCCGGCATTGCCCGAGCCTGGGGCCATCGCACGGCCGCCGATCGAACCGGCACCGCCCCCCACTACAACTGCACCTTCTGCGGGCCACTCTGCCGACGCGCCGACAAGGCCCCGGGACGATGGGGCCCCGAGCGAGGCATCCGCAGCCAGCCCTGCGGCAGCGAATGGCGGTCTGCTTGACGAGCACATCATCTCTCCGGCACCCACGACGGAGCGGCTCCAGTCCATCCAGCGCATGGTCGCCGACCAGTTGGGCGATGCGCTGCCGCCCGACTTCTCGGCCAACGTCTTGCAGTCGATTCCCGTGCAGGCCGGTGGCCTCTATCCCATCTCGGACATCTGGTATATCGACCCTGGCCTCGACACACCCGACCGCCTGCGCATCCACATCGCGCAGTTCGCGCGCGAGATCGCGGGCGAGGCCGACCTGGACGCGTGTGTCGAGGATCGTTCTGATGGCATCGGGTTCACGTGTCGTGCCCCAGCCCAGGCTTCGTCGCCGCTCGCACGCGCCGTGCTCGCACTACTGGTTTCCCTGGCCGGTCAGCAGCCAGCCGGCGTCGGCTTGGACAGCGGGCAACTCATCACAGACCTGCCAGCGCTGTTGCACGGCCAGGGTCAACGTCGTGACGGCGGGGCCCGGCGATTGAGCGACACCGCGCTGGTCAAGCTGTTTCGTCTGCTGCGGCTGGCCCGGCGCCTGCTGGATCTGGAAGCCGGCGCTGTCGGTTCTGGGATCTGAGCGAGGGAGGCCTGCATGTCCGCACCGAACCCACTCAACCAGGCCGTCATCGCGCAGGCACTCTACGACCTACGCAACGGGCAACTGCGTCGCTGCAAGGCGATGGGGTTCGGCGAGGAAGAGCTGGATGCGCTCAAGCATCCGGCGCTGATCAGCGTGCTGGCCAATGCCAACGTCTCCTGGTGCTCTGTCTCGGTGAACCGGGAAGTGCTCCGGCGATTGCTCAAACAGGCGCAGGACGTGGAGAAGGAGATCGCCACCGTCGATCGCATGCTGCGCCTGGGTGCCAGTACCGAAATGGTGAGCCGCTTCTACGGGCTGACACATCAGGAAGTCGCACTTCGGCGCGAAGTTCTCGGCCTGCCCAAACGCAAGGGGCGCCATCCGGTTCTGGACGAGGAGCAGGACACCGAGCTGTGGCGGCGCTGGAAGGTCGTGACCAGCAGCAGGAACGTCGAGCTGGAGGATGAGACCTCGGTTCTTGATGCGGCAATGGACCTCGCCGAAGGCATGGAGCTGCCGCTGTCGGTGGTCTGGGCTGCGATCAAGAACTGGATCGATCAGGGACTGGGTTGAATCATGGCCGTGGACGACGCTGCACCACGAGCACCACGCCAAGGTCCGGTCGCCCTCGCTGATCTGTTCGACAGCGCGCTGAAAGACCTTGCACCGAAACCTCGCCCACTAGCACCGGCTCCCGCCTTCGCATCCGCGACGTCTCCTGTGTCTGCAACCGGCGACGGTTTCCTGTTCAGTGGAAATCGGCACGAGAGCGTGCCGCGACGGCTGTTCCTCGACCGACGCCTGACGCCGCTGGAACGCAATGCCTGGCAAGTCTTCCGGATGATGCTCAACGAGGATGGCGTCACGGCGTTTCCGACGTATGAGCAACTTCGCCCGTGGCTCGCGTCAATGCCCTGCGCCGGACAGGCCTCCCACGAGACCGTGGCACGGGCGCTGACGCTGTTGCGCCTGACGCGCTGGTTGAGTCTCGTGCGCCGCAGGCGCGACCCCAAGACCGGGCGCATCCTCGGCAACCTCTACGTCCTGCACGATGAGCCCCTGACCCCGTTCGAGGCGATGCAGCTCGACCCGGACTACCTGCAGCTCGTCAGCCAAGCCCTGGGCCATTCGGCCAGGGCCGTTCAGGTCGTGGGCTTGCACACGCTCAATGAGATCGCCGAAGACCCGCTGCTGTCTGGCCGCATGCTGCCCTCGCGGCTGCAGGTCCTTGCCGAACGCCTCGCAAGCCAAGGCATTGGGTCGCAGGAGAGTTATCCACAGGAGGACACGGTTCACGATTCCGAAGAAGGGGCGCCGAGCCTTCTTCGGAATTCTGATCGGCCCTCTTCGGATTCCGAAGCAGGGCCAAAACACGCAGCAGACGGCGCTCTTCGGAATCCGAAACAGGACCGTACTGTACGTAGTAGTCGTATTAATGAAGTACGTACTACCGCGCGTGAGCGTGGGCAGGCGCGCGCGATGCCGGGAGTTCGTCTGCCTGATCGCTTTCTCGGCTTGAAAGATGAACAGCAGGCCGGCGCCATGGTGGCATTGCAGCAGGTCGATGCCCCGCTACGCCAGGCCGTGCTGGACGAATGGGCGGATCGCTGTCGTGGCAGCACCATCCGCAACCCGGCAGGCTACCTGTTCGGCATCATCCAACGTGCCATCCGTGGCGAGTTCAACGCATGGGCCAGGCAAGCTGGGTCAGCACCGCCACCTGCCCCTGCACGAGATGCACCGCCTGAGCCACCGCGCAATGTAGTTCCGCCCGAGGTAGCCCGGCAGCACATCGACCGGCTGCGCGACCTTCTGCGCAGTAGCTGAGCGCGACGAGCGACAAGGGCGTGAAGCAGACGCCCGTGGCCGTCAGTAGAGCTATCCCCTGGGGATAGATGTGATGCAAGGCGTAACACCGAAAGACACAGGCTGGGTGCTTCTGTCCACGGTGCTGCAGTGGCGTCCGGTTCCTGAGCGCACCCACCATCTGCGCGAGCAGCGCTCTGTGGCGTTTGATGGAGCTATCCCCTGGGGATAGCTCGCATTGCGGGCCGCCACCACCACGACAACCGGGGACCAGTTCATTTCGGTTTGTTGACTGACTGCCTTCCGCTGCATGCCGATCCTGACCGCTCCTTTTCCCAAGCGAGCGGACACCATGGCAACCAACGAACCTCTGCAACTCAATCTCGGCTCTTTGCGCAGCGCGATGTCGCTGACGCTTCACACCCACCACGCATCGCGCATCTGGCATGGCCGCGCCGCCGCCGAGGGGCGACCCGGCATCGTCGGCCTGAACGGCTACATCGCCGTGATGAACAAGATGAAGCGCGGCTCGGAACAGGATGACCCGTACAGCGACTGGTGGATGTTGCGCATCGAGGAAAAGCTCGACCAGGCCAAGACCACGTTGCAATCGCTGCGCGAGCAGGTGGACCAGGCATTGGCCGGCGTGCCAGCGGCGTTGAGCCTGGGCGAGAACCTCAACGTGCAACCGGTGAAGCTCCCCTTGTTCGTGAACGCGCAGCTCGGCTTTGCCGCGGTCTATCTCCTGGCCGACTATGACGACATCGCCCGCAAGCTGATCCTCGCCCATCACACCGCGCTGATCGATCGCTCGACATTGGAGCGGTGGCTCAACGAAGGCGCTCACACGCTGCGCAGCCTGTTCAGCCTGGCCCAGCAGTACCGCTACTCGGGATGCACCCGCGACGACTTCGCGGCCAAGAACGCCGCAGCGCGGGCGGCGCTGGAGAAGTTCGGCGACTTGCCGCAGGACGTGCTCGAAGGCGCTCGCCGCTCGAAGTTTGCGCCGCCCGTCGTGCGCCGCGGCCTGCAACAGCGCAGTGATAGCGCTGCCGCAGCCGCACCTCCCAGCGACGAAGGCACTGCCGCCGATCCGGCCGAGGCCAGCACCGGCGAGGACGAACAGGCATGAGCGACCCGAACCGCGAACCTCGCTACTTCCGTGGTCTGGAACAGCCAGCCTTCATGCGGCTGGAACACGCGGCCTCTCTAAAAGGCCTTTTAAAGCCTTTTAAAGGTAAAGGGGACTTCGAGGCCTGGGCCAGCCAGTGCTTCGCCATGCGCGACGAGTTGATTGCCCTGGCGCAGCGACAGGTGCTGCCACAGGCGTGCGGGCATCCCTTCCACCTGCTTCCCGTCGAGCTGGCCCAGCAGATAACTGGCGCGGGAACGACGTTCCTTCGCTGGCGCAAGCACGACCGCTCGGCCATGGGCGTGGCGCTGTGGCAGGAACTGGTGGCGAGCACCAGCACGCCGGTCAACCTGCTGGCCGACCTGCACGCGATCGAGTTACAGCGCATCACGTTGAACATGCAGATCAGCCTGCTGCACACCTTGGGCAGGCAGGCGCAGGAATGCGCCAGCAAAGCGGCCGAAGCGGACAACGCATACCTGCGCCGGCTCAAGTCCACCCCAACCGCAATGCGCGATCGGTGATTGCGCCAGACATCCCAGCACGCACCCGGCGCCGATGAGGCACGGGTATTTCAACCACCACGGAGATCACATCATGAGCACGCATTTTTCTGGCGAAGGCAATATCGGCTCGCCACCGGAGTACCGCGAATTCCCCAATGGCAACGACGAGCCCAACCGCCTGCTGCGCCTGAACGTCTATTTCGACAACCCCGTTCCCAAGAAGGATGGCACCTTTGAGGACCGTGGCGGCTTCTGGGCGCCGGTGGAAATCTGGCACCGCGACGCCGAGCACTGGCAGCGCCTCTACCAGAAGGGTATGCGGGTGCTGGTCATCGGCCGCATGGAGCGCGAGCCCTGGACGGACAACGAAGATCAGCCACGCGAGACCTGGCAAGTCAATGCGCGCAGCGTAGGCATCTTGCCGTACCGCATCGAGTCTGTGGTCCTCAGCCCGAAGCCACAGGAGGCAGAACCGAAGCCGCAGGCCGACCAGGAATCGACCGCGCCGAAAGAGACGAAGCGCCGGAAGTGACCCGGCATGGAGGGCGGCTGCCGCAGCGCTTCGCCGCCCTCCATGCGCCGCGAGCTATCCCCAGGGGATAGCTCCATCAACGTCCACCGACTTCCACGCGTTCCCGCGAATCGCCGCTCCCGAACCGCATACCTCCGGCCACTCGCCATTACCGCACAAGCCCTTCCATCCCGTGAAAGCGGTCGCCGCCGCGTGCCGCTTGTTTGCTGCTGCCCCCGGTGGTGCTCGGCATCCTCGATCCCAGCAACTCCATGAACCATGGGAATCGGATGAACGGATATGCGGCTGTTCTTGTGCGAGAAGCCCTCCCAGGGCAAAGACATTGGCCGGATTCTCGGCGCCACACAGCGCGGTGAAGGCTGTCTCAACGGTTCCGGCGTCACCGTCACCTGGTGCATCGGCCATCTCGTAGAAGCCGCTACGCCCGAAGCCTACGACGAGCAGTTGAAGCGCTGGTCCATCGAGCAGTTGCCCATCATTCCCCAGCATTGGCGGGTCGAGGTCAAACCGAAGACCGCCACGCAATTCAAGGTCGTCAAGGCGCTTCTGGCGAAGGCGACCCAGCTTGTCATCGCCACCGATGCCGACCGCGAAGGCGAGTTGATCGCCCGCGAGATCATCGAACTGTGCGGCTACCGCGGCCCCATCGAGCGGCTGTGGTTGTCGGCACTCAACGATGCGTCCATCCGCGCCGCCCTCGGCAAGCTACGGCCCTCAGCCGAGACGCTGCCGATGTACCACTCGGCGCTGGCGCGATCCCGTGCGGATTGGCTGGTGGGCATGAACCTCAGTAGGTTGTTCACGGTGCTGGGGCGGCAGGCCGGCTACGACGGCGTGCTGTCGGTCGGCCGCGTCCAGACCCCGACGCTCAAGCTCGTCGTGGACCGCGACCGCGAGATCGCAGCCTTCGTGTCCGTGCCGTACTGGGCCATCGTCGTGTC
The DNA here is from genome assembly GCF_013363755.1 of Comamonas antarctica. NCBI lineage: Bacteria > Pseudomonadati > Pseudomonadota > Betaproteobacteria > Burkholderiales > Comamonadaceae > Comamonas > Comamonas antarctica. Next base: position 2,158,810 of record NZ_CP054840.1, read on the forward strand.
CCTGTCCGCAGGTGTCCAGGCTTTCACCGCGCACTGGGTTCCACCCAATGCCTGCACCGACGACGCAGGCCGCTGCCTGCAGCAGCCGGTCGCACAGCAGGCCATGCAGCAGATCCGCGCTGCGGGCAGCGCCCACGTAGTGTCGGTTGAGACCGAGCGCGTGCGCGAAGGCCCGCCGCTGCCGTTCGACCTGGGCACCTTGCAGGAGGTGTGTTCAAAGCAGCTCGGGCTGGACGTGCAGGAAACCTTGGAGATCGCCCAGGCCCTGTACGAGACGCACAAGGCCACGACATACCCCCGCTCGGATTCCGGCTACCTGCCCGAGAGCATGTTTGCCGAAGTGACCACCGTTCTCGACAGCCTGCTTAAGACCGATCCCTCGCTGCGCTCGATCATAGGCCAGCTCGACCGTTTGCAGCGCTCGCGCGCCTGGAACGATGGCAAGGTCACGGCCCACCACGGCATCATCCCGACGCTCGAACCGGCGAACCTCTCCGCCATGAGCGAGAAGGAACTGGCCGTGTACAGGCTCATCCGGGCGCATTACCTAGCGCAGTTCCTCCCTCACCACGAGTTCGACCATACTGTGGCCAAGCTTTCGTGCGGTGGGCAGAACCTTGCGGCCACGGGCAAGCAGGTTGTCACGCCGGGCTGGCGCCAGGTGCTGGCCGAGCCGCAGTCCGAGGACGGCGATGGCGACGGCGACACCGCGGCCCGCGCCCAGGTGCTACCGGCGCTGCACGAAGGTCTGGCATGTCAGGTGGCCGATATCGATCTGAAGGCACTCAAGACGCTGCCGCCCAAACCGTACACGCAAGGCGAGTTGGTCAAGTCTATGAAAGGCGTCGCCAAGCTGGTGTCCGATCCCCGCCTGAAGCAGAAGCTCAAGGATACGGTCGGCATCGGCACCGAAGCGACCCGGGCCAACATCATCGGCGGCCTGATCGCCCGCGGCTACCTCGTAAAGAAAGGGCGCGCCATCCGCGCCTCGGATGCGGCTTTCACCTTGATCGATGCCGTGCCTGCGGCGATTGCCGACCCCGGCACCACCGCCGTCTGGGAACAAGCGCTCGACATGATCGAAGCCGGCCAGCTCACGCTGGATGTGTTCATCGGCAAGCAGGCCGCATGGATTTCGCAGTTGATCGCGCAGTACGGCAACGCGTCCCTGTCTATCAAGGCTCCCCAAGGGCCGACATGCCCGCAGTGCGGCGCACCCACGCGCCAGCGCAGCAGCAAGAGCGGCCCGTTTTGGTCGTGCAGTCGCTACCCGGACTGCAAAGGCACGCTGCCGGTCGAATCCGGCAGCTCCAAGCGCGCCGCCTCGCGCCCGCGCCGTAGCGGCCGCAAAGGCTCCTGACCGATCCCGTTCCCCGTGAGCCGTGCCCGCCTTCGGCGGCGTGGCCCGTGTCCCGCATGCCCTGCGGGACGCCCAGCGCGCAACGCCTTCTTGATTTGTGTGCGCGTCCCGCCCAGCCGTCCCCGGCCGCGGGACCTGAAGGTAGCTTCTCTGCGAGCCGCACCACGCGCGTTCTGTTGATCTGCGTTTCTTCCGCCCTCTGCGAAGGGTCTCCCGGTGGCTTGCCAGCGTGCACGAGCCACCGGGAGACCCTTCGTGGTCAGCGGTAATCGGTGCCGGTGCCCGCCGGTGCAAAAACGGGCTCCCTTTGTGCGCGGATGTGCGCCAGACGATGCCGGCCCCAGCCACGACATGGGCCGGGTGTGATTGCTGAGAGCAGACGGTTCTAGCGACGACCGGGCCTGCCAATCAGCCCACGGGTGGCTCCTCTTTCCTCCCGAGCCGAAGGCCGCAGGGCCTTCGGCGCCTTTTTCCTGCCCATCAACGTCCCGGTCCGGCCATTGGCCTGGGCCACACGAACAGGAGAGATGACATGCACCCTCAATATTGCGCGCAACTGCTGTACGGCAGTGTGTGCAGCGGCATCGATCCAGCTTCTCCTACCCGTCCTGACAGCCCCGCACTTGCTGCGGGGCTTTCTTTTTCCACGTTCGCCAATCGGGGCTGTAGCAGGTGCCGATTTCCGGCTGACGTGGCTCGACTCGCGCACGAAGCTGCCTGCATGTGTCGCTGATCCGTCAGCACCATGCCAGCAGCCAGGGTTTCCAGGCTGCCGCGGATTCTCTCCGCGCCACCCGCCAGTCCGCCATCGCATCGAGTCTGCGGACGCGCGTCCTCGTGACGCCGATGCTTTTTCTCAACCGCATGCGGGAGCTGCCATCCCGTGAGGGACAAGGCCCTCGCTTCTCCAAGGAGCCCATCCATGTCCCAGCAAGCCTCTTTCGGCCAGTTGGCCTTGATCCATTGCGGCAAGTTCCTGCCGCTCGAAGTCCTGCATAGCGCCGCCGGCCACTACATCGGCACGCGCGATACCGAAGGTCCCGTTTCGCGGGAATCCAGCGAGTACTTCCGCAGCTATGTCGCGGCTCAACGTGCCCTAGAAAGAGGCGGCTGGTCCCAGCTCGCCACGCCCTGATCCAACTGGAGGAATCACGTCATGAACCAGCTTTTGCCACAGGAAGTCGTCGATCAGATCATGCGGGAAGAGCAGCATTTCGCCGCCGCGCCCCAAGCCTTCTTCGAGGCCTGGAAGCGCGGTGTCGAGATCGCTGGCCCGCAATGGTTTGGCGACGGCACACGCGAAGGCCTGAACCAGGCCAAGAGCAAGTGGGATCTGCGTCCCGACATGCTGCGTGCCAACGACGCTCTCGGCGTCCTGAGCAGCGGAGAACGCATGTTCCTGTCCGCCATGTTCAGCTTCTACAACGCGCGCGAGGGCGGTGCCATGCTCAAACGCTGCCACTTCCAAGGACTGTCGGACTTCGACGGTCTCGATCTGCAACGCCGCAAGGTCATCGCCGACCTGCTGGTGAACTACAGCGGTTGGTGAGCCGGCTTCCGGAATATCACCACCTTGTCGTTCGCCACCCCATGAGGGACATGCGCCCACCAGGCCATGTCCCTCAATTTTCCCTCCGTCAGCCAGCGCGGATTGGCCCAAAGCCATCGATCAGTGCCGCCTGACGCTTTTTCGACTTTCAACCCACCGGGGTCCAGTTCCCGGTGGCGGGGATTGGCTCCATTATTCAATCTGGAGAAATCCTATGACCCAGAATCCCAACCCCTTTGTACGCGGCTACTGGAATCTGAAAATCGTCCGAACGCTGTGCATCAGCTACGAAGACGGAAGCCCGCATGTGTGGCGAAACATCCACGCGAGCCAACAGCACCTCTCCGACGAGGAGCTGGTTTCTTCCCCCTGCATCGTCACCAGCGACTTCGCGGTGGTCAGGAATGGCACTGTGCCTGTCAGTGCCGAACTGATGGCCGAATGCGATGCCATTGAAGGCGTCAGCGGCGAAGGCGTGGTGGGTGCGGTGGTTTATGCCATCCATGGCGACGACCTGGACGGTCGCCCGGTCCACGTCGGTGATACCTATTCGGCCGAGGCCGCGCGAGACGTGGTGCAGCGGTTGGGTTTCGAGACCGGCTATTACAGCCGATGCTGGGAAATCAGCAGCGCGCACATCAGCCAGGAAACCGGCCAGTACCTGGCCAGCCTAGCGGACCTTGCGACACCGGAGGCCTTTCTGTTCATCGCCTTCCGGGTTCCATACAGCCCAGCGATCGGCGTCAAGCTGATTTCCACGCCCTGGACAGACAAGAACCTGGAGTATGCCGAGGGCATCAGTGCGGAGCAGCTTCGGCAGGAACACCGGGACAAGGGCATGCCTGACGACCTGGCGAACATTCTTGAATTGGCCGGCCAGGCCGATGTGCGCATCCTCATCCTAGACGCTGACGCACCCGCGCTACTGGGCCTGCCACTGGCCGAGATCTAGCAGACGCGCGACGCGCAAGCCTTCCCCTTTATCCCCCACATGCCAGCCCGCCTCCCACCAGGAGCTGGGCCGGTTCAATTCCATAGGAGCAATCTCATGTTCCCCGATCTCATCTCGCCTACGCCTGACTTCGAGAATCAGCTTGGAGCCTGCGTTAACGCCATGAGCCAGAACGACGCCATCGGCCAGATTCTGGTGTTCGAGCGCATGAGCGGCACGCTGCACATGCGCCATATCGACAGCGCCGATCTGATGGACACCGACATTGACGACTACGAAATGGTCGTGTTTGACGGTGGCAATACAACCGGCGACACGTGGAAACACGTGTTCTTCCCACGTCAGCGCGAACACTATTTCGTGTACGAAGCCTGACATCTCCAGCCCCTTTCGAGGGGCTTTTTCTTGCGCTGAACCGGGCTGCGTGGACAAAGGGAAACACCCGGATGCCAATTGATTGCTGCCGCGCGCGCAAGGGCCGCCCATGCTGACCCCATGCCTGCTGACGTTGTCAGCGACATGCCAGGCAATCATCGGTCTTCGAGGTTGCGGCGCAGTTTCCACTGCGTGACCGAGCCAGCTCGCACCGCATCCATACGCGAGCGGCCACCAGTCTCTGGTGGTGGATGCTTTCGCCTTATCAACCCACCGCGGGGTTACGCACCTTTCCCCGCATGCGTGGGCTCGGTGTGTCTCCGCTTTTCCCAATGGAGATTCACCATGAACACCACGTCCAACGAGAAATCGTATTTCGACCTCCACACATCGGGCATCGGCTACATCCAGCGTGTCCGTGAAGTGCCCGTCAGGGGCGGCCGCCGTGCGCAGCCCTTCCTGGCATGCACCATCGCCGCATTGGTCGGCCCCGCCAGGGACCCCAGCTACCGCTACTTCGATGTCAAGGTCTCGGGTGCCGAGGCCAAGAAGCTCGTTCAGCGCTACATCGGCGTTGACGATTCCAAGCAGCGCCCGCTGGTGCGCTTCCGCCTCGGCGACCTTTGGGGCGATGCGTACATCCGCGACAAGGGCGAAAACCAGGGCAAGGCCGCCGCGTCCCTCAAGGCGCGACTGCTCAAGGCCGAGCCGATCGAGCGGGCCGAACTGGCTTCAATCGAGCAGCACGAGCTGATTACCCGTGGCATCGGCTACCTCAACCGTCCGAAGGACGTCACCCCCAAGGATGGCGATCCGTTCCTGTCATGCTCCATCGCCGCATTGGCCGGACCTGTCGATGAACCGGAATATCGGTACTTCGACACGATCGTCGCCACCCTCGGGGCCGAGCATCTGGTTCGCCGATGCGTGCAGGCCATCGAAGGGGATCGCAAGGTGCTGATCGCCTTCCGTCTCAACGACATGAAGATCGATCCGTACATCCGTACCAAGGGCGAGCACGCTGGGGCACCGGCCGCAAGCCTGGAGTCGACGCTGATCCACATCGGTCTGATCAAGATCGATGGCACCCAGGTCTATCCGATGAGCCAGGCGCAAGCCGAGGCGCCAACGGTGGAGGACGCACCCGCGCCCGAAGCCGACAACGCCATCGACACTGCCGCCGACGCCGTTTCCGACCTACCCGTCGAGTCCGCCGAGCGCGAGCCCGAGGGTGAAGTCGAGGAGCAGGAGCCGGCCTTGGTCGCTTCGTTTTGATCCGGCATGGCCCCTCATGGGGTGTTGATTTCCACCCAGAAGTGACCCACTAACCCCCGGTTTTTCCATCTCAATCTGATCCACGCATTAACCCTAGCCTGCTGCTTTCTTGTGCAGTAGGAGACCAGGAGTGATTGACGTGGCTACTTTGAGTGTCATCAGACGCTGGGCTCTACGTGAGCACCTGTCCATCCGAGAGATCGCCCGCAGAACCGGACTTTCTCGCAATACCATCCGCAAGTATTTGCGCTCCGATGTTGTGCAACCTCGTCTTGCACAGCGAATGATCGTTGCCAAGCTCGACCCATTCGCCAGCAAGCTGTCTGGCTGGCTGCGCACAGAAGCCAACCGCTCTCGTAAGCAGCGGCGCACGATCAAGCAGATGTTTCTGGACTTGCAGGCGCTGGGCTATGCCGGCTCCTACAACCGGGTCGCTGCCTTTGCCAGAGTTTGGAAGGCTCAGTGTCATGCGGCTGAGCAGACATCAGGGCGAGGCGTTTTTGTGCCCCTGGTCTTCGGTGCTGGCGAAGCCTTCCAGTTCGATTGGAGTGAAGACTGGGCTGTGATTGCAGGTGTGCGCACCAAGCTACAAGTGGCTCACTTTAAGCTCAGCCACAGCCGAGCCTTCTATCTGAGGGCATATCCGCTGCAAACCCATGAGATGCTGTTTGATGCCCACAACCATGCCTTTGCGGTTTTTGGAGGCATCCCCAGACGAGGGATATACGACAACATGCGCACAGCCGTCGATGTGTCGGTCGTGGCAAGCTCAGAGAGGTCAATGCCCGTTTCAGTGCCATGGCCAGCCACTTCCTGTTCGAGGCACAGTTTTGCAACCCGGCCTCGGGATGGGAGAAGGGGCAAGTCGAGAAGAATGTTCGGGACGCTCGCCATCGCATCTGGCAATCTGTACCAGCGTTTCCTACACTGCGGACACTCAACGATTGGCTAGAGCAGCGGTGCCAGCAACTGTGGCAAGAGATTGCGCATGGGCAGTTACCAGGCTCTGTCGCCGATGTGTGGAAACAAGAGCGCTCAGACTTGATGCCGATGCCTCGGCCGTTTGATGGGTTTGTCGAGCATGCTAAACGGGTCTCGCCCACCTGCCTGGTGCACTTTGAGCGCAATCGCTACAGCGTGCCAGCCTCTTATGCCAACCGGCCCGTTAGCTTGCAGGTTTATGCCGACCGCCTGGTCGTCGTGGCCGAAGGCAGGGCAATCTGCGAGCACCAGCGCATCATTGAGCGCAATCATCAGGGCATCGGTCGTACGGTGTATGACTGGCATCACTACCTAGCGGTATTGCAACGCAAACCCGGAGCATTACGCAACGGAGCTCCATTTGCCGAGCTGCCAGACGCTTTCAAACTGCTGCAAACTCTGCTGCTCAAGCAGCCTGGCGGTGACCGCGAGATGGTGGAGATCCTTGCTTTGGTGTTACAGCACGATGAACAGGCTGTCTTGGCATCTGTGGAGTTGGCATTGGAGGATGGTGTGCCTCGCAAGACCCACATCATCAATATCTTGCACCGCCTGATTGATGGAGTGCAGCAACCTGAGCCCATCCATTCACCACAAGCCTTGGCCTTGATCGTTGAGCCACAAGCCAACGTCGTGCGCTATGACCAACTCCGACAGGTGCGCCATGCGTCATGACCCCGCCATTGCAGCAATCATCATCATGCTCAGGCAGCTCAAGATGTTTGGCATGGCTCAGGCCGTAACAGAACTTGCCGAGCAAGGCTCACCAGCCTTTGAAGCTGCACACCCCATACTGTCGCAACTGCTCAAGGCCGAGAGCGCAGAGCGAGAAGTGCGCTCCATTGCCTATCAACTCAAGGCTGCCAAGTTCCCCGTCTATCGAGATTTGGCGGGCTTTGACTTCGCCCACAGCGAGGTCAATGAAGCCTTGGTTCGCAACCTTCATCGCTGTGAATTCATTGAGAAGGCCAACAATGTAGTGCTTGTCGGTGGACCCGGTACTGGCAAGACACACATCGCTACAGCACTAGGTATTCAAGCCATCGAGCACCACCGCCAAAGGGTGCGCTTTTTCTCCACCGTGGAGTTAGTCAATGCATTGGAACAAGAGAAGTCCCAAGGCAAAGCCGGGCAGCTCGCCCACAGGCTGGTGCATACGGATTTGGTGATACTCGATGAACTGGGCTATCTGCCCTTCAGCTCATCTGGTGGTGCGTTACTGTTTCATCTGCTCTCAACGCTTTACGAACGCACCAGCGTGGTGATCACCACAAACCTGAGCTTCAGCGAATGGGCCAGCGTGTTTGGGGATGCCAAGATGACCACCGCATTACTGGACCGTCTGACCCATCACTGCCATATTCTGGAGACAGGTAACGACAGCTACCGCTTCAAGCACAGCAGTGCAGTTCAGCAACCATCCACAAAGAAGGAGAGAAACAAAACCTTATCCACATCTTGAGCCTTACGGCTCAAGTCAAAGGGTGGGTCAGTTTGAGATGGAAATGGCGGGTCAGATTTGCGTGGAAATTAACAATCGTTGCCACCGAAGATCACATACTCATAGTCCTTCAACGATTCCGGGGCGCGCCCCAGGCCCGCCTTAGGCTGGAAGCGGTAGGTGAGTCGGGCCACCATGGGTGGGCCAGGATCAATCACGCAATCGTTGAGGTGAGCCATCAGCCGGGGATCGTTTGTGAAGTCCGTTAGATCCACAGAGACCTCAATGGTCGCACCAACCTTGTCTTCGCCAAGTCCGTCCCAGAAATGTTCAAGCCCCAGTTGTCGATCGCGTTCAGACAAGCCCGGATCAAGGATCAACTGCAGGCCGCGAATGAAATTGCTCTTGCCAACCTTGTTCTCTCCCACGATGACGATACTTTCCCCCGTCTCGACATCAACATCCGAGAAATTGGCGAAATTGATCAACCTGACCCGAGAAACCCTCATTTACGCCCCCGTCCACTGGTGTTTTAACAAATAGTAGCAGTCAAGCGGCCGGCCTCCATCCGCCGACCGCGACTGAGCTTTTCCGTTTCGGCGCCCTCAAGGCCGCTTTTGTTCGACTAGACCGCTGCCGGCAAATCGGACGCAGCGTGGTTCGCATTGTTTGCTGCTGCCCCGGGCCTTAGCGGCGATGGTGAGGGCTCGTTGTTTCAGGACGCCGAGCTTATGTGCCCCTCTCCACCTTGGTTTCACCATCCCGAACGCCGCCTGCTGGCAGGAGTCCTCGGCCTGCTCTGGTCGGTGCTGGCTGGCGGCTGCGCTACGACGACTGCGCCGCCCGCACCTGATGCCATCGAGGAAGTGTTGGCCACGCCCGAACCCGAGGCGCCCGAGTACATCCCCGTCGTGCGCTACGGTCGCTACACGCTGGTCGAGCTGGCACCCAGAGCGGCGCAACGCGACCTGCTGTTGCAGACCATCGACGTGTCCATGCCCGAAGATGCCCGCGCCACCGTCGGCGATGGGCTGCGGCATGTGCTCAAGCGCAGCGGTTACAGCCTGTGCCAGACGGCGCACGCGGTAATCGAGCTGTACGCGCTGCCGCTGCCGGCGGCGCACCTGCACCTCGGCCCCATGACCTTGCGCGATGCGCTGCTCACACTGGCTGGCCCGGCCTGGGAACTGCACGCGGATGATCGCGCACGGCAGATTTGCTTCGAACGGCCCGCCGACAGCGCGGTCATCGAACCCGCATCCGAGCCACCCGCCGCCGAGGCGGTGCAGACGTTCCCGCTGGAGCCTTCGGTTTCGGGAGGCCAGCCATGAGCGCCCCACAGTCTGCCCGGCGCCCGGCCGCCGTCGTGATGGTGCAGAGCCTTCTGTGGCTCTGGCTGATCGGCCTCAGCGTCTTCGTAGCCTTGGGCTACCAGACCATGAACGACCAGGCCGACCAGGAACGGCTGGATTCCCGCCTGCAACGCCTGGAAGCCCGGGCGGCGGGCCTGGTCGAGTCGATCGAGGCCATCCAGCAGCGTTCGGCCGTCGCAACGGCGGCAGACCTCAAAGACACCCGCCAAGTCTTGGAAGCACGCGCTGCCCAGGTTGAGAAAACGCTGAGCGGCTATGCCGCTGCCGACGACCTTCAGGCGCTGCGCGCGGAGGTCGAGCAGATCAAGGCGCGCCAGACCGCTGCGCCCGTTCCGCGCGCCGCAGCACCCGCCCAGCCGCGCGCATCGGGCAAGGCCGCCGCCAAGCCCGAACCGCCGCCGCTGCCGTTCCGCGTCGTCGGCGCCGAATTGCGCGCTGGCCAGCGCAGCGTGTCCGTTGCGCCGAGCAGTGCGGACTTCACGCCTGACCAGCTTCAGGTGCTGCTGCCAGGTGATGCGCTCGGCCCGTGGCACTTACAGGCGATTGAGGGCAACACCGCCGTGTTCCAGGCCGGCAACCAGACCCGTCGCGTGGCGATTCCCTGACCGGAGCACACCACATGAATCCGTCGATCATCCTTTCCGCGCTCCTGCTGGCATCCGCCCAATTGCCCGCCTGGGCGCAGCAGCCGGTCACCGCCCCGGCCCGCAATGCGCAGAACCAGGAGCGTCCGCTGGTCGCCCGAACCCCGGACGACCAGGTAGCAGGCGACTGGGGCCTCCAACCGCAGGAATGGGCGCTATACCGCGAGCTGATGGACGGGCCGCTGGGCATCTATTCGCCTAACCTGGACCCTCTGTCCGCCCTGGGCATCGAGGCCCGCACCGACGAGGAACGGCGGCGCTACGCAGAACTGCAGGTGCAAATCGAAGCGCGCCGCGTCGAGAAGCTGCTTGCCTATCAACGTGCCTACGACGAAGCCTGGCAGCGCCTGAACCCCGGCATGCAACGGGTGAACCTGCCTGACGACAAACCCAGCGGCGGCGCAGTGCGCGGCGGCGGCCGCACGGCGGTGTTCGTCAAGGACGGCTGCGCGGCCTGCGGACAGCTCGTGCAACGCCTGCAATCCTCAGGTACCGAGTTCGACCTGTACATGGTCGGCAGCCGCCAGGACGACGCGCGCATCCGCGACTGGGCCAAGCGCGCACAGATCGACCCGACACGGGTGCGCAGCGGCACCATCACGCTCAACCACGACGGCGGCCGCTGGCTGTCGCTGGGTCTGCCCGGCGATCTGCCCGCGGTCGTGCGCGAGGTGAACGGCCAATGGCAGCGCCAGCCCTGACGGCGCGGTTTCGCGTACTGGTGATCGCTGCTGGCCTGTACGCCTGCGCCGTCCATGCCCAGGAGGTTCCGCCTCCGGCCTATCAGCTTGCCGCCCAACGTGCGGGCATTCCCTCCACGGTGCTCTACGCCGTGGCCTTGCAGGAGAGCGGCATCCGGCGGAACGGACGCATCGTCCCGTGGCCGTGGTCCCTCAACGTCGCCGGCCAATCGCGCCGCTATGCGACCCGCGCCGACGCCTGCGCCGGTTTGCAGCAGGCGATGCGCTCCACGCCGCACACGCGCATCGACGCGGGCCTGGGTCAGATCAACCTCGGCTACCACAAGCACCGCTTCACCAGCCCGTGCGACTTGCTCGATCCGTACCGCAACCTCGCCATCGCCTCCGAGATCCTGAAGGAGCAGCACATCCCGGGGGAGAACTGGCTGCTGGCGATCGGCCGCTACCACCGCCCCGCGGGGGGCGAGCCCGCAGCCCGCTACCGGCGGAGCGTTTCCCGCCACCTCGCCCGCGTGCAGGGCACGCGCCCAACCGCCGCGGTCCTCGCCGCGCGCCAGGAGACCACCCCATGACGAAATCCCATCTGGCCCATCTCGCGGCGAAAGGCCTGCTCGTGCTGCTGGCGGGTCTGCCGCTGGCCTCGCGTGCCGGCGAGCCGCTGATCTTGGTCGAAGACCGTGGCGGCACGTCGGCGCTGCCGTACTACGAAGCCCTGAGCCTCCAGCCGCGCGCCAACACTCCGGCCCGATCGCCCATCCCTGCGACTCAGATCCCGGCCACGCCGGCGGATGAGGCCGCGATGTTGCCGGTGCGCAGCGCCAAGCTCACGCCCGGCACCGTCGCGCGGCGGGTGATCGAGGCCCCGGGCCTGCGTCCCTTCGTGGTCGTGGGCGACGACGAGGCTTCCCAGGCCTGGTTGCGCCGCCATGCAGCCTCATTGCGCGAGCGCGGCGCGGTCGGTCTGGTGGTCAACGTCGAGACCGTGCAAGGCCTGGCGCGGCTGCGCGCACTGGCGTCCGGCGTGCCGCTTGCGCCCGTGTCCGGCGACGACTTGGCCGAGCGCTTGGGCCTGCGGCACTACCCGGCGCTAGTCACGGCCACCGGCATCGAGCAATGAAGCCATGTCGGGGAAACAGCCGGTCGAGGTTCTGCTTCGCCCAGCGGTGGAGCTATATACCGTCGCGGCGTGTGCAGGCGCCGCGTTTCTGTCCCTGGTGGCCCCGTGGTCGCTCGCGCTGAGCCCCGCCATGGGTGTCGGCAGCGCGCTGGCGTTCGGAGCCTATGGCGCGATCCGCTACCGCGATGCCCGCGTCATCCTGTGCTACCGGCGCAACATCCGTCGCCTGCCGCGCTACGTGATGACCAGCAAGGACGTGCCGGTCAGCCAGCAACGTCTGTTTGTGGGACGCGGCTTTCTGTGGGAGCAGAAACACACCCATAGGCTCATGCAGACGTACCGGCCAGAGTTTCGGCGCTACGTCGAGCCGACGCCGGCCTATCGGCTGGCCCGGCGCCTGGAGGAACGGCTGGAGTTCGCGCCGTTCCCGCTGTCCCGGCTATCGAAACTCACCGGCTGGGACGTGCCTTTCAATCCGGTGCGGCCGCTGCCGCCAGTGGGCGGCCTGCCGCGCCTGCACGGCATCGAACCCGACGAGGTGGACGTCAGCCTGCCGCTGGGTGAGCGCGTGGGCCACTCCTTGGTTTTGGGAACGACAAGGGTGGGCAAAACACGTTTGGCCGAACTCTTCGTCACTCAAGACATCCGCCGGAGGAACGCCGCGGGCGAACACGAGGTCGTGATCGTCATCGACCCCAAAGGAGATGCCGATCTCCTGAAGCGGATGTATGTCGAGGCCAAGCGCGCGGGCCGCGAAGGCGAGTTCTATGTCTTCCATTTGGGGTGGCCGGACATTTCGGCACGCTACAACGCCGTAGGCCGATTCGGTCGCATCTCGGAAGTCGCCACCCGCATCGCGGGGCAGCTCTCCGGCGAAGGCAACAGCGCAGCCTTCAGGGAATTCGCGTGGCGCTTCGTCAACATCATTGCCCGCGCCTTGGTGGAACTGGGGCAGCGCCCGGACTACATGCTGATCCAGCGGCACGTCATCAACATCGACGCGCTGTTCATCGAGTACGCCCAGCACTACTTCGCCAAGACCGAGCCCAAAGCCTGGGAGGTGATCGTCCAGATCGAGGCCAAGCTCAACGAGAAGAACATCCCGCGCAACATGATTGGGCGCGAGAAGCGCGTGGTGGCGCTGGAGCAGTACCTATCCCAGGCCCGTAACTACGACCCGGTGCTCGACGGCCTGCGCTCGGCGGTTCGCTACGACAAGACGTATTTCGACAAGATCGTCGCGTCTTTGCTGCCGCTGCTGGAGAAGCTCACCAGCGGGAAGATTTCCCAGCTTCTGGCGCCGAACTATTCCGACCTGGCCGACCCCCGCCCGATCTTCGATTGGATGCAGGTCATCCGAAAGCGCGCAGTCGTCTATGTGGGCCTGGACGCGCTATCCGATGCCGAGGTCGCCGCAGCGGTCGGCAACTCGATGTTCAGCGATCTCGTTTCGGTGGCAGGCCATATCTACAAGCACGGGATCGATGACGGCCTGCCGGGCGCATCGGCTGGCACGCGCGTGCCGATCAACGTCCACGCGGATGAATTCAATGAACTGATGGGTGACGAGTTCGTGCCGCTGATCAACAAAGGCGGCGGCGCCGGTCTGCAGGTCACCGCGTACACGCAGACGCTTTCGGACATCGAGGCCCGTATCGGGAACCGCGCCAAAGCGGGTCAAGTGATTGGCAATTTCAACAATCTGTTCATGCTGAGGGTCAGGGAGACGGCCACCGCCGAACTGCTGACCCGGCAATTGCCGAAGGTCGAGGTCTATACGACCACCATCGTCTCCGGCGCGACCGACAGCTCGGACATCCGCGGCGCGACGGACTTCACCAGCAACACGCAGGACCGCATCAGCATGTCCAGCGTGCCGATGATCGAGCCGTCGCACGTCGTCGCCTTACCCAAGGGCCAATGTTTCGCATTGTTGCAGGGCGGCCAGCTTTGGAAGGTTCGCATGCCGCTGCCGGCACCGGACCCCGATGAGGTCATGCCGCAGGATCTGCAACAACTGGCGGGCTACATGCGCCAGAGCTACAGCGAGGCCACGCAGTGGTGGGAGTTCACCAGTTCCCCGGCGTTGCAGGACGGGGCCTTGCCCGACGACCTGTTGGATGATGCCGCTGCGGCCGAACCTGGCCCGGTGGCCACCGACGACAGCGCCGGCAATGAGGCCTCGCCATGAAGGATGCCGCCTCGACCGCGCAGCGGGAGCAGAACCAGCGCCAAGGCCTGATCGTCGGCACCATCACCTTGCCGTTCCGGCTGCTGGGGGTGCTGATCGGCTCGCTGCTGTTCTCCATTGTCGTGGAGTGCGTCGGAATGCACCTGTTCTGGAAGGACGAGGGCTGGCGACACTCCCAGCAGATGTTGCAGTACGAGTTGGGGCACCTGTCCAACCACTTCACGCGCAGCGTGGTCGTGCAGGAACCGGGGCGCACGGCGCACGAGCTGGTGGATACCGGATACGAATGGGTGTTCGTGCGCTCGGGCTTGCTGGAGCGCATGAGCCAGACCGCCGAGCGCGCCCGTGCACCCAGCCACGGGCAGACACGCAACTTTCGCTACTACATCAGCCAGGCCTATGTCTGGACCGAGAGCTACCTGATCGCCGCAGCCTTCACGACGCTGACCTTCCTTGTGCGCCTGCTGGTCCTGGTGCTCACGTTGCCGCTGATCCTCACCGCGGCATTCGTCGGCCTGATCGACGGCCTAGTGCGGAGGGACGTGCGCCGGTTCGGCGCGGGCCGCGAATCGGGCTTCATCTACCACCGCGCGAAAGCAAGCCTGATGCCGCTGGCCGTTCTGCCCTGGGTCACGTACCTGGCCTTGCCGATCTCGGTGCATCCACTGCTGATTCTGCTGCCGAGCGCCGCCTTGCTGGGGCTGGCCGTGAGCCTGACCGCGGGCAGCTTCAAGAAATACCTTTAGGCGAATGCTGTCCCGCGTGGCTGTAGTGCTCATCGGTTCTGCAGAACATCTAACGCAGCGTCCAACGCCGTAATCGATTCGACAATGACTCTCACTAAGGAGCGGTCGAACTCGTGGTCTCGCTGGGAATCGTGGACACCGCTGTTGAGACACCCCCATTCAATGCTTCCTGCACCAACACCAAGCAGCCGGGTCAAAGCGACAACGACGTCTGGCGCGCCAGCATGCTGCGCGGAGATGCGATCGACGGCTGATCTCAACTTTGCGCATTTGTTGTTCAATTCCCAGGGGGAGCGTGGCCCGCCTAGCTTGAGTTCGATGCGCCCATCTGCTCGCCGGCCCAGCCAAGTCCAGAGACGGTCAGTCAGACTCTCCAGCGCGGGCCGCGCCTGGCGCAGCGCCTCACGCTTCTCATCGGCTGCCAACGCCTGCTGGGCCAACAGGACGTAGTTCTTCGTCGGTGGATCGCTGTCAACGCGCAGCTCATGCTCGCCCTGGTGCGGGAGGAACTTGTAGCGCTTGATGGACCCGGCCCGCCGGGCGCCCAATTCCTGCTGGATCCGGTGCAGAAACTCCTCGGCGTGTGAGGTGAGGATGACCTGCTTGCCGACGAGCAAGCCATCCTCGAAGAAGGTACGCCAGATTCCGTCACGATGGTCATCGTCGATCGCGTTGACGACGTCATCGAAAATGACCACGGGGCACCCCTGCGCGATGTTCTTCGCCAGCAGAATCGCCAGACCCAGGCACTTGATATGCCCTTCGCTGAAGACCACCAGCGCGTCATAGCGCACGCCAGGCTCACCGGTGAACTCTACTTCGATCTTGCCGTTTTCGGCGACAGGCAGCCACAACGCGTGCAAGAGGTCGCCAGGCGGATCAGCACGATTGAATGCGTTGTACAGATTGCGTGCCTGTTCTCCGAGGCCCTGGAGCAGCACGCCCGGCAATGCGGCCAAGTAGGCTTGGATTTCGGGCAAGAAGCCGTCGTAGGCGGCCTTGACCCGCAGGTGGTGCGCGACTACCGGCACTTCGGTTGCGACCGACTCGATCAACTCACGGTTCGCCTCGTCAAATTGGGCCACGGTCTGGCGGGCAGCGGCCATTTCTTGGTCGGCTGTCATGCGTATGGTCCGCAGCCGTTCGATCTCCAGCCGGTGCTGGTCCAGTGCGTCCCGCTCCCGGGCCAGCGCCCCGCGCAGGGCATGCGCTTCGCGGGCTTGCGCGTCGGCGCGCTCGATGATTTCCGTGACCTGCAGCAGAGCGTTCCAGGCACGCCGGTCGCCATCGACCCATGCGCCAAGCCAGGCGCCTGTCGAGGTAGGCGGCAATGGAGGCAGGCCTGCTGCCTGCAACTGTGCAGGACAAGCGTTTGCGCCAACCGCGACTACCCGACGCATCTCGTCCCACAGCGCCCGCACCGCCTCGCTCAACTGCGTCCGTAGGCCGGCTTCCTGCTGCTGGAGGGTGGCCAACTGCGCGAGCTGCTCCAGGCCCGTGCGGGCCTTGGCGAAAGGATCCTGTGCGACAGCAGCCAATCCGGTTCCGCATGCGGGACAGGTGGTCGCCCCGTCAGTCAAGGCCAGCACAGCCTCGTAGAGCTTAGCGTACGACACTTCCCCAGCACGCGCCGAAAGCTGTCCGGTGGCCGCCTGCCACAGGCCTTGAAGGTGATAAGCCTCATCCAGCAGCGTCTGCAGCCGCGCTTGGCTCACCTCATGAACGGCAGGTGGGACGGCAACCAGTTGCGCCTGGACGTACGGCAGCCGCCCTTGCTGCTCCGGTGTGCCGAGCAGCCAGTCAACGCAAGCCTGGTACGTCGCGCCGGGCGACATTCGTTGCGCCAGCGCTTGCTCGGAGTTCTCCACCGCCGCGATCTTTTGCGGATAAGCAGCGATCGTCTGTTCAGAGTTCGCCAACTGCAAGCGCCGCTGCGCGAGTTGAGTAGCCTGGGCGCCGACGAGCATCAGGTCTTGGTCGAGCGCGGGATTGAAGCCGCGCACGAAGTCGCTGAACTGATCCACGCCAAACAAGGTAGCGATGAGCTGCCGCTGATCGCCCGGAGTACGCGCCGCGATGCGGGCGAAGTCATCGAGGCGGTTCTTTTCGATGAAGCAGAAGCGGTACTCCGCTTCGTTGGGCTGCACAGCCTGGGCCTGGTCTGGTGCTCCGGAAGACAGGACGGGCGCGACATGGCGACGCAACCGGGCATTGTTGCAGTATGTCCGTTGGTCGACCCGCTTGACTTGGGCCTCGCTGATGGAGCCGAGCATCGCCACTTCCAGCGCCTCGCAGAAGCTGCTCTTGCCGGTACCGTTGGCGCCATAGACCAAAGTGATGTCGTGGCTGAGGTCGAATGTCTCTTGCCGCATGAATCCGCGAAACGGTCCCACCTCAAGCTGGCGCAGGCGCCCCAGCGCCGGCCCGACTTCGGGTCCGTGGCCATCTCCCTGGTACGCGACCGGCATCTGCGCCAAATGGGCGACGGCCAGTGGCGCCATGCGGGTGGAGCGTCCACGGCGCGCTGCACCAACTTCAGCCAGAGGTTGCAGGTGATCAAGCACCAGATGCGCGAGCCGGCACACGTCGTCATGCACCTGGCGTTGCGCCAAGTGCGCCAAGAAGCGGTGGTACTCCGAATGAATGCTTGCCATGCAGCCCCCTCTACACAGGAAGACGCTTCGATGGCGTCCTTGATGATGTTGATCGGTCGCCAGCGCAGTAGGCACAGGCGGGTCATGCTTCCATTCGCTATTACGGTTTGTGGAAGTTCTCAGCAAAATAGTCGATGACCTGCCCCGCTTGGGATCCCTGACGGAAACGCTTTTGCTCCTCGAAGTCGATCGAGGGCAGCATATGGATCAGTTGATGATCGGCGTACAGCGCCATGACCTTCTCGGCATCCAGTACCCCGGCGCGTTGTCCGGTAAGCGTATTCGCCGCTTCGATGGCCGCGCCGATCATCACGTCCGCCACTTGCACTGCAGGACTGTGCTTTGAATCGATCTGAGTCACGGACTGAAGCTTGAGCGGAAAGGTGATGCTGGCGATCTCCGATTGACGAAACGTGATCGGTTTCTCATGGCGGATGTACCGCTGCAGCAGGTCGTGATAAGTGAGCAGGTTCTTGGACTGATCGTGCTCGACCCGATACGGGCCGTCAGCCATGATTTCCATCCGACTGACCAGGGACTGCAGCACCACGAAAGCAGCATCGGTGTTGACGCCCGGCGTGACGATCGCCTTCAGGCATTCAGGGGCAGCGAACTGCGCAAGCGGGCCAAGCGCTTCCGGCAGTTCCCACCAGCGCGATGCGCACGCCGCATCGATCAGGTTCCCAAGCGCCTCCGAGCTCTTTTCCTTCACCGCGCGCTGGAAGCTGACCAACAGCCGGTCGAGCGCGCCTTTGCCGAGGAGCGTCGGTCCAACCGTATACAGCAGCGACGCAAGCGAGTAGTTCTGCCCGTCTTCGTAGAAGTCCATGCCGCGCTCGTAGTAGAACGGCTCGACCGCGTAGTCCAGGAACATCAGCAGCAACAGGTAGCGCTTGTCGCAGACGTAGGTCACGCACTTGTGGTCGGTTAGCAAGTCGCGCTGCAGCGCCATCAGACGGGGGTGATTGGCTGGGCGCCGAGCCAACGCCCGGTACTTGAGTTCGTCCGCCTGAAGCTTGGGAAAGTGCTCCCGGATCAGGCGCCCGGCCTCGTCATCCTCAATGGCGATGGCCGTCGCTCCTTGGAACCGCTGCTCAGGGTTCATCAGGTCAAAGCCGGTATAACCACTTTCATCGATCCGGAAGCATTCCATTCAACTCTTCCCCTGGACAATGGACACTCCGATCCTGTCGGCCAATTCGAGCACGGCATCGTAGGCACCGACGTCGTTGTGCGAAGGCTCAGACGCGGCCGAGGATGGTTCACTAGGTGGCTCGCCATCGGCGGGCAGATTGGCGCATCGCTTAGTCATGGGTCATTTCAAGAATTTCATCCACAGCGGCCGCAATGACACGGTCCGGTGCCGAAGCGAGTAGATCCTGGGGACGATTTCCACCCAGGAAGCTGTTTTCGGAGCGGAACCAATAAGCCATGCCCCAGCCGTCTTTGTGTCCTTCGAAGGTTTCAATCACTTTGGCCAGCGATTTCAGTGGACGGAAACCAGCGTCACGATCCAGCCCGTAGTCCGGAAAGTAATCGATGCCACCGTGGTTGATAGCGAAGATTTGGCGTTGCTTCTTCCACTTATTGGGCTGAGCGCTCGGGTTCCGGGTGCTCAGTTCCGCGAGTTGTGCGATGTTCGCGGCGGTCAACCAGTCTCCACTTTCCAACACCGCCTTACGCGCCTGCACCAGCAGGCTCGCTTCCTTGAGCAGCCGGGGCGACAGCGGATTGCGCGGCACGAGCATTTCTGCCAGCCGTTCGAGCGATTCGCGGTCCTGACGTTCAAGCAGCACCTCGAACATGGATGAAGCGACGTTGGTGAAGTTTTCCGCCAATGCCGCGAAAACACTGGGCTTGATGTGGTCGAACGCCACCACCAGCACGTGGTCAGCCTGCGACCGAGCGAGTTGAGCCTGAATCTCTTTGGGCGTACCCACAAGGGTCGACACGCCGAGACGGTCTGCAACGACGCTCATGACTGACTCCTCAAATGGGTTATTTACGCTATTTGATATTACTATATCGACCATAACCTTCAATGCCCAGACACTTCGGATTCTTGGGACCTAAGGAGCACACCGTGCACCCCACCACGCTTTATGTAGTCGGCAATGGATTCGACCTGTGGCACGGCATTCCATCGGGCCTCGGACAGTTCAAGGAGTATGTCCTGGCCACAGACCGGGACATTCATCGCGAGGTCGAGGACTACCTTCCAGCCGGAGACGACTGGTGCGACTTGGAATTAGCCCTGGCTGAACTGGATGCCGATATGCTGGTCGACAACTTGGGGCACTTCATGGGGGCCTATGGTGCCGAGGACTGGAGTGATTCAGGGCACCACGACTTTCAGTACGAGGTGGGGAACGTCGTCGAGCGACTGTCCAAGGGGCTTCGGACGCGCTTTGCCGAATGGATCCGAGACTTGCCCATCCCGACACACGACACCGCCCCGCGACGGCTTGCGACGCTGGATCCACAGGCGCTGTTCCTGACCTTCAACTACACGAGCACGTTGGACACTCTCTATGGCATCGATCTGGCACGTGTTCTGCACATCCACGGCCGATCCGATGCGGCAGACGATGAGTTGGTCTTGGGCCACGCCTGGAATCCCCAATCCCGCCCCTCGCTCAACGACCGTCCGGATATCGAGGAGATCGATACCCGGGTGGCTGAAGCCAACGACATCATCGACGACTACTTCTCAGCCACCTTCAAGCGTTCCGAGGAACTGATCGCCCAGCATAGGACGTTTTTTCAGGCGTTGGGAGCCATCCAGAAGGTCGTCGTGCTTGGCCACTCTCTGTCCCCCGTGGATGCGATCTACTTCCAGGCGCTCCTTCAGCAGCCCAGCGTTGCCGCGGCGCGATGGACAGTCGCATGCCGCAGCAAACAAGAGTGGCCTGATAAGGAACAACGGCTCGTCGCCCTGGGTTTGTGGCCGGGTGCTGGACAGCCATCTTCTTGGGACGCACTGTAGAACAAAGCGTCGTTCGCTCCTGTATTTGCGGATCGCTGCGCACCTAATCCGGTCGGCCCCAGTTCCTATTGTTTGTGGCCTAAAGCAGCCCTGATCTCCACGATCAAGCCATTGCTGATTTCACAGGAATGGCGCGATGTTGGCTCCGATCTGGCTGCGCGCCGCGCATCGCGGCGTGCCCACTTTTCTCGTGACGGCCCTCCTGCTGGGCCAGTCCCCGATGGCGTTGGCCGAGCCCCCCACGCAGCGCCAGGAACTGGTCGCGGCGCTGCGCCAGCTCGACGCGCTGGAGCGCACCGTCGCCGACAGCGCCGCGCATGCCCCCATCCAGCCGGGAGAGCGCTACCACTTCGATTACCCGCGGCTGCTGGCTGACCTAGCGCGCGTGCGCGCCGGTATCCAGGCCCACCTCTCACCTTCGCGTGCCCAGCCGCGCGACCCCTCCGAACTGGCCGGCGACTACCGCACTGAGCGGGCCGTCGAGCCATCGCCGACGACCGCGGAGGTCAAGCCATGAACGGCGCCCAGGTCTCGGCATTTCAAGCCAACAGCGGCATCGCGCCTTCCGCGATGGCGACCGTCTTGGTCGGCGTCGTGTTCGCGGTCCTGCTCGTCTGGGGCGTCTGGGCCATCCGAACGGCCTACGTGGGGTGGTCCGAGAGCCACCTCAACCAGCGCCAGTTCCTCGGCGTCTGCATCCGCTTCGTCGCGATGTACCTCGTCCTGAGTTTCTTCCTCCTCTCCTGACCTGAAAGGCCTGACCATGCAAAACCGCATCCTCACTTCCCGTTTTGTCCAGCGCGCCACCGTGGCTCTGGGCGCCGCCGCGCTGCCCGCGCTGTCGTTCGCGCAGGGGTTGCCGCAACTGGAGAACCCGACCCGCGGCACGGGCAACGGCATCATGGAAACGATCAGGAACTACGGCTACGACATCATCATGCTCGTGGCCCTGCTGGTTGTGGCGTCGATGTTCATTGGCGTGTGCTACCACGCCTACGGCACCTACGCGGAAATCCACACTGGTCGCAAAACCTGGGGCCAATTCGGCCTCACGGTCGCCATCGGCGCGGTGCTGCTCGTGATCGGCATCTGGCTGCTCACCGAAGCCACCGGCATCCTGTAAGGCGAGGCCGGTATGTCCGAGCAGCAGCACGTCCGTGCTGACGGGACGGTCACGTTCCTTCCGCACCGGCTCAACCGCCATCCCGTTGTCGTGCGCGGCCTCACCGCCGACGAGCTGTGGATCTGCTGCGGCCTGTCCGGCGCCGCCGGCCTGCTGGTCGGTGCGCCGCTGTCCTGGGTGTTCCGCACGATCGCGCTCGCGCCCACGTTCGTCGTGCTGGGCGTGGCCTTCGGCGTGTTCATCGGGGGCGGCATCCTGCGTCGCCTCAAGCGTGGGCGTCCCGACACCTGGCTGTATCGGCAACTCCAGTGGCGCATCGCCACGCGCTATCCGCTGGTGGCGGGCTGGGTGGGCGGCCATGTGCTGATCTCACGCTCCGGCTTCTGGACCACCCGAAGGTCTGCTGCAAGGGGGGCACGATGAGCCGCTTCAAGAACGAGATCACCCATCTGCAGGCGCACATCAAGACGCTTCGCCTGGGTGCTGGCGCGCTGGTCATCGTCGCCCTGGTCATGGGCGGCGGCTGGTGGAGCGCTCCGCGCGACCTGACCATCCACGTCCCGCCTGATCTGCGCTCCGGCAGTACCCGCAAGTGGTGGGAAGTGCCGCCCGAATCGGTCTATGCGTTCACGTTCTACGTGTTTCAGACCCTCAACCGCTGGCCGACGAATGGCGAAGAGGACTATGCGCGTAATCTCCACACGCTCTCGCCGTACCTCACCCCATCCTGCCAGGCCTTCCTGCGGGCGGACTACGACTATCGCCGCTCCACGGGCGAGCTGCGTCAGCGCGTGCGCGGCATCTACGAAATCCCCGGTCGCGGCTACGGTGACGACCCCACGGCGCGCGTGCGCGTGGTGTCCGACCGCGACTGGGTGGTGACGCTGGACATCACCGCAGACGAGTACTACGGGGCGGAACAAGTCAAGCGGGCTTTGGTGCGCTACCCCGTGAAAGTCACGCGGGTGGACATCGATCCCGCTCGCAATCCGTTTGGCCTGGCGCTCGACTGCTACGAGGGTGCGCCCCAGCGCATCAGCACACCGGAGCCGTCGCGCCCGGCACCTGGCGGCCTGTCTCCGCAAGCGCCTCAAGGAGAAACCCCATGAAGCACCTTGTACTCGCACTGCTGGGGCTGCTGGCCGTCGCCTCGGCTCCTTTTGCCCAGGCCGTGGAGATCCTTCGCTGGGAACGCATGCCCCTGGCCGTGCCCCTGCGTGTCGGGCAGGAGCGCGTCGTGTTTATCAACCGGAACGTCCGCGTGGGCGTGCCCGCGGGCGTCGGCGAGCGCTTGCGGGTGCAGAGTGCGGGCGGCGCGGTGTACCTGCGCGCGAGCGAGCCGATCGAGCCCACACGGCTGCAATTGCAGGATGCCGACACGGGCGCGCTGATTCTGCTCGATATCGCGGCCGAGCCGGCCAAGGACGGCGAAGCCGAGTTGGAGCCGGTGCGCATCGTCGAGGGCGACAGCGCCCCGACGCGCTATGGCGATCAAGCCGACGGAGCAGACGACGCCCCGGCGCGCGCCCAGGACCAGGCAGGCGCGCGGGCAGCGCGGCGTGAAACCCCGGTTCCGGTCGTGCTGACGCGCTTCGCCGCGCAGAACCTCTACGCACCGCTGCGCACCGTGGAGCCGCTGCCGGGCGTCATGCGGGTGAACCTGCGCCGCGATCTCGACCTCGGCACGCTGGTGCCGACGCTGCCGGTGCGCGCAGTTGCGCTCGCCTCGTGGCGTCTGGAAGACCAGTGGGTCACAGCCGTGCGCCTCACCAATAGCAGCGGCGGCTGGATCACCCTGGACCCGCGCGTGTTGCAGGGCGATTTCCTCACCGCCACCTTCCAGCACGAAGCACTCGGCCCGCGCGGGACGCCAGAGGACACGACCGTCCTGTACTTGGTGACGCGGGGGCACGGCCTCGCGCAATCGCTGCTGCCGGCGATCAACCGCTTCGACCCAGCCGTGCATCTGCCGCAGCCCGAAGCCGAGGCCACCGACGACAAGGAGGCCCGCCATGCGCAGTAACGGACTCCTGAAGTGGTTAATGATCCCCGTGGCCCTGCTGGTGCTGTTCGTCGCCATCCGGCTGTTTTCGGGTGGAGGCTCGTCGGCGCCGCCCGCTGCGGATGCCGGCGCCAAGCTCACGCCGGAGGAGATGAAGGCGCTGGGCATCGAGGGCGATACCCCCCGCGATACCGTGGCGACGCTCGTGGCGCAAGTGAAGCAGTTGCGCACCGAACTGCAGACGGCGCTGTCCGACAACAAGTCCCAGCGCGAAGAGAACCAGCGCCTGCGCCAACGCGAGAACTCGATCGACCAGCGCATCAATTCGGCGCTGGAGACCGAGCGCTCCAACCTGCGCCGCGACCAGCAGCAGGCAGCCAGCGAACGCCAGCAGACCGAGGGACTGCTCGCCGACCTGCAGCGGCGCCTGGAAGGCATCGGCGGGCGCGGCGGCGGCCACGCCGATCTACCCGTGGGCCTGGGGCTGCGTAACGGCGACGAGGCAGGCATGGAAGGCGGCGTGCGCTGGGTCGAGCCGGACGACGCGAAGCCCGCTGATGGGCGTAACGGCAGTCGCGGCACGGGTGGCGGCATGAGCTTTCCGACGAGCTTCGGCCCCGCGCAGAGCACGCTGGAAACCACGGCACAAACCGTGGCGAACGCGGGCGCCCGCGCCGCAGGCGTCAAGAGCGCCAAGCCGGTCTATACGGTGCCGACCAACTCGACGCTGATGGGATCGGTGGCAATGACGGCGCTGATCGGCCGCGTGCCGATCGACGGTACGGTCAACGATCCGTATCCGTTCAAAGTCCTGGTCGGTCCCGACAATCTCACGGCAAACGGTATCGACATTCCCGACGTGGCGGGCGCCGTGTTTTCCGGCACGGCCTCGGGCGACTGGACGCTCTCTTGCGTGCGCGGCCAGGTGCGCAGCATCACCTTTGTGTTCCATGACGGGACCATTCGGACGATTCCCGAAGACCGCGACGGCAACCAGCAGAACAACCAGCAGCAGAACTCTCAAAGTGGGGGCCTGGGCTGGATCAGCGATCCCTATGGCATTCCCTGCGTCAGCGGAGAGCGGCGCAGCAACGCCCAGCAGTACCTCGGTTCGCAGGCGCTGATCACCGCGGCGGGTGCTGGCGTGGCCTCGCTCATCGACAGCGACAGCGGTCAGATGTCCTACGTGGGCGCAGACGGTTCCATCGGCAGCGTCGGCATTTCCAGCAACGAGGCCGTAGGTCGCATCCTGGCCGGTGGCGTGCGCGACATGGCCGATTGGGTGAACAAGTTGTACGGCCAGGCCTTCGCCGCCGTCTATGTCCAACCCGGCGCAAAGGTCGCCGTCCACCTCGAAAAGCCGCTCGCCATCGATTTCGATCCCGAAGGTCGCAAGGTCGATCACCGTGCAGGAGAAAGCCATGCTCTCGAACTTGAATAAGGGCCTGGCGCTGGCCCTTGCCGTCGCGGTGCTCGGCGGCTGCGCCACCAGCAAGGAAAAGCTGCTGCCCCACGGCGACAGCACGATGATGGACATCTGGCAGCAGAACGCCGGTGACGGCGGCGGTGGCGCCGGCCAGGTGGCACGCAGGCAATTGCTCGACGCGCGCCAGAGCCTGCGCCGGCCGCTGACCGAGATGGATGTACAGGCCGCGCCCGCCGAGCAGATGCGCTACACGCGCACAGCGCGCAACGAGGTCTATCGCCAGTTCCAGCGCCTGCCGAATCCCGACCTGGTGATGTACGTGTACCCGCACCTGGCAGGCACGGACCCGGTGCCCGTGCCGGGCTATACGACGGTTTTTCCCTTGTACCAGCGCGTGCAGTACGCCATGCCGGGCGAGCGCGTGGAGGACTACTGATGCGCTGGAAACTCCCCTGGCACAAGTCGGCCGCGCCGAAGCTGGCCGCATCCGGCGCAGGCGATGACGAGCGGCCGGAGGGCTGGCAACGCCACGTCGAGGCCTTGCGCCAGGCCGGCATCCCAGAACCCGGCACGGCGGTCCATGGCCGCAGGCCGGCGACCGTGGCCGACGAGCAGGCGCTGTACGACGTCGCGCCGTCGTTCGCGGAATTCCTGCCCTGGGTGGAGTTCCTGCCCGATTCGAAGTCCATGCTGCTGGAAGACGGGCAATCGGTCGCGGCATTCTACGAGCTGGTGCCGCTGGGCACCGAGGGCCGGGAACCCGGCTGGCTCGCGCATGCCCGCGACGCCTTGGAGAACGCGCTCCAGGACTCGTTCGATGAACTGGACGAGAACCCCTGGGTACTCCAGCTCTACGCCCAGGACGAACCCAGCTTCGACCAGTACATGCAGACCCTGCGCGACTACGTGCAGCCGCGCGCCCGCAATACGGCTTTCACCGAGTTCTACCTTCGCTTCTTCGGACACCACCTGCGCGCGGTAGCGAAGCCGGGCGGGCTGTTCGAGGACACGGTGGTCACGCGGCTGCGTTGGCGCGGCCAGACGCGGCGCGTGCGCATGGTCGTCTATCGCCGGGCCACCGGGCAGGCGAGCCGCCGCGGCCAGACGCCCGAGCAGATGCTGAACATCGTCTGTGATCGCCTGTGTGGCGGGCTGGCGAACGCCGGCATCCAGGCCCGGCGCATGGTCGCGGCCGACGTCCATGACTGGCTACTGCGGTGGTTTAACACGCGTCCCACGCTGCTCGGCCCTGGGGTCGAGGACCGCGAACGCTTCTATGCGCTGGCACGCTACCCCGACGAGACAGAAGACGGTGAGATCGAGCTGGCGAGCGGACGGGATTTCAGCCAGCGGCTTTTCTTCAGCCAGCCACGTTCGGACGCGGAGCACGGCACCTGGCACTTCGACGGCATGCCGCATCGTGTGCTGGTCACTGACCGGCTGCGCATGCCGCCCGGCACGGGGCATTTGACTGGCGAAACTCGCAAAGGCGATGCGATCAATACGCTGTTCGATCAGATGCCCGAGGACACGACGATGTGTCTGACCATGGTGGCGACCCCCCAGGACATCCTCGAATCGCACCTGAACCACCTGGCGAAGAAGGCAGTCGGCGAAACACTGGCATCGGAACAGACGCTCAAGGATGTGCAGGAGGCCCGCTCGCTGATCGGCAGCGCGCACAAGCTGTACCGGGGAACACTGGCGTTCTATTTGCGCGGCCGGGATGAAGCCGAACTGGACCGGCGCGGCCTTGATCTGGCGAACGTGATGCTTAACGCCGGTTTGCAGCCCGTGCGCGAGGACGATGAAGTCGCGCCTTTGAACAGTTATCTGCGCTGGCTGCCGTGCTGCTACAACCCGAGCCAGGATCGACGGAACTGGTTCACCCAACTGATGTTCGCCCAGCACGTGGCGAACCTCTCACCGGCCTGGGGCCGCAGCCAGGGCACGGGCCATCCGGGTAATACGTTCTTCAATCGAGGCGGCGGGCCGATCACCTTTGACCCGCTCAACCGCCTGGATCGGCAGATGAACGCGCACCTGTTCCTGTTCGGCCCCACCGGCTCCGGCAAAAGCGCAACGCTCAACAACCTCTTGAACCAGGTCACGGCCATCTACCGGCCGCGCCTCTTCATCGTGGAAGCCGGCAACAGCTTCGGCTTGTTCAGCGATTTCGCCAAGCGCCTGGGCCTGACTGTGAACCGGGTCAAGCTGGCCCCTGGCTCGGGCATCAGCCTGGCGCCGTTCGCCGACGCGCGTCGGCTGATCGAAACGCCGAGCGACGTGCAGACGCTGGATGCCGATGTGCTGGACGAGGACATGCCACCCGATGCATCGGCCATGGAAGCGGACGAGCAGCGCGACGTACTCGGCGAGTTGGAAATCACCGCACGGCTGATGATCACCGGCGGCGAGGATAAAGAAGAGGCCCGGATGACGCGGGCCGATCGCTCGCTCATCCGCCAGTGCATCCTCGACGCCGCCGAGCATTGCGTGGCCGAGAAGCGCACGGTGCTCACGCGCGACGTGCGCAACGCGCTGCGCGAGCGCGGCCAGGACCCAACGCTGCCAGAGATGCGGCGCGTGCGGCTGCTGGAGATGGCAGATGCCATGGACATGTTCTGTCAAGGCACCGATGGCGAAATGTTCGACCGCGACGGCACGCCGTGGCCCGAGGCCGACATCACCCTGGTCGATCTGGCGACCTATGCCCGCGAAGGCTACAACGCGCAGCTTTCCATCGCCTACATCAGCCTGATCAGCACGGTGAACAACATCGCCGAGCGCGACCAGTACCTGGGCCGCCCGATCATCAACGTGACCGATGAAGGGCACATCATCACCAAGAACCCGCTGCTCGCGCCCTACGTCGTGAAGATCACGAAGATGTGGCGCAAGTTGGGTGCCTGGTTTTGGCTCGCGACGCAGAATATCGACGATCTGCCGCGCGCCGCGGAACCCATGCTCAACATGATCGAGTGGTGGATCTGCCTGTCGATGCCGCCGGACGAGGTAGAGAAGATCGCCCGGTTCCGCGAACTCTCGCCCGCGCAGAAAGCGCTGATGCTTTCGGCGCGCAAAGAGGCGGGGAAATTCACCGAGGGCGTCATCCTCTCCAAGAGCATGGAAGTGCTGTTCCGCGCCGTGCCGCCGAGCCTGTACCTCGCGCTCGCGCAAACCGAACCCGAAGAGAAGGCAGAGCGCTACCAGCTCATGCAGCAATACGGCTGCACCGAGCTGGAAGCAGCTTTCAAGGTCGCCGAGAAGATCGACCAGGCACGCGGCATCGAGTCGCCGGCCTTGGAACTGTCGTAAGCCGGAGAACACCATGGAGCAGAAGCGTCCTTCCATTCCGATACAAGTCCAGGCGTTCCGCCGTCGCCACAGGCGGCCCCGCTGGCCTTGGGCCTTGACTGCTGCGCTGGTCGCGCTGCTGCTGATCTGGCTCGTGTCCCGGTCGCCCGGCGAATCCTCATCGCAGTCGCCCACGCCGGCTAGCACGGCGCAGATGGCCGGGCCGCCCTGGAAAATGGGCAACCCCGAGGGCCGTTTCACACTGACGCTCTATGCCGATCTGGAATGTCCGTTCTGCCGGGAGTACTTCCCGCAGCTCAAGCGCTGGGTCGGCAGCAACGCCGACGTGACCCTGCAATGGCATCACCAGCCGCTGGCTGCGCACGAGCCGGCCGCGTTGGCCGAGGCGCGTCTGGTCGAGTGCGTCGCCGAAGCCGGCGGGCATGCTGCCTTCTGGCGAGCCGTCGAGTGGGTCTATGCCCACACGCGCAGCGACGGCCTGGGACTGCCCGATGGCCTGCGCTACCCCGAATCGACGCCGGCCGTCGAGCAGTGCATGGCAAGCGAGCGGGTCGACGCGGCCATCCGCGCCCAGGCCGCGGAAGCCACGAAAAGCGGCGTGACGGCCACGCCGTCGCTGCGCCTGCTCGATCGCCAGACGGGTCAGTCCATCCTGCTGCAGGGACCGATCGAAGGCGATGCCTTGCTGTCGGCCATGGACATGCTGTCCGCTGATGAACCACCCGCCACACCCGCCACCGAAATGCCTGCCGACGTTGTCGGCGACATGCCCAGGTAGCCCGCGGTCCTTGAGGCTACGGCGCAGTCTTCTGCGCTGACCGCTCCCCGTTCGCTCCGCATCCTGGCCGCGAACAATCACCTCTGCGTGGTGGTGGATGCACCTTGTTCCGTTGTTCTCATCCCCAGGAGGGCTTGCCCTCCCAGGGCGTGCGCCCTCTGATCTCATCATCCGGAGGTTCGCCATGTCTCTCGTCGTCAATGACTCCTGCGTGGAGTCGCTTTCCGCTGTCGCAGCCCAGCGTGAGGACTGGATCATCCAGCAGGCTATCGCGCTGCTGGAGAGACGGATCTTCAAAGTCGGACCGTGCCTCAGCCGACCGGCCGCCGTGCGGGACTACCTGCGTCTAAAACTGGTCGCTGAGCCCAACGAGGTATTCGCAATCGTTTTCCTGGACAGCATGCACCAAGTGTTGGCCTACGAGCCGATGTTCAGGGGCACGATCAATTCGACTGCGGTCTATCCCCGTGTCGTCGTGCAGCGTGTATTGGAGCTGAAAGCCGCCGCAGTGGTCTTCGCGCACCAGCACCCCTCGGGTGTCACTGAGCCGTCGAGCGCCGATCGTGCGCTGACCCAGCAACTGCAGGCAGCGCTGGCGCTGATCGATGTTCGGGTACTGGATCACATCATCGTTGGCCAGGGGATTCCGTACTCCTTCGCGGAGCACAGCTTGCTGTAGCGCATCGTTCATTGATCACAACGGGGGCTTCGGCCTCCGTTTCTTCCTTGCCCCGAAGCAAGCAGGTATGCGGGGTGTCCGCGATGCGCATTGTTTGTGGGGGCTGCACCGGATTCGGCGTTTGACTATGGCCCTGATCAACTTCCGGGGCACGTGTCATGCCAGCATCTTTTCCCAGGTTCGCGCCAAGCTGGCGAGCCCTTGGCCTGGCCGTTGCACTGCCGGTGTCCTTGGGTGTCTTTAGTCCGGCCACATTCGCTGCCGATGTGCTGGTCATCACCGACAGCCGCCATCCGGTCAAGACCATGGGCGGCGAGCGGCTGATCGAGCTGGACGAAGCGCACCGGATCGAAGCGGAGCTTTCTGCGGAACTGCCCGCCGAACCCGAGCAGGCGACCGCCATCGTCAAGCGCCGACTGAACAGCGGCGGCACCGATCTCCAACGCCGCATCGCTTCCGCCTACCAGGGCGTCACCGACGCGTGGAGCCTGGGCATCACCAGCATCCCGGCCGTCGTGGTGGATCAACGCTACGTCGTCTATGGCGAACCGGATGTGGCCCGCGCAGTCGCTCGCATCGAGCAGCACTGGAGGGCCCAGCCGTGACCCGCCCATTCGACCTGATGCGCCGCCTGCGTGCTGGCGTGGCGTCCGTTCTGCTGCTCAGCGCCACGGGCAGCTACGCGCTCAACACCGCAACCATCGTCGGCTCGGTGGCATCGCCAGACTGCCTCGAATACCGCGTCGTCGGGATCTGCTACTGGCTCTACTGCACCTGGACGGGCTGTACGGTACGCACGTCCATCAAGGTCCGCCACTACATCCCCGATGCGATCGTCTCCAGCTACAGCAACACCGGCGAAAACCCCTGGATCGAAGTCCGGCCGATGAGCACGCCCAACCCATCCGCCCAAACCGGCGGGGACGGAACGACGAACGAGGACCACGAAAACAACCTCGCCAAGTTCAAGAACGCGGACGTCATCGGGCACCCGGGCGTCGAGGTGTTCAACCAGTTCGTGTCGTCCTCGGGCTACTTCTGCGAGGGTGCGGGCACGGCGTTCATGCCGTACTTGCTCGGCACCCTGGACACGCTGGCCTGGCGCTACAACGTGCCCGAGATGGCCTACCCGGAGGCGCTAATTCCCGGCATGCGTGAGGTCGGTGCACGCACCACGATGAACCTCTGGGGCAACGTGTATCCCCGCGGGGGTTTCCTGCACCAGACCGACGACCACAAGGCCAGTGCAGTGGTGGCCCAGCGCGCAGGCGATGTCGTCACGCGCCGGGGACAGATCCACGTTTATCAGCCGCTGCTCGCCAACTCCCGCGATGGCTACTGGCCGGCTGGCGCGCTCATGGAGAGCGATGCCTCGACGGGCAAGTGGCAGGAACTCACGCCAGTCCTGTCCTCGTCCTGCTCGGTCTTCCCGCGCAGCGGCGCCCTGACACAGGCCCGGCAAGGCGATTACGCCTGGGCGCTGTGGCGGCCCTATGCGTGCTGCGAACGCCGGGGCCAGGTGTTTCTCGGCAGCGTCGATTTCCTCTGAGGTGGTGCCATGAAGTTCCGTCCTGCATTCAATCCGTTCTCCCGCCGGGTACGTCGCACGAGGATCGTCATGGCGGTGGCCGGTGCGCTCGCGCTGACGAGCGGTGTGGCCTGGAGCCAACTGGGCTACCAGACCGGCGGCAGTGTCATCGGCGATGACGTCATGTACTCGATCGGCGGCGGAAACGCCGTGTCGATGGGACGTGCGGCTGGCATGCGCTCTCTCGGGGTCGGCGTGGGCTGGAACAGCAACTTGATCTGCGGTGACATGAGCATCCAGACCACGTTGAAGAATCAGCTCAACGGCGTCACCAACGGCTTCCAGCAAATCATGTCATCGGTGATCCAAAGCGCCACCAGCGCGGTGGCGTCGTTGCCGGCACTGATCATTCAGCGGGCCGATCCCGGCCTCTACAACCTGCTCACCAATGGCGTGTTGCAGGCACGGCTCGATTTCGACCGCTCCAAGCTGACGTGCCGTGCCATGGCGGAGAGGATGGCCGAGACGGCGGGCGGGCAGCTCGGCTGGAGCCAGATGGCAGAAGGCTTGGCGCTGCGCGATGCGGTGTCGAGCACGGATGCGGTCTCGGCCGTCGAGCAGGCCGAGACGCGCCGCGGCAATGACGGTGTGCCGTGGGTCGGGGGCAGCAACGCGGGAGGCTCCGGCCAGCCCGCGATCAAGGTCGTCGGCGATGTCACCCGCGCCGGCTACAACCTGGTCAACGGCCGCGGCGTGACCGATACATCGTCCATCGCACCGACCAGTTGCAGCAGTCTCTCGTGCCAGACCTGGACCTCGCCGCAGGCCGCCGTCGAGTGGGCCACGCGCGTACTCGGCGAGAAGGAACAGCGCACTTGCGATGCCTGCACCAAGACCGAGACGACGCCCGGCGTAGGGCTGACGCCGTTGATCCAAGAAGAATACGACGCCAAGCTGCAGGCGCTCCAGGATCTGGTGTCCAAGGCGAAGAACACGACGCCCGAGAACCTGCGCGAGGCTGGCAGTGCATCGCTGCCCATCACCCGCGGCGTGATCGAGGCGCTGCGTGACGAGCCGGACCAGCACCTGCTGTCGCAGCGCCTGGCGTCCGAGGTCGCGCTGTCCTCCGTGCTGGAGAAGGCGCTGTTGCTACAGCGCACGCTGCTCACGGGCAAGAAAGAGCCCAACGTCGCGGCCAACGAGCTTGCGGTGGAGGCCGTGAACAAGGAGAGCGATACGCTCGACCGCGAGATCCAGAACCTCAAAACGGAACTGGAACTGCGCCGCGAGCTGGCCAACAACTCGCCGATGGCCATCATTCAGCGCCATAGCACGCGCGCTTCGGGTTCGCGCGGCATCTACGAGGGCGATCCGGTGCCCGACCGTCTCGACCAACTCCAGAAGGGCAATCCGGGAGGTCGGCCATGAGCGAGGCTCGCATGACTTGGCGTCCACTACGCTGGCTGTTCAGCCGGCACGCGGCGAAAACCCTGCTATGGCTTGTGCTGGTCGTGGCCGCCGCCGTAGGGGCCAACGTCGCGGGCATCTACCTGGTCGGCAGTGTCGCGGCCTGGGAGCGGTGGCTGGCGGCGTCCGCAGGGTATTTCTTCATCTGGCGACTGTGCCTGTACGGCGGTACGGCCTATGGATGGGTCTGGATGCGCCGTCGGCTGCTGGCCCGCGAAGACAGCACGCAGGCGCGACGTCGGCTGATCCGCGCAGAGGTCGCCGGCGTCCTTGCCATTGTGGCGCTCGAAGCCAGCCTGTTGATGCAGGCCGCTTGAGGGGAGATCGAGGCAATGACGCTTTTCACGACCGACTACCTGGAGTACTACCTCACCCTCGTGTCCTGGATCGTCAACAACGGCATCTGGGCCGTGCTGGTGTCCAGCGGGGTGTTTGCGCTGCCCTTTGTGGCGATCGTCATCCAGGAATGGCTCAAGGCCAGAGCGGAGGGCGCCGACGAAGGCAACAAGGGCGTGCTCTCGGCGGCGCGCATCGAGAACCGAGTATTTGTGGCCATCGTGGTCGTGATGTTCGCCGGCATTCCGTTCATCGACGTCGACCTCAGCACTATCCAGTACGACAGCTCGCGCTCGGCGCAGTGCCAGGTCAGCGTGCCGCAGCCCGCGCAAACTGGCTGGTCGCAGTCCTTCAGCACCATCAACAACCAGTCGGCGAAGGTTCCGGTCTGGTGGGCTTTCATGCACGCGCTTTCGCGCGCCGTCACGAGCGCCTCGGTGGCTGCGATCCCGTGCGGCACGGATCTGCGGCAGATGCGGATGGAGATCGATGCCACAC
Organism: Comamonas antarctica; assembly: GCF_013363755.1. Lineage (NCBI taxonomy): Bacteria > Pseudomonadati > Pseudomonadota > Betaproteobacteria > Burkholderiales > Comamonadaceae > Comamonas > Comamonas antarctica. Next base: position 2,192,310 of record NZ_CP054840.1, read on the forward strand.
GCATCGACGACCCGGTGCTGGCCCAAGAAGTGGCGGATTTCACGCACGATTGCTATGGACCGGCTCGCGCCAAATTGTTCATGGCGCGGCCGGAGCTGGACGAAACGCAGATGAACGATGTGACCTGGATCGGTTCGAGGTTTTTCACGGACACGGGCGGTTACTACGACAGCTACCGCTCTAGCACGGCGCGCGAGGCATGGCCCTATGACGACACCCGCGACGCTGGGCTTGCGCAGGTTGCCAATGGTGGCGGCTACCCGACCTGCAGGCAGTGGTGGTCCGACGGCAGTAACGGACTGCGCGCGCGGCTGCTGGGGCAAGTGGACCCAAGCCTGCTGAATCGCCTGGCGGGCTGGGCTGGATTCCTGAGCCGGGCCGAGGTGGACGACTCCGTGATCCGCGCCATCGCGTCACCGCGGCAGCAGAAATTGAACCAAGGCAGCGTCTATACGGACTACGGCGGTCAGATCGACAAGACATTGCCCAATGTCGTCAACCGTGCCACCAGCGATGTTGGCTTGGCGGTTGGGGCTCTCGCCGCCTTCCCGGCAATGGACGTAGTGCGCCAAGCACTGCCCATGGTGCTCGCGCTGCTCAAGATGGCGCTCGTGATCTGCATTCCGCTAGTGCTGGTCGTGGGCACCTATGACCTGAAGATGGTCGTCACCGTCAGCACCGTCCAGTTCGCGCTGTTCTTCACGGACTTCTGGTTTCAGCTCGCACGCTGGATCGACAGCACCATCCTCGATGCGCTCTACGGGTGGGGCTTTGGCTGGAACCGGCCGCATACCAACTTCGACCCGCTGGTGGGGCTGAACAATGCCTTCGGCGACATGCTTTTGATGTTCGTCACCGGCACGATGTTCTTGGTCCTGCCGACTTTCTGGGTGGCAGCGCTTGGGTGGGTCGGAGTAAAAGCCGGGGTAATCGCTCAGAACCTGGCTGTCGGTTCCAAGGAAGCACGCGACAGCGCGGGATCAGGCGTAAACAAGGTTACCGGCAAGGTGCTTTGATCGGTCGCCCATTTCAGTCGTTGAACGGATCGTTCGGGTCGTGCGGGTCGATCCGCTGACCGCTGGACGAATACAGGCCAAAGCCTGCCTCGCCGTTTCGCAGTTCGTCCGGTTGCGTCCAGCGATCATCATTGACCGTCGAATTGCTGGCCGTCCATGCTGCGGCAACCCCAACCAGAAGCACCAACGCCAGCCAGAACGCGGCGTAGAACAGCAATCCCAGCGCGACCAGCTTCACTACCCATACGAGCACGGTGGCCCCGGCAAGCGGCATCCCCTTGGAGGCGAGCCAACACGACAACCTTCGCTCGCCGCGCGCATAGGCGCGCCATCCACGGCCAACGCTGCGGCCGAGGCGTTCTGCGGTGCTGATGCGGGTTGTCGTGTTCATGGTCGTCTCCTGCTACATGAGGAATGCCTATTCCAGTTTGCTCCAATCCTGCTTGCTTGCCTGCACCAATACGTTCCAATCGTCTGGTGGATTTCCACGTCCGAGCATTTTCTCGAACACGGCATAGGGATCTGACTTGCTCCCCGAAGACCGCAAGGTCTGCTCATCATTGACCCAGGCGTACACGATGACCTTGGCCTTCGAGTCGTACCGGAAGAACAACCGGAACCGCCTTCCGATCTTGGCCCTTCGCCAGTGCCGGTGGGCCAGCCCCAGGGTGTTGCCCTGGCGGTACTCGTCGCGTGCCGGATCACCGGGCACCACATCTAATATCAACTGGTTCAAGGCCCGGAAGAGCTTGACGTTGGCGTTGGACTCGAAGCCCTCCGGGTCGTTCTCCTGCGCGCGCCGTGCGGCTGCGTGCAGCTTCTGCAACTGCTCGATCACACAGTCGTGGAACAGCAATGCCCAGCCATGCCGTTGCATCAGAGTTCCACTTCGCCGTCGATTTCCTCGTCCAGCTTCACGCCGTGACCCGCTTGCTCCAGCATGGCGCGAGTTAGATCCTCGGGCAGACCATGGACGTTCCGGCCCGCCTCGATGTCGCGGGCCAGCAGACTCAGGAACGCACCGATGGCGGGGTCCTCGTGCTCGGCGTCGGCACGGGTCACGACGACTTCTCCGTCACGCAGGTCGAACGCAACCTTGCCGCCGGCATCGACACCGAGCGCCTGCCGGATGGGCTTGGGCAGCGTGATCTGGCCTTTGGAGGTCAGCGTGGCAACTTCATGAATGGCAGGCATGGCCGTTCTCCTAATAGCGATGCCCTGATGGTAAGGAATATTCCTTACCATGTCAATATGGGGTCTCATGGCGTCCTCCCGAGTCCAAGAATCGGCCCATCGTAGGGCGGGAACACCAAGCCTTCACGCATCAATCCGGCCCGCCGAACCTCGCATTGGCCGTGGACGGTCAATGCCCCACGCCCTATACCCAAATGGTTAAAGGCTAAAGGGCCGAAAGGGCAAGGGAATGGGGTGCAAGGGGAAAGGCCCTACCTCGAAAAGGCGAAAAGGCCCCCCGCTCGGCCCACCACCAGGACACCCGCATGCTCTTTCTGTTCCAGCGGAAACGACCTCCGGTCGCTGCCGCTCCGTCGCCAGCGCCCGCCCTCGATCTCCCGAAAGGGCTGCTGCGGCCCGAGTCGGCCGCATCGCTGCTGGCCACGCCGCGCCGGCAGAAGCTGCTGGAATACATCTGGCAGCGCACCTCCCTCTCGCGCAAGCAGTTCGTCACCCTGTACCGCACGCCGCTGGAACGATATGCCGAGCTGGTCCAGCAATTTCCCGCTTCCGAAAGCCACCATCACGCTTACCCGGGCGGCATGCTCGACCACGGCCTGGAAATCGTCGCCTACAGCCTGAAGCTGCGCCAGTCCCATCTGCTGCCCATCGGTGCCAGCCCCGAGGACCAGGCGGCGCAGTCCGAGGCCTGGACCGCCGCCGTCGCCTACGCGGCACTACTGCACGACATCGGCAAGATCGCTGTCGATCTGCACGTCGAACTCGCCGACGGCAACACCTGGCATCCCTGGCACGGGCCGCTGCTCCAGCCGTACCGCTTCCGCTATCGTGAGGATCGTGAATACCGCTTGCATAGTGCTGCAACAGGTCTGCTCTACCGCCAACTGCTCGATCGGCACGTCTTGGACTGGCTCAGTGGCTACCCGGCGCTATGGGCCCCGCTGCTCTACGTCTTGGCCGGACAGTACGAGCATGCCGGGGTCCTGGGCGAGCTTGTCGTGCAGGCTGATCGCGCTTCTGTGGCTCAGGAGCTGGGTGGTGATCCGGCCCGCGTCATGGCAGCACCCAAGCACGCACTGCAACGCAAGCTGCTCGACGGGCTGCGTTATCTGCTCAAGGAAGAGTTGAAGCTGAACCAGCCGGAAGCCTCCGATGGCTGGCTCACCGAGGATGGTTTGTGGCTGGTGAGCAAGACGGTTTCGGACAAACTGCGCGCACACCTCCTGTCTCAGGGGATCGATGGCATTCCTGCGAACAACACCGCCGTGTTCAACGTGCTGCAAGACCACGGCATGCTCCAGCCCACCTCGGACGGCAAAGCGGTCTGGCGCGCGACCGTGACCAGCACGACCGGCTGGTCCCATTCGTTCACCCTGTTGCGTCTCGCTCCCGCGCTGATCTGGGAGTCTGGCGAGCGACCAGCACCTTTCGCAGGCACGGTAGAGATCGACGCGACGCCCGCGGAAAACGACGCCAGCATGTCGGCTCCCGCGCCAACCGTCTCGGTGAACCCAGCGCAGGGAGGTCAAGAGCCTCCAATTTGGGAGGACGACAGCACCACCATCGTTTCACCGCCCGCGGCCCAGCCCGTGCCCGACGTCATGGAGGACTTGCTCGCGATGGTGGGCTTGGGTGAGTCGGCCGGCGTTGGTCAGGATGCCGAAGAGTTCCTCCACCCTCCCGCGCCAGCAACAGCCGCGACGTCCATTCCATCACCTGTACCCGCGCCTACGCCTGGGTCATCGGCAACGAAGCCATCCGCGGAACAGTTCATGGTTTGGCTGAAGCAGGGAATCACCTCACGACGGCTCATCATCAATGACGCGAAGGCGCTCGTGCATACGGTGAATGACACGGCCTACCTGGTCAGCCCGGGTGTGTTCCAACGCTATGCGCAGGAGCATCCCGAAGTGGCCGCGCTCGCCAAGCAGGAGAATCAACAGGATTGGCAGTGGGTGCAGAAGCGCTTCGAGAAGCTGCAGCTACATCGCAAGCACCCCAATGGCCTGAACATTTGGACCTGTGAGGTCACGGGCCCGAGGAAGTCCCGCCGACTGCATGGCTACCTCCTTGAAGATGGGTCCTTGGCATTCCCCGAAATACCGCCCAACAATCCCTATCTTGCTCTGACTCAGGAAGGATGACGCGATTCGGGCATTGATCGCCACCGTCGTTTGGCGACGATCAATACCCCGCGAAAGCTGGCAACATTTGGCGAACTGAGCTACTCGGCCCGCGCCAACTCCTGCGCAAGGAACGGAGCGGTTCGGCTGCCAGACGTTCGGGCCACCTGCTGAGGGGAGCCCGCCACCACGATGCTGCCGCCGGCAGCGCCTGCACCAGGCCCCACGTCGATCACCCAATCGGCCTGAGCCACCGCGCGCATATCGTGCTCGATCATCACCACGGTGTTGCCGGCATCGACCAGGCGCTGCAACTGCACCAGCAGCCGGTCGGCATCCGATGCATGCAGCCCGGTGGTTGGCTCGTCGAGCACGTACAGGCTTCGGCCGCGCTGGCTGCGCTGAAGCTCGGTCGCCAGCTTGATGCGCTGCGCCTCGCCACCGGAAAGTTCCGTGGCCGGTTGCCCCAGGCGCAGATAGCCCAATCCGATATCGCGCAGCAATTGCAGGGGCCGGGCCACGGCGTCTTCACCCGCAAAGAATTCGCTGGCTTCGTCCACGGTCATCTGCAGCACCTCGGCGATGTTGCGCCCGTTCCATCGCACCTTCAGCGTGGCCTCGTTGTAGCGTGCGCCATGGCACGTCGGACACGGGGCGTACACGCTGGGCATGAACAGCAACTCCACACTGACGAAGCCCTCGCCCTCGCAGGTCTCGCAACGCCCCTTAGCCACGTTGAACGAGAAGCGCCCGGCGTCATAGCGGCGGCGTCGCGCATCGGGCGTGGCGGCGAACAGCTTGCGCACGTGGTCGAACAGGCCGGTGTAGGTGGCCAGGTTGGACCGGGGCGTGCGCCCGATCGGCTTCTGGTCCACCTGCACCAGGCGCTGTATGGCGTCCACGTCGCCCGCCAGATGACCGCCAGTCGCTTCGATCACTGCCGGCCCTTCGCTGGTGGCGCTTTCGGCCGCGTCGTCCTCGGGCTCGTGGCCCAAGTGCAGTAGCACCAGCTCCGGCAGCGCCTGCGCGACGAGGCTGGACTTGCCCGAGCCGGAGATGCCGGTGACGGCCGTCAGCACGCCCAGCGGAATGCGTGCGTCCACGCCATGCAGGTTGTGACGATGAATGCCCTGAAGCTCCAGCCAGCCGGTCGCTTCGCGTGCCCGGCTTCCCGGCGCGGCGATTTCGTCGAACAGATAGCGGGCGGTGCGCGATTCGGCAATCTTGCGCAGGCCGTCCGGCTCGCCGCTGTAGAGCACGCGGCCGCCACGCTCCCCGGCATCCGGCCCCACATCCACCAGCCATTGCGCGCGGCGCATCAGGTCCAGGTCGTGCTCGACCACGAACACCGAGTTGCCGGCGTCACGCAGCCGGTCGAGCGCGTCGTACAGCGCCTGGCTGTCGGAGGGGTGCAACCCCGCCGAGGGCTCGTCGAGCACGTACACAACACCGAACAGCAGGGAACTCAATTGCGTGGCCAGCCGCAGGCGCTGCAACTCGCCGGCCGAAAGCGTCGGCGTGGCCCGGTCCAGCGTCAGGTAACCCAGGCCCAGCCCACGCAGTTGACGCAGGCGCGCCATCACACCGCCGGCCAGGCGCTGCGCGGCGAGGCGCTTTTCTTCCGACAGCGCGGAGGTGCGGCGCACGTCGGGCGATACCGCATGGACGGCACGGCCGGAGGCCGCGCGTTCGGCACGGTCGCGTCGGGTCGCTTCCTTGTCCGTAGCCTCCCCCGCTGCATGGGCGCGGAAATCGCCCTGGGCAATGGGTTCGAGCAAGGCAGCCAACTGGTCCAGCGGCATCTGCATGAACGCGCCGATGTCCACGCCGGCGAAAGTGACCGACAGCGCCTCGGGCTTGAGCCGCTTGCCGTGGCAGGTGGGGCACGGCTTGCCCTCCATGAACCGGGACACGCGCTTTCTCATCAGTGCGCTTTGGGTATTGGCAAAGGTGTGCAGCACATACCGCCGGGCGCCGGTGAAGGTGCCCATGTAGCTCGGCTCCATCTTGCGCTTGAGCGCGACGCGAGTTTCGGCGGGCGTGAAGCCGGCGTACACCGGCACTGTCGGTGTTTCCTCGGTGAACAGAATCCAGTCGCGATCCTTCTTCGGCAGGTCCTTCCACGGTCGGTCAACGTCGTAGCCCATGCTGACCAGGATGTCGCGCAGGTTCTGGCCTTGCCAGGCGGGGGGCCAGGAGGCGATCGCCCGCTCGCGGATGCTCAGGGAGGGATCGGGCACCATGATGGCCTCGGTCACCTCGTACACATGGCCCAGGCCGTGGCAGGTCGGGCACGCTCCCTGCGGCGTGTTGGGCGAAAAATCCTCGGCGTACAGCATCGGCTGGTTGGCTGGGTAGGCGCCGGCGCGCGAATACATCATCCGCACCAGGCTGGACAGGGTGGTCACACTGCCCACGGAGGAACGCGCGTTGCTGGAGCCCCGCTGCTGTTGCAACGCCACCGCCGGCGGCAGGCCGTCGATCGCATCGACGTCCGGCACGCCGGCCTGGTCGATCAGGCGCCGCGCATAGGGGGCCACCGACTCGAAGTAGCGCCGCTGCGCCTCGGCGTAGATGGTGCCGAAGGCCAGCGAGGACTTGCCGGAGCCGGAAACGCCGGAGAACACCACCAGCGCGTTACGCGGGATGGAAACGTCCACCTCTTTGAGGTTGTTCTCGCGCGCGCCGCGCACTTCCACCATGCCGCTGGCCGCAGCCGTACAAGAGGATTCACCGAAAGAATTGTTTGGCATGTTTTTATCCTGTAGTTCGTCCCGCTCAGGACGGGACTTCCTGAGTTCGGGGGCCGCGGCGACTGGCTTCGAGCGCCGCGGTGACAGTGCGGGCGTCGTAGCTGCCGCGCAGACGACGACCCTCGACGAAGAACGTCGGCGTGGCGTGCGCACCGCTGGCGACCGCACTGGCGAGGTCGCGCTCGACACGCTCGATCACCGCGGTGCTGTCGAGATCCGCGATGAACCGTTCGACGTCGAGCCCAAGCTCGGCGGCGTAGCCGATCAGATGCTCGCGCTCCAGCGCATGCTGACGGGTGAACACGAAGTCCAGCCACGGCCAGAACATCCCCTGGTTCGCCGCTGCCTCGGACGCCCGCGCGGCAATCGGCCCGTGCGGGTGGTGCGGCAGATGGCGCACCACATACCGCAGGTCGTCCCCGAAGTGGGCGCGCAGATCGTCCCACGAACCGGTGGCGTGCGCACAGTACGCGCACTCGAAGTCCACGTACTCGACGAGTGTGAGCTGGGCGTCCTCCGGCCCGCGGATGTGATCGATCTCCGGATCGACCGGTGGCTCAAGCACCATCGGCAGGTCAGCGGTCTTCTCACCCCACCGCTGGGCGGCGACCTTGAAGATCAGCCACCCGAGCAACGTGGCGAACACCATCGACACGAGCACGCCGACCGTCGCCTGGCGGCCCAGGTCGGAGGTCGTGCCGAACGCGAGCCCGATGATCAGCAGCGACACGGTGAACCCGATCCCGGACAGTGCCGCACCACCGAACACGCTCCCCACCCCGACGCCCTCGGGCAGCCGGCCCAGGCCGAGACGGACGGCGACGAGAGTGATGAGCCCGATGCCCAGGAGCTTGCCGAGCACGAGCCCTGCGATGACGCCCCACGTGACTGGCGAGCCGAAGGCCTCGGCGAGCAGCCCGCCACGCACGTCCACTCCGGCGTTCGCCAAGGCGAACACCGGCACGATCAGCAGCGCCGTCGGCAGCCGCAGGAACTCGTGCAATCGCTCGTTCACCGAGATACCCCGGGACAGCCCGCAGTCCACCGCGCGGGCCGATGCGGCACTCGGAGACTGCCAGAAGTCGCGGAACAGTTGTTTTGCCGCGACGACCTTGTGACGTTGCGTCGCGTAGGCGGGGATCAGCAGCCCCGCGGCCATCCCGGCGAGAGAGGCATGGATGCCGGAGTACACGGTTGCGAGCCACAGCACGATCACGATCAGCACATACGGCATTGCCCGCCACTGGCGGGTGCGCCCTAGCCACCACAACGCAACGAGACTGGCGAGGGCGATCAACAACGGGACGATCCGAATCTCCTCGCTATAGACGATGCCGATGATGGACACGGCGAGGAAGTCATCGACCACGGTCAGGGTGAGCAGGAACACGCGCAACTGACCGGATAGCCGCGGGCCGACGATCGCCAGGGTGCCCAGCATGAATGCCGTATCGGTGCCGACCACCGCCCCCCACCCGTGCAGGCCCTCACTTCCGGCCAGCCCCACGATCAGGACATACACCAGCGCGGGAAGCACGACACCTGCGACACCCGCGATCAGAGCGAGACGGGCACGGCTGCGGTCCCTGAGCGATCCGTGGGCAAACTCCTGACGCACCTCCAGGCCGATCAGGAAGAAGAAGACCACCATCAGGCCGTCGTTGACCCAGTGATGCAGATCCATGTGCAGGCCCAGCGGCCCGAAGTCAAACCCGACGTCCAGGTGCCACAACGCGAAATAGGCATCGGATAGCGGCGAGTTCGCCCACGCCAGCGCCACGACCGTGACGATCACCAGCAGCACCGCAGCACCAGACTCCGTGCGCAGATAGCGGGCAACGCGTCCCCGGCTGATATTCGCCGAGGATGCACCGAAAGAAGTGGCTGACATGTTCTTATCCTGTTCCTGTAGTTCGTGAAGTCGCGATGAGCCGGTTTCGGAGGCGACCGGTCAGGCGTCCGCCTCTGGCAGCGTCCCATCATCCAGCGAGCGCAGCCAAGTAAGCCTTTCTCCCAGCCTGCGCTCAACACCTCTGTCCGTTGGCTGATACCAGCCCGGCCGCGCCACGCCCTCGGGAAAGTAGCTTTGCCCAGCGGCATAGCCGTTGGGCTCGTCATGGGCGTAGCGGTAGCCTTCGTGATACCCCATCTGCTGCATCAGCTTCGTCGGCGCATTGCGAAGATGGAGAGGCACAGGCAGGGAGCCGCTGTTCTTGACGAAGGCCTTCGCCTTGTTCCAGGCGGCATAGGCAGCGTTCGACTTGGGGGCGGCAGCAAGGTAGGTCGCTGCGTGGGCAATCGGTATTTCGCCTTCGGGGGAACCCAGCCTCTCATAAGCCAGCGCGGCATTGAGCGCCAGTTGCAGCGCCTGCGGGTCGGCATTGCCGATGTCTTCGCTGGCCACTACCACCATGCGGCGGGTCACCTGGCTGACGTCGCCGCTACCGTCGAGGATGCGGGCCAGCCAATACAGGGCCGCATCAGGGTCGGAGCCCCGTAGCGACTTGTGGAAGGCTGAGAGCTGCCAGTAGAACTCGTCGCCGCCCTTGTCGAACCTGCGCAGCGATGGACTGGTGGACAGCCTGGCGAACTCGCCATCGACCACGGTCTTGCCAGCGCCCGACGCAGCATTCGTCACCTGCTCAAGCAGATTGAGGAAGCGCCTGCCATCGCCATCGGCAAAGCCCTTGAGCAGATCCAGCGCGTCCGCGTCCAACGTGACGCCCTGGAGATGCGGCAGTGCGCGTTCGTAGAGCTGGTTCAGTTCGTCGCCGGACAGCGGTTCGAGGGTATAGACCTGCGCGCGCGAGAGCAGAGCGGAATTGACCGCCAGCCCCGGATGCTCGGTCGTCCCCCCCACCAGGGTCAGGAGCCCCGACTCGACATGGGGCAGTAGGGCATCCTGCTGCGCCTTGTTGAAGCGGTGGATCTCATCGACGAAAAGCACCGTCGATCGACCATGGTTGTCCAGTTCTGCCTGGGCCTCGTCGATGGCTTGCCGGATGTCCTTCACCCCGGCAAGCACGGCCGAGATGGCGATGAATCGGCTGTCGGTCGCACTGGCGGCCAGGCGCCCCAAGGTGGTCTTGCCCACGCCTGGCGGCCCCCAGAGGATGAACGAGTGCAACTTGCCCGCCTCGAACGCGAGACGAAGCGGCTTGCCGGGGCCGAGCAAGTGCCGTTGCCCGACGAATTCATCCAGCGTCTTGGGCCGCAGGAGTTCGGCCAAGGGAGGCTTGGGCTTTGTCGTGAATAGATCGGTCAAGTTCCTCTCCCTGGCATTTCTAATAGTTGACGTTCCGATAAGGTGGGCACCTCAATCCAGAGAGCCGGATTTATCCAACGCCGTGGGCTCTTTGTCGCTAATCGCATGCATGATGATGCGAGAGCCGCGGTAGCCGATGCTATGGTTCCATACCCAGCTCAACGCGACGCTGAGACGATTTCGCGTACCGATCAGAAAGTAGATATGCGCGAGCTTCCAGATCCACCACGCAAAGGCTCCACGCAGCTTAACCCGCCCCATGTCAATTACGGCCAGGCTGCGGCCGATGGTGGCCAGGTTCCCCTGATGCCGGTATTTGAAAGGCCCGTCAGCGAGCTTGCCTTTCAAACGCCGTCCAATGAGGTTGGCGACGTACTTGCCTTGCTGTTTGGCGGCGGGGGCGATGCCCGGTACGGACTTCCCATCGGCCATGGTGCACGAGGCGGTATCGCCGATGGCGAAGACCTCCGGGCGGCCGGCCACCGTCAGGTCGGGACCAACGACCACTCGACCCGCACGATCAGACGCAGCACCCAGCCAGCGGGCCGCGGGAGACGCCTGGACCCCGGCGGCCCAGACGATGGTCTTGGCCGAAAGGGGCTTGCCGCCATACACCACGCCGTCGGCCGAGCATTCGGTGACCGGCGTACCCAGCACGACCTCGACCCCGAGCTTTTCGAGTGCTTGGCGCGTATAGGCCGACAGATCCTCTGGAAAGACGGACAACAGACGCGGGCCCGCCTCGATCAGTACAACCCGCGACGTGCTCGGGTCAATCGAGCGGAAGTCACGCGCCAGCGTGTCTCGCGCCAGCTCGGCGATGGTTCCGGCCAATTCAACCCCGGTGGGACCACCACCGATGATGACGAACGTCTGCAGCGCGGCACGCTGCTGAGGATCGCTCGTGCGCTCGGCCTCCTCGAAGGCCGCGAGAATTCGGCCTCGAATGGTCGTGGCATCTTCCAGCGTCTTCAACCCCGGCGCGAAAGCCCCCCATTCGTCGTGTCCGAAATAGGCATGGGTAGCACCTGTCGCGAGTACGAGCGTGTCGTAGGTTTGGCGCGAGCCATTGTTGAGAATGACCTGACGCGCGTCCTGGTCGATACCTTCCACTTCCGCCATCAAGGTGTTCACTTCCGGGCGATTGCGGAAGAGATAGCGAATAGGCCAGGCGATCTCGGATGTCGAAAGTGACGCCCCTGCAACCTGGTAAAGCAAGGGTTGGAACAGGTGATGATTGCGCCGATCGATGATCGTCACATCGACCTCGGCACCAGCAAGCTGGTTGGCAACCTCGATCCCGCCGAAGCCCGCTCCGATAATGACGACGTGATGTCGATTTTTGGAGGTCTTTGTCATGACCTGATCTCCTCTCTCTCAGCGTTTCAGCGCCGATGCGTGGTGTGCCATATGCTCGCCAATGAAACTGGCAATGAAGTAGTAGCTGTGGTCGTAGCCCGGGCGCAGATTCAACGTGAGCGGGTGTCCCGTCTCGTCGCAGGCTTTGCGCAGCAGATCGGGCTGAAGCTGACTCTCCAGGAACTCGTCGCCCAAGCCCTGATCCACCAGCAGCGGCAGACGCTCCTGCACGGTGCGAATCAGCTCCACGGTGTCGTACTGCTTCCACGCCTCCCGGTCGCTACCCAGATACGCCTCGAAGGCCTTGTGTCCCCAGGGAACCTGGGTGGGAGCGACGATGGGCGAGAAGGCCGAGACGCTGCGATAACGGCCCGGGTTTCGCAGGGCGATGACCAAAGCACCGTGTCCCCCCATGGAGTGGCCGCTGATGCTCCGCTCCGCTGTCACGGGAAAGTGGGCCTCGATCAGCGCCGGTAGTTCCTGCACGACGTAGTCATACATCCGATGATTCGCAGCCCAGGGTTCCTGTGTGGCGTTGACGTAGAAACCCGCCCCCTGTCCGAGGTCATAGGCGGGATCGTCGGCAACGCTTTCGCCGCGAGCGCTGCTATCGGGCGCGACGACGGCAATGCCATGTTCGGCTGCGTAGCGCTGGACGGCGGACTTGGTGATGAAGTTCTGCTCGGTGCAGGTGAGGCCTGAAAGCCAGTACAGCACCGGCACCTTGCCGTGCTGTGCCTGCGGAGGCAGATAGACGCCGACTTTCATCGTGCAACCGAGCGTCGTGGATTCATGCTGATAAACGTCCTGCCAACCATCAAAGCTGGCGTGATGTTCGATGCGTTCCATGGTGTTCTCCTATGTTCAAAGGAACGGCGCAGCTCTCGCGCGCCAGGACGGCAGCTCGTCAGGAAGATTTCTCTTCCGCTGCCGTGTCGCCGTGGGCGTGTCTGATCCTGCGCACGATCCACCAGATCGTCAGCATCACCGCAGGCACCAGAACCGCCATCACCGGCGCCACGCTGTCGTGAACCATCGGAATGCCCTTGAGCAAGTAGCCGAGAAGACTCACGACGTAATAAGAAATTGCCGCGACCGAGAGGCCTTCGACGGTTTGCTGAAGGCGCAATTGCATCTTGGCCCGGTTGTTCATCGAAGCCAGCAGATCGCGGTTCTGGCGTTCAAGCTCGACGTCGATCCAGGAACGCAGCAACGCGATGGCCCGGGTCAGCTTGTCGGAGAGCTTGGTCTGGCGCTCCTTTACGGATTGGCATGTCCGCATGGCGGGAGCGATGCGACGCTGCAGGAAATCCGCCCAGGTGCAGTACCCGGATACGGCCTCTTCCGCAAGCGCTGCCAGCCTTTCCTCGACGATCTCGTAGTAGGCACGGCTGGCGCCGAAGCGATAGAGATTCGCCGCAACGCCAGCTTCCAGCTCGGCAGCCAGGCCGGTCAATTCGGACAGCAGCACGTCGCTGTCGCGCCGTTCCACCAAGCTCGTACACATCTCGTCGGTGATCGCCGCAAGGCGCGACTCCATGCGTCGCAGTTCCGACGTCATCGATCGTGTCAACGGCAGGGACAGCAACGCCAAGGTGCGGTAAGTCTCGATCTCCAGCAGACGTTGAGCCAGCGCACCCGCCCGCGCCGGGGTCAAATCGCGGGCCAGGACGAGGATCTGCGTCAGGCCATCCGCATCCTGTCGGAAATCGGTCAGGATGGCGGCAGAGCCGTTCTCCACCAGCGAGTAGCACAGGCTGGCAGGATCGAAGCGATCGACCTCCTTCTCCGTTTCCGGCGTCCACGGAAGAAGTCTCAAACGGATGCCGGATACGACCGGGCCGGGAGGAACAAATCCATGCTTGAACGGATTTTCGCCGCACGGCTCTCCCGTCTCGGAATCTAGGGAAGCGCACCAGAGATACGTCGAGAACTCGGTGTGCTTTTCGCAGTGCAGGTCTCCTTCATCCCATGTCACACCGTGGAGCGGCGTAGCATGGTCGGGCTCGGCAACGCCGAAGCGATGAGACAACTCGCTCATCGCCATCTGATCCCTGGCCTGGTCGCCTTCGGTCATGAAAGCGAGCTGCAATATGCCGCGAGGGGCCTGAATCAAGAGATGCGGGCGCGCATGCACTTCCCCCACGGCGGCAGCACGATCGGTGTAGGCCGGCATGCCGTACACGGTGGCGGTCGGGGCAGGTTGTACGGTCGTCGTATTGATGTTGGCCGGCTCTTTCATAACGACCTCATTTCTTCTTGGTTGAAAAACACGCTTCAAAGCAAATGCCCGCAGCCATGCGTTTCGCACATGGCTGCGGGCCGATCTTCATGAGTAGGCACCGCTCTACACGGTCCGTCTAATAGGCTCGCCGTGTAGAGGCTTGTGCTGACCCTTTCAGAACGCCCTCAGCTTCCTAGCTTTCAGACGAAGGTGTACGAGCAGACCTTGTTGCCCGCCGGATCACGCAGGTAGGCCGCATAGGCACCCGGCAGGTGACCACGTGCGCCAGGCTGGCCCTCGTCGGTGCCGCCTGCGGCAAGGCCGGCGGCGTGGAAGGCATCCACTTCGGCGGGAGTGGCGGCAGCAAAGCCGATCGTCACGCCGTTGCTGGAAGGCGCTTCACCATTGCCCGGACGGGCGATGATGAAAGCCGGCTTTTCGCGACCGAAAAGCACCCATCCGTTGCCGAAAGGACCGAGGTTCTTGATGCCGAGAGCACCCAGAGCGGCGTCATAGAACGCGGCCGACTTCTGGACGTCGGCGGCGCCGATGAAGACGTGCGAGAAGATGCCGTCGCCGGAAATGACAGGATTGGACATGGTTAATTTCCTTGGTGGTTGGTTTTGAATGGAGAGTGGGCGATCAGTAGTGGATCACCGTGCGAATCGACTTGCCTTCATGCATCAGGTCGAAGGCGTGGTTGATCTCGTCGAGACCCATGGTGTGGGTGACGAACGGGGCGAGATCGATCTCGCCTTTCATTGCGTCTTCCACCATGCCCGGAAGTTGGGTACGCCCCTTGACCCCGCCGAAAGCAGAGCCCTTCCAGGTCCGGCCGGTGACCAACTGGAACGGACGGGTCGAGATTTCCTTGCCGGCACCGGCGACGCCGATGACGATCGACTGGCCCCAGCCACGGTGGGCAGCTTCCAGAGCCGAACGCATGACGTTGACGTTGCCGATGCACTCGAAGGTGTGATCGACACCCCAGCCGGTCATCTCGATCAGAACCTCGTGAATCGGCTTGTCGAAGTCCTTCGGGTTGAGGCATTCGGTCGCGCCGAAGGTACGAGCCAGCTCGAACTTCGCCGGATTGGTATCGATGGCGATGATGCGGCCCGCTTTGGCCTGGCGCGCACCCTGAATCGCAGCGAGACCGATGCCGCCGAGGCCGAAGATGGCCACCGAGTCGCCGGGCTGTACCTTGGCCGTGTTGTGCACGGCGCCGATGCCGGTGGTCACACCGCAGCCCAGCAGGCAGACGTGCTCGGGATTGGCGTCCGGGTTGATCTTGGCCAGCGAGACTTCGGCGACGACCGTGTATTCGCTGAAGGTCGAGCAACCCATGTAGTGGTAAAGCGGCTGACCGTTGTACGAGAAGCGAGTCGTACCATCGGGCATCAGCCCCTTACCCTGGGTTGCGCGAACCGCGACACACAGGTTGGTCTTGCCGGACTTGCAGAACAGGCACTCGCCGCACTCGGCGGTGTAGAGCGGAATGACGTGATCGCCAGGCTTCACGCTGGTCACACCTTCACCCACCTCCACGACGATACCCGCACCTTCATGACCCAGCACGACCGGGAAGAGACCTTCCGGATCGTCGCCCGACAGGGTGAAGGCGTCGGTATGGCAAACGCCGGTGTTCGTGATCTTGATGAGCACCTCGCCCTTGCGCGGCGGCTCGACGTCGATCTCGACGATTTCCAGCGGCTTTCCTGGCCCGAAGGCAACTGCTGCACGTGATTTCATGATGTCGCTTCCTTTACTAGCTAACTAAATTTGCCCTCACCGAGGGCACCCTGGTGCCTCTACCGCAGATAGGAGCGGACGATAGAGATGGTCTCGTCAATGGACTTGTTCTGCGAATCGCTCCTGATGTCACTACGGGGAAACTCTTCCCGCAGATAGCTCTCCAGAACGGTCGCCATCAATCCGTTGACTGCCCCACGAACGGCCGCAAGCTGCTGAAGAATTGCAGGGCATTCCGCACCTGCATCGAGCGCTTGCTCAAGAGTCGCGACCTGACCTTTGATGCGCCGGATGCGCGTCAGGGCTTGCTTCTTTTCTTCCGGGCTATGTGGCATCGAACACCTCTCAACTTGGGTACACCGCCGCATTATACAATACTCCCCCATAGTATATGCGGCCGAACTTCGCCACAAATTCTGTGCTCTTCGAGCACTCTTACAGGCTAGTACAGGTTTGTTCCCAAGAAGCGCAAAATATTCAAATCAATGAATATTTCTTGCATGTACCGACAGCATCGGGGCAAGTTCAAAACTGGTCAAACTGGAAAAATCTATGCGCAGATAGACATGATCTATCTAAGCCGACTCATCGAGCTGAAGCTATCAAGATGAGACCGGCTAGGCGACCTGACGACCCGAGTACCGAGCCTTCCGCAGTGCAGGCAACATCTGGCCGTCCCAGTCGCGATCGACGGCAACCTGGGCCTGTTCCTGGTTTCGTTCGAGCGCATCGACGTCAAGATCTGCGATTGCCCATGCCTGCGTGCCGCACGTCGTCGCGAGAATGCCGTCCTCAGGGAATCCGCGATCCATGGGTGCATAGATCGTGGCCTCGCCAGTATTCGTGTCCAGCGCCGGACTCCAGTCAGCAGCTCCGGTCGTCACGGCCTGCGCGATGAACATTCGGTTCTCCAGTGCCCGCGCCATGCAGCCCACACGGACCCGGGTTGCACCTGCTTGGGTGTCGGTACAGCTCGGAACCAGCAGCAGGCGCACTCCCGCCTCTCGCTGGGCTCGCACGGGCAATGGAAACTCACTGTCATAGCAAACAGCGATGCCGGCACGCACGCCTTTCAAATCGAACACCTTGAGTTCGTCGCCACCCTCGATGACGCCGGCGTCTTTCTCGAACCCCGTCAACTGCAATTTGTCTTGGTAGTCGCGTGTGCCGTCAGGCGCAAACCACCAAGCCCGGTTGCGGTAGCGGTCCAATCCAACCTGGGTCAAAAACGTACCGGCCTGAATGGTCATGCACAACTCGCGCGACAGGTCGGCATACAGTGCCAGCCACGCAGGCTGCAAGGCCTGCAGCGCGGCCAGAGAGGCGTTGAAATCATGGCGGATGCCAGGCTCGAACGTTGCAGCCAGTTCGAGGGATAGATACTCGGGCAACACGGCCAGTTCCGCCCCGCCACGGCGCGCCTCCTCCAGAGCCAGCCGCTGCCGCGCAGCAAATGCCTCGAAGTCCGCGGGCTGACCCACTGAGTATTTCGCAACTGCTACTTTCATTTCGCGTTCTCCAGGGAGTGCAGCCACATCGTGAGCGTCTGCTCGGTTTCGCTCGGCTCACCCACCTGCTTCCAGGGCAGCGTAACCTTCATGTCCGACTGCCGCACGTAGCCGCGACGGGTCCAGAAGGGGTCATTACTGCGGTAGTTGGAAGGACGCCGGAGATCGTCGTCTGCACGATCCACCGACGCGAACGATGCCCACTGCATGCCGCCCAACGAACGGGCATGCGCTTCGCGCTCGTCAAAGAAGCGATGGCCCAGGCCAAGGCCCCGGAAGGCCGGGAGCAGGACTGATTCGCCACAGTAAAACACTGCCTCCACCGGGATTCCTCGATCGGCGAACGGCACATGGAAGGCCGGCTCCGCATCGCCGAGCGGCAACCCCGTGGACGCACCCACGACCACATCATCAGCGAGCGCGAGTACCAGCAGGCTGTCTGCCGAACGGGCGTACATGGCGAGGTAGTGCTTCTCGTATTCGGTGTCGCCCTCGTATAGGTAAGGAAAGCTGCGGAAGACGCTCGCCCGCAGGCCTGCCACGGCATCGAACCATTCGGCAATGTCCGCGCCACGACGAACCAGCACCTGCACGTCGCTGGTCATTTCAGGCGTCCCCTCCAACCTGTGCGATCCAGTCGCCGAGGTTGTAGTAGTTGGTGACACGAGCGATCTTGCCATCGCGGATCTCGAAGAACGCGCCGCCCGGCAGCACGTAGCGCTGGCCCTGGGCTTCCGGCAGCCCGTCGTCCGTCACCTTGTATTCGCCATGCACCACGTACTCCGCGCCTGCACGCAGGCCGTCGGCGCTGACCATCACCACGATCCCGCGCAGTTGCTCGCCATAGCAGCGGTCCATGCGCTGCAGGAAGGCGCGGAAGGCTTCGCGACCGACCTCACGAGCGCCCTGGTTCAAGTCGTGCGCGACGTCATCGGTCAACATTGACAGCATGGCCTCGCGGTCGCCGCGGTTGAAGGCGTCGTAGTAGGCAGTGATGAGAGTCGCAGCGTTCATTCGCGTTCCTTGTTGGGTTGTTCGGAGCGGAGCATTCCGGGGTGTTGTCAGTCTGGGCAACCGCGCTCCCCTTGTATATGGAATTGTTGCGATTTTATAATTCCACAATCTGGAACAATTAACGAGCAGCGAAACCGGCCATGAGGCGTGCGTCATGAACAAGGAAATGGAACTACTGCGCATCTTTCGGGTGGCGGCCGAAAGCAGCAGTTTTCGCGATGCGGCCGTCCGGCTGGGGACTTCTCCGCAAGGTGTAACCCGTGCCATCCAGCAACTGGAGCAACACTACGGCGAGGTGTTGTTTCATCGAAGCACGCGCCAGGTGCGCATCACCGCCTTCGGCGAAGGGCTGCTAGACCAAGTGCGCCCCGCATTGGAGCGGTTCGAGGATCTGTGGCGACCGCCTGGCTCCGACCAGCAGGCCTCTCTGTCCGGTACGGTTCGCATCACCGCACCGCACAGCTTGGGCGCCAGAGCGGTGCTACCGGCACTGGAGCGCGTGGCCGCGCGTCATCCAGGCATCACGCTGGATGTGCGCCTGTCCGATCGCATCAGCAATACGGTTGACGAAGGGATTGACGTCGGGATCAGGGTCGGATTCATGCGCGATAGCCGCTTCGTCGCACGCAAGGCCGCCGACATGAGACTCCCCATCGTTGCCGCTCCGCGCCTGATCAAGAAAGTGGGCGTACCTGCAAACATCGATGCGCTAAGCAGCCTGCCAGTTACCGTGGCCTTGGATATCAATACCGGCCGTCCCTGGCCTTGGCACTTCAAGGCGGGACGCCAGTGGACACCTACCGCACCCACTCTCGTCGCCGACAATGCCGACATGGAAATGGGAGCGGCGCTGGCCGGGATCGCGTTCGCGCAACTGGCGGACTACATGGCCGCCCCCTACATTGCCAGCGGGAAGCTCGTGCGAGTGCTGGAGAACGAAGAACCTCCGGCATGGGGGTTGTACGTCTATCGGCCTCAGCGTGGCCCCATTCCGGGAAGGGTTCGAGCGGTATTTGATGAAATGCTGGTCGCCGTTGGATCGTTGCCAGCTTTGCGCTGACACGTCGCAAGACGCTGTAGGGCAAACACCTTGGAAAGCGGGGCACTGAGCCTCGGCGGCTCACCCCTCCGGTTGAATGATGAGCCGACCGTCTGCCCGCTTGCCCCAGGTGCAGATCGGTCGGCCATGCAACCCAATGCCGGCGAACGATTAGATGTAAATGAATTGCCGGTACAACCCATCCAACTGACGACGAATGTCTTCGACGCGCTGCTCGTCACCGGTATCGGTAAATTCGAGTAGCTGCTGTTCCTTGGCAGTGATCTGATCGCAAAGGTCGGACAAGTTCTCGCAGAAAGCCTCGGAATGAACGGTGGGCTCCTCCGTATTCGTCTCTTCCCCTGCTAGTTTTCGCACAGACGAGGCTGGAGAAATCCCATTTTCCTCGTTAAAGGCAATTTGAAGCTGCCTGCGCCTATTGGTCTCATCGATCGCCTGCTTCATCGCCGGCGTCACCGCGTCGGCGTACAAGATCGCCTTGCCGTTTTCATTCCGAGCGACTCGACCGATCATCTGAATGAGCGCATGGGCCGAACGCAAGAACCCTGCACGGTCTGCATCGAGAATGGCAACCAATGATGCCTCTGGAATATCCAGCCCTTCGCGCAAAAGACTAATCCCAATCAAAACATCGAACTCTCCTGCGCGCAGGCCATTGATGATCTCAACACGATCCTCCGCTTTTATGTCCGAATGCATGTAGCGCGCTCGAATCCCGTTGTCCGTCAAGAAATCCGTTAGCTCTTCTGCACTGACCTTCGTCAGCGTAGTCACAAGCACTCGATTCTTTCTCTTCACGCACTTCGATATTTCGGCAAGCAGGTCATCTATGTATCCATCCGCTTTCCGCACTTCAACCTTGGGGTCAAGCAGTCCCGTTGGCCTGATAACCTGTTCGACAACCCTGCCTTTCGACACCCTCAGCTCGTAGTCGCCCGGAGTAGCGGAAACAAAGATGGTCTGAGGCTTGACCTTCTCGAACTCGTCAAAGTTCAATGGCCGGTTGTTCTTCGATGAAGGCAAACGGAACCCGTAATCGATCAGCGTGTCCTTGCGCGCCTGATCCCCCCGGTACATTGCGGATATCTGTGGCACCATGACATGAGATTCATCGACGAACAGCAGCCCGTCTTTCGGCAAATAATCCAGCAACGTGATCGGAGGAGAAGCTGCGTCTCGGTCGCTGAAGTAGCAGGAATAATTCTCCATCCCCGAGCAATAGCCGACCTCGCGCATCATTTCCACGTCATGCGTGATCCGCTCGTACAGCCTGTTTGCCTCGACCAAGCGATTATTCCTGTTCAGCTCGGCAACCCGCTCTTCCATATCAGCGAGTATCTTTTTGGACGCGGAATCTATTTTGTTCGTGGGCGGTGCGAAAAGCGTTTTTGGCGAAACCAAATAATGGTCTATCTCTCCCAACGTCTTGCCGGTAACAGGGTCCATCCATTGGACAGACGCAACAGTGTCATCCAACAGTTCCACCCGAACCGCCCTGTACTCGGAATCAGCGGGGAAAATGTCAATCACATCACCTTGGACGCGGAACGTTGCACGCTTGAGAGTGCGCTCCGTGCGATCATATTGCAGCAAAGCCAAGCGACGAATTAGCTCTCTCTGGTTTAGTTTGACCCCAGGGGACAGAGCGATCTGTAGCGCTCGGTATGCATCTGGATCACCCAGGCCGTAGATTGAAGACACCGAAGCGACGACGATCACGTCACGACGCTCAATCAAGGATTTGGTCGTGGACAGGCGCAGGCGCTCAAGGTGGTCATTGATGGCCGAGTCCTTTGGAATGAAACGATCGGTGCCCGGCATATAGATTTCGGGCTGAAAATAATCGTAGTAGGAAACGAAGTACTCGACCGCGTTCTCAGGAAAGAAGTGCTTCATTTCACCATAAAGCTGCGCGGTCAACGTCTTGTTAGGAGCCAAGATCAACGTAGGCCGCTTCAGACGATGAATCACATTGGCCATGGTGAAGGTCTTACCTGAGCCGGTGATACCTTTCAGCGTCTGGTGCGTCGCACCGTCTTCTATGTCCGACAGCAGGCGCGCTATCGCCTCTGGCTGGTCCCCCGCCGGCGTATAGTTGGAGTGCAGAATAAACATACCGGTTGACATTAGATATCTCCTAATTGAGCTACTTCAATTTGTCCTGATGTATCGGCTATTTCAGAAGACCTATAGCAGTACCAAACTGGGGTGTAAATGACGGCGATCCTGCCGCGCCCCACCTGGGCGCAGGCGTCGCCAACATGATAGCCCAACACATGGGCGGGCTTCCCAGTGCATATCCGCCGATCGCCACGACGTCAGCCAACGGCCCGTCTGCCAATGCACCTAGAGCCACTCGCCTCGTTGAGCGCCGACATCGAGCCGTGGCGGGCGAGGTTGCTCTGTACGCCCAATGTGTGGCGCCGGCTCCCGCCGATACGCGCCTTTGTCTCTCTTAGCCCTCCAGACGAGGCGTTGGAAACGTGGAGCTACGTCGCCCCTCTAAAGATGCACGATCTCAACATTCGGCCATTTGCCTGCAAGGTACTCGGCCACTAGCCTCCGATGGCAGTGATGGGGCTTGTCTTCGCTGCAAAGCAGGCAACTGTTATCAATCTTTTCTTTATCGATTGACTCAATCCTTCGGGACGACATTAAATCCAGAAATTTCCTGGCGTAGATATCCCAATCTCCCCCTTTTATTTTATATTCCTCGAACATGTCTTTGGTTGGAGCAAGTGCTGGTAGATGTTCATATTCCATCCCACACAACGCCTCGGAAAAATATCGAAGATCCTCGCGTTTAGCGAAGCCGGCCAATTGCGAAACATTATTCAGGCGAACATCGACAAGGCGCTTGGCACCAGAAGCACTTAACTTGGTGAAGAAGGACCGCGCGGAGGTCTTAGTGAATCCAATCGTGAATATTTTCATCTGCCTTATTCCCCTCGTTCCTTCATCCATAAATGGCTGTTATTGAGCTACCGCCAGGCATGCCCGTCAATCGCAGCTAAGGAAACGCTGGGGGCATGGTGTACTAGCTGCGCCACAACGGCCATGGCAGGCTCCATTTTCTCGCCGCTTCAACGGCCACGACCCGAACAGTTCAAGAGCTTAGCACCGCCTTTTGCGGTTGCGTGCCTCACCACTCACGCTTACTCCCTTCCAGAACGCGCCAACTGCTAAGCTACATGAGGACGACTCGCCCCACAGCGCAAAGCACCTGTGTTCGCGCTATTGGCTGTCCCGTGCGTTGTGGTGCTGACCGTCGATGACGAGTCGAACCTACAGTATGGGCACTGCGCGCGGCAGCCTTTCATGCGTGCCAGCTACGTGCCCAAGGTTGGACGCGGATCGAAGCGTGCGCAGGGTTTTTCGTGAAAGTATAAAATCTAATCAACTTTATCAGAAGAAAATCTATGATCGTAAGAAACTTTGAATACTTGCTTGCTTTGCACCGTGAAGGCCATTTTGGCAACGCGGCCAAAAGCTGCAATGTTTCTCAGCCGACACTCTCCGCGGGCATTAAGCAATTGGAGGAAGACATGGGTGTCGAGATCGTGCGTCATGGGCGACGCTATGACGGCCTCACTTCTGAAGGGATGCGCGTACTGTCTTGGGCTCAGCAGATGTATGACGACTGCAAAGGGCTGGAGCGAGAACTCTCCGCATTACGGCGAGGTATAGAGGGGCAATTCCGGCTAGGGATACTCCCAGGAACTGCCGGTGTAGCGCCCACATTAAGCATCGCCCTTGCTGAAAAAACACCCTTACTTCAACAATCAGTTCTGGTTTCCGGCGCTTCTTCCCTGCTACAGGCGATTCGAGAAAACAATTTGGATATCGCACTCATGCATTTGGAGGATATCCCAGGGGAAGACTTCGATACTCACCTTCTGTACCGTGAACGCATTTTCCTTTTTCACGCCGCGAGAACACAGCAACCCCGAAGCACAACGTGGGACCATGTTCTCAATAGACAACTCTGCGTGCTGAACTCGGCAGTACCTGAACCCATTCAAGATAGGCTGATGCAATGTACCGCGCAGACTATTCGCACTGATTCAATTGACGTGCTATCGGCACACGTGGCGACAGGAAAATATTCGGCAGTTCTTCCGCAATCTCTCGCCGGCCAACTCGCGCACATTCCAAATCTCCACGCAATCGCAATCAATGGACCAATGTCGCACTCAAATGTCGGATTCGTTGCCGGGAAAAATGCGTTCGAGGCACCGTCATCGCGTGCATTGCTCGAAATGGTGCACACCCCCGAACTCGCCGCCACTCTTCAATCCGTTATATCGATCCATCGTCGGTTCCAGCCCAAAGCAGACTCATCTCAAAGCCCCCTGAAATAGCGAGTCTTGAAGAGCAACTCTGTATTGCTTCAACCAGGCGAAGATTGCAGGCATGCCGTGTGCGCCGCTAACAGGCGCCACGTGCTGAGCAACCCATCGAAGGCCACCAGGTCCAGGGGCAACTCGGGGGACAGGAGTACCTGCTGCATGCGGCCTCCTCATGTCTCGCTGGGTCGAGCTGACTGTTCCTAGATCAAGCTAGGAGGCGCGATGTAGCCATGATCGTTGCCCTCTCCCGGCTAGGAGACGAGCACGGCTCGACGATCCCGCGTAGATAGATCGTGCCTATCTGCACATAGATTATTCCAGTTTGACCACTTCTGAGCTTGATCCGATGCTGTCAAGACCGCAGAAGGAGACGCGGCCAACGGCTAGGCAGTACCACGATCGTTCTTCTTGACAGCGGTAAGTCTCGTTTCCCACTTCGATTTAGAAGATGGAAACATTAACGCACAGAGGTGACGAAATGACTCCGACCGGTAACCGAATCGTGACTTTCGAGAAGCCCTTGGAAATGAAGGTCAACACCTTCAAATTTCCAGAGCTGATAACCCCTCAAGGGAAAAGCGCACCCCATGGCGCTATCCTCAAAATAGTTACCACAAATATCTGTGGCAGCGACCTTCACATTTATCGCGGTTCGTTTGCTGTTCCCAAGGGAATGACCATGGGCCATGAAATGACCGGCGAAGTGATCGAAGTGGGATCAGACGTCGAAGTCGTGAAGAAGGGCGACATCGTTTCCGTTCCCTTCAATGTGGGGTGTGGGCGTTGCTACAACTGCAAGCATATGCGCTCCGATGTATGCGAGAACACCAACCCCGAAATCGACTGCGGAGCCTACGGGTTCAACCTCGGTGGCTGGACGGGGGGGCAAGGTGATTATCTCTTCGTACCGTATGCGGATTTCAATCTCCTTCGCTTCCCTGACAAGGATGCCGCCATGGAAAAAATCCGCGACCTGACCCTTCTCTCTGACGTATTACCCACAGCTTTCCATGGGTTCGCTGGCCCGGACTGGCCAGCCGCACCGGCCTACGTCGTCGGCGAAAACATCCTGATCTTCGGTGCCGGGCCGGTCGGCAGAGCGGGTGCCGCCTGCGCCAGACTTCTGGGTGCAGGCGCCATCATCGTTGCCGATTACATTCAAGAGCGGCTGGACCTTCTCAAGCCACACGGCGTGGAAACCATCAACCTTTCCGACGGCGTGCCGATCGAGGAGCATCTCGAACGCATTACCGGGCACAGGGAGGTGGATCGCGTCATCGACTATGTTGGTGTGGACTGCCGCGGGTTTGGCGCGGAGGCTGACAAGATCGTGGAGAGCGCTGTTACCAACGCAATGCTCAAATATGTCCGCTTCGGCGGAATGACCAGTACGGTCGGTGTGTACTGCGCAAACCCGATCTCGAAAGACCCGAAAGCCAAGAAAGGCCATATGGATCTGGAATGGTCCAACGCCTGGATCAAGTCGCCGCGAATGTCGGCTGGTCAATCTCCGACGGCCAACTACAACCACGCGTTAATGCGGGCGATACTGAACGATCGCATGCCTTACCTTTCGCCGATGATGAACACTAAATTCATCAAGCTCGAAGACGCGCCCGCCGCGTACAAAGAGTTCGACGCGGGTTCTGCATACAAGTACGTCATCGACCCGCATGGTTCAGTGCGGCATTAAGCATCCGGCGCGGGCTAAGCATCAGGATGTCTCACACTTTCTGGTGAGAGGCATTCTGGTCCCGCCAGTCTCCGGGCAGCAACTTGAGCCGGCGAATATTTTCGCCGGCATTTGCCGTCTGCCCCAAGGTACTTGCCTTGGCTCGGACCAGGAGCAGAGCCTCAGCAATCCGCAGGTGATGATCAACCGCAAGCGTGTTCAAGCGCTTGGTTCGCAATCGGCCAAGGGTCAGACGGGGACGATGCACGGCATCCATTGACGTGCGTGGCTGGAGATAGCCTTCGTCTGATCCTTATCACCCCACGGACTTGATCAGGCTCGCCTGGTGTTGTGCCTGCCTCGGGCCATCGCACGGTCAACCCAGCCCTGGCTCATTCAGCCAGAAGTTTCCAATGATGTGGCCGAACTCGCCGCCGCCAGAATGGCAGTCACTTCTATAGGGAGATAGCACAGTGTTGGATAAGTCGGAACGGGAGGGTGGCCTATGGAGCTGCGCCATCTTCGCTGCTTCGTAGTTCTTGCTGAGGAGCTACATTTCACGCGGGCGGCTGAGCGCCTGCATATCGAACAACCACCGCTATCACGAGCCATCAAGGAACTTGAGGACGAGTTGGGCGTAGTGCTCTTCGACCGAAACCGACGAGGAACAGTTCTAACGGCGGCGGGCGCGGTCTTCTTGCAAGATGTTCGCCGTCTATTCACAGTGCTGGAACAGGCTCGTGAAAATGCCAAGGCTGTGGCATCGGGCTTGCGCGGTAGCCTGCGCATCGCTGTATCAGATGGGGCTATCGATCCACGGCTGTCGGCATTTCTGGCTCGTTGCCGCGCCGAGGAGCCGGAGATCGAAATACGCTTGTCAGAAGTGCCTCTGGCAGAGCAAGTGCGTGGCTTGCGTTCGGGCGACTTCATGATCGGGTTCGCGCACACGGCCGATGTCGGCGACGGTATCGCTGCCGAACCAATCTGGCATGACCCGCTGGTGATTGCGGTGCCAGCTCGTCACTCATTGCTCACCTACAAGGAGGTGCCACTTCAAGAACTTCAAGGCCATCCACTTGTCCTGTGCGACCCGCAGGTATGCGAGGGCTATTGCCGCGAACTCAAGCGGCTGCTCAACACGTTGGAGCACAAGCTGAATGTTGTCGAGGAAGTGTCCTCGCTAGACATGATGCTCACGTTGGTCGGCGCCGGCTACGGCATCGGCTTTATGACGGCGACCAAGATTCCCATCTCCCAACGGCCGGATGTGGTGATCCGCCCCTTGGCGATGGATTCCGCCGTGATCACCACCTACCTGCTTCGGCCCGACGGCGGCAATTTATCGGCTTCGGTGGAGCGTTTTATCGTTCGCCTTCGCGACTCTTCGGACGGTTGACGGAGCTGGCAGGCTAGACACTCAGGGATCAGTGTCGGCACGCAGATTGCGTTCGGTCGCCGTCATCAGGTCAGCCGCGCTTATTCCAAGTGCCGTAGAAATTTTCAGTATGAGCGGAAGCGTGGGCACGTGCTCACCACGCTCGATCTTACCCATGTGAGAACGCGAAATGCTTGCCCGAGATGCGAACTCGTCTTGCGCGACTCCTTGAGCGACGCGCGCAGCGCGCACGGCCTTTCCGAAGGCTGACGCCGACTCGGATTCATACGTCGATGTGCCAGAAGGACGGCCTGGCTGAATTGTTGATTTCTGCATTAGCAGAAGCGTCAAACAATCTGCCACAATTAACCACGTTAAAGATAACGACGTTAAACTTCACTCTTTCCTGCAACGCTGGTTTGCCTTTCTGGACAGATCGCTTATTGGGGGCCCTCATGCATGACGCCACCAGCCAGTTTTCCCATTTCAGGCTTGCTATCGCGCCCGGAGTGCCATCCTCTTGCCTCACAACGCTTCTTGCCCTACAGCGCGCGGAGGAACCAGAAGTCACCATCACGTTCTTTGAGACCTCAGCCGATGATCTGTTGACGGGCCTTGAGGAAGGCCGCTACGGCGCTGGAATGTCGCTTCGGAACGCTGGTACTCCGGCCGTGAAAAGCCAACCGCTCTGGGTGGAGAACGTGGCTGTTGCAGTGCCGCTGGGGTCCCCCTTAGTTGCCCAGGCGAAGATCACGCTTGCCGAGCTTCTGGACTATCCGGTGTTTCGCTGGCCGGCGGAGACTTGCCTACTGCTGGATCAGCGACTGTCCTTTCTTCCGTTGAGCCAGCAGAGCATTCAGCATGTGACTTCGTTCGAGATGATGGCGCTTTGGGTGACCGCTGGCTACGGAGTGGGGCTCTCCGCGCAATCGCGCATTGAGCGTGCCCATGCGTGGGGGATCACTATGCGACCGCTTTCAGACGGCCCCTACGAGATCGTGACATACCTGCAGCGGCCCCACGGACGAGCCAATGTTGTTTCTGAGCGGTTCGAGCACAGGGCAATGTTGGTTGCCAGGGACAGGGCGGCTTGCTCGAATACCCCATAGCCCGCTCTCGCCGAGGCTGCGTGCGGGTAATTGCAGCGGCACGCGCCTGTTAGCGCGCCAGTGATAGCGCTTCCATCTCTGGCAATATGATGAATTAACATGGTCTTTGGAGGCACGAATGGTTGGAAGTGGTTGGGATCGAGTACCAATTGACTCGCAAAGCATCGATGCGCCGCTGTCGCGCGCGGCGGTGTTTCTCACGTTGACAGTCGCCGAGGGCCACGAGGCCCTTCAGGCGGTCGCCGGCGTCTTGGACGGGCTGGACGACCTGATCAAAACGGTGGGCTTCCGCGATCTCAACGGCCGGCTGTCGTGCATCACTGCACTGGGATCGGCGCTATGGGACCGTTTCCAGACCGGGAAGCGCCCGAAGGAACTACGGCCCTTCGTGCCCATCGAGGGTGCCAAGCACACCGCGCCTGCCACGCCCGGCGACCTGTTCTTTCACATCCGTGCCGAACGCGAGGACCTCTGTTTTGAATTCGAGCGCCTGCTGCTGGACCAACTGGGCAGCAGCGTGACGGTGGCCGACGAGGTGGTCGGTTTTCGCTACTTCGACTCCCGCGACCTGCTTGGCTTTGTCGATGGCACGGCCAACCCGACCGGGCACGACATCGGCGCCTCGACGCTGGTCGGCAGTGAAGATCAGGCGTTCGCCGGCGGCAGCTACTTGGTGGTGCAGAAGTATCTGCACCAAATGCAGCCGTGGGCTCGGCTCGCCAAGGACGAGCAAGAGCGGATCATCGGCCGGGAGA
Organism: Comamonas antarctica; assembly: GCF_013363755.1. NCBI lineage: Bacteria > Pseudomonadati > Pseudomonadota > Betaproteobacteria > Burkholderiales > Comamonadaceae > Comamonas > Comamonas antarctica. The sequence goes on from NZ_CP054840.1 coordinate 2,220,838, forward strand.
TCGTCAGCAATGTCGAATTGCCCGACGCGACGAGCGGCCAGAAATCGCACAAGACCCTCGCCACGATCGTGGACGACGACGGCACCGAGCACGACATCCTGCGCGACAACATGCCCTTCGGCCGCCCCGGCCAGGGCGAATATGGCACCTACTTCATCGGCTACTCCAGGCATCTGTGGGTGACGCAGAAGATGCTGGAGCGCATGTTCCTCGGCGATCCGCCAGGCATGCACGACCGCCTGCTCGATTTCTCGACGGCGCACACCGGCGCCGTGTTCTTCGCTCCCGCACCGCGCACGCTGAGCGAACTCGTGGAGGCGGTGCAAGCGTAATGCAGGGGCCGCAAGGCCCCTGCAAGGTTTGAGAGCCCTATGCTCCGTCTAGAACTACTGCGCTATCCACCAGCCGACGAACGCTTTGCCGCACATCCTCGGGGATGGGGTACGGGGCAATGGCCTCGGGCATATCCGCATAGTGCTGGTAGTCGCCCATGATGACCTGGATGATCGCCGGCACGTTGGTCGGCGTGACCGCATCAATGGCCGCGCGGTCCCCCAGGTCAGGGTGCGGCTGGGTCAGCATGCGGTACAGATCCCACGAATCCGCGTGCGGGCACTGGTTCATGAGCACCTGGGCCAGCTTGTGCTTGAGCGGCACCAGTTGCCAATCGGGAACACGCTGCCCCCGATTGCCCAAACTGATGGACAGCAACTTGCCCGCTTTCAGTTCGCGGTTGATCTGGTCCTTGGACTTTCCGGCCAGCTTGCCGAACAGCGGGACCGGCAAGCTGCTTGGAGACTCGTAGATGGTCAGCATTTCCTCGCGCTCGCGCTGGATCGCGGACACTTCCGGCTCTGGGGCATGCGTCGGAGGCGGCGGTACCTGAGACAGCCGCTGGAACGTGATGCCGCCGTTGCTCGGGGTTACGACAATAGGCGTGGCCACGACGGGCGGGACGCCGGGAGGAGTGGGCTCGGCCATCGCGAGGGTCGCATCCACCGCTTCCTCCACTTCTGCCATCGCCGGCACCCCGTCGATACGGATGGTCAGATGCGCGCTCGCGGCTTCCACTTCGCCCTGTTCGAGCAGGTCGAGCCGATCGGCCCAGTCCTGCATCATCCGACGGCGCGGCTCAACGTACTTGGCGTGGTTGTAGGACGAACTCACCTTGTTGGGGTCGGAATGGGAAAGCTGCGCGTCCACCCAAATCTTCGGGTAGCCAATCTCGTTGAGCGCCGTCGAGATAGTGCCGCGGATGCCGTGGCCGGTCAGGCGCCCCTCATAGCCCATGAGCTGCACGGCCTTGTTGAGGGTGTTCTCGCTGATGCGCTTCTTGAGTTCGCTGCGGTGTGACAGCAAGTACTTCTGCGCCGGCCGCATCACCCCCAGGAGATAGCGCACGATCTCGATGGCCTGCAGGGATAGCGGCACGATATAGGGGGGCACATCCTGCGGCCGCTTCCCTGCCTTGCGCATTTCATCCTGGAGCTGCTTGACGATCTGCGGTGGGATGATCCACAAGCCCCTGTCGAGGTCGAACTGTTCGGGTTCGGCCAATCGCAGTTCGCCGGTGCGCACCCCGGTCAGGAACAGCAGCCGGACGCCAAGCTGGGTCTGCCAGCCACGGGGGTTGTAGAGCCGGAGCTTCTGGAGGAACTCGGGCATCTCGGGCAGGTGCAGGTAGGGATTGTGGGCTACGGGGGGCTTGGGCTCTGCCACCACGTCCAGGTCGGCGGCCGGGTTGACTTCCAACCCCTCGGCAATGACCAGGGCATAGCGGAACAACTGGTTGAACCAGGTGCGGACCTTCTCGGCGGTGGTGAACGCCTTGCGTTTCTCGATCGCCGCCAAGACGCCCAGGAGTTGGGGGCGGCGAATGTCGTAGATCGACATTCTTCCCAGGGTGGGCAACACGTCCTTGTTGAAGATGCGCAGGATCTGCGACAGCGTGCTTTGACGGCCTTCCTTGAGTTCCTTGCGGCGATGCTCGACCCAGGCATCGAAGACGGTCTTGAAGGTGTATTCGCCCGCCAGCTTGGCCGCGTGCCGTTTCTGGTCGCGCTCGACCTGAGGATCGATCCCCCTGGCGAGCAGGGCCTGGGCCTTGTCTCGCTCGATCCGGGCCTCGCGCAGGCTGAGAGCAGGATAGCCGCCCAGGCACAGGCGCTTTTGCTTGCCCAGCCAGTAGTAGCGGAATTGCCATGACTTGCCGCCTGCGGCTGAGACCATCAGGCCCAGGCAGTCGTTGTCGGAGAGGGTGTAGCGTTTTCCGGTGGTCTTCGCCTGCCGGACGGTCAGATCAGAGAGCGCCATTTCGAGACTCCTAAGTAATGACTTAGGCCCTATGCTCGTCATGGTCCCCGCTCAGCCCCAGCAACTATCCGGTAGCCGACCCACCCGTATTCTTGTGCCTTATTTGGTCACTCAAAAACGGTAGCTGTGGGTGGATTTCCGTGGCACTCGCTGGAATGAAAAAAGGAGCCGAAGCTCCTTTTTTCAATGACCTACAGACCCCAGTAGAAGTCTGTGGATCAAAATTTGGAGCGGGAGGCTACCTCCCTGCTCGGACCGGCAATACCGGCTGGATCAAGCGGCGCTGTGACTGCAAGGACGGTCATACCCTCTCCCGATGGAATGGTTAGGGGATTGCCCCCAGTACCTTCGAGACTAGTAGTTTTCCGCGAATCCGCTTAATCGAAACTTTTGGTTAATATTAGAAACCAAAAGTTATTTAAGTTGTTGGCGCTAACAATTGCGCGCAATTGATTCCAATCTACTTATTTGTTTCACTCTGGCTTATCAAAAAAGTCCCTTCATAATCCAAATCAATCAAAGGGAGACCCCGCTAGGCTATTTCAATTAACCCGGGAATTTAAGGGCATCCACCTACAAGAAAGACCATCTGCGCTTCGGGATTACCACCAAGGCAATGGGCAAGCTGCGCGGCGCCTGCCTAAAAACCATTACGGTAAGTCAAAATATAAGTTGACATTCAATTTGACCTCGGCGTGGAACGCGTGCCGAGGCATTTCCGCCCGGAGTGGCGCCACCACACTCAACGAATTTTGCCGAGTTCGCGCAATTGCAGGCGGCTTACAAAAAAGCGTGGTGCGTGGGTCAACGGATCATTGAATGCCACAGAACGCGCCAGCAACTGCAGGGGCCGCGAATAATCGCCGGGCGGCGCATCGTTGACTTCGGGATAAAGGGTATCGCCGTGCAGCGGCAGGCCCAATGCGGCCATATGCACACGCAACTGGTGGCGCTTTCCAGTCACGGGTGCGAGCGCATAGCGCGCCCACGCGCCCTCGCGCTGCAACAATTCCATGCGCGTGAAACTGTTGGGCTCGCCCGGCACTTCGTGCATGCGAAAGAAATGCCCGCTTTCCTCCATGCGGCTCGCATGTTCGCGTGGAAATACCGGTTCCTCGCGCCAGGGAGCAACCGCCTCGTAGCGCTTGTCCACGGCGCGGTCGCGAAACAGCGCCTGGTAACAGCCACGCGTAGCCCTTTGCACCGAGAAAAGCACCAACCCCGCGGTCTCGCGGTCGATACGGTGGATTGGCGACAGCTCCGGCAGGTCCAGGCTGCGCTTGAGACGCACCAGCAGGCTGTTCTGCAGGAAGCGCCCGGCCGGCACCACGGGCAGGAAATGCGGCTTGTCGGCCACCAGCAGATGGGCATCGCGGTACAAGACCTGAGCCTCGAAGGGCAGCGGCTCCTCATGCACCAGCGCGCGGTAATAGTAAAGGCGCAGTCCAGGCACCAGCGCCCTGCCCGGCGTGGCCGGCACGCCATGCTCATCGACCACCTCGCCTGCCTCCATCCGTGCCTGCCATTCGGCGCGCGCCACGGCGGGCAGGCGCTGCGCAAGAAAGTCCAGCATGCTGCCCGCCCCCTGCGTGGGCATGACGACGCAGCTCGGGCTGACTCCATCGCGCATGGGAAGGACCTTGGGATCGTGCGAATTGTGCATGGCGGGGAAATTCTACCGGCGCCGTCGGCCGCGCCGCGGCAAGCTGCGCGACCCCGCCTTGCTTCGTTGTAAGCGAATGGCGCAAGCCCGTGCGCAGCCCTTGATCCTTGGTTTGGCAGGGCTAGGATGCTTGCATGCGGTTGCCCGCGCCCGGCCCGGCTCCCTCGGTCCGGCCACGCCAGGATGCACCCACCACACTTCATGACAGAGCAAAACACCTCCGAGATCCCTGCCGCCCGCCCCGCTTCCGACACGCCGGCCGCAGCGCCACCCGCCACGCCCAGACCGCGCCGCCGCCGTGTGCTGCGCTGGGTCGGTGCTGTCGTTGCCGTGCTGCTCGCGCTGCTCGTCGCGGTGATCCTGTTCATCATTTACTACGACCTGAACCGCGCCAAGCCCTGGATCGAGCAGAAGGTCAGCGAGGCCACGGGCCGCAGCTTTGCGATCGACGGTCCGCTCAGCGCCGAATGGCACTGGCCGAGTCAGCTCGATACCGGATGGCGCCGCTGGGTGCCTGGCGTGACCGTGCATGCCGAGCAGCTGGAGCTGGGCAACCCGGCCGATTTCGCCATTCCCGAAGCGCCTGAACGTGCGGTGGCCGGCCTGCCGGTGTTGCCCGCGCGCAAGGCGCTGGGCAAACCCGCGCCGCAGGGCGAGGGCCAGTCGCCCGCAGCCAAGGCCGATGCCAAGGCGCCCGAAGCCAAGGCGCCCGAAGCCAAGGCCGGCGGCACCGCGCTCGTGACAGACGACGCAAGCAGCGCCGCGCGCGACCCAGCCACTATGGCCAGCATTGCGCACGCCAGTGCCACGCTGCGGCTGTGGCCGCTGCTGTGGCGCCAACTGCAGATCGATACCCTGGTGCTCGACGAGCCGGACGTCGTGTTTGCGCGCTACAAGGATGGCAAGGTCAACTGGCAATTCGAGCGCCGCGAGCCCAGCGCCAAGCCCTGGCAGTTCGACGTCGGCGAACTGCGCATCCGGCAAGGCTGGCTCGGCTACCTCGACGGCACCATCGACCTCGCGGTGCGCGCCCGTCTGGCCTCGATCGACAACGCGCCGGCCGATTCCCCCTACGGCCTCGGATTTGCGCTCACCGGACGCTACGGCAAGGCCGACGTCACGGGCGAGGGCCGCGCGGGCCCGGTGCTGAGCCTGCGCGCGCAGGAGGTCGACTATCCGCTGCAGTTCTCGGCGCGCGCCGGCAGCGTCGGCGCCACGGCGGAAGGCATCCTGGCCAACCCCGTCAAGCTGTCGGGCCTGGATTTCGACGTCACGCTCAAGGCGGCCAGCATGGCCGACCTCTATCCGCTCACCGGCCTGGTGCTGCCCAACACCCCGCCCTTCGAGACCCGCGGCCACCTCACGGGCAGCCTCGAACCGCAAAAAGCCGTCTGGAAGTACCAGGAGTTCCATGGCAAGGTCGGCCGCAGCGACCTGCACGGCAACCTGACCTACACCTCGGCCAAACCCCGGCCGCGCCTCGAAGGCAACATGCGCTCCGACCAGCTGCGCCTGGCCGACCTGGTGCCGGTGCTGGGCACGTCCGAAGCCAAGGCCGAGCGCGCCAAGGCCACGGGCGGCAAGATCCTGCCCCAGGACACCTTTGACATCGGCCGCTGGAACGCGATGGACCTCGACCTGAAATTCGACGGCAAGCACATCGTGAGCTCGGACAAGCTGCCCATCGATGCGCTGAGCACCCACGCCACCCTGAAGAACGGCGTGCTGCGCCTCGATCCGCTGCGTTTCGGCATCGCCCAGGGCAAGTTCGATACGGTGGTCTCCCTCGACAGCAACAAGAAGCCGCTGCAAGGAGAGATCCGCGGCACCGTCGCCGGCCTCAAGCTCTCGGCGCTGTTCCCCAAGGTCGAATTGATGCAAAAGAGCCTGGGCCAGATGGACGGCGCGCTGGCGCTCAGCGCCCAGGGCAACTCGGTGGCGAAGCTGCTGGGCACCAGCACCGGTGAATTCAAGGTCTACGTGCGCAACGGCACACTGAGCGCGCAACTGCTGGACCTGGCCGCGCTGAACGTGGGCTCGATCGTGGTGGCCAAGCTGTTCGGCAATGAGCGCGAGGTGCAGCTGCAGTGCGCGGTGGCCGATTTCGCCGTCAACAAGGGCGTGGCCCGGATCCGCGTGGGCAAGCTGGCGACGCCTGAAGCCAATGTCGAAGCCACCGGCACCATCGACCTGGCGCAGGAACTGCTTGACATCAACATCAAGCCTGAATCGCTGAAGTGGAAGTTCTTCTCGCTGCGCACACCGCTTTATGTGCGCGGGCCCTTCTCCCAGCCCAAGGTCGGACCGCAGGTCGGACCGCTGGCGCTGCGCGCCGGCGCGGCCGTCGCGGCCGCGGCCGTGGCGCCCGTGGCGCTGGCGCTGGTGCCGATCACCGTGCCCGCGGCCGAGGACGACGCCAACTGCGGCGCGCTGCTGGCCGCGGGCCGGGCCCAGGTGCAGGCCGGGCCCAAGGGCGCCAACAAGCCGGCGCGCGCCAAGTGAACGGCGACGCTCAGGCGTCCTGTACCGCCGCGCTGGCGGCCGCGGGCGCGTCGGCACGCGCATCGGACGCCGTGCTGCAGGCCTGGCACCAGCCGGCTACCGCCTGCTCCATCGGCCCGGCGCGCTCGAGCAATTGCGGCCAGCGCCGCAGGCAGCCGTGGGCAATGGCTTCGAGCTGCCATACCGCTTCGCGGTGCAGCAGCGCCAGCTCGGCCATGCCCTGCACGTCGCCGTGCAGATAGCCCAGCAGGTCGGCGAGCTGCTTGGGATGCGAGCCGGCCTGCGCGAGTTCCTTCTCCAGCGCCTTGAGTCGCCCATCCAGCCACACCATGGCACGCTCGACCGGCCGCGGCGCGGCCTTGGCGCCTGGCGCGCGCGCCGGCGCGAGGGCCGGCACTGCTGCGGCGCTGGCCGCCGCCGCGGGCATTTGCGCGCGCAGTTGCTGCCAGCTCGCAAAGTTGTGCCCCAGCAGCGTGCCCATGGCCTGCACCTCGGCGGTCAGCGGACCGATCTCCAGGCTGGCGTCGACGTCGACCGCCAGCAGCGGCAGGATCTTCTCGACCAGATCGGGGGGATAGCGCCGGTGGTTCATGCGCAGCATCAGCGACAGGCGCGGACCGGCCAGATCGGCGTATTTCTCATAGAAGGCCGAAACCACCTCGGCCAGGATCAGCATCTGCCCCATGGGCGAGATCTGTTCACGCTGCAGCCCGCGCGGGTAGCCGCTGCCATCCATGCATTCATGGTGTTCGAGCACCGCCATCTGCACCGCGGGCGGATAGGCCTGCTGCTCGCGCAGCACCCACATCGCCGTCACGGTATGCGCCACGAGCTGCTTGCGCTCCTCGAGCGTGAGCTTGTGCGCGGGGTCGGTCCAGGCCGGCGGCATGTAGAGCATGCCGATGTCGTGCAGCAGCCCGGCCGCGCCCAGCGGCACGCAATCGCGCTCGCTCCAGCCGGCCTCGATGGCGAGATACAGCGCGACCAGCATCATCTGCAGGCTGTGCGCATAGAGCTCGGGCCGCTGCTCGCGCATCAGCGTCAGCTTGAAGGCAATCGGCATCGGCAGCGGCATGAAGCGCAGCGGCGCCAGCAGGCGCCCCGCTCCGCCCAGCGCTTCGACCAGGCGCTTCACCAGGCCCTGGGTCTCGCACTGCACCATCACCTCGGCCTCGATGGACTGGATGCAGACCATGTTGTCCACCATCAGGTGGTGGTCGATGGCCTCGCGCAGCGGCGCCTGCACCAGCCGGTCGTAAAGCCGGCTGTCGATGCGCGCGCCGCTCTCGACCAGCTTGATGCCCCGGTCGGTGAAGATCGGGCTGTGCGTGATGACGTTGTCTTTTTCCGCCAGTTGCGTGACCGCCCGCAGGAAATGCACGCTGTCGCGCAGATCTTCCGGCACCGCATCCAGGTCCAGGTCGGGGAGAGCACTTGTTGACATGCGTTCGATGGTTTTGAAACAGGCCCTAAATGTACGGCGTTGCCGGGGTCTTGCCCACCGGGAACGCGCGAAGCAAAGAAAACGGCCCTTGCGGGCCGCTATCCTGCATGTAAGCTGTAATCAGCGCAACAAGGTCACGCCGGTCTGCTCCTGGACCTGCTCGAACGCCACGCCCTCGGCCAGTTCGACGAGCTTGAGGCCCTCGGGCGTGACATCGAACACGCCCAGGTCGGTGATGATGCGGTCGACCACGCCGACGCCGGTCAGCGGCAGCGTGCACTGCGGCAGGATCTTCAGGTCGGTCGTGCCGTCCTTCTTCTTCGCCACATGCTCCATCAGCACGATCACGCGCTTGACGCCCGCGACCAGGTCCATGGCGCCGCCCATGCCCTTGACCATCTTGCCCGGAATCATCCAGTTGGCCAGGTCGCCCTTCTCGCTGACCTGCATCGCGCCCAGGATCGACAGGTTGATCTTGCCGCCGCGGATCATCGCGAACGACTGGTCGCTGCCGAAGATTGCCGAGCCGGGGATCGTGGTCACGGTCTGCTTACCGGCGTTGATCAGGTCGGCATCGACCTGGTCCTCGGTGGGAAACGCGCCGATGCCCAGCATGCCGTTCTCCGACTGCAGCCAGACTTCCTTGTCGCCGGTGTGGTTGGCCACCAGCGTCGGAATGCCGATGCCCAGGTTCACATAGAAGCCGTCTTCGAGTTCCTGCGCCGCGCGCGCAGCCATCTGGTCTTGGGTCCACGCCATGCTCAGGCTCCTTGCTTTGCGGTGATGGTGCGCTTCTCGATGCGCTTTTCGGGGTTCGGGTTGTGCACGATGCGGTGCACGTAGATGCCGGGCAGGTGGATGTCGTCGGGCGCGATCGCACCGACCTCGACCACCTCCTCGACCTCGACGATGCAGACCTTGCCGGCCGTGGCCGCGGCGGGGTTGAAGTTGCGCGCCGTGAGGCGGAACTGCAGGTTGCCGCTCTTGTCGGCGCGGTGCGCCTTGACCAGCGCCACGTCGGGCACCAGCGAGCGCTCCATCACATAGGTCTCGCCATCGAACTCGCGCAATTCCTTGCCTTCGGCCACCAGCGTGCCGACGCCGGTCTTGGTGAAGAACGCCGGGATACCCGCTCCGCCCGCGCGCAGCTTCTCGGCCAGCGTGCCCTGGGGCGTGAATTCCAGCTCGAGTTCGCCGGCCAGGTATTGGCGCTCGAACTCCTTGTTTTCGCCGACATAGGACGAAATCATCTTCTTGATCTGCCGCGTCTCCAGCAGCTTGCCCAGGCCGAAACCGTCGACCCCGGCATTGTTGGAGATCACCGTCAGATGCTGTTTGCCGCTATCGCGCAGCGCGTCGATCAGCGCCTCGGGAATACCGCACAGGCCGAAACCGCCGACGGCCAGCGTCTGGCCGTCGGCCACCACGCCATCGAGCGCCTGGGCCGCGGATGGATAAAGCTTTTTCACTCTTGTCTCCTGAGAAGGGGTAGCCGCTAAGATACTACGTAACCAAGTACGTAGTTTTTCGTAAAGACTTGCACTATGACCGAGGATTACCGGCTGGCTTTCGAGATGGCGCCCGTGGGCCTGGCAATCTCGCGCAACCGCATCATGACCGATTGCAACCAGCAGCTGTGCAGCATGTTCGGCGCCTCGCGCGAACTGCTGGTCGGCCAGTCGTTCCAGATCCTCTATCCATCGGTCGAGGAATATGAACGCCTGGGGCTGCGCATGGCGCCCATCCTCAGCGCCACGGGCCTGTATTCCGACAGCCGCATCATGCAGCGCGCCAATGGCGAGGCCTTCTGGTGCCATGTGTCGGGCCGCACGCTCGAGCGCGGCAGCCCGCATGCGGCCGGCGTCTGGAGCTTCGAGGACCTGAGCGCGCAGCGTCCGGTCAAGGCCGGCCTCACGGGCCGCGAGCGCGAGGTCGCCGCGCGCCTGCTCGAAGGCCTGACCTCCAAGGAAATGGGCAAGGCGCTGGGCATCAGCCACCGCACCGTGGAGATCTACCGCGCGCGGCTGATGCGCAAATACGGCGCGGCGACGGCCGCCGACCTGGTGCGCAGGCTCACCCTCAACTAGGCGCGGCGCGCTCGCGAGCGGAAAAAAAATTCCTATGACGGACTTGAATACATCCAATCGGCAACTGCACGCAAAACCATAGTTAAGCACTAATAATGAACCTCATCGGATAGCAAAACAACTCAAGAGGACCCTCATGAACAAGCTCACCACCGTTGCCGGCGCGCCCGTTGCCAACAACCAGGACTCGATGACCGCCGGCCCGCGCGGCCCCATGCTGCTGCAGGACATCTGGCACCTCGAGAAGCTCGCGCATTTCAACCGCGAAGTCATTCCCGAGCGCCGCATGCACGCCAAGGGTTCGGGCGCGTTCGGCACGTTCACCGTGACCGGCGACATCACGCGCTTCACCAAGGCCCGCATCTTTTCGGAAATCGGCAAGAAAACCGAGATGTTCGCGCGCTTCTCCACGGTAGCCGGCGAACGCGGCGCGGCCGATGCCGAGCGCGACATCCGCGGCTTCGCGCTCAAGTTCTATACCGAGGAAGGCAACTGGGATGTGGTCGGCAACAACACGCCGGTGTTCTTCTTCCGCGACCCGCTCAAGTTCCCCGACCTGAACAAGGCCGTCAAGCGCGATCCTTTCACCAACATGCGCTCGGCCGAGAACAACTGGGACTTCTGGACCGGCCTGCCCGAAGCCCTGCACCAGATCACCATCGTCATGAGCGACCGCGGCATTCCGCGCGGCTACCGCCACATGCATGGCTTCGGCTCGCATACCTACAGCTTCTACAACGCGCAGAACGAGCGCTTCTATGTGAAGTTCCACTTCGTCTGCCAGCAGGGCATCGAGAACCTCACCGACGCCGAAGCGGCCGCCGTGGTGGCCACCGACCGCGAAAGCTCGCAGCGCGACCTGCTCGGCGCGATCGAGCGCGGCGAGTTCCCCAAGTGGAAGCTCTGCGTGCAGGTCATGCCCGAGGCCGAAGCCGACACCTACCGCTTCCACCCCTTCGACCTGACCAAGGTCTGGAGCAAGAAGGACTATCCGCTGATCGAGGTCGGCATCATGGAACTCAACCGCAACCCGCGCAACTACTATGCCGACGTCGAACAGGCCGCGTTCACGCCCGCCAACCTGGTGCCGGGCATCGGCGTCTCGCCCGACCGCATGCTGCAGTCGCGCCTGTTTGCCTACGGCGACGCCGCGCGCTACCGCCTGGGCGTGAACCACCACAGCATCCCGGTCAACGCGCCGCGCTGCCCGGTGCACTCCTACCACCGCGACGGCGCGATGCGCGTCGACGGCAACTTCGGCTCGACCATTGCCTACGAACCCAACACCAGGGGCGAATGGCAGGAGCAGCCGGCTTACCAGGAGCCGCCGCTGGCACTGCACGGCGCCGCCGACCGCTGGAACTTCCGCGCCGACGACAGCGACTATTTCACCCAGCCCGGCGACCTGTTCCGCCTGCTCACGCCAGACGCGCAGCAGCGCCTGTTCGACAACACCGCGCGCAACATCTTCGGCGTGTCGGAGCACATCATCCAGCGGCACATCGCCCACTGCACCCAGGCCGACCCGGCCTATGGCGCGGGCGTGGCACGCGCCATCGAGGCGCTCAAGGCCGCTAAGTAAGCCCGCTTAGTAAGCCCGCTACGTCCGCCCCATGAAGCCCCGGCCGGCATCCGCCTGCGGGGGCTTTTTCCAGCGTGAAAGTTGGGGATTGCGCCCATGGCGCAGCGCCCGGCAGCCCACTATGCTGGTCCTCCTCCAGGAGAACCTTGCCATGTCCACCCGCTATCCCTTTCCCGCCGTCAACGACCTGCCCGAAGACATCCAGGCGCGCATCCTCGAAGTTCAGGAAAAAGCCGGCTTCGTGCCCAATGTGTTCCTGGGCTTCGCGCGCCGCCCGGCCGAGTGGCGCGCGTTCTTTGCCTACCACGACGCGCTGATGCTCAAGGAGGAAGGCTCGCTGACCAAGGGCGAGCGCGAGATGATCGTCACCGTCACCAGTGCCGCCAACCAATGCCTCTACTGCGTGGTGGCGCATGGCGCCATCCTGCGCATCTACGAAAAGAAGCCGCTGCTCGCCGACCAATTGGCCGTCAACTACCGCAAGGCCGATATCTCGCCGCGCGAGCGCGCCATGCTGGACTTCGCGATGAAGGTCAGCGAACGCAGCCACGAACTCGAAGAAGCCGACTTCGCCGCGCTGCACCCCCATGGCTTCGATGACGAGGACATCTGGGACATCGCCGCCATCACCGCGTTCTTCGGGCTCTCCAACCGCATGGCCAGCTTCGCGGGCATGCAGCCCAATCCCGAGTTCTATCTGATGGGCCACGTGCCCAAGGCCAAGCCCCAGGCCTGAGGCCACGCCAAGCGTGTCAGCTCACCAGCGCGCGCATCCAGTCCGGCAGCGGGCAGGCCTTGCGCAGCGCGGCATCGACCCAGATCACCGTCGCCCCGCCGGCCGCGCAGACCACGCCGGGTTCGCTCTCGCGTTCGATCGTGCACCAGCTCTCAAAGGTGCAGCGGCGCGGATCGCTGACATAGGTCGTCAGCAGCAACTGGTCGGGATGCTCGAGCTGATGATGGAAATTGCAGAACGCATTGGCAATGACCGGCCCCTGTCCATGCGGCGCCGGCTGGCATCCGATCGCGCACATCCACTCGATGCGAGCGGTTTCCATATAGCGAAAATAGACGCTGTTGTTCACATGGCCCATGGCGTCCATGTCGCCCCAGCGTACCGGCATGCGCAACTCATGCACGCGTTTTTTGTGCTGCGGAATGTCAATCTTCATCGCGTGTGTTCCTGTTTCGTTCAGAGGCGGAGCATCGCAGGCAGGCCTTGCGTCCGCCGCCGCACAGGCGACAGCCCTGCAGAAAAATTCCAAGGTGACATGAACCCATAGGCGCTGCGCATAGAATCGTCCGCTGCTGGAGCGCGCCCGGCCGAGGTGCGCCCGTGAGAAGCCTATCCATCTGTAGCAAAAAGAGACGCCCGATGACAAATGATGAAATCCTGGCCCAGTACGGCCCCCGCGAAGCCATGGAATATGACGTGGTGGTGGTCGGCGGCGGCCCCGGCGGCCTGTCCACCGCCATCCGACTGAAGCAGCTGGCTGCGGAAAAAGGACAGGAACTGTCGGTCGTCGTGCTGGAAAAGGGCTCGGAGCCCGGTGCCCACATCCTTTCGGGCGCGATCATGGATCCGAAGGCCCTGACCGAGCTGATTCCGAACTGGAAGGAGCTCGGCGCGCCGCTGAACCAGCCCGTGACCGAGGACGCCATGGTATTCCTCGGCGAGAAGGGCTCGCTGCGCACGCCCAACTTCCTGCTGCCGCCCTGCTTCCATAACGAAGGCAACTACATCGTGAGCCTGGGCAACGTCGTGCGCTGGCTTGCCGAGCAGGCCGAAGGCCTGGGCGTCGAGATCTTCCCGGGCTTTCCCGCGGCCGAAGTGCTCTACAACGAAGACGGCTCGGTCAAGGGCGTGGCCACGGGCAACATGGGCGTGGGCAAGGATGGCGAGCCGACCGGCGATTTCCAGCTCGGCATGGAACTGCATGGCAAGTACACCATCTTTGCCGAAGGCGCGCGCGGCCACCTGGGCCGCCAGCTGATTGCGCGCTACCAGCTCGACGCGGGCCGCGACCCGCAGACCTACGGCCTGGGCGTCAAGGAACTGTGGGAGATCGATCCCGCGCGCCACAAGCCCGGCTTCGTGCTGCACACCGCGGGCTGGCCCATGAAGTCCGACACCTATGGCGGCGCCTTCCTGTACCACATGGAGGACAACAAGGTCACGCTGGGCTTCATCACCGGCCTCGACTACTCGAACCCGTACCTGAGCCCGTTCGAGGAAATGCAGCGCTGGAAGACCCATCCCAACATCCGCTACTACCTCGAAGGCGACGAGGCCAAGGGCATCCAGCCGGCCAAGCGCCTGGGCTACGGCGCGCGCGCGATCACCGCGGGCGGCCTGCTGTCGCTGCCCAAGTTCGTGTTCCCGGGCGGCGCGCTGGTCGGTTGCGAAGCCGGTTTCCTCAACGTCAGCCGCATCAAGGGCAGCCATGCCGCGATCAAGACCGGCATGCTGGCCGCCGAAGCCGCGTTCGACGCGATCCAGGCCGGCCGCCAGGGCGATGAACTGAGCGCCTACATCACGGCGTTCGAGAACAGCTGGCTGCATGAGGAACTGAACAAGGCGCGCAACTTCAAGGCCTGGTTCAAGAAGGGCCTGACCACGGCGACGATCATGAACGGCATCGAGCAGTTCGTGCTGCGCGGCAACATCCCCTGGACGCTGCACCGCGACAAACCCGACCACGCCTACCTCAAGCCCGCCGCGGAGTGCCAGCCCATCGTCTACCCCAAGCCCGATGGCAAGCTGACCTTCGACCGCCTGTCGAGCGTGTTCATCAGCAACACCAACCACGCCGAGAACCAGCCCTCGCACCTCACGCTCAAGGACCCGAGCGTGCCAGTGAAGGTCAATCTGGCGCGCTATGCCGGCCCCGAAAGCCGCTACTGCCCCGCGGGCGTCTATGAGTTCGTGCCGGATGAAGCGGCGGGCGAAGGCAGCCAGCGCCTGCAGATCAATGCGCAAAACTGCGTGCACTGCAAGACCTGCGACATCAAGGACCCGACGCAGAACATCGTCTGGGTCACGCCCGAAGGCGGCGGCGGCCCGAACTACTCGGGCATGTAAGGCCTGCGCCGCGATGCCGGCGGCGCGCCTGAAACGCGCCGATTGGCGCGTGGGCGCCCGCTGCTGCATTAGACTTGAAGAAGCGATCTGAAATCGCTCCCGGGCGCTGCGCCCGGAGCACAACACCATTCACCACGCGGTGGGAGATGAACATGAAATACCTGTCTTTGGCGCCCCTGGGCGCAGTCGCGCTGGCACTGGCATCGGTGGCACCGGTGCATGCCCAGCAGAAATCGGTGGCCGTGACGGCCATCGTCGAACATCCGGCCCTCGATTCGGTGCGTGACGGCGTGCAGGCCGCGCTCAAGGACGCAGGCTTCGAGACCGGCAAGAACCTCAAGTGGCAGTACCAAAGCGCGCAGGGCAACACCGGCACCGCCGCGCAGATCGCGCGCAAGTTCATCGGCGACAAGCCCGACGCCATCGTCGCGATCGCCACGCCCTCGGCCCAGGCGGTCATTGCCGCCACCAAGGCCGTGCCGGTGGTGTTCTCGGCCGTGACCGACCCCGTGGCCGCGAAGCTGGTCCCGAGCTGGGAGCCGAGCAAGGGCAACGTGACCGGCGTGTCCGACCTGCTGGCGCTCGACAAGCAGATGCAGCTGGTCAAGCAGGTCGCACCCAACGCCAAGCGCGTGGGCATGGTCTACAACCCGGGTGAAGCCAACTCGGTGGTCGTGGTCAAGGAACTGCAAAAGCTGCTGCCGACACTGGGCATGACCCTGGTCGAAGCCGCGGCGCCGCGCTCGGTCGACGTCAGCAGCGCCGCGCGCAGCCTGGTCGGCAAGGTCGACGTGATCTACACCAACACCGACAACAACGTGGTGTCGGCCTACGAAGCGCTGGTCAAGGTCGGCCAGGACGCGAAGATCCCGCTGGTGGCGTCGGACACCGACTCCGTCAAGCGCGGCGCGGTCGCAGCCTATGGCATCAACTACCGCGACCTGGGCGAGCAGACCGGCCGGATGGTGGCGCGCATCCTCAAGGGCGAGAAGCCCGGCGACATCAAGCCCGAGGTCAGCACCAAGATGGAGCTGTTCGTGAACCCGGGCGCGGCGCAAAAGCAAGGTGTGCAGCTCTCCGATGCGCTGGTCAAGTCGGCGGCGCAGGTAATCCAGTAAACCACGGACCGGGCCCGTGCCCGGTGGGGTTTCCAGATGGCAGGTACCGTGCACGGACCTGCCATTGTATTTTTACCCAGCACTTCCATGTCACTCTTCTCATTTCTTGGCGCCATCGAGATCGGCCTGATCTTCAGCCTGGTGGCGCTGGGCGTCTTCATCTCGTTTCGCCTGCTGCGCTTTCCCGACCTCACCGTGGACGGCAGCTTCCCGCTGGGCGGCGCGGTGTGCGCGATCCTGATCTCGACCGGCACCAACCCCTGGCTTGCCACGCTGGCCGCGACGGCCGCGGGTGCGGTCGCGGGCATGCTCACCGGCTGGCTCAATGTGCGGCTGAAGATCATGGACCTGCTGGCCTCGATCCTGATGATGATCGCGCTGTACTCGGTCAACCTGCGCATCATGGGCGGCCCGAACGTGCCGCTGATCAACGACCCCACGCTGTTCACGCTGCTGCAGCCCGAAAGCGTGCCTGACTACATCGCGCGGCCGCTGATCCTCGCCGTGATCGTGCTGCTGGCCAAGCTGACCATGGACTGGTTCTTCTCCACCGAACGCGGCCTGGCGATCCGTGCCACCGGCTCGAACGCGCGCATGGCGCGTGCCCAGGGCGTGAACACCGGCGGCATGATCCTGCTGGGCATGGCGGTCTCCAACGGCCTGGTCGGCCTGGGCGGCGCGCTGTTCGTGCAGACCCAGGGCGGCTCGGACATCTCGATGGGCATCGGCACCATCGTCATCGGCCTGGCGGCGGTGATCGTCGGCGAAAGCCTGCTGCCCTCGCGGCGCATCGTGTATGCGACGCTGGCCGTGGTGCTGGGCGCGATCGTCTACCGCTTCTTCATTGCCGCGGCGCTCAACAGCGACTTCATCGGCCTCAAGGCGCAGGACCTGAACCTCGTCACCGCCGTGCTGGTCACGGTGGCCCTTGTCATCCCGCAGCTCAAGCAGAAGCTGTCCAAGCGCAAGCCACGCTAAGCCGGAAATTCCCATGCTGAGTGCAAAAGACATCGTTCTCACCTTCAACCCCGGCACGCCGATCGAGACCCGCGCGCTGCGCGGGCTGTCGCTGGAGATTCCGGCCGGCCAGTTCGTGACCGTGATCGGCTCGAATGGCGCGGGCAAGTCGACCTTCCTGAACGCCGTGTCGGGCGACCAGCGCGTCGACGGCGGCAGCATCGTCATCGACGGCCAGGACGTCACGGCCCTGCCCGTCTGGGCGCGCGCCGAACGCGTGGCGCGCGTGTTCCAGGACCCGATGGCCGGCACCTGCGAAGACCTGACCATCGAGGAAAACATGGCGCTGGCCCAGCGCCGCGGCAGCGCGCGCCGGCTCACGCGCGCCGTGCGCACCGAGATGCGCGAGGTCTTTCGCGAGCGGCTGGCCACGCTGGGCCTGGGCCTGGAAAAGCGCCTCGCCGACCGCATCGGCCTGCTGTCGGGCGGCCAGCGCCAGGCCGTGAGCCTGCTGATGGCCGCGCTGCAGCCCTCGCGCATCCTGCTGCTCGACGAGCACACCGCGGCGCTCGACCCGCGCACCGCCGACTTCGTGCTGCAGCTCACGGCGCGCATCGTGAACGAGGCGAAGCTGACCACCATGATGGTCACGCACAGCATGCGCCAGGCGCTCGATGTCGGCGACCGCACCGTCATGCTGCACCAGGGCCAGGTGGTGCTGGACGTCAGCGGCGAGGAGCGCAAGCGCCTCGATGTCCCCGACCTGCTCAAGATGTTCGAGAAGGTGCGCGGCGAAAAGCTCGCCGACGACGCGCTGCTGCTGGGCTGAGCCAACCGGCCAGAACAGTTTTGCTAATGCCCCTTCAGGGTCTTGTGCCCATTGGGCACCAGGGTGGGGCAAATCGCGCACAATGCCGCTTTTCGGGCCGCGCCAGTGCGGCCTTTTGCGTTCCTGCCCGACGGCAGGCGCAGCGGAACACAGGAAACATAACAATGAGCGATAACGCTTCCTCTTCGAGCCTCGGGGCCGAGTCCGGCCTGCGCCGCAGCCTCAAGGCGCGCCATCTGTCGATGATCGCCATCGGCGGCTCGATCGGCACCGGCCTGTTCGTGGCGTCGGGTGCGACCATCTCCCAGGCCGGCCCGGGCGGCGCGCTGCTGGCCTATATGGTCGTCGGCCTGATGGTCTACTTCCTCATGACCAGCCTGGGCGAAATGGCCGCGCACCTGCCGGTCTCGGGCTCGTTTGCGACCTACGGCGCGCGCTATGTCGATGAGGGCTTCGGCTTCGCGCTGGGCTGGAACTACTGGTACAACTGGGCGGTGACGATTGCCGTCGACCTCGTGGCCGCGCAGCTGGTCATGGCGTATTGGGTTCCGGAAGTCAACGGCATGCTGTGGAGCGCCTTGTTCCTGGCCTTGATGTTTGGCCTCAATGCGATCTCGGTCAAGGGCTTCGGCGAGGCCGAATACTGGTTTGCGGCCATCAAGGTGGTCACGGTGATCGTGTTCATCGGGCTGGGCCTGCTGATGGTGCTGGGCATCCTGCAGGGCGGCGCGCCCGAGGGCCTGTGGGGCAACCTCGCCAACTGGACCGTGGGCGATGCGCCCTTCGCCGGCGGCTTTGCGGCGTTGATCGGCGTGGCGATGATCGTCGGCTTCTCCTTCCAGGGTACCGAGCTGATCGGCATTGCCGCCGGTGAATCCGAGGACCCGGCGCGCAACGTGCCGCGCGCGGTGCGCAAGGTGTTCTGGCGCATCCTGCTGTTCTATGTGTTCGCGATTCTGATCATCAGCCTGCTGCTGCCCTATAACGACCCGCAACTGCTGCGCAACGACGTCAGCGACATCAGCGTCAGCCCGTTCACGCTGGTGTTCGAGCGCGCCGGCCTGCTGTCGGCCGCGGCCGTCATGAACGCCGTGGTGCTGACCTCGGTGCTGTCGGCCGGCAACTCCGGCATGTATGCCTCGACGCGCATGCTCTACACGCTGGCCTGCCAGCGCATGGCGCCGCGCATCTTCGCGCGCGTGAACCGCAACGGCGTGCCCTTGATGGCCCTGCTGGCCACGACGGCCATTGCCGCGCTGTGCTTCCTCACCAACATCTTCAGCCCGCAGGCGGTCTACATCTGGCTGCTGAACCTGTCGGGCATGACCGGCTTCATTGCCTGGCTCGGCATTGCCATCAGCCACTACTGCTTTCGCAAGGGCTACGAAGCCCAGGGCCTGAGCCTCGCGGCCCTGCCCTACCGCGCGGCGGCGTTTCCGTTCGGCCCGATCTTTGCCTTCGTGCTGTGCCTGATCATCACGCTGGGCCAGAACTACCAGGCCTTCATGCAAGACCGCATCGACTGGGCCGGCGTGGTGGCCACCTATATCGGCCTGCCGCTGTTCCTGCTGATCTGGCTGGGCTACCGCGTCGTCAAGGGCTCGCGCATCGTTCCCTACAGCGAGATGAAGGTCAAAGCCGAGTCGTATTGAGCCTCGCAAGGCCTGCGACCCCAGCCCGCACGCCAATGCCGTGCTACATCGGCAGCCGCAGGAAGCGATAGGCGTTCTTCCAGAAGAACTGCTCACGGTATTGCGCGTATTCCGGCCGATCGAGCAAGTCGAGAAACAGATCGAGATAGCGGCGCGTGCGGGTCACGATCTCGGGCATATGCCAGTCCGAGCCATAAGCCATGCGCTCGAGCAGTTCGAAGGGCCGGCCCGCGGCGCTCGCGGCGGCACGCGCGCGCCGCAGGTTGGATTCGAAGCGTGCCAGCCCGCCCTGCTCCATCAGTTCGGTGAGGTAGCCGACCTCGCAATAGACGTTGGGATAGGTGGTGCAGAGTTCGCTGGCGATGCGCGCGAAATTGTCCTCGTGCTGCCATTCCTCGTCGGAGCGCGCCAGCCAGCCCGGAGAATGCAGCGCACCGTTGTCCAGCCGGGCCCCGCCGCCGTGGCCCAGGCACAGGCGCAGCGCCCGCCAGCGCGGCTGCTCGAGCACCGCGCGCCAGTGGCGCGGATGCGCGTAGCCGCCAAGGCGCAGCCGCGTCTGGAAGCCCACGGGCGTGCAGTGCGCGAACACCGGCAGATCGCGCGCGATGCAGAAATCGTAGAACGCGTCGACGCGGGCCTGCACGGCCGGATCGTTGCCGATCGGCTTGAAGCCCATGGCCGGATAGAACTTGAAGCCCGCAAACCCCCTGCCCAGCGCGTTCAGCGCGCGCGCGTGCCAGTCCTCGCGCCGCGGGTCGAAGGCGCTGAAGCCGAAGATACGCGCCGGATGCGCGCGCTGCAGCGCCTGCATGCGGTCCTCCTGCACGGGCTGCAAGGGATAGAACGGCGCCTCCTGACCCGGGAACGCCGGCTGCATGTCGATCAGATAGTGCGCCGCCTGCAGCGGCGGCAGCCCCGCGCCGTAACCGGCAAAGAGCTTTTGCAGCAATTGCTCCTCCGAGTGCAGCAGGGTGAGAAAGAAAGCCGGGTAATTGCTGGCCTCGCCCCAGGCGTGCGGGTCCATCAGGCGCGTCACGACCCACAATGCCTTGCGCACCACGCGCTCGGCCCATGCCAGGAACTCGGCAAAGCTGCGCGCGCCGGCCGCATCGTGCGGTGCATCCTCCTCCAGCGCGGGACTGCCCGTACGCGGCCCGGGCCAGCCTTCGCCGGCGTAGTCGATGCGCTCCAGGCTCAGCAAAATTTCCAGGAATTGCGAGGAGCGCAAACGGTCGAACACCGGCGCGTCGAGCGATTGCTCGAACTGGGGCGACAGGCCCTGCTCCACGGCTTCGAGCGAGCCCGTGCTCAGCAGCAATTCGTACTCGACCATGCGCCACAAATGCTCCAGGCATTCGAGCTCCAGCGTGTCGCCCGCGGCCTGCGAGAACACCGCTTCGACCGGGACCTGCGCATAGGCCGACCCGGTCAATGCCTGCAGCAGCCGCGCCACCTGGCGCGCGAGCGGGCTGGAGTCGCGGCCCATGGCATGGGCGATCACGCTGGCAAGCGGCAGGTAGCGCGCGTTGAACAAATGCGTGTGCAGGTCAAAGATGCGTGCCGGCAGCTGCATGGTCTCCTCCCTCCTGGTCTGCTGCCATTACAGCGAAAAAAAGGCCCATGCCGCCAAAGCATGGGCCCCTCATCCGGGTATTGCAGCCTGTGAACCTCAGCCGGGCTGGCGCAGCAGATGCTTCTGGATCTTGCCGCTGGTGGTCTTGGGCAGCGAATCGACGAAATGGTAGCGGCGCGGGCGCTTGTAGGCCGCGAGGCGGTCGCCCTGGACCAGGAAGGCATCGAGCAGCGCCGCATCCGCCAGGTCTTGCGCACCCTTGCGCACCACATGCGCCACGACCACCTGGCCCCAGCGTTCGTCGGCCTCGCCGACCACGGCCACCTCGAGCACGCCCGGATGCTCGACCAGCGCGTCCTCGACTTCGCGCGGATAGACGTTTTCCGCGCCCGAATTGATCATGTAGTCCATGCGGTCGCGGATCCAGAGATAGCCGTCGCCATCGAGATGCCCCATGTCGCCGGTGTGGTACCAGCCATGCGCCAGCGCACGCGCGTTGGCATCGGGGCGCTGCAGGTAGCCGGCCATCATGCAGGGGCCGCGCACCAGGATCTCGCCGACCTCGCCCTGCGCGCACGGGGCCGCGGGGTCGCTCGGGCTGCCGTCGGCCGGCACGCGCGCGACGACCAGGTCATGGCTCAGCGACGGCAGGCCGGCCGAGCCCGCGTGCGACAGCTGCTCGTGCGGATAGAGCACCGACATGCAGGGCCCCATCTCGGTCGTGCCGAACACCTGCACCAGCCCCGAGCCGACCTGGCGCGTCCATTCGCGGATCAGGTGCGGCGCCATCGACGCACCGCCGTACTCGACCAGGCGCAGGCTGCGCGTGTCATGGTTTGCCAGGGACGGCGCGTGCAGCAGCATCGAGACCATGGTCGGCGCGGCAAAAAAGAACGTGACTTTCTCGGCCTCGACCAGGCGCCAGGCTTCGTCGGCATCGAAGCGGCGCTGCAGCACCAGCGTCGCGCCGACCTGCAGCCGCGGCAGAAAGCTCGTGTGAAGTTCGGCCGTGTGGTTGAGCGGCGCCACCGACAGGCCCACGTCCTCGCGCCGGAACTGCATGATCTGGTGCATCAGCGCGTTGTGCGCGAGCTTGCTGCGGTGGGTATGCAGCACGCCCTTGGGCCGGCCTGTGGTGCCGCTGGTGTACATCAGGATGCACGGGTCCATTTCATCGACCGCGACTTCGGGCGCATGGTCGGGCCGCCCTTGCGCCAGCGCGCTCAGGCGTGCGCTGGCACCCGCCGGCGTGGCATCGGCTTCGCCCTCGTCGGCATAGATCCAGTGCGCAGGACGCGCGCCGCCATCGGCCAGCAGCGCCTGGGTGCGGGCCACGACCTCGGCCACCTCGCGCTCGAACACCAGCGCGCGCGCCTGGCCATCCTGGAGGATGAATGCGAGCTCCTGCGCCGCGAGCCGGTAGTTGATCGGATTGAAGACCGCGCCGATGCGCGCCGCCGCCAGCAGCGTGAACACAAAGGCCGGCGTGTTGTAGAGAAAGGCGGCGACCACGTCGCCGCGCCCCACGCCCAGCGCCAGCAGGCCGTGCGCATGGCGGTTGACTTCGGCATCGAGCTGCGCATAGGTCCAGGCGCGGCGCCGGCCGCCCTCCCAGGCCACGAGCGCCTCCTTGCGCGCAAGGTAGCGCGCGGGCCAGGCCAGGGTGTCGCCGAGGGTGAGCTGCATGGGGAATCTCCGGAAATTCACAAATCTTGGCGGCGAGTGTAGGCTGTGCCTTATCGCTTTGCGCAATTTGCATATGGCGCGCCGGGCGCCGTTGTGCTGGGCGCCATTGCGCCGGGCGCCGTTGCGCTGGGCGCCATTGCGCCGGGCGTCGTAGCGCCCACACGCCGGGAGACCTCCATGACCACCGCGAACAGCCTGCCCCATTTCCTTTCTCCTGCGCCCGGCGAACGGCTGCAGACGCCGCTGCATTCGCTGCACCTGGAGCTGGGCGCGCGCATGGTGGAATATGCGGGCTACGCGCTGCCGGTGCAGTTTGCGCGCGGGCTGGTGGCCGAGCACCTGCACACGCGCTCCGCGGCCAGCCTGTTCGATGTGTCGCACATGGGCCAGTTGCGGCTGGTCGGGCCGGACACCGCGGCCGCGCTGGAATCGCTGATGCCCATCGACGTGCTGGAGCTGCCCGAAGGCCGCCAGCGCTACGGCCTGCTGCTCAATGAAGACGCCGGCATCCTCGACGACCTGATGCTGGTGGCGCGCAGCGGCGATTTCCTGCTGGTCGTCAACGGCGCGTGCAAGCATGCCGATCTCGCGCACCTGCAGGCGCGCATCGGCCAGCGCTGCGCGATCGCGCCGCTCGTCGAGCATGCGCTGCTGGCATTGCAGGGGCCGCTGGCCGTCGACGTGCTGCAGCGCCTCGTGCCCGGTGCCCAGCAACTGCGGTTCATGGACGGCGCGGCCTTTGTCTGGGAAGGCAGCGAGCTCTACATCACGCGCAGCGGCTACACCGGCGAGGACGGCTTCGAGATCTCGCTGCCCGGGGTGCTGGCCGAAGCGTTTGCGCGCGCGCTGCTGCACCATCCCGAGGTCGAGCCCGCGGGCCTGGGCGCGCGCAACGCGCTGCGCCTCGAAGCCGGGCTGTGCCTCTATGGCAACGAACTCGATGCCAGCACCACGCCCGCCGAGGCCGGGCTGCTGTGGGCGGTGCCCAAGGTGCGCCGTGCGGACGGCCTGCGCGCCGGCGGGTTTCCGGGTGCCGCGCGGCTGCTGGCGCAGATCGCCCATCCGGCGCTGCGCCCGCGCCAGCGCGTGGGCCTGCGGGCGCTCGAACGCGTGCCGGTGCGCGAGCCCGCGCCGCTGCATGGCGCCGACGGCCGCCAGGTCGGACGGGTCACCAGCGGCCTGCTGTCGCCGAGCCTGGACCAACCGATCGCCCAGGCCTATGTCGAGCCGGCCAGTGCCGCGCCCGGCACGCGCCTGCAGGCGATGGTGCGCGGCAAGCCGGTTCCCATGGAAATCACGGCCCTGCCGTTCGTCGCCAGCCGTTATGACCGTGGCTGATGCGCCCCATCTGGCATCAACCACGCTGCCGACGGGATACAGTGCGGGCTGTTGCCTTGCGCATTTCTTTTTTGTTTTTCTGGAGTTCTCATGAGCGTTCAATTTTCCAAGGACCACGAGTGGATCAACGCCGCCGATCCGGCCGCAGCCGTGGTGGGCATCACCGTGCATGCGCAAGATGCGCTGGGCGACGTGGTGTTCGTCGATCTGCCCGAAGTCGGCAAGACCTTTGCACAGGGTGAGGTGGCCGGCGTGGTCGAGTCGGTCAAGGCCGCGGCCGACATCTACATGCCCGTGAGCGGCGAGATCGTCGAGGTCAACGAAGCACTGCGCAACGACCCGTCGCTGGCCAACTCCGATCCGCTGGCCGCGGGCTGGTTCTTCAAGGTCAAGATCAGCGATCCCGCGCAGCTCGGCAGCCTGCTCGACGAGGCCGCCTACACGGCCTTCGCGCAAAGCGCCTGAGCGCGCGCGGCACGCCGGTGCCGCCAGGCCCTGCCGGCCGGGCCTGGTGCCCGGGAAATCCCATTGCTTGCTGACATTCACGCGAAGGTCCTGCCATGACGATGCCCCCTGTTCCCGCGCTGCAGACCCTGGAGGATCCGCAAGAGTTCGTCGCCCGCCACATCGGCATCGGCGCCGACGACGAAGCACACATGCTGTCGGTGGTGGGCGCGGCCTCGCGCGCGGCACTGATCGCCGAGATCGTGCCCCCGGGCGTTGCGCGCCGCAAGCCCATGCAGCTGCCGCCCGCAGTGGGCGAAGCCCAGGCGCTGGCCGAACTGCAGCAACTCGCCGCGCGCAACCAGCAACTCAAGAGCTTCATCGGCCAGGGCTACTACGGCACGCATACCCCCGGCGTGATCCTGCGCAATGTGCTTGAGAACCCCGGCTGGTACACGGCCTACACGCCCTATCAGGCCGAAATCTCCCAGGGACGGCTCGAAGCGCTGATAAACTTCCAGACCCTGGTCTGCGACATGACGGCGCTGCCCATTGCCAACGCCTCGCTGCTCGACGAGGCCACGGCGGCGGCCGAGGCGATGGCGCTCGCGCTGCGCGTGGGCGAATCGGCCAGCCGGAGTCTGGTCATCGATCCCGGTGTCCATCCGCAGACCATTGAAGTCATCCGCACGCGCGCCCGGCCCATGGGCATCGAGGTCGTGCTGCCCGCATCGGCCGTGGCCTGGCAGCAGGCGCTCGAAGGCGACTACTTCGCGGCGCTGGCGCAATACCCGGCCACCGACGGCAGCCTCAGAGACCTCAGCGGCGACGCGCAGCAGGTCCATGCGCGCGAGGCCGCCTTCATCGTGGCCACCGACCTGCTGGCGCTCACGCTGCTCAAGCCGCCCGGCGAATGCGGCGCCGACATCGTGGTCGGCAGCAGCCAGCGCCTGGGCATGCCCATGGGCGCGGGCGGCCCGCATGCGGCATTCATTGCCTGCCGCGACGAGTTCAAGCGCGCGCTGCCCGGGCGCATCGTCGGCGTGAGCCGGGACGCGCTGGGCCAGCCCGCCTACCGGCTCGCGTTGCAGACGCGCGAGCAGCACATCCGGCGCGAGAAGGCCACCAGCAACATCTGCACCGCGCAGGTGCTGCCCGCCGTCATCGCCAGCATGTATGCCGTCTACCACGGGCCGCGGGGGCTGGAGCGCATCGCGCTGCGCGTGGCGCGCTACGCGGCCATCCTGGCGCAGGGGCTGCAGCAACTGGGCCAGCATGTCGCTGGGAACGACAGCTTCGACACCTTGCTGCTGCACACCGGCAAGGCCACAGCCGCGCTGGCCGCGCGCGCGGTGTGCATGGGCGTGAACCTGCGCCGGTTCTCCGAAGAAGCGCTGGCCATCGCGCTCGATGAAACCACCACCCGCGCCGACATCGAACGCCTGTGGCAGATTTTTGCGCTGCCCGGCCAGGAGCAGCCCGACTTCGCGGCTTTGGCGGCTGGCAGCGCGCTGCGCATTCCCGACCACCTGCGCCGCAGCAGCGCGTTTCTCACGCACCCGGTGTTCAACAGCCACCATGCCGAGACCGCGATGCTGCGCTACATCCGCGCGCTCTCCGACAAGGACCTCGCGCTCGACCGCAGCATGATCCCGCTGGGCTCGTGCACCATGAAGCTCAATGCCACCAGCGAGATGATTCCGGTCACCTGGCCGGCATTCGCGCAGATCCACCCGTTCGCGCCGCCCGAACAGCTCGCGGGCTACCAGCTCCTCGACGCGCAGCTGCGCGCCTGGCTCTGCGAGGCCACGGGCTATGCGGGCATCAGCCTGCAGCCCAATGCCGGCTCGCAGGGCGAGTATGCGGGGCTGCTGGCGATCCAGGCCTACCACGCGGCCTGCGGCCAGGCGCAGCGCGACATCTGCCTTATTCCCTCCAGTGCGCATGGCACCAACCCGGCCAGTGCGCAGATGGCGGGGCTGGAAGTCGTCGTCACGGCCTGCGATGCCCAGGGCAATGTCGACCTTGAGGACCTGGCTCGCAAATGCCAGCAGTACAGCGAGCGCCTGTCGTGCGTGATGATCACCTATCCCAGCACGCATGGCGTGTTCGAGTCGCGCGTGCAGGAACTGTGCGCGCTGGTGCACCGGCACGGCGGACGGGTCTACGTCGACGGCGCGAACATGAATGCACTGGTCGGCATTGCCGCGCCCGGCGAATTCGGCGGCGACGTGAGCCACCTGAACCTGCACAAGACCTTCTGCATTCCGCACGGCGGCGGCGGCCCGGGCGTGGGTCCGGTGTGCGTGGTCGAAGACCTGGTGCCGTTCCTGCCGGGCCACACGAGCACCGGCCTGTTCTCTGGCGTGGGCGCAGTCAGCGCCGCGCCCCTGGGCAATGCCGCGGTGCTGCCGATCAGCTGGATGTACATGCGCATGATGGGCGCCGAGGGCCTGCGCCGCGCGAGCGAGACCGCGATCCTGAGCGCCAACTACATCAGCTGCCGGCTGCAGCCCTACTATCCGACGCTCTATGCCAACCCGGCTGCGCCCGGGCGGCGCGCGCGCGTCGGCCACGAGTGCATTCTCGACCTGCGCGGCTTCAAGGCCAGCTGCGGCGTGAGCGCCGAAGACGTGGCCAAGCGGCTGATCGACTATGGCCTGCACGCGCCCACGCTGTCGTTTCCCGTGGCCAACACGCTCATGGTCGAGCCCACCGAAAGCGAGCCGCTGGCCGAGATCGAGCGCTTCATCGAAGCCATGATCTCGATCCGCGAGGAGATCCGGCAGATCGAGGCCGGCGCGGTGTCGCGCAACGACAACCTGCTCAAGAACGCGCCGCATACCGCGGCCGCGCTGCTGGCCGAGGACTGGCCCCATGGCTACGCGCGCGAGCAAGCCGCATTCCCGCAGCCCGGCCAGCGCCCGTCCAAATACTGGCCGCCGGTGGCGCGCATCGACAACGTCTACGGCGACCGCTATCTGCATTGCAGCTGCATTCCAATGACGTGAACGTCCACCCGTCGTGGTCGACCTGTCCCGCCGTTCGTGGTGAGCCTGTCGCAGTTCGTGGTGAGCCTGTCGAACCATGAACTCCCGCCGTTCGTGGTGAGCCTGTCGAACCATGAAGGTCTCGCGCCCCGACCGTTGCCTTCGATAACCAAGTCCGCCACCCGCCCACTATCCCCTCGGCTTGTGGCCGAATCCGGTCGCGCTTAAACTCGCGGCGTCTGCGGAACCTGAGCCGTACGGCCAACGCACCACTTTTCATGAGCCGTCCCGACCTGTCCTATCTCCTGCGCAAAGACGATCCTCTCGGCTTGCATCACCTGATGGGCCCGGAACCCGAGGTGGCTCCGGCGCGGCCCTGGCCGCCCGAAGTGCCGGAATACCTGGCCGACGAGCCGCTTGCCGCGCTCGTGACGGAGCTGCGCAACTACCAGCACGAGCTGGAAATCCAGAACAAGGTCCTCGACTACAGCCAGGCCGTGGCCGAAAGCGCGTCCGAGCGCTTCGAGGCGCTGTTCGCCAGCATTCCGCTGCCGCTGCTGGTGCTCGACGAGCACGACATGGTGATCCAGGCCAACGCCATGGCGCACAACGCCTTCCAGCCGACGGAAGACGACCGCATCCTGGTGTCGTTCATGCCGCTGGTGAGCGAGGACCATGCCGACCGTGTCTGCGAGGCCTTTCTCGCGGCGCGCGAACGCGGCGGCAGCGAGGTCCACGAGGTGGTGTTCTCCGTCAACGCCGACGTGCACCTCTGCGGCGACCTGCACATCGCCTGCATCGAGATCCCGCAGAAGAAGGGCCCGCCCATCGCCCAGTTCCTGTGCGCCGTGGTCGACCAGGGACCGCTGCTTGCCGAGCGGCGTACGCTGCAGCAGCGCAACACGCAGCTGTTTGCCAGCGAACGCCGGCTCGAGTCGGTCATCAATTCCAGCCTCGACGCCATCCTGTGCGTCGACAACGCGCAGCGCATCACGGTGTTCAACCCCACGGCCGCGGCGCTGTTCACCTGCGCCGCCGAGGACGCGCTGGGCAGTCCGCTCGAGCGCTTCCTGCCCGATGCCGCCAATGCGCTGGAGCTGGCGGCGCTCACCACGCAGGCCGTGCTCGGCGAGATGGAAGGCCGCACCGCCAGCGGCAAGCAGCTGGCCGTCGAAGTCAGCGTGGCCTTCGAGCAGCACGCGGGCGGAGAAACCACGACCACGGTGTTCGCGCGCGACCTGAGCAGCCGCAAGAAGGCCGAGGCCCACCGCAGCGAACTCGAGGCGCAGCTGCGCGAATCGCACAAGATGCAGGCCGTGGGCACCATGGCCGGTGGCATCGCGCACGATTTCAACAACATCGTCGGTGCCATCCTGGGCAATGTCGAGCTGGCGCGCGCCGACTGCCCCGAGAATTCCTCGCTGCTCGAGAGCCTGCAGGAAATCGAGAAAGCCGGCCGGCGCGCACGCGACCTGGTGCGCCAGATCCTCACTTTCAGCCGCAACGAACCGCCGCGGCTGTGCGCGGTGCAGGCGGCCGAGGTCATCCGCGACACCGAACGCCTGCTGCGCGTGACGCTGCCGCCGGCCATTGCCCTGCACTCGCATATCGCGCCGCAACTGCCGGCTCTGCTGGCCGATGCAACGCAGGTCGAGCAGGCATTGTTCAACCTGACCACCAACGCCGTGCATGCGATCGGCGATGCGCGCGGCATGGTGCAGGTCACGGCGACGCTCGCACCCGCCGACCAGCGCCTGAGCGACCGCCTGGGCCTGCCGTTGGCGAGCTATGTCGCGCTGAGCGTGCAGGACACCGGCCCGGGCATCGACGCCGCGACGCTGCAGCGCATCTTCGAGCCGTTCTTCACCACCAAGCCCGTGGGCCAGGGCACTGGCCTGGGCCTGGCCGTCGTGCATGGCGTCATGCGCACCCATGGCGGTGCGGTCGATGTCACCAGCACGCCCGGCGAGGGCAGCCGCTTCACGCTGTATTTCCCCATTGCCGGCGGATCGGCCCCGGTGCTGGCGCCGCCCGTCGAGCGCCGGCCGTCGCTGGCGGCCGCGCCCGCCGATGGCGCGCCGCGCCGCCATGTGATGTATGTCGACGACGACCAGGCATTGGTGTTCCTGGTGCAGCGGCTGCTGCGCCGCCGCGGCTATGAGGTCAGCGGCTTCACCGACCCGCGCGAGGCCGTGGACGCGCTCGAGGCCGCGCCCCGGCAGTACGACCTGGTGGTCACCGACTACAACATGCCCGGCTTTTGCGGCGTGGACCTGGTGCGCGCGGCCCTCGCCACGCGTCCCGACCTGCCCGTGGCGCTGGCCTCGGGCTATGTCACGGCCGAGATCGAGGCCGAGGCGCTGGCCGCGGGCGCGCGCGCGCTGATCCACAAGCCCAATGACGTCGAGGAACTCTGCACCACGGTCGACCAGCTGATGAACCAGCCGCGGCTCGGCTGAGGCCATGCCGGAGCAAGACGCGTTCAGCTGCATCGCGGCCGATGACGACCTGCTGGTGCTGGGCAAGCCCGCGGGCCTGCTGTGCGTGCCCGGACGCGGCGAAGACAAGCAAGACTGCCTGAGCGCGCGCGCGCAGGCGCGCTGGCCCGAGGCACTGGTCGTGCACCGGCTCGACATGGCCACCTCGGGGCTGGTGCTCATGGCACGCTCGCCTGCCGTGCAGCGCCAGCTGGGCCTGGCCTTCGAGCAGCGCGCCGTGCACAAGCGCTACGTCGCCATCGTCGACGGCCTGCTGCCCCAAGGGGCCGTTGAGGACGGCGGCTGGCAGACCATCGATGCGCCGATTGCCGCCGACTGGCCGCGCCGGCCGCTGCGCATCATCGATGCCGCAGGCAAGCCCAGCCAGACGCGCTGGCGCGTGCTGGCGCACGACCCGCCGGGCTGGCCGGGCTGCACGCGCGTCGAGCTCGAACCCGTCACCGGCCGCACCCACCAGTTGCGCGTGCACCTCGCGCATCTGGGCCATCCCATTCTGGGCGACGCGCTGTACGCCGGCGAGCCGGTGGCCGCGCGCGCGCCCCGCCTGCTGCTGCATGCCGAGCAGCTGGGCTTGGCCCATCCCGGTGATGGCGGCTGGCGCACGTTCCACCTGCCCGCGGCGTTCTGACACCGCCTGAAACAACCAGGCCGGCGGCGTCCTGCCTCTGGGCGGCGGGCGCCATCGCCCATCCCCCCGCACATACCCTATTGCGGCAATCGACTGCCGGCATAAGCTGGAACTCCTGTGGCTTCACCCTCTGCCTTTCAAGGAGATCCCCCATGCAAAAACCGTTTCGGCTGTCTGTTCTCATCGCTGCACTGGGGCTTGCTGCCACCAGCCTGACGTCCGTGGCCCATGCGCAGAACATCCGCATCGCCATGGTCATTCCCACCACGGGAGCGTTGACCCAGTACGGCGACATGGTCAAGGAAGGCGCGTCCACCGCCGTCGAAATGGTCAATGCCGCAGGCGGCATCCAGGGCAAGAAGATCGAGCTCGTTCCCGTCGACGATGCCTGCGAGCCCAAGCAAGGCCCGGTGGCCGCCAACCGCGTGGTCAATGCCAAGATCGGCTATGTGATCGGTCCGGTCTGCTCGGGCGCCGCGATCGCCGCTGCGCCGATCTACAACAACGAGGGTGTGGTGGTGGTGACCCCCTCCGCCACCTCGCCCGCCCTGACCGACGGCAAGAAGTTCCACTACATCTTCCGCACCATCGGCCGCGACGATCAGCAGGGTCCGTCGGCGGCAAAGTTCATCATCGAGAAGGCCAAGCCCAAGAAGGTCGCCGTGGTGCATGACAAGCAGTCGTACGGCCAGGGCATCGCCACCTCGGTGCGCGACGCGCTGAAGAAAGCCGGCATCGACGTGGTGCTGTTCGAGGGCATCAACGCCGGCGACAGCGACTACTCGGCCGTGATCACCAAGCTCAAGAGCAATGGCGTCGATTTCGTCTATTACGGGGGCTACCACCCCGAAATGGGCCTGCTGCTGCGCCAGGCGGGCGAGCAAGGCCTCAAGGTGCGCATGATGGGCCCCGAAGGCGTGGGCAACCCCGAAGTCAACGCCATTGCGGGCAACGCCGTCGAAGGCATGCTCGTGACCCTGCCGGCCGACTTCGCCGCCAACCCGAAGAACGCCGCCGTGGTCAAGGCCTTCCAGGACAAGAAGCGCAACCCTTCGGGCGCGTTCCAGTTGACCGCGTATGCCGCGGTGCAGGTGCTGCTCGACAGCATCAAGGCCGTGGGCGACAGCCCCGCCAAGGTGGCCGACCACCTGCACAAGAACAGCTTTGAAACCGCGCTCGGGACGGTGGGCTGGAACGCACAGGGCGACCTGAAGGCATTCGACTTCCAGGTCTTCGAGTGGCACAAGGACGGCAGCAAGACCGCGGCCGCCAAGTGATTTCCCGGCGCTTGCAGGCGCGCATCGGAGATGGTGTGCGGCCCGGCCGCGCACCCTCTTCCTGCGGACGCGCCATCAAGTAGTGGCTTCATCAGGCGGAAGGCGGTGAGTAATGGATGATTTCCTGCCCCAGCTGCTGCAGCAGCTGTTCAACGGGCTGTCGCTGGGCGCCATCTATGCGCTGATCGCCATTGGCTACACCATGGTCTACGGCATCATCGGCATGATCAACTTCGCGCATGGCGACATCTACATGATCGGCGCCTATGTGGGCCTGGTCACGCTCTCGGCCGTGGGCACGCAGGGCGGCGTGCCGATCTGGCTGGTGATCGGGCTGATGCTGGTGGTGGCCGCCATCATCACCGGCGTCTACGGCTTCGTCGTCGAACAGGTGGCCTACAAGCCGGTGCGCAACAGCCCGCGGCTGGTGGCGCTGATCTCGGCCATCGGCATGTCGATCTTCCTGCAGAACTGGGTCGCGCTGGGCCAGGGCGCACGCGACATGGCCGTGCCCTCGCTGCTGCCCGGCGCGCTGCAGTTCGGCGGCGGCGGCGGCGGTTTCGAGGTCTTCATCCCCTACACGCGCATCATGATCATCGTCGTCGCGGTGGTGCTGATGGTGCTGCTCACGCTCTACATCCGCCATTCGCGCATGGGCCGCGCCTCGCGCGCCTGCGCGCAGGACATGCACATGGCCAACCTGCTGGGCATCAACACCAACCGCGTCATCTCGTTCACCTTCATCCTCGGCGCGGTGCTGGCCGCCGTGGGCGGCGTGCTGATCGCGCTGGCGGTGGGCAAGCTCAATCCCTTCATCGGCTTCCTGGCGGGCATCAAGGCCTTCACGGCAGCGGTGCTGGGCGGCATCGGCAGCATTCCCGGCGCCATGCTCGGCGGCGTGCTGCTGGGCGTGGCCGAGACCCTGGCCGCGGCCTACATCTCCTCGGAATACAAGGACATCGTGGCGTTCACGCTGCTGGTGCTGATCCTGCTGGTCCGGCCCACCGGCCTGCTGGGCAAACCCGAAGTGGAGAAAGTCTGAAATGAAAGCACCCCCTGTGCGACTAACGTCGCTTCCCCCTCTCATCCTTCGGTGGAGGGGGACGGCAGCCTCGGTGCGGGGCGGCCCTTCCTCGCTGCCTCCCTGCTGGGCCACGCCAGTTCCTGAGTTTTTAATCACTGTGCTGGAGCAAGGCTGATGGCGACCGGAACACATTCTGCATCGCCAATGCGGTACCCGTTAAGCGCCAGCCTGCGCGATGCGCTGATCGCCAGCGTGCTGACGGCGCTGGTCACGGTGCCGATCTTCGGGTTGCACCTGGAGCGCGCGGGCACGCGCACGGTCATCGTGCCGCAGTGGACCACCGTGGCCTGGGCCTGCGCGCTGGTGTTCCTGGTGCAGCTGCTGCGGCCCTGGCTTTCGCGCGGATTGCAGCATGTGCCGCGGCTGCAGCGCCCGCAGCTGCCGCCCCTTTCCGGCTTGCAGCGCCAGGGTCTGCTGCTGGCGGTGCTGCTGATCGCCGTGTCGTGGCCGTTTTTCGCGGGGCGCAACGCGGTCGACATCGCCACGCTGGCGATGATCTATGTGATGCTGGGCCTGGGACTCAACATCGTGGTGGGATTTGCCGGCCTTCTCGACCTGGGGTTCGTCGGCTTCTACGCGGTCGGTGCCTATACATACGCACTGCTGTTCCATTGGGCCGGCTGGAGCTTCTGGGAGGCGCTGCCGCTGGCGGGGGCAGTGGCCGCCTGTTTTGGCTTCGTGCTCGGGTTTCCGGTGCTGCGGCTGCGCGGCGACTACCTGGCCATCGTGACGCTGGGCTTTGGCGAAATAATCCGGCTGCTGCTGATCAATCTCACCAGCTTCACGGGCGGCCCCGATGGCATTTCGGGCATTCCCAAGCCGACGGTGTTCGGGCTCGAACTCACGCGCACTCCCAGTAGCGAAGGCGGCACCACCTTCCACCAGTTCTTCGGCCTGGAGTTCCAGTCGCTGCACATGGTGATCGCGCTGTACCTGATGGCGCTCGCGCTGGCGCTGGTCACGCTGTGGATCTCCAGCCGGCTGATCCGCATGCCCATCGGCCGCGCCTGGGAAGCGCTGCGCGAGGATGAGATCGCGAGCCGCTCGCTGGGCCTGCATCCGATGAAGATCAAGCTCTCGGCGTTCACGCTCGGCGCGATGTTCGCAGGCCTGGGCGGCGCGTTCTTTGCCGCGCGCCAGGGCATC
Organism: Comamonas antarctica; assembly: GCF_013363755.1. Taxonomy (NCBI): domain Bacteria; kingdom Pseudomonadati; phylum Pseudomonadota; class Betaproteobacteria; order Burkholderiales; family Comamonadaceae; genus Comamonas; species Comamonas antarctica. The sequence goes on from NZ_CP054840.1 coordinate 2,254,731, forward strand.
GTCAACCCCGAATCCTTCACCTTCATCGAGTCGGCCCTGATCCTGGCCATCGTGGTGCTGGGCGGCATGGGCTCGCAGCTGGGCGTGATCATCGCCGCCATCGTGCTCACGGTGCTCCCAGAACTGGCGCGCGAGTTCTCCGAATACCGCATGCTGATCTTCGGCCTGGTCATGATCCTGATGATGGTCTGGCGCCCGCAGGGCCTGCTGCCCATGAAGCGCCACCACGTGGAGGTCGGCCCATGAGCGCGCCGCTGCTGGAGGTCGAAGGCCTGAGCATGCGCTTTGGCGGCCTGCTGGCCGTCGACAGCGTGGGCTTCGCGCTGCAGCCGCGCGAAGTGTTTGCCATCATCGGCCCGAACGGAGCGGGCAAGACCACGGTATTCAACTGCATCAGCGGCTTCTACCCGCCCAGCGCGGGCCGCATCGTGCTCGCAGGCCGCAGCATTGCCGGCATGGGCAGCCACAACGTGGCGCGCCGCGGCGTGGTGCGCACCTTTCAGAACGTGCGGCTGTTCAAGTCGATGACGGCGCTCGAGAACCTGCTGGTGGCGCAGCACCGCCAACTGCGCAGCACGTTTGTGGCCGGCCTGTTCAACACCGCGGGCTACCGGCGCGCCGAGCAGGCGGCGGTGGACAACGCCATGCAATGGCTGGACTTCATGGGCCTGCGCGCCTACGCCAACCGCGCGGCGGGCAACCTGCCCTACGGCCACCAGCGCCGGCTCGAGATCGCGCGCTGCATGATCACGCGGCCGCAGGTGCTGATGCTGGATGAACCCGCCGCGGGGCTCAATCCGCAGGAGAAGAAGGACCTGCAGCTGCTGATCGACCGGCTGCGGCGCGAGCATGGCGTGGCGGTGCTGCTGATCGAGCACGACATGGGCCTGGTCATGGGCGTCTCGGAGCGCATCCTGGTCATGGAATACGGCAAGCCGATCGCCACCGGCACGCCCGCGGCCATCCGCAACGACGAACGGGTCATCAAGGCCTATCTGGGAGAAGCCTGATGGCGGCCATGCTGCAACTCGACAAGGTGTTCACGCACTATGGCGCGATCTGCGCGGTCGATGGCGTGAGCCTCGAAATCCATGCGGGCGAGATCGTCACGCTGATCGGCTGCAATGGCGCGGGCAAGACCTCGCTGCTCATGACGCTGTGCGGCACGCCGCGCGCCACCCGCGGGCGCGTGGTGTTCGAGGGCGAGGACATCACCGAACTGCCCACGCACCTGATCATGCGCAAGGGCATCGCGATCTCGCCCGAAGGCCGGCGCGTGTTCCCGCAGCTCACGGTGACCGAGAACCTGATGATGGGCGCGTTCTTCCAGGACAAGCAGCAGATCCGCGATGGCATCGAGCATGTCTTCGGCCTGTTCCCACGGCTGCGCGAGCGCGCGCGCCAGCGCAGCGCCACCATGTCGGGCGGCGAGCAGCAGATGCTGGCCATCGGCCGCGCGCTGATGTCCCGGCCCAGGCTGCTGCTCATGGACGAACCCACGCTGGGACTGGCGCCGCTGATCATCGCGCAGATCTTCGAGATCATCGAGACCATCCGCGCCGCCGGCGTCACGGTGTTTCTCGTCGAGCAGAACGCCCACCGCGCACTGCAGATCGCCGACCGTGGCTATGTGCTGGAAAACGGCCGCGTCGTGCTGCAGGACACCGGCGCCAACCTGCTGCGCAACGACGCCGTGCGCGCCGCCTACCTGGGCGCGTAGAGGGGTTTCGGGCCCGGCGACGGGATTACCATCATGCACATGACATCCCACCTCATTTTCCTCACCGGCGGCTCGCGCGGCATGGGCCTGGCCATGGCGCGGCAACTGCTGCATCCCGACCACACGCTGATCTGCCTGGCACGCAACCGCAACGATGCGCTGGCGCAGGCCGCGGCCGCCATGGGCGCGCCCTTGCAGCAGTGGAGCGTGGACCTGAGCGCGCCGGCCCAGGCCGCGGCCCAGCTGGGCGACTGGCTGCGCCAGCAGCCCTCGGGCGCCTACGAGCAGGTCACGCTGATCAACAACGCCGGCGCGATGCCGGCCATTGCGCCGCTGTCTTCGCTGACCTCCGAGGAACTCGCGCCCGCGCTGCGCGTCGGCTTCGAGGCGCCGATGCTGCTCACGGCGGCCTTTCTCGGCGCCACCGAACACTGGCCCGCACAGCGCAAGGTGCTCAACATCTCCTCGGGCCTGGGCCGCCGCCCCATGGCATCGCAGGCCGCGTACTGCGCATCGAAGGCCGGCCTTGACCATTTCACGCGCTGCGTGGCGCTCGAGGAGGCGCTCAAGCCGCATGGCGCCAAGCTCTGCTCCCTGGCCCCCGGTGTCATCGACACCGACATGCAGGTGCAGTTGCGCAATGCCGATCCGGCCGCGTTTCCCGACCTGCAGCGCTTTGCCGATCTGAAGAGCCACGACCAGCTGGACTCGCCCGAGCAGGCCGCGGCCAAGGTGCTGGCCTGGCTGCAACGCGCGGACTTCGGCACCGATGCGGTAGCGGATGTGCGCCAGGCCTGAGCGGCGGCGCGCAAAGGCCCGTTGACGTGTCCTGCTACCCCGGGCGTTCGCCGGCCGGGGTAACAAAATGCAGTAAGCTCCTGTCCCTCAGCCCGCGTCCCGTGGGCCACACGTGGCAGTACACCCGATCGGCGGCACTGCCGGTGATCGCATGGTCGGCAACCCCGCCATGCATGGCACGGGCTGTGATCTGGCAAAGGCTTTGCGCCTTGGCCCGCCTCTACGACCTAGAGACAAACACCCATTGATGGCGGAAACACCCTCCCCGATCATCGAAACTGCCCACTTAGTTCAGCCAAGCGACCTGCGGCGCCAGCAGCTACCCGCTGCCGCGCGTGTCCTGCAGGCCGCTCTTTTCGATCCGTCCACGGAGTTTGCCGTTTCATGTTTCGTCCATTGATTTCCGCCACCCTCGTGGCCTGCGCCCTCACGGCCAGCTTCACCGCCGCGGCCCAGGGCCCGTCCGACTATCCGACCAAAGCCGTGCGCATGGTCATTCCGTTTCCTCCGGGCGGCGGCACCGACATCCTGGCCCGCGTCGTGGCCAACAAGCTCACCGAAGTCACCAAGTGGACCGTCGTGCCCGAGAACAAGGCCGGCGCGGGCGGCACGATCGGCATCACCGATGCGGCGAAGTCCGCGCCCACGGGCTATGACATGGTCATGGGCCAGAAGGACAATCTGGTCCTCGGTCCCTACCTCTACAAGAACCTGCCCTGGGACCCGGTGCGCGACCTGACGCCCGTGGCCCACGTGGCCTACACGCCCGTGGTGATTGCCACCAGCGTGAACTCGCCCTACAAGACCATGGCCGACGTGCTGGCCGCGGCCAAGGCCAACCCCGGCAAGATCACCTATGGCTCGCCGGGCAATGGCACCAGCATCCATATCGCCGGCGTGCTGCTTGAAAAGGCCACGCACGTGCAGCTGACCCACGTGCCCTACAAGGGCTCGAACCCGGCGCTCATGGATGCGCTGGCCGGCAATGTCGACCTGCTGGTCTCGTCCGTGCCTTCCGCGATCAGCCAGATCAAGGCCGGCAAGCTGCGCGCGCTGGCCGTGACCTCGGCCAAGCGCTCGACCTCGCTGCCCGACGTTCCCACGCTCGATGAAACCGGCATCAAGGGCTTTGACGTGAGCACATGGTACGGCCTGTTCATGCCCGCCGGCACGCCCGCGGCCATCGTGACCAAGGTCAATGCCGAAGTGAACCGCCTGCTGGCCCTGCCTGAAGTCAAGGACGCGATCCTGGCCCAGGGCGCCGAGCCCCAGGCCATGAGCGTGGCCAACTTCGACAAGTTCTTCAAGGCCGACTTCAAGGCCGCCAAGCAGATCGTCGAAGACTCGGGCGCGAAGATCCAGTAAGCCCCAGGCTTGCCGCGCGCCAGCGCCCCGCCCGTGACGGGCCGGGCGCTTTTTTCATGCCGGTGCCAGGCATTGCTGCACGAATTCGAGGAACGCCTGCACCTTGCGCGAATGCCGGCGATTGGGCAGATAGGCCGCATGCACATTGACGTGCTGATCCTGCGGGTTGATTTCGTATTCCGCGAACAGCCGCTGCAGCCGTCCCGCACGCACATCATCCTCGACCAGCCACTGCGCCAGCAGCGCAATGCCGCCGTGGCCCAGCACGGCTTCGCGCAGGATGTCGGCATTGTTGGCGGCAAGCCGCCCGTTGACGTCGACGCCCTGCACCCTCCCATCGCGCAGAAAGGACCAGCGCTGCGGCCCCGCCTGGTAGGCAAAGCGCAGGCACTCGTGCAGCGCCAGGTCCTCGGGCCGGGCCGGCATGCCGTGGCAGGCCAGGTATTGCGGGCTGGCCACCACATGGCGGTGGTGTGCGGCCAGCGGGCGCACGATCAGCTCGGGATGGTGCGCGGGCGTGCCGATGCGCACCGCGACGTCGATACGCTCGGCGGCCAGATCGCTGGCGGTGTCGGACAGCAGCAGGTCCAGCGTCAGCCGCGGGTGGGCGCGCAGAAAGCCCGCGACATGCGGCCCCAGGCACAGCCGCCCGAAGCTCACCGGCACCGACACGCGCAACGGCCCCACGGCCTCGGCGCCTGCGTCCGAGACGCTGCCATCGGCTTCATCGAGATCGGACAGCAGTCGCGTGATCTGCTCCAGATAGGCCGCGCCCGCGTCCGTCAAGGCCACCTGGCGCGTGGAGCGCGTGAGCAGCGCCACGCCCAACGATGCCTCGAGCCCGTCGATAAGCCGCGTCACCGATGACGTGGCAACGCCACGGCGCTGGGCGGCCTTGGAGAAGCCGCCCGATGTCGCCACGTCCATGAATGCCCGAAGGGCCTGCAGCTTGTCCATCGTCGATATTTGCGTCCTGCGCAACCAGACGTTGCACAGAGAGCGTATTCAGTTATTCAGACGCAAAGATTAATCTCTGCACATCCCCGGCGCAAGCCTCACACTTGCGTTTCGGCCCTCCGCCACCGTTTTCCAGGAATCGAGCATGTCCCGCCCCAACTCTTTCGGCGCCACCGCGGCGTCCGCCACTGCCGCCGGCCTTCCCTTGTCACTGACCTTGCTGCTGGCCAGCGGCGCGGGCCTCGCAGTTGCCGCGCTCTACTACAGCCAGCCCATGCTGGGCGTGCTGGGCACCGACATGCAGGCCTCTACGCAGCAAGTCGGCCTGCTGCCCACGCTGACCCAGCTGGGTTATGCGCTGGGCATTCTGTTCCTCGCGCCACTGGGCGACCGGCACGACCGGCGCAGCATCATCCTGGGCAAGGCCGCGGTGCTGTGCGCGGCGCTGCTGCTCGCGGCGGCCGCGCCCTCGCTGGCGATGCTGCTGGCCGCGAGCCTGGTGATGGGCCTTGCAGCCACGCTGGCGCAGGACATCGTGCCGGCGGCCGCGACCTTGGCGCCGGCGGCGCAGCGCGGCAAGGTGGTGGGCACGGTGATGACCGGCTTGCTGCTCGGTATCCTGCTGTCGCGCGTGGTCAGCGGCTTCGTCGCCGAGCAATGGGGCTGGCGCGCGATGTTTGCCGCGGCTGCCGTGAGCATTGCCCTGCTGGGCCTGGCGTGCTGGCGCCGGCTGCCGCGCTTTGCCGCGACCACGCAACTGCCGTATTTGGCGCTGCTGCGCTCGCTGGGCACGCTGTGGCGCCAGTACCCGGCGCTGCGCCGCGCCACCTGGGCGCAGGCGCTGCTGTCGATCGGCTTCAGCGGCTTCTGGTCGACGCTGGCGGTGCTGCTGCATGGCGCGCCCTTCCATCTGGGCGCGGCCGCCGCGGGTGCGTTTGGCCTGGCCGGCGCCGCGGGCGCCTTGGCCGCACCGCTGGCCGGCCGCCTCGCCGACCGCCATGGACCGGCGCTCGTGACACGCCTGGGCACGGGGCTCGTGGCCGCATCCTTTGCCTCGATGGGCTTGATGGCCTTCGTGCCGGCCAGCGCGCAATTGTGGCTGCTGGTGGCCTGCGCCATTGGCTTCGACCTGGGCGTTCAGGCGGCGCTGATCGCGCACCAGAGCATCATCTACGGCCTCGACGCTTCGGCGCGCAGCCGCCTCAACGCCGTGCTGTTCACCGGCATGTTCATCGGCATGGCACTGGGCTCGGCGCTCGCGGCGCAATTGTTCGCGCACTGGGGCTGGATGGCCGTCACGGCGCTGGCCACGGCCTCGGCCCTGGCCTCGTTCATCCTGCGCATGCGGCGCTGATCAGCACGGCAGGATGCCGGGCAGCAGTTGCCGGTCGAGCCGCTGCACCCACCATTTGAGCGCCTCGCCCATGCGCTCGGTGCTCCAGGCCAGCCAGAAGTTCTCGGGCGGACGCGGCTCTTCGACCTGCAGTTCGACCAGCACGCCCTGTTCGAGCTCGGCGCGCACGCACACGCGCGGCAGGAAGCCATGGCCCAGGCCGTCCACCTGCGCCGCGATCTTGGCCTGCATGCTGGGCACGGTGATGCGGCGCTGTCCCAGCATCAGCCCCACGGTGCGGTCGGCCGAGGAACGTGCGCCATCGCCCACCACGATGGCCGTGTGCTCCAGCAGATCGTCGCGCGTCAGCGGACGCTGCAGCCTGGCCAGGGGGTGCGTGGTGCGCACGCAGAACACGAACTCCAGGCTGCCCACCCGCACCGCCTTGTAGCCGCCGCCGGGCGGGCCCTCGCCCGCGGCAATGATCAGGTCGGCACGGCCCTCGCGCAGCATCTCCCAGGTGCCGGTCATCACTTCGTAGCCGATGCGCAGGCGCGTGCCGCAGTTCAGGTCCTCGAAGGCGCAGATATCGGAATTGAAGGCGCTGGTGGGAATCAGCGAGTCGTGCACCAGCCGCAGCTCCGACTCGAAACCGGTGGAGATCTGGCGCATGCGCGATTCCAGCTGGCGCGCCGCGACCAGCAGCCAGCGCCCTTCCTTGAGCATCTCATGCCCCGCGGGGGTCAGCGTCGCGCGCGGGCCATTGCGCACGAACAGCGCCAGCCCGAGCTGGTCTTCGAGCTTGGAGACCGCATACGAGATGGTGGAAGGCACCTTGTAAAGCCTTTCCGCCGCCGCGGCGAATGAGCCGTAGCGCGCGATGGCGTCGATGATTTCAATGGCTTCGAGGGAGAGTTTGAGCATGTTCGAAATTATCGATGATGAATCAACAAAACCTTCAACCTGGAGCGCATCAAAAAGCGAGAAACTTCATTCATCGCAGCAAGGAACGCAGCAAAACACTGAAGACCTTGCATCAAATTCATCGAACGAAAGGGACTACATCATGATCGAAATCCGCAAAGCTGACCACCGCGGCCGCGCCAACCATGGCTGGCTGCAATCGCGCCACACCTTCTCGTTTGGCCACTACCGCGATGCCAACCAGCAAGGCTTCTCGGACCTGCTGGTGATCAACGATGACCGCGTGGCGCCTTCGCAAGGCTTCGGCACCCACGGCCACCGCGACATGGAGATCTTTTCTTACGTGCTCGAAGGCGCACTGGCGCACAAGGACTCGATGGGCACGGGCTCGGTGATCGTCCCCGGCGACGTGCAGATGATGAGCGCCGGCAGCGGCGTGCAGCACAGCGAGTTCAACCACTCGGCCGAAGAACCCGTGCACTTCCTGCAGATCTGGATCGTGCCGAACGAACGCGGCGCCGAGCCCCGCTACCAGCAGGTGAACTTCGCCGAAGCCGACAAGCGCGGTCGCCTGCGCCTGATCATTGCGCCCCAGGGCGAGCAAGGCGCGCTGGCCGTGCGCCAGGATGCCCGGGTCTATGCCGGCCTGTTCGACGGCGACGAAAGCGCGACGCTGGAAGTGCCTGCCAACCGCCATGTCTATGTGCATGTGGCCCGCGGCAGCCTCGAAGTCAACGGCGAACGCCTGAGCGAAGGCGACGGCGCACGCATCCGCAATGCCGGCGCGCTGCGCTTCGGCCAGGGCGAGAACGCCGAGGTGCTGGTGTTCGACCTGCGTCCCAACGAACTGCCCTCGATGTAAGAACCTTTTTTTTCAGATCCGTCAATTCAACTTCAGGAGATCACACCATGACCAACGCCCACGCCACCGCCGTCCAGCCCGTCGCCTACGCCAAGCCCGGCGCCACGCTGCTCAACGCCAACGACCACACGCTGGTGATGATCGACTTCCAGTCGCAGATGGCGTTTGCCACGCACTCCATCGATGCCGTGACGCTGCGCAACAACGCGGCGCTGGTCTCCCACGCCGCGGCCGGCTTCGGCGTGTCGACCATCCTGACCACGGTCGCCGAAAAGAGCTTCAGCGGCCCGATGTTCGACGAAGTGACCGCGCCCTTCCCCGGCCAGGCCCTGCTCGACCGCACCTCGATGAACACCTGGGAAGACGAGGCCGTGATCCGCCGCGTCAACGAGATCGCCAAGCCGCGCATCGTGCTGGCCGGCCTCTGGACCAGCGTCTGCATCGTCGGCCCCGCGCTGTCGGCACTGGACCAGGGCTTCGAGGTGTATGTGATCGCCGATGCCTGCGGCGATGTCTCCACCGAAGCGCATGAGCGCGCCATGGAGCGCATGGTGCAGGCCGGCGCGCGCCCCATCACCTCGCTGCAATACCTGCTGGAGCTGCAGCGCGACTGGGCCCGCGGCGAAACCTATGACCTGACCACCGGCATTGCAAAGAAGTTCGGCGGCGCCTACGGTATCGGCATCAACTACGCCAAGAGCATGTTCAACGCCCACGAAGGCTGATCGCCGCGGCCCCGGGCGCCAGGCTGCGGGGCACTTGACTGACCCATTGCATTCCCGGAGACAAACCATGCCGACGCCGACCCCGTCCACCACGCCCGATCTGATCCTGTTCAACGGCCGCTTCACCACGCTCGACCGCAGCAACCCCACGGCCAACGCCGTGGCCATTGCCGACGGCCGCTTCGTCCACGTGGGCAGCAATGCCGAGGTCATGGCGCTGGCCGGCGCCGGCACGCGGCGCATCGACCTGCAGGGCCGCAGCGCGCTGCCCGGGCTGATCGACAACCACCTGCACATCATCCGCGGCGGGCTCAACTTCAACATGGAACTGCGCTGGGACGGTGTGCGCAGCCTGGCCGATGCAATGGCGATGCTGCGCGCCCAGGTCGACATCACGCCCGCGCCGCAGTGGGTGCGCGTGGTCGGCGGCTTCACCGAACACCAGTTCGCCGAAAAGCGGCTGCCCACGCTGGAAGAACTCAACGCCGCGGCGCCCGACACGCCGGTGTTCATCCTGCACCTCTACGACCGCGCGCTGCTCAACGGCGCCGCGCTGCGCGCCGTCGGCTACACCCGCGACACGCCCGCGCCGCACGGCGGCGAAATCCTGCGCGACAGCGCCGGCAATCCCACCGGCCTGCTGCTGGCCAAGCCCAATGCCGCCATCCTCTACGCCACGCTGGCGCTCGGCCCCAAGCTGCCGCGCGAGTACCAGATCAATTCCACGCGCCACTTCATGCGCGAACTCAACCGCCTGGGCGTGACCGGCGCCATCGACGCGGGCGGCGGGTTCCAGAACTATCCCGACGATTACGCGGTCATCGAGGAACTGGCCGAAGCCGACCAACTCACCATCCGCCTGGCCTACAACCTGTTCACGCAAAAGCCCAAGCAGGAGAAGGAAGACTTCCTCAACTGGACGGCGAACTCGCAATACAAGCAGGGCACCGACTACTTCCGCCACAACGGCGCGGGTGAGATGCTGGTGTTCTCGGCCGCCGATTTCGAGGATTTTCGCCAGCCGCGCCCCGAACTCGAAGCCGGCATGGAGGACGACCTGGAAGAAGTCGTGCGCATCCTGGCGCAGAACCGCTGGCCCTGGCGCATGCATGCGACCTATGACGAGACCATCAGCCGCGCGCTCGATGTGTTTGAAAAGGTCAACAAGGACACACCGCTTGCCGGCCTGAACTGGTTCTTCGACCACGCCGAAACGATTTCCGAGCGCTCGATCGAACGCGTGGCCGCGCTGGGCGGCGGCGTCGCCGTGCAGCACCGCATGGCCTACCAGGGCGAATACTTCGTCGAGCAATATGGCGCGCGCGCCGCCGAGGCCACCCCGCCCGTCAAGCGCATGCTGGAGATGGGCGTCAAGACCTCGGCCGGCACGGATGCCACACGGGTTGCAAGCTACAACCCCTGGGTCTCGCTGTCGTGGCTGGTCACGGGCCGCACCGTGGGCGGCCTGCAGCTCACGCCGCAGCGCAATTGCCTCGACCGCGAACAGGCGCTGCGCATGTGGACCGAGAACGTCACCTGGTTCTCGAACGAGGAAGGCAAGAAGGGCCGCATCGAGGTGGGCCAGCTGGCCGACCTGGTCTTGCCCGACCGCGATTTCTTTGCCTGCCCCGAATCCGACATCGCCGACACCTCGGCGCTGCTCACAGTGGTCGGCGGCAAGGTGGTCTACGGCGCGGGCGACTTCGCCCAGTTCGACGAAGCGCAGCTGCCGCCCGCCATGCCCGACTGGTCGCCGGTGCGCCGCTATGGCGGCTACGGTGCCTGGGGCGCGAAAGACAGCGGCCCGCTGCAAGCCATGGCGCGCCAGGCCGCGGCTGCGTGTGCCTGTGCCAGCGCCTGCAATGTGCATGGCCACGCGCATGGCGGCGCCTGGAATGCGCAGTTGCCCACCTCCGATGCGAAAAGCTTCTGGGGCGCGCTGGGCTGCGCCTGCTGGGCGGTGTGAACATGGCCGATACCAAGAACCCATCGGCCGCGGGCAGTTTCGCGGCGCTGCGCCAGCCGGTGTTTGCCGTGCTCTGGGCCGCCACCGTGCTGGGCAACACCGGCAGCTTCATGCGCGATGTCGCGAGCTCCTGGCTCGTGACCGATCTGTCGGCCAGCCCGACGGCCGTGGCGCTGATCCAGACCGCGGCCACGCTGCCGATCTTCCTGCTGGCCATTCCGGCCGGCGTGCTTTCGGACATCCTCGACCGCCGGCGCTTCCTGATCTTCGTGCAACTGGTGCTGGCCTCGGTCAGCGGCACGCTGCTGCTGCTGTCGCACACCGGCGCGCTCACCGTCGAATACCTGATTGCGCTGACCTTCATCGGCGGCATCGGCGCGGCGCTGATGGGGCCGACCTGGCAATCCATCGTGCCCGAGCTGGTGCCGCGCGCAGACCTCAAGGGCGCGGTGGCGCTGAACTCGCTGGGCATCAACATCGCGCGCGCCATCGGCCCCGCCGCGGGCGGCCTGATCCTCGCGAGCTTTGGCGCGGCGGCGGCCTATGGCCTTGATGTGCTGAGCTATGTGTTCGTGATTGGTGCCCTGCTCTGGTGGAAGCGCCCCAAGGCCGTCGATTCCGGGTTGTCCGAAAACTTCGTGGGCGCGTTTCGCGCTGGCCTGCGCTACACCTGGGCCAGCCAGGAGCTGCACCGCGTGCTGCTGCGCGCCGCCGTGTTCTTCCTGTTTGCCAGCGCGGTCTGGGCGCTGCTGCCGCTGGTCGCGCGGCAGATGCTGGGCGGCACCGCCGGCTTCTATGGCGTGATGCTGGGCGCGGTCGGTGCCGGCGCGATTGCGGGTGCGCTGGTCATGCCGCATCTGCGCCGCTGGCTCGATGCCGACGGCCTGGTGCTGCTGGCCTCGGTGGTCAGCGCCGCGGTCATGGGCGCACTGGTGTTCGCGCCGCCGCAATGGCTGGCAGTCGTGCTGATGCTGCTGCTGGGCATGGGCTGGATCACGGCACTGACGACGTTCAACAGCGTGGCCCAGGCCATCCTGCCGAACTGGGTGCGCGGCCGCGGCCTGGCGGTCTACCTCACGGTGTTCAACGGCGCGCTCGCCGCGGGCAGCCTGGGCTGGGGCCTGCTGGCCCGTGCCATCGGCCTGCCCTGGGCGCTGGCCGCGAGCGCAGCCGGCCTGGTGATCGTCGCCCTGCTGTTCCACCGCGCCCGACTTCCATCCGGCGAGGCCGACCTGCAGCCCTCGAACCACTGGCCAGAGCCGCTGCTCGGCGAGCCCGTGGCGCACGACCGCGGCCCGGTCATGATCCAGATCACCTATCAGGTGCGCGCCGAAAATCGCCCCGCGTTTCTTGCCGCGATCCGGCGCCTGTCGCAGGAACGGCTGCGCGATGGCGCCTATGCCTGGGGCGTGATGGAGCACAGCGCCGAGAGCGAACAAATCATGGAATGGTTCCTGGTTGCGTCGTGGGCCGAACATCTGCGCCAGCACCAGCGCGTATCGAAAGCCGATGCGGATCTGCAGGGCGAGGTGCTGCAGTGGCACAGCGGTCCGGACAGACCGCAGGTGCAGCACTTTCTGGCGCTGGCGCGGTAGCCAAGCGGTTGTCCGCTGCAGAAACACGCAGGGCCTGCGCGCCTTGCGCGCCCACTGCCCGCGACAGGCGTGTTTTCAAAACGACAAATCCATCGCGGTCAACATCAAAACTCTATAGATAGATTAAATCTATGATGTAATAAATTCCAATAGTGAAATCAATTTCAACATCAGATGCGAAACCAGCTTCCACCCTGCCGTCCGCGTCCCATGCACGCCGAAGATACCGGAGGCACTGCCCATGCGTAATCCTCAGCCGGCCAACAGCACCGGGATGCATGCTCCCCCGTCTTCACCGTGTATCGAGGGCATGCGCCGGCCGCGGCCATCTACGGAAGAAGACGACGACGTCGTCACAGTGAAGCGAAGCTACCTGCCCGCAGATGCATTGGAACAGGATGCCGCGCAGCCGCTGCTGTCTGCGTCGGGTCAATGGTCGCCCTCTGCCACTGCGCAAACCCGCAACAGCGCGCCGGCCGCCGATGTGGAGTGGCAGCAGGTGCTCAACGAAGTGCTCGCGCATGCCGTTGAAACTCACGACCGCCACGGGGTGACGATCATGCTGAACCGTGGCGCGGATGTGAACTTCGTGGATCCGCTGACCGCCGATACTCCACTGCTCCTTGCGATGGACAACCTCGATGCAGGCATGACGGAGCTTCTTCTTGCCAGCGGCGCCGATCCGAATCTCGTGGACCCCATCAGCGGAAACACCCCACTGATGGTTGCGCTCTTCGAACAGAACCCGATCGCCGCCGGATTGCTGGTGGCATATGGCGCAGATGAAGATCTTGCCAACCCTCGCAACGGGCAAACCGCCTGGCTGATTGCACAGCGGCATGGGTATGGGCAGGAACTGGGCACGCTGCTTGCGCAGCGCCAGTCATGCGAGGAGCAGTCCGACTCCGACTCCGACTCCGGGCCGCAGCCTTTGCCGGTGCGGGCTGACGGTCAGGACAATGCCCTGCCCTTGCCGGGCGCAGTGAACGGCTGCGAAATCGACGGTACGGACACCTGTGAAATCCTGCAGGAAACGTATGCTGAAGTGCACGTGACCGTCACCTGCCCGGCCGTCAGCAGTGACTCGACAGATACCGCATCCCCAGGCCATTTATACGCATACCTGCTGGGCGCCCTCTCAGCGCCATGGCAAACCTACCCGGCGTGAAGGCCCAACAGCTTGTATGTGTTCATCTGACCCGAGTTGGAGACACTGGGTGTGGCCACACCACCAGAACCCTCAGGAATTTCCACATGCAAAACCAGCTGCGGCTCCCTCATCCACTGTCTGTTTACTCCAGAGTCGTGAAAGCAACTGCAAATGCGTGTTCCCAGGCCAGCCAACAGCACAGGCGTGTGCGCTCCCCGGTTTCCACCAGGTATCGCGGGCATGCGCCGGTCACGGCCGCCTGAAGAAGAGGACGACGACGTGTTCACGGCCGGGCGAAGCTACGTTGGCCCAGACCTCCTGGAGCAGGATACCGCGCAGCCCCTGCTGCCCGCAATGGTTCCAGCGGCACCGCGCGCCACGGGCGAAACCCTTATGGCCGCACTGGCGGCCGATGCGCAGTCGCAACTGATGCTGGACAGGAGGCTGATCGACGCGGTTGAACGCGCGGAGCCCCTGGAAGTGTGGAGGCTGCTAAAGGGTGGAGCGAATGTGAACTTCGTCGATTCGCGGACCGGCGTCACCCCCCTCATCGTGGCAATGTCCATGCCTTTTGGGAACACGATGAAAATTCTGCTGGCGCACGGTGCAGATCCCAATTTCATCAATCCCTTCGACGGGAACACCCCCAGATGGTCGCGCTCTACAGCAGCAACTTTCACGCCATCGGGGTGCTGGTGGAACATGGCGCAAATGAACATCTTGCCAATCCATACAACGGGCATACCGCCTGGGGGATTGCGCAGTGGCAAGGGGTTGGGCATGAGCTGAGTGCGATGCTCGCGCAACGCGATTCACGCGTGGAGCAGTCCGGCACCGACCCTGCCCCGCTGCCATGGTCGGCAAGAGCTGACAACCAGCACAATGTCCAGGTGTTGCCAGGAGCAGTGAACCCCGACGATACCGATGGCATGGAGACGAATCAGACCATGTCGGACATCGACCTTCCCACGCCAGTTGCCGCTCCCTACCCGGCTGTCATCAATGTCCCGGCGCACATCGAACCGACAGGCGTTTTGCTCCCTTTCTTGCCGACAGCTCCTTGCGGGCCTTGGCACACCAATTAGGCGCCATGTTGCCGGCCTCCGGGCCGGCATCCCGCATCAAGGCATCAGCGCAAACCGGTCGCGCTGCGCCAATGCGCATTGATTCATCACCGTCAACGTGCGCTCGACGGTGGATTGGCCAATCACAAAAGGATTGGCAGGCGTGCCCGGGTCCTGGCGCAGTTTCTCCAGCTTGGCCTGCGAACCATCCATGCGCGAATGGTTGGACAGCATCACATCGATGCCCTCGCTGCGCGAAAGACTGGCCATGCGCTGCGTGGAGGCGCCATAGGCTTCAAGCCGCGGTATGTCCTTGCCGAAGTTGAAGCCCGTGCCGCCCCACAGCAGCACGCGGTGCGTCTTGCCCTGCCACGCCACATCGAACACCGAAGCCAGCGTGCCCCAGGTGTGGCCGGGAATCACATGCAGCGTGACACTGGTGTTGCCCAGCGTGATGCGGTCCCCATCCTTGACCGAGATATCGCGCTTGGGCGGCGCCCCCCAGATCGGCGTTGCGAACTCCAGCCGCGTTTCGGTCATGGTCCAGTCCAGATCGCTCATCACCACCCGCGCACCATACTTCTGCGCGAGATACGGCGCACCGCCATAGTGGTCGCCATGCCCATGCGACACGATGATGTAGCGAATGCGCGCCGGATCCAGCCCCTGCTTGCGCAACCCGCCCTCGATCAGCGTCGCAGCCTCCATGGGCGTGTTCAGCGCATCGATCAGAATGATGCCCTCGGACGTATCGATGGCCCAGGCACTCGACCAGTCGCCGCCCACGAAATACAGATTGTCAAACGCCCGCCCCGGCGGCGGAGCCGGCTTGCCAATCAGCGCCCGCAACCCCTTCTCCATATCCTCCTGCCCCGCCCGCGCAGCCGGCGCCGGTTTGCACAGCGTGAGCACTTCGCCCAGGTCGGTTCCGGCGGCTCGGGTAGCTGCATGGACATGTGCGGCGACCGTTGCCTCCGAAGGTGCTGCAACTTGTTTCGCTGTGCCGCCGCAGCCATAAAGGCTGGCAATGCCGGCCAGCAGGCAGAGGCTTAGAGTGCGTTGTGAGAGGGGTTTCATTCAGCTCGGCTCCGTGCTTTTTTGTTGGCTGTTGCTTATCTCGCGACTGTGAAATCGGAGTTGACGACATGTTTGTTGATTACATCCCAGTGACCGTATCGCATTCTTCGAGCCGCCCTGTCCGTCGGCTGACGACGGACTCTGCGATGTGGGTCAGGACTGTGTCTGCTACCAGCTGCCATTTGACAAGGGAATCGTGCCTGATAAGTTGACCCTGTTGGGACGCTGTGGCGACAACGTACCGCATAGGTGCTCGGCAGTGCGCAACACAGTGAGAGATATGATGCGTCAATAATTTTAAATTAAATCATTGACTACTAAAAAAGCCCAAGGGAATGGGCACAGAGAGGGGTGATTTCAGGGCGAAAAAACGGTACCAATGCAATGCCCTGGACTACTTATCGCGAGTTATCGGAGTAGGCATAGCCCTAGCATTCCAAACCTATGTTCGAAAACGCGCAAAAGCTCATGTGTTCCTATCAGCTGCCAGCAGCCCAACCTGCGGCACCTGATGACCGAGTGCTTCAGGCTAATTGCCGCCGGTCAGGTTTGACCATCGAACAGCAAGCTGACGTCGAGATCTGTCATTAGCCATCCACACGGGCAGCGGGCATCACCGTTCCGCTATATTGGCACGTGAAACACGAGCACAGTCAAGAATAACTCGCGGTTCTTGTCGCCGCTGCTATGAAGGACGTATCGGACGCCACTCTCGTGCGGCCATGTAACGGCACGCTTAAAATTTTCGTGCGCCTTGGCTACAGCGTCGATGCCGGTGAGGACAGTCGAGGTCTGGGTACCGCGAATAAATACGAGGATCGCCATTTTGCCATCGCGCCAGGTCGCGTAGCCGAGGAGCTGGTCGATTGCTTCGCGAAACGCCTTCGGCCCCTTCCAAAACTTGCACTCGGCAATGAAGACGTTGCGGTCGCCCTCTCGTAGAAGAATGTCGGTTTTACCTCCCATATTGAAGGTCTCGCCCGTCGCCTTTCCTTCAAACTGACCGTTGAGCTGCACAAGAAAGTGCTGCCGCAGGGCTTCTTCGTTCATGGACTTGAAGGCATCGGGACTGCGCTCCATTACCAACGCCATGTCCTGAACGACTTTCAGAATGCGTTCGTACAACTCCATAGCAAGCGCCGGTTCCGGCTTGAACTGCGCCGTTGTCGTAGGCGGTAGGGTCAGGACTGCCTTGCGCTTTACCGTCGGAAGCGCGTAGGTCTTCGGCGCGTCGGCCCGTCGCCGGATCGGGATACCGAGCGCCTCCGCGCGCTGCGACTGCGCAAGCAGCCGTTCGCGACGTTGGTGGATCGACTGCCCTGCAGCGGCGGAGAGATTCTGGTTGTGCGCATCGATCATCGGACGCTGCCATCCCAGATACTGCTCAATCTCTTTCAGGGTCTGTTCGGCAAGTGCGCGGATGTCGCGGGGCTGGTCGGCAGGTGTGTCGTACCGAAGAACGACTTCGTTTTTTTCGATGACAGCGCGAGGCGGATTGAGCGAATACGTGCTGGCCTTCGCGTAAAACAGCTCGCTCTCGCCCTCAAATGGGATATGGACTTCGACACGCCCGCCTGCCACCATGACCGGGCGGCTTCGGTCATCGATAAAGCGCATAGGATCGTGCCGGACATCGACCGGTACGTTCTCATGATCGGCATACCACTTGTCTCGTTGCAACGTGATCGGTGTTATGCCGTATTTCTCAACCAAATAGCGCTTCAGGTCCTCGGGCGGTGTATTGAGTAACCGGTTTTGGTCGAGTCCTTCGACTTCCTGATACATCTTCTGTAGGTTTAGTCGTATGGAATGCTCAAGGTCATGGGTGATGAATAGAAGTCCTTTGCTTTTGTCGATGGTGCCGAACATCCGCTTCTCCCGCCCTAAATCAGATAGCCATTGTTTTCACAGTGTGTTCAGAACACACCCCTCAACCGATGAGACAGGCCTACTCACGCCCACCCTCGATCACTTGCAAGACTGGCCGCCGCGGACGGCTTTGCGCCTGCGCATCACCTCCCAGCGCGGTAAGCGCTAAGCCGAAGACCAACTCGTCGAGTTCGTTGACGTGTACGGCGAGTTGATCGGCAATATCGGCGCGCGTCATTCCATCCTCTCGCAGTGCAGCGAACACCTTTTGGAAGACCTGTGACGTCTCTCGGGGCGCACTATTTGGCTCTGACTTCTGGTAGCCACGTTGCGCCATCTCGATGCACAGCGATCTGTAGTGCCACTCGTTGACTAGTTTCAGATCTTTTAACCTGTAGGCAAGCGCTCCGACAGAGACTGTCCAGAACACCTTGTGTGAGATCAGTTGGTCTACAGTGGCCATGACAGGCGCGTTGGCTAAAACGCTTCCTTCCGACATTAGGAACGCCGATGCGAACTCGTTGGCTTGACGTTCAGCGTCCTTGACCTTCGGGCCAGCATGACGATGAAGGACTAAATGCCCGAGTTCATGGGCGGCATCGAAGCGGCTGCGTTCACAGGACTTCATCGTATTGAGGAACACGAACGGTGTAGACGCATGCCACATGGAGTAAGCGTCCACATGGACAGTGTCTAGCGACAGCGAGAACACCCGCACGCCACGCGCCTCCAGCAGATGCACCATGTTCTTGACAGGTAGTTCGCCGAGGCCCCAGATTCGGCGGAGTGCGGCTGCAGCCGCAGCAGGACTGGACTCGTGGCTGAGGTCAGGCAACTGCGCCGCCGGCAACTCGAAGCGCTGCTCGATCCATTCGTTCAACATGAGCGCGACCGCGCCAGCGCCTAGCGCTGCATCCCGCTGACCAGCTGTCATCTTCGACATGGACCGGAAGCTGACTACGTCGGGTGTCAATTCCTGCACGTCCGATCCAATAAAAAACTGCACTGGGAAGTGCAGTTGATCAGCTAGAGCGAGAAGCCTTTCTCTCTCAGGCTTGTACTCCCCACTCTCGTACGCAGTAACTGCCCGCACATCTGCGCCGATGAGCTCCGCCAACTTCTTCTTTGTTAGCCCTCGACGTCGACGAGCAAGGCATAGGCGGTTCGGGTTGAACTGTGCACCGTAGCTCATGCCTTCCGCCGAACCGAAACGTCGATGTCAGGTTGGACAGGGTGCATGATCACCACCTGTTCGCCATCAAGCGGCTGAGCTCGCAAGATAATCCGTTCCTGCCACACGGAAACGCGGCCGTCGCTACCGACGTTTAAAGGCAAGGACAACTCCGCACGCAACTCGTTCTTCGCGTAGTGCGCCAGCAAAATCCAGGTCGTCACTTTCTCTTCTTCGTCTTGAAGTGGCACGGGCAATTCCATGCCCGGCAGGTACAGCTGCAAGCTCCTATTGATTTCGATAGCGCCCGCGGTATTCGGCCCCTTTGAAGAGGTCGTAGCAGGCTCAGCATGCAGAATGCCAGTTGCCTCATTGCCGGTGGAGACGATGATCGAAATCGAACCGTCGGGGCTTACGGTTTTAGGCGAGTTCTGATCGTTAAAGCGCGTCCATCCCTCAGGCTTCAGCACGTCGCGCAGCGTACGGACAGCTTCGCTCCACGCCGCGATGGGTGGAAACAATGGGGGATGATTCTCGGTGCAGTTGGCTCTGGCGATGTAGCCAGCCATGACCGCGCGCAGCAACGCCGCTTCACTTAAGCCAAGCTGCTGCAGGCGGGAGAGGACGGAGGAAGGTTCAGCATGCAGGGTCGCGGCCATCGTAGCTTTCGGAAGTTTAGCTTTCAGAAATACTACCACAATTGCTTTACAAAAACAGGAAGCTTGGCTTCAGATTTATCAATAATTGTCGAGGATCTGAGCGACTGCTTGGTACCATGCTGGAGTACCGCTCTAGGTAGCGAACTGCCACTCATGCTGGAGCGCGAAGCGCGTGCAACCACTGCAATGCCAAAGCTAGTGCTAAAGGCAGTATTAGGCTGAATCCGACGCTCAGCACAAATAACTCCAACGGCGGCTACGGGCCCGAAGCGGACTGTCGCGCATGCTCGCTGATGCAGCATGCAAGTAGACAGGTGGCACGTCGGGCTATGCCAAAGGCCCTTAGCGTTGAACTCGAATGAACTTTCGCGTCGATCGGCTACAGCTCCAGTACCAGCGCTGGGGAGGTCGTATGCTCTTAGCAAGCTCAGATTATCTGAGCGCGAAGAACGCTTTCTGCAACACCAAGTTATCAAGGCACCGGCCAAGATGGCAGGCGATGTCTGGGCTCCCTCCAGTTCCGCTAACCCTCGCTCTTCAACTTGGTATGCGAGCTACTAGGCTGCGGTCTAGTCGTCCTATGTTCTACGACATGGCTTAGAGGAATAGTCAATTACGCGCATCATCGCCCAGCAGCTCAAAGCCATACTCCGTTTAGCGCGGAATCACAGTCGCAACCGAGACACCTAACGGAGTGATCAAGCACTCTGAGCAGGCGACAGCGTTTGGTTAGGAAGAGGAAAATAGCGGATGTAATAGTTACGCGCCGCTATAATACTGATTGACTGCAAGGCCCTTATCAATTTCGTTTTGCCCGATTGAACAACTATGACTAAGACTATCGGATTCTTTGCATACCCCTCGGCCCCTGCAGATATCGGTCGAACCATCGAAACAGCAACCTCAACCGCTTCCAGGGGCTCACCCAACATTTATATTAAGACATGGAAAGCTCTCGACATAATAGGCCACTTCATCTCTAGCGAAGTACTCTCTGAGATCGATGCAGCAGATTTTCTCATTGCGGATATCAGCGAGTTAAATTTCAATGTCACCTACGAGATTGCATATGCAATAGGAAAAGGAAAGCGAGTCCTTCTTGTCAAAAATAAAAGTCTCAACCCAAGAGGACTAAAAATATCTGACGTAGGAATATTCGACACCCTTGGTTACAAAGAATATCAGAACTCCGCGGAACTACAGGCATTCTTATCAGACCCTCAAATTTCCCGAGCTATTGACACATCAGCCCCGCTCAATATAAAAGCACCAGTTTACTTGCTAGACACTCCATCGAAAACAGATTGGTCAAACAGGATTATATCAAGAATAAAAAAGGCGGGATACACGTTCAGGAATTTCGATCCAAACGAGTCTCCGCGATTATCTGCGCACGATGCCATCACTCAAGTATCCCAATCATATGGGGTCGTGGTTCCTTTGCTATCAATGGTCCACGCCGGGGCAACAATTCACAATATGCGTGCCGCGTTCATAGTGGGTTTAGCTGATGGAATGGGGAAAACCAAAGTTCTTCTGCAATCAGGTGACGATCCTGTGCCGCTGGACTACCGAGATTTTGTAGAGGCGACGTATCATCCCGACGACGTCAACAAGTCCATCGAATCGTTTGCATCTGGCGTGACCAAAGCATTTCAGCACAACGATACTGCAACCACAAAACAAAGTCTATCATTTCTAAAAAATCTAAATCTCGGAGCCACATCCGCTGAAAATGAAATGCGAGATCTCGAGCGTTATTACCTCGAGACAGATCAATACCTAAAATCTTTGCGTGGAGAGGCTCATTTAGTCGTTGGGCGAAAGGGCTCTGGAAAGTCTGCAATTTTCCTTCAAATTCGTGATGCAGAGCGCGAAAAGAGCCGAAGTAAAAATGTCGTTCTCGACTTGAAGCCGGATGGATACAAACTTATAAAATTCAAGGAACGCATTCTCCAGTTTTTGGCAGAGGGCACCTTTCAGCACACAATCACCGCTTTTTGGGAATATGTACTTCTGCTCGAAATATGCTACAAAATTCTAGAGAAGGATAAAAACCGGCATATTCACGATCACGATTTATACGAACCCTATCGCGAATTGCACGAGCTCTACTATGGTGATGGAAACTACTCCGAAGGAGATTTCTCCGAACGAATGTCCGCATTAATGGAAAAGATCTACTCAGAGTATCAATCCAAGTATGGCAGCGAGCAAGGTGTTAGCCTGAATTCATCCGAAGTCACTGAGCTCCTTTATAAGCATGACGTAAAGAAGTTAAAATCCACATTGTCGGATTATCTTACTCACAAGGATATACTTTGGCTTCTGTTTGACAATATCGATAATGGCTGGCCGACTTCAGGCCTGAAGCACGAGGATCTATTAATGATCCGAACACTTATTGATGCGACTCGAAAAATTGAAAGGCAGTTCAGCAGCCGGGACTTTAAAGTCCGCTCAGTTGTATTTCTTCGCAATGACGTGTATGAATTATTAGTTAAAGAAACTTCCGATCGCGGCAAAGAAGCAAGCGTACTACTGGACTGGACTGACGCAGATCTGCTTCGCGAAATGGTTCGTCTTAGGATAGTTTCCAATGGTCTTGACGAATCGCTCGATTTCAAGTCTGCATGGCTTCGAGTTTTTGCGAGCCATCACAAAGGCGAGGAGACTTCACAGTTTCTTATCGAGCGTTCTTTAATGCGTCCGCGCTTCTTGTTAAATCTCATAAATCACTGCAAAAGCTTTGCAATCAATCTAAATCATGATCGCATCGAAACCAGTGATATCGAAAAAGGCATCGCTGCCTACTCCGCTGATTTACTTCGCGACATAGGCTTTGAACTTCAAGATGTGTCAAGCGAAACAGAGGGAATTCTTTATGCTTTTGTAGCATCATCACCCGAACTTTCTGAAATTGAAGTTCGTAATAAACTAAAAGAATCAGGACTGGATGATGAAAGGGCTTTTCGCGTAATGGACCTTTTATTATGGTATGGATTTCTAGGAATACGAATTAACTCGGATGAGCCAAAGTTCATTTACGACTTCAGCTACAATAAAGCTTTGATGGACGGTTTAAAAAGGAATTCCGTTCAAGCAGTGAGCCTTGTTATAAATCAGGCTTTTTGGCCTGGCCTCTTGATAAACGGATAATTTTTTCAAAATATTGCCAACGCTATGCCTACTACTTCTCATAAGACGATTGAAAAAATGCCCGGTCAATCCGAAATCATGGGCTGCAATAGACATGAAAGCTCTTTACTTGCGTAGCGAATAGGTATTGCCCCGCCGACCCTAATCTGATAGCGAGAATAAGCTTTGATGTTAGAAAACCGCTCCAATCTAGCTGTTCGCGTCTACGCAAGCTATAAAACCGTGACGACAACAATTTGGCCAGACCATGTACTGTCTCTTCTGAGCAAGCGGTAGGAATCGCTGATCGGACATCGGATGCTTATGAAGTTCTCACCTTGTTCAATGGTCTTGGCTCCACTTTAATATGTGGCCCGCGAAAGCGAAGCTTAAGGCGACAGGCTCTTCCTTCATCAGCTGGCGCATTTTAGTAACGATAACGCATTACTTATCGTGATTTAAAATAATTGCAGCACCATTTAAGTCAATGTTTATTGCGATGCATTTTTAGCCGTTACCCATATAAGGACCGGCCGGGTGCACCCCAGCAACTTTGTCAAGCAGAAAAATAAGATGGAAACCGTGCCACCAGTAAGTAGAGTATGGATACCGATGCTTGATCTTGCAAGCTCCTCTCACTAGAGTAATAAGTTAGGATTTTCATATATGTCGATTAAGCCGTTCGCACTCGCGTTGAAACATGGTTTAACCCATCAGGTTCCGCTTGCAACAAAATAGCTATCACTTCAGGGTCAACTCACGTCAAAAAAGGCAGTCATGGAAGTTGTTTTCGAACCCACACGATCATTTTGCTATAAATTTGGCCGTTATACAGTCATTCCAGAGATAGAAGCAATGGCAGAATTAGCTACTGGCGTTGATTTTCGACTTAAAGATTTGGCTCAATTAGTCATCAACAAGTATCTGACACCCGAGCAGCAGCAGATACGCCTAAAGAAGGCACATTCGGAAAAAACCGATGCGGTTCACTCGATCGTCAAATTCTTCGTTTCTTTCATTACGATGGAGCAAGAGTTATTCGTGTCGCAGGGCAAGGGCATATTCCGTGCCAAAACTGAAGAGGACATCGACGATGACGATGTCGAAGAAGCCGCCCTCATAGACGGCGATGAGGAAGCAGCAGAGTTTGAGGGGTGGGTGTACGCCTTCACCTTTCCGATACTGCAACGCCAAGATGCGCCGTTTCCTATAAAAATTGGTAAGACCCTTAAGGACGTAGAAGATCGCGTGGCACAGCAATGCAAGGGATCAGCGTCGTTCGACAATCCAGTGATCCTAGGTAAGTGGCAGGTCAACCGAGTTGGACACACCGAGCTTGCTGTCCATAACGTTCTTAAAGCCCGTGGTAAATGGCGAGAGAATGTTCCTGGCGTGGAGTGGTTCGACACGACGATTGGAGAGATTGAGTCTATTCTTAACTTCGTTCGGGTGACTTAAGTAACGATAAGGACCCCTTACCGCGAGCAAATCAAGGCGAAGCCCGCTCCGTGCCGTGCCGTGCCGTGCCGCTCCGTGCCGTGCCGTGCCGTGCCGTGCCGTGCCGTGCCGCTCCGTGCCGTGCCTTGCCTTGCCGTGCCTTTTCTTGCCAAGACCATTATTGGTTTGTTGCGCCCACGTTGCTGTTTCACGCATTTTGACCTCCCAACGTCGGCGCAGGCCGAACGAGCTCAACTGGACACGAGGATTGCATCAGCCTGCAACAGTGCAGCCAGAGAGGTTCTGGCCGAGATGTTTGAACTGGTGAACGAATTTGGCTTAGCCGCCCGCCAGGTGTGTCCCTGCCAGTCCTCGGTGAAGATATCCCTGCTCCCTAAGAAGAAGTTCGGGAGGCCGGTACAATTCTGGCTCTCTCCTTCCCAGCAACAGGTCGACCTTGACGATCTCAGCCAATTCAGGAGTTCTCTTTCTGAATCCGGCTGAGGTGTGCCTGTGCCCGAGCACTATTACAGAGAACTGCTGCGGTATTTCACCCGCAGCGCAGGCGACCGCGATGTCGCCGCGGACTTGGTGCAGAGCGCCTACACCCGAATCTATGCGTTGCAGCGTGCTGGTGGCACGGTGCTGGACGCCCGCGCCTTGCTGTATAAAACGGCTCGCAACCTGGCGGCCAGCCGCGCGACTCGCCGGGAGGCTGAGCAACGCGTGTTGGATGCGCTCAGCTTGGTGGCGCCGACCAGTGCGCCTTCGGCCGAAAGCTCGGCGATGGCCCGTCAACAACTGGGCTTGTTTCTCCAGCGTCTGGAGGCCATGCCGCGCAAACGCCGCGACGTGTTCATTCTGGTTCGCATCTACGGCTACAGCTACCGGGAAGCCGGGGAACACCTGGGCATGACAGAAACAAATATCGAACGCCACGTCATGCGAGGCATCCTCGATTGCGCGGGCTATGCGCCTTCGCGTTCCTGATGAGGGAAAAGATCAAACACCATGGGATTTTCTGAACCTGCTCGCAAGAAGGTGGAAGAAGCCTTGCTGCTGGTCGGCCGTATGCATCGTGCAGACCCTGACTCCGCAATGGCGGCGGCGCAGGAACTGCAACGCTGGCGTGCAGGCACGGCAGAATGCCGCGCGGCGCTGGAAACAGCCGAACGCCTATGGGCTAGCACCGATGGCAGCTTCCTGCAGTCGAGCGTGCCGCAGCCCCAGGCTCACGATCACCGGCGCGCGAGGCGCAACACCGTGGGCTTGCTGGGCTTAGGAGGAGTCGCTGTGATGTTGTGGGCCGGCGGGCGCTGGTACTGGCAACAGCCAGTCTACGAACTGGCGCTGCAAACCGGGCATGCTCAACAGCGCGACATGCGCTTGCCCGACGACTCGGAGATCAGCCTGGCGCCCCACACGCGCATACGCATCGTGATGTACCGCGACCGGCGCGAGGTCCGGCTCGATCAAGGCCAGGTGCGCTTCCGTGTGGCACAGGACATCGGACGCCCATTCACCGTGGCCACCGAATGGGGCCGTGTCCGCGTGCTCGGCACCGTGTTCAGCGTTGGCGCCCGTGCGGGCCGGATGCGGGTGGAGGTTGCCGAGGGCCGGGTCGCCGTCTGGCCCTTGGACCGCACCGGGGCGGCGGCGTACTTAGAAGCAACGCCTCCCGTCAACTTGACGGCTGGGTATGCCATTGAAGCGGATCAGAGCGGTCAGGTACATAGCATGCAGGTGGCCGCCGACAGCGTGGCGGCCTGGCGCAACGGCTGGCTGGTGTTCCACAACACCCCACTGGATCAGGTCCTTGCCCAATGGAATGACTACCTGTCGCGGCCATTGCTGCTGGGCAGCCACCCGCGGCTCCAGCAGCTGCAGCTCTCGGGGAGCTTTCCTATACGCCAACCGCAAGCGTTTCTGGCCGGACTGCCCGATATGCTTCCGGTGCGTATTCAGCGCAATGCGACGGGCGATGTGACGGTGGAACTGCGTTGAGCCGCATGCCCCGTGCGCGCTCACGCAGCATTGTTACAAAATAGCCAGGGATCTTTTGTCAGGGTTAGAGCTGCTCGTTGGTCTTCTACGGGAACACCCCTCAACGCAAGCCCTTTCCATGAACAAAAATCATTCAATAGCGCTAACCGAATCCTCGTTTAACCGATCGCCCTTGGCCAAGGCTGCCTTGGTCTGGGCAGCGACAGTCAGCCTTCTCGCCATGGCTCCCGCCGCCAAGGCACAGAATGCGGCGAGCGAGCCACGCGTGCCAACCGCCGTGCCTGCGCAAGCCTTGGCACAGACGCTCAGTACGTTGGCGCGACAAACGGGCGTCGCGATTGGCGCGGATGCGGCGCTCTTGCAAGGCCAGTCCGCCCCCGAGTTACCGGCCGGGCTCACGCTGCAACAAGCAATGGACCGGGCTCTGGCTGGCAGCGGACTGATGGCAGTTCGCAGCGGGCCGAACACCCTATCCATTCGCCCACAGCCATCCGCCAGCCCCGGCACGGTCGCGCTTCCTGCGGTGACAGTCACCGCCGCCAGGGACACGGAAACCGCCACTGGTCCCTTGACAGGCTATGTGGCACGCCGTGCCACGGCGGGGAGCAAGACCGATACGCCCATCATCGAAACCCCGCAGTCAGTCTCGGTGGTCACCAGCGATGAACTGCGCAGCCGCCAGGCAGAAACCTTGTCCCAGGCGCTGAACTACACGCCGGGCGTCACCACCCAACCCACCAGCTTCAGCCGCACGGCCGACCGTTTCCGCATCCGCGGCATGGATGTGGAGTCGGCCAACGGCGGCTCCATGCGCGATGGCCTGCGGCTGCAAAGCAACTCCTACGATGGCATTCAAGAGCCCTATGGCTTGGAACGGGTGGAAGTGCTGCGCGGAGCGGCTTCGGTGCTCTATGGGCAGTTGTCGCCCGGTGGGGTGGTCAACGCCGTCAGCAAGCGCCCCACGTCAGAGCCCCTCCGAGAGCTGGGCTTGCAGCTGGGCAACCACGACCGCCGCCAGTTGACGGCAGACTTCAGCGGCCCCGTGGCCGGCAGTGACACACTGGACTACCGGCTGACCATGCTCGGGCGCGACAGCAATACCGCAGATCGCTACATTCCGGACGACAAGCTGTACATCGCACCCGCCCTCACCTGGCGGCCGAGCGCGGACACCTCGCTGACCTTGCTGTCGTTCTACCAAAAGACCAACACGCGCTTTTCCGCCCCCCTGCCGTACCAACTGGTTGAGGGCGTGGGCGAGGGCCCCTACTTCATCGGCCGTGGCGAATTCATTGGCGAGCCCGACTACGACAGGATGAAAGGTGAGATGTTCACGCTGGGCTACGAGCTGAGTCACGCGCTGAACGCCAGCACACGCCTGCAGCACAGCCTGCGCTTCTTCGAGTCCAAGGTGACCTGGAACTATCTGCAGGCACAAACGAGTGCAGCGGCCATTGCCGCAGCAGCCTCCACGGGTGTGCTGCGCCGCCAGTACAGCGACCGGCAAGAACACGCCAAGGGCCTGGCATCCGACACCCGCGTGGAGTGGAACGGCAAGCTGCTGGGCGCTGAACACAAAATGCTGGTAGGCCTCGATGCCTACCGCATGGACTATGACTCGAAGAACTTCCGCGCCAATACCTCGTCCCTCAATCTCAGCAGCTACAACTATGGCCAGCCGGTCGTGGTCAACCGTGATCCTGCGCTGGACCGCGGCTCGCGCCGGATAACCACGCAAGCCGGCCTGTACGTCCAAGACCAAGTCAACCTGGGAGACCGCTGGACCATCCTGGCCGGCCTGCGCCGCGACTGGGCACAGCAAGACCAGACCGCGCACCGCGACGGCAGCAACGCCGTGCAAAAGGACGAGGCCACCACCTGGCGAACCGGTGTGGTTTACAAGGCGTCCAACGGACTGGCACCATATCTGAGCTACAGCGAATCCTTCTTCCCGGTTTCGGTGTCCGAAGTGTCTGGTCAGAGCTTCCGGCCCACCAAGGGCAAGCAGTACGAGGCAGGCGTGCGCTACCAGCCCGATGGCAGCCGGATGCTGTTGAGCGCTGCCGTGTACGAGCTGGTGCAGGACAACGTGCTGAAATTCGATGCAGGACAGAACACCTATCGTCAGACGGGACAGGTGCGGTCACGGGGCTTTGAGCTCGAAGCCAAGGCTGAAGTCTCCCGGGCACTCAGCGTCATCGCGTCCTATGCCTACACCGATTCAAAGATCTCACGCAGCACCATTGCCAGCGAGATAGGCCAGCGCAGCGAAGACACGCCCTACCATCAGGCAGCCCTCTGGGCCGACTACAACTTTGCCTCCTGGGGCTTGCCACAGCTGCGCCTGGCAGCAGGGGCGCGCTACAAGGGCAGCACCCGCGCATCAGGAATTGTCACCGCCATGCCGGCATACACGGTCTTTGATGGGATGCTGGGCTACCGCTTCGACGCCCACTGGGACCTCAACGTCAACGTGAGCAACGTCATGGACAAGAAGTTCACCAACTGCGAGTTCTCCATCTGCCACTACGGTGACGCCCGCCAGGCCAGCGCCAACCTGACCTACCGCTGGTGATGCCGCAGCGCAAAGCATCGCTGCGGGGCTGCCTGGTCGTCGCCCACCGGCTCGCCGGGCTGACGCTGGCGGCTTTCCTAGTATTGGCAGGGTTGACCGGCAGCCTCTTGGTGTGGAACGCCGAGCTGGATGCCGCCTTGAACCCGCACTGGTTTCGGACCACGGCTTCCAACACCAACGACCAACCGATGGACGCACTGGAGCTGCGCGACGTGGTCCAGGCACGCCATCCCCATGCCTTGGCCGCGCGTGTACCTCTGGCGCAGGAGCCAGGCCATGCCTTGGTGTTTCTGCTGCGCCCGCTGCCGGGCAAGGCGCCGTTGGAAAACGACCAGGTATTCGTGGACCCCAACAACGGCCAATTCCTCGGCGAGCGGCGCTGGGGAGACATCACCCAAACTTGGCGCAACCTGATGCCTTTTGTTTATCGCCTGCATTACTCGCTGGCGCTGGGGGCGGTCGGGACCTGGCTGCTGGGCCTGGTGTCGCTGCTGTGGATGCTCGACAGCATCGTGGGTTTTGCCCTGACGCTACCGGCAAGCGCGAAGAGCACCCAGCGCCCATGGCTGGGGCGATGGGCACGTGCCTGGAAGCTGGAGATGCACAGCCGCTGGCGCGCCACCTTCGACCTGCACCGTGCCGGCGGTCTATGGCTGTGGCCCATCCTTTTCGTTCTGGCATGGAGCAGTTTTGCCCTCAACCTTCCGCAGTGGCACGACCCCATGGTGCGAATTTTCAGCATGCAGCAGCCTGGCACCGGTGAACTGCCACGCCGCACTCAGCCCCTGCGGCAGCCCACACTTGACTGGAAAGCAGCCCACCTGCGGGCACAAGATCTGATGCAGGAACAAGCTTCGCTGCGCGGCTTCTCGGTGTCGGGGGAAAGCTCGTTGGCCTACGACCCTGTGCGCGGGCTGTACCGCTACGACGTTCGCAGCAGCCTGGACGTCACGGACCGCGGTGGCAGCACGAGGCTGTTTCTCGATGGGGAAACCGGCATCCTCGTCGCCACCTGGCTGCCCACCGGAGCGGCCGGGGGCGACACCTTCATCACTTGGATGAGCAACCTGCACATGGCCAGCGTGGGAGGGGTAACGTACAAGCTGACCATCACCTTGGCAGGATTGGTTGTTGCCATGCTCAGCCTCACCGGCGTGCTGATCTGGCTGCGCAAGCGCAGTGCGCGGCGCAAGTCCGGATGACCTTTTGAGCGACAGCCAAGGACCTCTTTGGATCGGCTGCTGGCCGACGCAAACCACCACGAGCGCGAATCCAAGCCTTGTTGCACTGACGCACCGAATCTGGATTCAGAGAACGACAGCTTACGTCGGCAGCAGACATTGGGCACAAGGGGCTGCGCCGACCTGCCCGACCAGGCGCAGAATTGCTTGCTGCATCGTAGGCTTACCATTCTTCAGCACCAATGGGCGCCAGTGATATGTCCGCATGCCGTAAACAGCGTCACGCGTGTTTTTGGATTGCAGCGCCATGGCCAGGCGCAGTTTGCGCAGCTGCAGCTGCTCGCGGGCTTTGCGGACGGAATGGGCGATCAGCATGCCCTCTCGACTATTGCCAGCCACTGCGCACTGCATCTGGCGGCCGCTGCCCGGGTCCTGCATGCAGCGGCACAACTGCACCCGCAGCCACCGCTTCTGCGACACAATTCATCCTTAGCCTGGACAGTGGCAGCAGATCGAAGTGGGGTGACAGTGGATATCAGACAGTTGCGGACCATCTTGGCCATCGCCGAAACCGGTAGCCTGACGCGGGCGGCAGAACTTCTGCATGTGGTTCAGCCGGCGCTGTCGCGGCAGCTTCGGCAACTGGAAGAGGAGTTGGGCACGCCCCTGTTCGCGCGCAATCGGTTGGGGATGGTCCTGACCGTGCCGGGGCGACGCTTCGTGGATCAAGTCAGGCTCTCGCTGCAGGGCCTGTACCAGGCCAAGGCGGACATCGGCGCGGCGGCGGCGAATCTGATGGGCTCGGTGTCGATCGGCATGCTGCCCGCCCTGGCCACCACGCTGGCCGGTCCCCTGGTGATATCGCTCAGGCGCCAGTACCCTGACCTGAAGGTGCGCATCGCCACCGGCTTCACCGATTTCCTGCAACACAGCCTCGAGCACGGCAAGCTCGATATCTGCCTCATGGGCGACTACCTGCAATCGGAATTGCTGCATACCTCGCCGGTATTTCGCGAGCCCCTGTATGTGGTGGGATTGCCGAGTTCAGGACTGTCTCCGGCCGCGCCCGTGGGCCTGGCGGACGTCGCAAAGATGCCTCTGGTCGTTCCCGAAGCCGAAAGCCTGCGCAATGTGATTGACCGGGCCTGCACCATCATCGGCGTCGATCTGAATCTCGTGGCGGAATCGGACAGCACGGCCGTTCTCCTCGAGCTGGTCGAACGTGGCGTGGGCTTCACCATCCTGCCGGTCATGCCGATCGCCTCCATGCTCAAGGACAAGCGCCTGGTGGGCGCGCCCATCATCGCGCCGCCCCTGCGCCGTACGGTCATCGTCGGCAGCCCGGTCATCAATCGCACTCCGCATACGGTGAAGGCCCTGCACGCAGAACTCGTCGGCCTGCTCAAGCCCATCGTGACGGGCTTCGCGGATGTCGGGGTGGAATGGCTTGCCAAGGAAAGCTGAGCGCCTCCCCTGTCCCATCAGCGATTAGCTGGACGCGTCGTTGGCCGCGTGCTCCTTGCGCATTCTTGCCAGCTGCATCAGCTGCTGGTCGCGCCATTCGACGCGTGCCTCCCACTGGTCCAGCGGCAGCATCGCCCGGCGCTGCGCCACCACGTTGGCCACCAATTCATCGGTCCACGGGTCGTTTTGACCGCGCTCCTTGCCCATGCGTTCATAGGCCGGGCCCAGCTTTCGCGCATGCGCGGCGATGCCGCCGCGCGTGTTGAGGTCAGCGGTCTCGAACGGACCTATTACCGACCAGCGCAGTCCCAGGCCATTGCGAACCACCTTGTCGACATCTTCCACTGACGCCACGCCGTCGCGCACCAGGCAATAGGCCTCGCGCAGCAATGCGCCCTGCAGGCGGTTGAAGACAAAGCCTTCCACTTCCCGCTGGACCACGATGGGGCTCATTCCCACCTGCTGGAAATAGGCGCTGCAGCGCTGCACCACCGCCGCATCGGTGAACGGCGCGGGAACCAGTTCCACAATGGGAATCAGGTACGGCGGATTGCCCGGATGCGCAATCAGGCAGCGCTGGCGCGTGGCGAGTTCCGAACAAAAGCTGGACGCCGGCAGCGCCGAGGAGGCACTGCACAGCGGGACCTCGGGTGCCACATGGCGCTCGAGCTGCGCAAAGAGTTCGCGCTTGATGTCGAGGACTTCCGGCACGCATTCCACCACGAGATCGCAATTCGCCACGGCGCTTTGCAGTTCAGGCGTCACCTCGATGCGTGCGGCCACCACTTCGGGCTCGCCCTCGAGCAGGCCCGCGGCGCTGAGCATCTTCAGCCTTGCGTCGATCTCGCCGGGAATCAAGGCGCAGCGTTCGGGCGACTGCTCGAAAATCCGCACGCTCTTGCCGGCGCGGGCAAATTGCAGTGCAAAAGCCACGCCAATGCTTCCGCCACCGGCCAGGGCTACATTCTTGAACTGATTCATCTTCTTCCTTTATCGATGGTGCGCTGGCGGTCTGCATTCCCGGCCAGGTCCAAGGCTTGCCGCCAGCCGGGTGCCCCGGATTGCGCCGCTTTCCGATGCTATGCAGGGATCAGTAGCGGACCCTCAATCGAGCGAGATTTTCTCTCGCTTGACCACTTCAGCGAGCTGCTTGACCTCGGTGGCAATGCGATTGGCAAAATATTGCGGACTTTGCATCACCACCACACCCTGCGCGCTCAAGGCCGCATGGGCGGCGGGCACGGCCATTGCCATCTTGGCGTGCGCATAGAGTTCCTCGACAATGGCCGCCGGCGTGCCGGCGGGGGCCAGCAGGCCCAGCCAGAACTTGACGTTGATATCCGGAAATCCGGCCTGGGCCATGGTCGGCACGTCGGGCATTTGCGGCAGTCGCTCGTTGGACGTCACGGCCAGCGCTTTGAGTTTGCCGGACTGAATCTGCGGAACGCTCGCCAGGGTGTCAAACGAACTGTTCACTTCACCGGCCATGACGGCCATGCTTGCCTGGGACGCGGCTTTGTAGGGGACATGGGTGGTCTGGATGTTCGCGCTGTTGCTCAACATGGCAAAGCCCAGGTGGGCAAGATTGCCGGCCCCGGCCGAGCCGTAGGTCAGCTGCGAAGGCTTGCGCCGGGCGTAAGCAATCAGGTCCTGCACGGAGTTGATGGCGTTGCTTTTGGCCCAGTCGGGATTGACGTTGAGAATGAACGGCGCATCCAGCACCACCGTGATCGGAACCAGACTGCTGGCCTTGTACGGCGAATTCCTGTAGATCAGCGGATTCACGGTGATGCTGCTGCTGTTCGTGGCCAGCAGCGTGTAGCCGTCGGCTGCGGCACGCGCAACTTCGGCAACGCCAATGGAGCCATTGGCGCCGCCCTTGTTGTCGATGATCACCGGCTGGCCCAGCGACTTTGCCATCCCGTTGGCAAGCATCCGGGCCATGGTGTCGGTGATGGAGCCGGCCGGGAATGGAACCACGATGCGAATGACTTTTGCGGGCCACTTCGCTTCCTGGGCCCATGCCGGGGACGCGGCCCAGGGCAGCGCCGCTGCGCCTGCAACACCTGCGGAAGCGGCCAGAAAATCACGACGCGAGCTGAACTTGTTCATGTTTTGTCTCCTCAGATTGATGGATTTGAAATGCCCTGGGAAGCGCCTCAGGCCCGCTTCCTTGTAGCCACCGTTCCCGTTATCCCGCTGCTCTCCAGCGCATCCACCTGCCCTGCCGTCAAGCCTGTCACGCGCGAGAACACCTCGCGGCTGTGCTCGCCCAGCGTCGGGGCCACGCGGCATATTTCCAGCGGCTCCTGGCTTTCGCGAAACCACGGCGTGGTCGCAAGGTACTCTCCCAGATGCGCGCGCCGCACCTTGCGGAAGAAGCCGCGTCCGCGCAGATGCGGATCGTCGAGAACGTCCCATATCGGCTTCACGACGCCCGCGCTGACGCCCGCACGCTGCAGCAAACGCATGGCCTCCTCTGCAGGCCGCCGACTCGTCCAGGCCGTGATGGCCGCATCGATCTCTTCCCGTTGTGCGCGGCGTGCCGTGACACCCCACAACGCAGCGTCCAGGCCGAGTTCAGCCGCCATCACGACGGTCGCCAGGGATTTCCATTGCACGTCATTGACAACGCTGACCACCAGCCAGGCATCGTCGCCCGCACAGCGATAGATGCCGTGCGGCGCAAAGACCGGATGCAGATTGCCCTGGCGCCCACGGGTGCTGCCGTTGAGCGATTGCTCGATCAGAAACGGCGCGGCCAAGGGCAGCATGCACTCCACCTGCGAGAGATTGACATGCCGGCCGTGGCCGGTGCGCGCCTGCACCAGCAAGGCCAGCAATGCCGCCGCTCCCGCACTCACCCCTCCTATGGGATCCCCATAGGCATAGGAGGTCAGAGACGGCGGATTCTGCGCAAAGCCGGTATGGTGCGGCAGTCCGCTGGCCTGCTCCAGCGTGCCGCCGTAAGCGCGCACCCCGCTCCACTCGTTGCCGATGCCGAATGCGGGCATCGAGACCATCACCAGCCGGTCGTTCACCTTGCGCAGGGATGCGTAGTCGAGGCCCAGCTTGGGCAGGACCTCGGTCGAATAGTTCTCTATGACCATGTCGGCGGATTTCACCAGCTCGAGAAACAGCGCACGGCCATCGGCATGCGTCAGGTCGAGCGTGACACCCAGCTTGTTGCGGTTCATCAACGCGAAGTTGGAATTCTTCTCGTAAAGACGGTCCCGGTAGAACTCCTCGGTGAAATGCGTGCCGCGCCACCAATCGGGGTACTGCGTTCCCTCCACCTTGATGACCTCGGCGCCAAAGTCCGCCAGCGTCCGCGCCGCCAAGGGGCCGGCCCAGCCCATGGTGAGGTCGATGACACGCATCTTGCGCAGCGGCTGCAGGCCTTCTGCGGCCCTGGTCCGCCCGGCTGCGCAGGCCAGCGCGGCCTCGCTGCGGTAGTGCTCGCTGTGCGCGCCTTTTTGCGCCGCGACGCCGCCGCGCAGCGGGCCTGCGTCGCCCAGTGGAAACGGCACGCCGACACCCTCGAAACGGCTGGCTCCTGACTCGATCGGAACAAAGGCCGCGCGTTCGCGGTGCACCTTCTGCGCCAGCAGTTCAGCCATCGTGGGAACCAGCACCGCGGGAAATTTTGCGCTGCCCAGCAGCTCGAACCACTCGCTGGCCGTTCTGGTCAGCAACGCCGGCTGCAAAAATGCATCGATTTCATCGGCGTGGCTGATACGCGTCGGGCCGCTGACAAAGCGCGGGTCGTTGGCAAACTCCGGCCGGCCGATGGCGGCGCACAGGGTGGACCACTGCGGCAAGGTGTGCGCAAAAAGGCCGATCCATCCATTTTTGGTTGGGTAGATGCCTCCGGGATGGGTCGTGCAGAAGCGATTGACGCCCAGACGGGCCAGTGGATGGCGTCCGTCCTGCACCATGCCGGCTTCCATCTCGACGACCGTGAAAGCCGTCTCGTGAATGCTCAGCACATAGCGCCGGCTGCCGTCGGATTCGCCCAGCAATGCGGCCACGGCACTGGAAAAAGCCGCCAGCCCCGCGACGATTCCCGTCTGCAGGTCATGCGGCAGATGGGGTGGCCCTTCCACGGCACCGCTGCCATGGACCGCTCCCGCCAGCGCCCGGCACACTGCGTCAGAACCCACGAACTGGCTGTAGGGGCCGCTTTCACCGAACCAGGTGAGATACACCTCGATCGGCAGCTTGGCACTTGCGGTGTCCCCGCTTCGGCGGCAGACAGGATGGCCCAGTATTTCCACGCCCTCGCGCAACGCCCGGGCATCGAGCACCACGTCGCAGCTCATGGCCAGACGCGACAGCCATGCATGCTCCTCGATACTCTGGCCGCGCAGCGTGACACTGCGCTTGTTGGTGCCGAGCCAGACGTTCAGTGCGCTCTGGGGTGCCTGGCCAGCGTTGTTCAGCAGGGGGGGGAGATGGCGCAGTTCGTCGCCGTCACCATCCTCCACCTTGATGACTTCGGCACCGAAGTCGGCAAAGAGTTTCCCGGCATAGGCCAGGGCCGACCCGGTACCTATTTCAAGCACCCGTATTCCGGTCAGGGCCAGCTGGCCCGAAGTTTCAATCTTGGTCACAGTCGATTTCCCGCTCGTTGGCTCAAGGGCTCACCAGGTGTCGACAAAGGAGCGGCGGGGCCGGCCGGCGCGCAGCGATGCGGAGGCGATGCCCTGGCGTATCCAGGTCCGGGTCTCGGCCGGATCGATGACCGCGTCGATTTCCGTGGTGGAGGCGACATTGATCGCATGGCCGCGCTCATAGGCTCTGGCCACGAGCTGGTCGTAGAGCGCCCGCCGCTGCGGGCCGTCGGGAACGCTCTCCAGTTCCTTCTTGAATCCCAGCTGGATCGAGCCTTCGAGCCCCATGGGACCAAACTCGCCCGTGGGCCAGGACACGGCGCAGCTCGCGGACAGAAAGCCCCCGCCCGCCATGGCCATGGCGCCCAGGCCATAGCCTTTGCGCAGCGCAATCGCCAGGATGGCGACCCTGAGCTTCGCCGCGGTGACGAACATGCGCGAGACATGACGCACCTGGGCCTTGGCCTCCTCGTCGGGGCCGACCATGAAGCCCGGAGTGTCGATCAGGGAAATGATGGGCAGGCCATGCACATCGCAGAGATTCATGAAGCGCGCTGCCTTGTCGGCC
The DNA here is from genome assembly GCF_013363755.1 of Comamonas antarctica. Lineage (NCBI taxonomy): Bacteria > Pseudomonadati > Pseudomonadota > Betaproteobacteria > Burkholderiales > Comamonadaceae > Comamonas > Comamonas antarctica. Next base: position 2,290,946 of record NZ_CP054840.1, read on the forward strand.
GCATCGGCATCGATGGCGCCCCCCAGATGCTGGGGGTTGTTGGCAATGATGCCCACGGGCTGGCCTTCGACGCGCGCCAGCGCCGTATGCATGCCGTGGCCAAACCCCGAGCGCAGCATCAGCACGCTGCCGATGTCGGCAATTCCTTCGATCGCCTTGCGGCTGTCGTAGACACGCAGGCGGTTTTCCGGAACCACATGGCGCAGCGCCATCGGATTCGGCGCCGACCAGTCCTTCAGCCGGCCCTGGAACATGGACAGATAGTGCTTGGCGGCGACCACGGCCTGCGCCTCGTTCTCGACCAGGATGTCGATCACGCCATTCGCGTACTGCACCGGTGCCGGCCCCACTTCCTCGGGCTTGAAGATGCCCAGGCCACCGCCTTCGATCATGGCCGGGCCGGCCATGCCGATGTTGGCGCTTTTGTCTGCGATGATGACGTCGCAGACGCCCAGGAAGGCCGCATTTCCGGCGAAGCAGCGTCCGGACACCAGGCCTACCAGCGGGACCTCGCCGCTGAGCTCGGCCAGCGCGGCAAACGCGGGCTGGTAGAGACCGGAGACAAAGGGGAAGTCCACATCGCCGGGCCGGCCGCCGCCGCCCTCGGCAAACAGCACCAATGGCAGTTCATCGCGGCGCGCGCGCTCCACCAATCGATCCGTCTTGATGTGATTGCGTTTGCCCTGGGTCCCCGCCAGCACCGTGGCGTCGTAAGCCATGACGGCGCTGAGCGAGCTTTCGTAGCCGAATTCAGCGCCGTTGATATTGGCGATGCCGGTCACGATGCCATCCGCCGGGGTGTTCGCAATCAGGTCCTCCTTGGTGCGGCGGCTGGCCTGCGCCGCGACCACCAGGGCACCGTACTCGACGAAAGAATTGTCGTCGCACAGGTCGGCAATATTTTCCCGGGCCGTGCGCTGCCCACGCGCGCGCCGTTTTGCCACGGCCTCGGGCCGCGCCGCGTCATACAGCACCGCATGGCGGTCCAGCACCGCTTGCAGGTCGGGACGCACGGTATCCAGATCCACGGCCTGGCTGTCGCTGGCCGCACCGGCGCTGCTGCCCTCGGGCTCCATCACCACCAGAACGTCGCCTTCCAACGCCTGCTCGCCCTTCACCGTCCTTACTTCCAGCACGCGCCCGTCGAATTCCGCGACGATGGAGTGTTCCATCTTCATCGCCTCTATCACCGCGATGGCCTGACCTTGCCGCACGGATTCATTCACGCCGACGGAAACTTCGACGATGCGCCCGCTCAACGGCGCACGGGTCGCCACTTGCCCCTCTTCCAGCGGCGAATGCATTGCTTGCGCGGCCACTGCCGGCGCGCTGGCCTGCCGGCCCATTTCACCGATCAGCGCGTCCTTTTCTTGCTGCTGGGTCTTGAGCAGCGCGGCAGCGGCCAGCAATTCGGGAAGAATCGATTCCAGATAGCGCGTATGGTTGTGCTGCTGTTCGAAGTCGCCGCGGCCCACGATGGCCCGCAACAGATGGATGTTGGTGGGCACCCCGACAATTCTGAATTCGGCCAGGCTGCGGCGCAGACGTCGGACCGCGCTCGCGAAGTCCGGGCTGGGGCTGGAGACGATCAATTTGGCCAACAGCGTATCGAAGGCCGGCGCTGGAGAATATCCGCTGTAGGCGTGGGTATCGACGCGTACGTCCGGACCCGCTGGCGGATCGAAGCGCTCCAGGCGCCCATGCGCAGGGCGCGCCATGCCAGTCTCGTCCGTGGACTCCGCCGTGACGCGGACCTGGATGGCGTAGCCCTTGAGCTGGGGTGGGTTGGCCGGGTCCAGCCCCAGGCTTTCGAGACTGCGTCCCTGCGCAAGTCCCATCTGCAAGGCCACCAGGTCGATGCCGGTGACCTGCTCGGTGATCGTGTGTTCGACCTGCAGGCGTGGATTGGCCTCGATGAAGACGAAGTCGGTCTGCATGCCCTGCTCGTCTTCCTCGACGAGGAACTCGAAGGTCCCCAGGCTCAGGTATTTCACCCGGGAAGCCAGTTGCTTGGCCGCCGCGAGAATGCGCGCGCGCAGCTGCGCCGTGAGCACGGGGCTGGGCGCAATCTCGACCACTTTCTGAAAGCGGCGCTGTAGCGTGCAGTCGCGGTCGCCGAGCGCCACGACATGGACGCCGTCTCCCGCGATCTGCACTTCGATATGGCGCGCACGATTGACGAGTCGCTCCGCATACAGTGCATCGACGCCAAACGCCGACATCGCCTCGGAACGGCAGCGGGCGTAAAGCTCCGGGATCTCGGCGCGGGTCTTGACGACGCGCATGCCGCGGCCCCCGCCGCCGCCCACCGCCTTGATGACGATTCCCACGCCGCCCTGTTCGTCGAAGAATCCGCAGATCTCCTCGAGTGTGGCGCCGCCGTGCGTCGCGGGCATGACCGGGACTTCGCATTCCCTGGCGAGTTGCAGCGCTGCGCCCTTGTCACCGAACAGCGCCAGATGCTCGATGGCCGGGCCGATGAACGTGATTCCCGCTTCGGCGCAGGCCAGGGCGAAATCGGATCGCTCGCTGAGAAAGCCGTAGCCCGGATGAATCGCGTCGCACTCCTGGCTCTTGGCGGCGGCAATGATGGCGCCGATATCGATATAGGCGGCCGGTCCGGTGCCGGCCAACGCCACGGCCGCATCGGCCACGATGCGATGCTGGGAGTTCGCGTCGTCGCTGGAGTAGACGGCAATGCCTTCAATGCCCATATCACGCGCTGCACGCAGGACGCGAATGGCAATCTCGCCACGGTTTGCAACCAAAATTCTTTTCATTGTTTTCCTGATTCTTGTCTCGGGGATGTCGCGGCGCAGTGCGGCGCAAAGGGGGACGGACGGCTGGGATCGCCTAGGGCGCGCGCGGCACCAGCTTGAACACCGCCCTCGCGGCGGCCAGTACATTGCCCTGTGCGTCCTTGACCTCGCCCTCGCAAAAGGCGATGCGCTTGCCGCGGCGCTTGCAGATCGCGAACACATCGACATCCGCTGCCGCGGGCTCGTAGAAATGGGTGTTCATGTCGATGGTTGCAGCACCCACGTTGATTGGGTCGTGCGCGCATGCCACGACGCCCAGGCTGAAGTCCAGCGCACTCATCAGGGCTCCGCCGTGGATGTCGCCGCGGCTGTTGACCAGTACGCGCTGCAGCCTCAGGCGGGTATGGCAGCAGTCCCCCTGCAGGCTGATGCTCTCGAGTCCGATATGGTTCATGAAGGGCACGTCGAGCCCGAAATGACACCAGGGCGCGGCATCCGCATCCAGGTTCCATCCATTGCTGGTCAAGATAGTCAATTGCTGCTTTCCAAAAATACAGGAGCTGCCGGGAGCCGGGGTGCCAAACCCGCCCTCCCCCAGTTCAGCCCGCCAGGCCACGCGAATCGGTAAAGGAATAGTAGGTTTCCCGTTTCCGCGACACAATTCACATGTTTCTTGGACAGCTATAGCGGTTCGGCATAACCGGACGATCTCGCGGTGGTGATGAAACCGGACCACCCATTGGCCAGCATGGCGAACTTTGGCTCGACCAGGGCCCGCCCTACCCCTCGACGGCTTGGAGCATGGCGCATCGCTCTCGGACCTGCTGGCCACGCCAGCCGGCCTGAGCCGGAAGGCGCTCAAGCTGCGCGTGCAGATGCAAGGTGTCGAGGCCGTGTGCCGCATGATGCGCGCCGTCCTGTTTCGGTCCGGCGCCAGGATGCAGTCATGGGTGTGGCACTACTGACCCATTCTTCTGCGCGCCTACAGGTGAAAATCACCCGCCGCTTCAGGCTGATAAAGCAGCTTTTCAATCGAGATACGGCGGGTGCGGTCCGGAATCCGCCAGTCGATCGCATCGCCCTCCTTGTAGCCCAGGATCGCGGTGCCGATCTCGGAGCATACCGACAGCTTGCCGGCACTTGCGTCCGCGTCCTGCGGGTAGACAAGTGCGACTTCCACGGCCTCGTCGTCGAGCAGCAAGCGGGCCCTGGAGTTCATGGTGACCACATTGCGCGCCACCTGCTGCGCATCGACCAGCATGGCTCGCTCGATTTCATGCTCCAGGTCGACGGCAGCGCCGCCCTGCTCGAACTCAAGCACACTCCTGAGCCGGGCACGGTCGATCTCGGTGATATAGATGCCCGTGGGGTCATCCACGGCGCTTTCGCGCAGGAACCGGAGATAGCGCTGCGAAGTCATGGAAAACGACTTCAGCGTCGGCGTCTCGCTTTCCAGCAGGAAGTCGCAGCGCACAAAGGCCTGCAAGGAGCGCGCATTGTCCGCGTGGATCCTGGCGACGAGCTTCTCGGCGCGCATGTCGAAGAACGCCAGCTTCATGCCTTCGCGAAGGGCGCTGGCGCCCAGCCGCCGGCCCCAATTGTCGCGATCGCCAATGACCAGGACGATTTCGCAATCCGGGCCGGTCTTGACGAGCCGGACAAAACCTACGGGCACGTCATGCCGGTCGCAGGCCATGAAAAACCGGCCCCCTTGATTGAACAGATGGGTCAGGACAGGCAGCTGGACCCTGTCGATGACCTGCCCGATGAAGCGGGAGACATCGCGCGAATCGCTCAGATAGCGAACCACGCTCTCGTCCTCCAGCCAATCCATCAGATCCAGCGCGTTTGCCCGGGTGATCTCGGGACTCAGAGAAATGAAAGGCTTGCTCATCTCAACCACATTTGGTTTCAAGTATGAAAGCCCTTCATGACCAAAGCCATGACGGTTCTTTCGAAAACGCTCGATTCTATGGCAGTGCCTGTCGCGGGTCTGGAACCTGCCCGGTTTTGTTCTTGAGAGGACTGACCCGTTGCCGCACGCGGAATCACAAGCCAGTTGGCGTTTTGAAGTCACGCTGCATCCTTATAATATTGATAATTCATTATCAAGATAGCAGACTCATGTCTAGACTCCCTCTAGCGGCGACTGCCGGCAATGCCCCGAGCACAGCGGCCATGCCGGCACAGGCCACCACCACCCGCCTTGGCGCGATCGATTCTTTGCGCGGCCTGGTGATCGTGTTCATGCTGCTCGACCATGTGCGCGAGACCTTTTTCCTGCACCAGCAGGTGACCGACCCGATGGTGGTGGCCGAAACGCCGCCCGATCTTTTCTTCAGCCGCCTGCTGGCGCACCTGTGCGCGCCGGTGTTCGTGTTTCCCACGGGCCTGTCGGCCTTTCTGTATGGCAGCCGCCATGGCGATGCGGGCCGCGCCGCGGCCTCGGCCTTTCTGTTCAAGCGCGGGCTCTTTTTGGTGCTGCTGGAGGTCACCGTCGTCAACTTCGCCTGGACCTTCCAGTTCCCGCCGGCCAAGGTGTTCCTGCAGGTGATCTGGGTGATCGGCCTGTCGATGATGGCGCTGTCCGCGCTGCTGTGGCTGCCGCGCCGGGCGCTGATCGCTTTGGGCGTAGTGCTGGTGGCAGGCCACAACCTGCTCGATACGCTGCACTTCCCGGCGGGCCATGCGATGTACGTGCCCTGGGCCGTGCTGCATGACCGCGGCTGGATCGAGCTGTCCGAATCGCTGCGACTGCGCACCTCCTACCCTCTGCTGCCGTGGATTGGCGTGATCGCGCTCGGCTATGCCGCCGGGCCGTGGTTCGGGACGGGCGTGGATGCAGCGCAGCGCCAGCGCCGGCTGCTGGGCTGGGGTTTGGGCCTCATTGCCGGCTTCATGGTGCTGCGCACGTTGAACTTCTACGGCGACAAGCCCTGGGTGGGCGGCGAGACGGGATTGCAGACGCTGATGGGCTTCGTCAACATCACCAAGTACCCGCCCTCGCTGCTGTTCATCGCGCTCACCCTGGGCATCGGTCTGCTGCTGCTGCGCGCCTTCGACCGCCGTCCCGGCGTAGCCTGGCTGCGGCCGTTGGCGGTGTTTGGCGCGGCGCCGATGTTCTTCTACGTCTTGCACCTGTATCTGCTCAAGTTCCTCTACCTCGGCGCCGAGGCGACCTGGGGCCGCAACCACGGCGGGTACTTCGGCTTCGACGGCATGGACGGCGTGTGGCTGTGCACGCTGGTGCTGGCGGTGGCGCTGTACCCCGTGGTCAAGTCCTTCGCCGCCTTCAAGGCGCGGCGCAGGGACCTGGCCTGGCTCAAGTACCTGTGAGCCGCGGTGCTGGTGGCGAAGGGTCTTTCAGTCCGCGACAAACCCGGTCGACTTGACGATACGGGCCCACCGGGCCGACTCCTCGTTCATCTTCGCCAGGAACTTGTCCCCGCAGATGCCGGGCGTCGGCGACAAATTCGACATCGCCATCCGCTGGCGGAATTCCGGCGAGGCAGCGATCTTCTGATGCGCCTCGGTCAGGCGCTGGACCACGGGCGCGGGCAGGCCCTTGGGGCCCGACAGCCCGAACCACACGGTGGTCTGGAGCTGCGGCATACCGGCCTCGGCCACGGTGGGCACGTCGGCGAGATCCGCGCTGCGCTGGCCCGCGGTGTTGACGTAGGCGCGCAGCTTGCCGGCCTTGATGTGCGGCGCGGCCGTGGCTGTCTGCACGAAGCCCAGCGGCGCCGTGCCGCCGAGCATGTCGGTGATCTGCGCCGGGCTGCTTCGGTAAGGCACATGGGTCATCTCCACCTTCAGCGCCTCGGACAGCTGGTAGCCGAGAAAATGCGCGGGCGAGCCGGGCGCGAACGACGAGTAGGTCGGCGGGGTTTTCTGCGCCTTGATCCACTGGGCCAGCTCCTGGAAGTCCTTTGCCGGAATGCCGGGGTGACTGGCGAGCACCAGGCCGGCCTCGACGCCCTGGCAGATGGGGGTGAAGTCCGCAGGCTGGTAGCGGGCCTTGGGATTGGCATGGGGCGTGATGGTCAAGGCGCCCGCCGTGCCGACCACCAGCGTGTAGCCATCGGCCGGCGTGCGCGCCATGCCCTGCAAGGCCACCATTCCACCCACCGCCGGCATGTTCTCGACGATGACCGACTGCCCGAGCTCCTTGGCCAGCTGATCGGACAGCGCACGCGCGTAAGCGTCGGGCGGACCACCGGGCGTGGACGGGGTGATCAGCTTGATGGTCTTGTCTGGCCAGGCATGGGCACCCACGGCGCTCAAGCCGGCAACGACCAACAGGGCTGCGGTACGCATCGAAACGGCGTTTTTCTTCATGAAGTCTCCTTGGGGCAAAGCGCGTCAGCGCTGGGGCATGTCTTTCGCCGAGTAGCCCAGGCTGACTCCGGCATCTTCGGGCACCGGGGGAACGGTCTGCTCCCAGGCTTGCCACTCGGCGCGCAGCTGATCGAACCTGTCGGGGTGCCTGTGCGCCAGGTTCGCACGCTCGCGCGCGTCCCGGGCGATGTTGAAAAGGTATTCGTTGCCGTCGACCTTCAGGTACTTCCAGTCGCCCTTGCGCAACGCGCGCTGATGGCGGTGGTTCATGCGCCAGTAGAGCGGCCGTTCGATGCACTGCGAGGGGTCGTGCAGAATCTTGGCCAGCGATACGCCGTCGATGGGGTAGTCGGGGTGCGCGCGGCCACCGCCAATCTCCAACAGCGTTGCCGACCAATCCATGCTCATGCAAAGCTGCTCGCTGGTGGCGCCTGCCGGGATGCCGGCGGGCCAATGCGCGATCCAGGGAACACGGATTCCGCCCTCGGTGAGGTCCATCTTGCCGCCAACCAATGGCCAGTTGTCGGAGAAGCGCTCGCCGCCGTTGTCGCTGGTGAAAACGATCAAGGTGTCGTCGAGCAAGCCCTCGTCGCGCAGCGCCTGCATCAACTGCCCTATGCCTTCGTCCATGTGGTGGATCATGCGGCGATAGGTTTCGACATCGCCACCGTCCAGGTGGAACAGGTTGGATGCAACCTCGGCCGCAAGATGCGCGTCGTCGCGCGTCTCCCAGGGCCAGTGGGGAGCCGTGTAGTGCAGGCTCAGGAAGAAAGGCGTGCCGGCGCGCGCCGCTGGCGCACGCGAGTGGACATGCTCGACCGCGCGCTGCGACAAGAGGTCGGTGAGGTAGCCGACATCGTGGCGCTCGTCTTCGCCCTCGAAAAGGTCATGGTCGCCGCTGCCGGAGCAGTGGCTGAAGTAATCCACGCCGCCGGCCATGATGCCGTAGAAATCATCGTAGCCCGAGCGCTGCGGCCCGCAGGCCGGCGGGTAGCCCAGGTGCCATTTGCCCACCAGCGCCGTGGAATATCCCGCTTCGCGCAGCAGCGAAGGCAGCGTGGGAATCTCCGGCGGCAGGCCGAGCCTGGGGTTGCCCTTGCTGCGGCTGCTGATGGGTTCCTCCAGCCCGCCGCGCAGCCGGTACTGGTAGCGCATGGTCATCAGCGCAAAACGGGTGGGCGAGCACACCGGCGAATTGCTGTAGCCCTGCGTCATGCGCAGGCCGCCTGCGGCAAGGCGGTCCAGATTCGGCGAGACCTTGCCGAAGGCCGCGTCACGGCCGCCATAGCAGCCCAGGTCCGCGAAACCGAGGTCGTCGGCGACGATGAAGATGATATTGGGGCGCATCAGTGACAGGCAGAGCAATTGAAGCGTTGAGCTTAGGTTGCGGCCACCCATCTGTAAAATCATGAAATTGCTGGCTAAACAAAAGAAAATCTATGGATCCTCGGCATCTGGTGCAGCTCGCCACAATCCTCGAAAAGGGGTCGATCACGCAGGCCAGCAAACATCTGCACCTGACCCAGCCCACGCTCACGCACAACATGCAGACCCTGGAGATGCAGGCGGGCGGGACCTTGTTCGAGCGCAGCCGCCATGGCGTGCGAAGCACGCCTCTGGGCGAGATGTTTGCGCGCGAGGGCCGCGCCATTTCGCGGCGGCTGCAGGAGGTTGCCGAGGTCACAGCCCGGCATCGCCACGGCATTCACCGCCAGTTGCGCATCGGCACCGGCCCGCTCGTCGGTGCGGCCTTGCTGGGCGACGTGGTGCGGGAGACCTTGCTGCGCTGTCCTGAGCTCGCGCTGTCGGTGCAAAGCGACCGCCCGCACCTGCTTGTCGAGCAGCTCATCGACGGGCGCCACGACCTGGTGATTGCGCCTTCCTGGCTTGAGCGTCCGCCCCCCGGCATCGAGCGCCTCCCCTTGATCGACGACGTTCTGGGCGTGTTCTGCGGTGCCACGCATCCCTTGGCGGCGCAGGGCGCGCTGAAGAATGCCGACGACCTGCGCTGGATCAGCCTGGGCTCGACCTCTCCATTCGACCAGGAGGTTCGCGAGATGCTGCGCTCCGTCGGCGTGCCGCGCGCGCGCGTCGACCTGGCCGTCATGGGTGAAGCGTTCATGCTCCTGGACATCCTGTCCCAGGGCCAGCACCTGGCAGTGCTTTCGCGCTTTGCGCTGCGCCAGCTGGCGCCACGCTTCGCGCTGGTGGAGATGGCAACGCCAGGCGCGGCCAAACCGCGGCCGATCTACGTCTGGTGCCGCTCGGAAGCGCTTGAAGACAGGGCCACGGCCCAGGTGACTGCCGTTGTGCAAGAGGTGGCGGCACGCCAGCTGGCGCGCATTCATCCGGCCTTGGGCCAGGCGGTGCACCATCGCGCTGCACCGGCCAAGGGGTCTGATGGTGCCGGCCTGAATGGCGAAAACGTCTAGGCGGCAACTTCAAGCTCCATGCGGCGCGCGTCACCCGTCCGCGGACTTGCGCTGCGGCGCCGCTCGGTCGAAGAACTCCCCGGGCGTGGCATCAAACAGCTTGGCGAAGGCGGAAATGAACGCCGAGAGCGAGTCGTAGCCGCAGGCCAGCGCAACGTCGGTCACGCGCTCGCCGCGCTCGAGGCCCGGCAGTGCGCTCAGCAATCGCATGCGCATGTCCCAGACCCGGTAGGTCAGGCCCGTCTCGCGCAGGAAGCGGCGGCTCAGCGTCTTCTCGGACACGCCGAAGCGCTCGCTCCACACGCTCAAATGGATTCGGTGGCTTGGCCTGGCCTGCACGCTGCGGCACAGCTGGCGCAGCTGCAGATCGGCGGGCATCGGCAATATCAGGTCCACCTCGCGTGCGCTGGCGAGCTGGTCGAGCAGGACCACGGCAAGGCGCTCATCCGCGCTGCCGGGCGCGTAGTTGACCGGCACGCTGCTGAAGGTCCGAATGAGCTCGCGTAGCAGCGGGCTCACTTCGAGCACGCGGCAGCGGCTGGGTGCTGCAAGCTGCGCTGCATCGCCGATGTACAGGCTGCGCACGCAGGTGCGCTCGGCACAGACCACCCGGTGTGCCACCCCGGCGGGAATCCAGACCCCGCGCTGGGGCGGCGCAACAAAGCGGCCGGCGTCGGTGCGCACCTCGAGCACGCCCTCGGCCGCATAGGCGAACTGGATCCAGGCATGCCGATGCCGGTAGCCCAGCACCTGGTTGGGCAGCGATTCGGCATGCCCGTGCACGGGCCGGGAAAGCACCGTCAGCTGTGCCAGTTCAGGGGGTGGATGTGGCTCGGCTTGTCCTTTTGTCGACACTTGGGGTTCTTTCAGCGTTAGCCGGCAATTCTAGGCGCGGCTACATTCGCGCTTTCATTGAATGCAGCCCCACGATGAGAGTCCTCAAAACGCTTTTTGACCGTTTCACCCTGGCCTTGCTGGCCGTGATGCTTGCCGCGACCGTGCTGCCCTGCGAGGGCGCGGGCGCAGTGGTGTTCGAAATCCTGACCTCGCTGGCGATCGGGCTGCTGTTCTTTCTGCACGGCGCCAGGCTGTCGCCGCAGGATGTTCGCAGCGGCGCCGGCCACTGGCGCCTGCATGCGCTGGTGTTCTTCTGCACCTTCGTGATGTTTCCGCTGATCGGCTTCGCGCTCAAGCCCCTGGTCTCGCCCTGGCTGGGCGCGGAACTGTACCTGGGCCTGCTTTACCTCTGCGCGCTGCCTGCGACCGTGCAATCGGCGATTGCCTTCACCTCGCTGGCGCGGGGCAACGTGCCCGCCGCGATCTGCAGTGCTGCGGCATCGAGCCTGCTGGGTATTTTCCTCACGCCGCTGCTGGTGTATCTGCTGATCGGGGTCGATGGCGCCAACATGGGGCTGGATGCCGTGCTCAAGATCGTCTTTCAGCTGCTCGTGCCTTTTGTGCTGGGGCAACTGGCGCGGCGCTGGATCGCCGGCTGGGTGGAGAAGCACCGCGGGTGGCTCAAGGTGGTGGACCAGGGCGCGATCCTGCTGGTCGTGTACACGGCCTTCAGCGAAGCCACGGTCTACGGACTCTGGCATTCGGTGCCATGGCAAAGGCTCGCGCTGCTCGCCGTCGTCTGCTGCATGCTGCTGGCGCTGGTGCTCTGGCTGACGCATGCGCTGGCGAAACACCTGGGATTCAACGTCGAAGACCGGATCACCATTCTTTTCGCGGGCTCGAAGAAAAGCATGGCCACGGGCGTGCCCATGGCCCAGATCCTGTTCTCGGCCAGCGCGGTGGGCGCGATCATCCTGCCGCTGATGCTTTTCCATCAAATCCAGCTGATGGTCTGCGCCATGCTCGCACCCCATTTCGCGCGCCGCGGCGACCGCGTGCGGGCAGAGGGTTGAGACCATGGGCTTGCAGCTGCAAAACATCCTGGCGGCGGTGGACGGATCGCCAGCGTCTGCCGCCGTCGTCTCGCGCGCGGCCATGCTTGCCGCAAAACACGGCGTGGCGCTCAGGCTGATGGACATCAGCCCCTGGTGCGGGACCGGGGCCGCGGCGGGGCCCGATCACCTGCCCGCACTCGCCCGGCAGGCCGCCGAAAGCCACGGTGTGTGCGTCGAAATCATCGAGGACCGCGCCTCGAGCGTCGCGCACATCGCCCGCGAGGCAGGCCGGCACAGCCTCATCGCCCTGCATCACGAGCGCCGCGTGCGGCTGCGCTCGCTCTGGCGCGGCAGTCTCGCCGACCAGTTGCTGCGTATCTGCCACAGCCCCGTGCTGATCCTCAAGAGCGTCCCGGCCGCGCAGGAAAGCTACGACCGCGTGCTGGTTGCCGTCGACCTGACGCCGGCGGCCAACGACCTGGTGGCGGCGGCCGGCATGCTTGACGACAGCAGCGCCGTGCAGATCCTGCATGCGATACCGCCCTTGCATGCCAACCCGCTGCGCAACGCGGAGGTGCCCGAGCACATCCTGCGCGCCTATCTGGTGCGCAGAAAGCTCGAAGCGCACGCGCAATTGCTGGAGGTGGCCGCCGCCGCCCTCGAATGCCAAAAACGCGTCGAAACCGTCTTGCGCGATGGCGAGCCGGCGCGCCACGCGGCGCTGCAACAGTCGTCCGCAAAGGCCCAGCTGGTCGTGGTTGGCAAGCGGCGCGCCTGCGCGCTCCTGGATATGCTGTGCTGCGGTGTGGCAAAACGCGTCATTGCCTGGTGCGAGGCCGACATCATGGTCGTTCCCCTGGATTGCCCGGGGCCGCAGAGTCAGCCGGCCAGCGCTGCTCACGCCACAGGCAGCCTGCCGGCCCATCGACTGCAGCCCACCACCGCCGACAAATCCCAGCCTTGAGCCCAAGTGCAGTCGAGGCAGCAGTCTCTGCCGGGAAAGCCGGGTTGCCCTCCCCTGTCAACCCAGGCATCGGCGATCAAAACCCGCTTTCTCGAATCACCACGGCCAAGCCGTTTTGCAGCACATGCCCCAGCCAACTGCTGCGCTCCGCGCTGATGTGCACCGTGCCGCGAAGTTCTCGCACCTGGGGAAGCGCTTCGCGCAGCTGCAGGCGCACCCGATACAAGGCCTGCGCCGGCAGTGCCTGTTTTTCATGCGGCTGCGTTGCCACCGCACCGCCATGGCGCGCGTCCAGCATGGCGTAGGGCAGTTGCTGGCTGCGTGCGCTGTCGACTTCCACGACCACCGCATCGACCGAAGTACCCCAGCGTTGCGGCCAGAAGCTGGCGTTGGCGCCGACCAGGATGCGCCCCACCTGCTGCTGGTCGACATAGGCATCGACGATCCAGCTGCTGGGGTCGACGAGAATGCCCAGCGGCGTACGCGCATTGACCCACGCCCCGGCCCGCAAGTGCTGATCCACATCGGTCCATTGCCCGGCGAATTCGGCTTTCAGTTGCAGTCGCGCTGCTTCGCCATCGATCGCGCGCGACTCGGCGAGTTGTTCCTGCAGACGCTGCACCATCGCCGGCTGCAGGTCCAGCCCCTGCGCCTGGCCCATCAGCTGCGGCAATTGCCGCGAAATGGTATTCACGCTGGCCTGGGTCCGGTCATGCCGGGCTTGCAGATCAGGCATTTCCAGCTGAACCAGCAAATCCCCTTCGCGCACCGCACCGGGCGCCTGCATGACCCGCACGCGCGCGGGCTGGGAACTGTAGACCGCCTGCTGGCGTTCAGCGCGGGCGACGCCTGGCGCCTTCAGATCGGCCGACCAGGGAAAGGCCATCAAGGCCAGCACTCCCGCCGCAAAACCCCATACCAGGGCGCGCTTGGAGACAGGCACTTCAGGCCAGCGTTTTTTCCAGACCATGATCTCCGTCCATACAGGTTTAGCCACAAACCACCACAGCTCCACGGCAAGCAGGAAAATGCCCAATGCCTTGAAGAAGAAGTAGTACACCGCAAAGGCGATGCCAAGAAACACCGTCAGCCGATACAGCCAGGTGACATAGGCAAACAGGCGCAGCTTCCAGCGCACTTGCGGGCGGAACGGCTCCGGATCCGGGTCGTTCAGGCCCAGCAGCTTGCGGCGCATGAAGGCCTTGGCCATCGCCCCTGCCCGTTCGTGCAGATTCGGGAAATCCAGCACATCCGACAAAATGAAATAGCCGTCGAAGCGCATGAAGGGACTGACGTTGAGCGCGAGCGACAAAATCCATCCGGTTGTGGCCAGATAAAGCATGGACTGGCGCAATATGCCGTCGTCCAGCAATGCCCAGGCCAACGTGGCCAGCCCCGCCAGTGCCAGTTCGGTGGCAACGCCGGCAATCGAGATCGCCAGTCGCTGCCTGTGGCTTCGCAGCCGCCACGATTCGCTGGTATCGGTGTAGAGCATGGGCCACAGCACGACGAAGGCCATGCCCATATGCGCCACCCGCACCCCAAGCCGTGTCGCCACCAGAGCGTGGCCCATCTCGTGCAGCGTTTTGGAGACGATCAGCGCAAGCGCGAAACCTGCCAGTCCCGCGGGCGAGAGCATATCCATGAAGCTGTGGACGAAGGTATCCCACTGGCGCGCCACAAGCATCAGGCCCAGGGCCGAGGCCCCCAGCAACAGCCACAACGCCGTCCAGGTGAACAATGGCGCCACCCATGGCGACGTCGCCTCGAGCAGGCGCTGGGGCCGCACCAATGGAACCCGCACGAACAAGTAGGTGTGCAGCCACCATTTGGCGCTTTTCCATTTGACCGCGCTGCTTTTCTTCTGCAGCTGCGCCACCTTGCGTGGCGTGGCGCGCAGCAGGTTGTGCTGGTCCAGGAACTGGGCGAATTCCAGCACCTGCTCCTCATCGACTTCGAGCGTGGTGCTTGAACTGATGTCCCGGGCCACCTGCGCCGGCGGCAGATTCCAGCGCAGCAGGCACTCGTACTCCAGCCAGCCGATGCGATAGAAACGATTCGTGATCGGGTCTTGTATCACCCAGGCCGGCGCGCCGTCGGCGTAGGGCGCGGACTCCATCAGTTTGAGGTCGTCGCGCAGTTGCGCAGCGACGGGAGACGGGGCTTGCCGCGAGGCGCTGTCCTGCGGCGGGGAGGACGGCGCGGGTGCGGGCGCAGCCACCGGTCCGGCCGCCATTACCAGCCGCTCCACTCGCGCATCGTCGCCAGCGGGCGGCGCAGCACGTAGTAGATCAAGGGGACCCAACCGCCGGAAATCCGCGCGGTGCCGTGCAAACCTATGCGCGCATCCTCCAGCGACTGCCCTTCATCGAGCGTGGCGCGCAATCGGTAGCTCGATACATTGTCGGGCGACAAGGAGGACTGATAGCTGGTCTCCACGACCGTCGCACGCAATGGCGACAGCGGCTTGACGGTGAGAAACAGCTTGACCGGGGCTTTCTCGTCCAAGACCAGCGCATCGGCCACGGGCAGGTGGATCAATACGCCAGCGGACTGGGGATTTGCCACCTGCATGATCCGCTCGCCCGTCACCACCGGCCGTCCGAGCCAGTCGTCGGCGGAGCCAAACACTGCAATGCCGTCATGCGGCGCATGCACATCGATGCGGTCGAGCTGGGCGCGCACGGCAGCCAGCTCGGCGCGCTTTTCCAGTCCGCGGCCCTGCAACTGCGCCAATTCGCTCTTGCTTTGCAGGTTGTCGAACGCCTTCTGGCTGGCGGCCATCCATTCCGCATCCGCCACCGCCACGGACTGTGTCGCCACCTCGAGGCGGTTGCCCAAGGTGGTGTCGTCAAGCGACATCAGCAGATCGCCCTTCTTCACCGGCTGGCTCGGGCGGACATGGAAGGTCTTCACCACGCCGTCCAGCGGGGAGGCAATCGTCGTTGCATCGAGCGCCACGATCTCGGCCGGCGCCAACGCCGACTGGCGCACGGGAAGTGCGCACAGCAGCAACAGCGCAATCCAGGCGAGGTGGCGCTTGCGTCCCAATGCCCGCCAGCGTTGGCGCAGACTCAAGCGCGGTTTGCCGCCCAGCATCTCCCAGCTATAGCCCCACTGCGCGGCCAGATGGGCCAATGCCTGTTTGTGCAGCGCGCTCGGTTCCTGCTCCAGCAGAAAGACCGCCCAGACCAGAACCGTGCCGTCACGACGCTTGAGCGGCAAGGCATAGAGCCCTTCCGGCCACCACTCGGCCCAGCCGTCCACTACCTCCGGCGGAGCAGCCTCGGCCTGAGGCGCCACGGGTTCGCCCTCCTCCCGTACAGGCACCGGTGCAGCCGCCGGGGAGGCAAGCCAGCCCGCCTCGCTGCCCAGTCGCTGCTGCACCCAGGGCCAGCAACGGCGCAGCCAGATCAGATAGGGACTGTCTTCCGACGGAAGGGCCAGACCCGAAAGCGTCAGCAAACGTGCCTGCCGGCCATTGCCGGCCATGATGAATGCCTGCCGGAAACCCAGCAGGCCCTGGCTGTCGTTGGCAATCGAGAATGCCAGTTCGGCAGGCGTATTGGCGGCGCGGGCACGCGCCTCCAACTGGGCCACCCATGCGGCTGCCGAAGGGGTCGTACCACTCATAATCGCAATGCCTGAAGATTGAACGTTGGATGCTCTGCTTTTGGCGCAAGGCGCGAGCCCTTGAGGCGCGCCTTGCACAGAGCAAATATTGAAAGCCAAGCGCCTGCACCGCCAGTTCAACCAGCGATGGCAGCGAATTCACTCCAGCCCGGGTCTACTGCAGCGCCGGGAAACGCGCCACGCCACTCATGCCTGCCAGCAACTCAGGGTGCTGGCCGCCGATGCGCGCCTCGAGTTCGACCGTCTGCGCCACCGCATCCACGCGCGCATTGATGGCCGTCACCTGTGCGGGATAGGTCTTGCGCGTCTCATCGATGATCACCTCGAAGGCTGTGCCGGTCTTGAGGGCATAAAGCCAACGCGACGGCACGTTCAGGCGCAGTTTCAACGGGCCGTCGCTCACCATCTCGAGCAAAGGCACACCGACGTTGACGCCCTGCGCGGGCTTCACGTGCAGCTTGACTACATGGCCCGAGAACGGCGCCTTGACGACGCACTGCCCGGTTTGCACCTGGGTCAGGCCGATGGCGGCCTTGGCCTTGTCCGCCAGGGTCTTGGCGAGCAGCACTTCCGTATCGCCGGCGGCATCGAGCTTGCGCAGGCGCTCCTTGACGTCAAACGACTCCTTGGCATTCGCATATTCGGCCTGTGCCATCCGCAGACGCGCATCGGCCTCGCTGCAGTCGAAACTCAGGAGCACGCGCCCCTTCGCCACGCGCGTGCCAAGGCCCACGTTGACATTGGCGACGCGCCCCAGCATCTGGGACGCGAGCAGGGTCTCCAGCTCGGGCGTGAGCAACACGCGGATCGCATGCGGATCGGCCGCCACCGCGGCCGCGGGCGCCGCTGCCATGGCGGGCCGGGGCACGGCAGGCAGCGTGTTCTGGGCCAGCCCCGCAGCGCTCCACCAGAGCATGCAGCAGCCCGCAACCAGGCGCGGGACGTCGCGCATTTGCATGGAGCTTGTATCGATCAATTTCACTTCGCCACCTGGAATACCGTTTGCTGCCACTGGGTCGTCGTGCTCTTCATTGCCTGCGCCAGGGTCTTGACGTCATGCGCCTGCACCGTGTCCGGCAGGATATCCAATCCGACGGAGTTGTAGAGGCGGCCCCAGGCGGCCTGGGCATTGGAATAGGCAGCATAACGCTGGTACTCGCCCAGCAGCGCGCGGGCTTCGGTGCGGATGACCTCGAGCTCCGAATCGAAATGGCTCTTGGCGGCCGACTGCGCGTACTTGAGCAGACGCTGGTCCACTTGCAGGCTGGTCTCGGCGAACTTGAGTTCCTGCAGCGACAGGCCATAGCGCTGCACACCCACGCGGACCTGCGTCAGCACCGCCATCGACAGAGCCAGGCGCCGCATGTCGTCGGTCTCGTTCTGCGCCTGCTGCGCACGGCCCAGCGCCGGATACTGTGCCAGCTTGAGCAGGTTCCAGGACACGCGCACACCGGTGTCGACCCAGTTGCTGTTGTAGTTGTACTTGTTGCTGTCGTACTGCCATCCCGCGTCGAAGCTGACATTCGGCCACAGCAGGATCTTCGCCGCCTTGATGTCGTTCTCGGTCACGCGCTTGCGGTACCACTCTTCCATGATCTCGGGGCGCTTTTCCAATGCCAGGCGCTCGAGTGCTTCCATGTTGACAGGTGGCAGGGGCAGTTGCACCTCCGCTTGTTCCGCCAGGGTGAAGTTCACGCCAGGCTCCAGCGACATCAGTGCGCGCAGTTCGGCGCGGGCCAATTCGAGGTCCTGGCGGCGCAGCGTCAGCGTGTTCACGGCGTCGAGCAACGCGCGCTGATAGCCGAGGATTTGCGCCTGGGGCATCAAGCCCTGCTTCTCCACCTCGACGGAGCGCTCCAGGGCCTTGTTCACACGCTCGAGCAGCCCATCCACACGGCCGAGCAACTTCTGCGCGCCCAGCGCGCGCCAGTAGCTGTTGCGTACATCCTGCAGCACGTTCTGGATCACCTTGCGGCGACGTTCGTCCGCCATCAGGACCTGGTCGGCCTTTTGCTGCGCGCGCAGGTACGACACACCGAAATCAAGCGCATTCCAGGAGAACGACAGGTTCGCCATCGAATGGTCACGCTCCTGCGATGTGGAGGGGCGCAGGGACACCTGGCGGTCTTCGATGCCGATCGAAGTGCCGCCGGAATCGTTGTTGCGGCTCGAATAGCCGGCGCCTGCCACCAGGCGCGGCAGCATTTCATAGGTCGAGGCGTCATAGAGGCTGCGGCTCAGCGCCGTCTCCATCACCTTGAGCCGGTAGTCGAGGTTGTATTTGAGGGCGCGCGCGGCAGCTTCATGGAAGTCGATGGGCGCGGTGACTGGCTCCTGGTCTTTGTACATGGCGACCACGTCCTGGGCAGCGCGGCTGCGCACCTCCTCGGACGTGAAGGCCTTGGGCGCGACGGAGCCGCAGGCGGCAAGCAGCAAAGGCAGGGAGGCGACGGTGATGCGCAGGGCAAACGGAGAAATACGACGGGTCATGGAGTGAAACGCACTTGAATTGAAACTGTCATTGAATAAGTTGTCGGGTACTGGATGCACCCTGCCCGTGCCCGCCAACCCGCGCCGCATCGGCGCTCGGGGGTTGGGCGGTCACGGGGCCGAGATCATCCGGTCACCTTTCGGCCTGGCAACTGGTGGGCCCGGGCATTGAGCTGCTGGCGGAAGGAGCCGTTGCTCGGCAGGCGTTGGTGTTCCCCCTGTGCCTCCTTGCCGCGTTGCGCCTCTCCCAGCGCCGCAATCTCCAGCAACCGCTGATTTGCATCTGCCAGGGTCTGCGCTGGCGTCTCGGCTTCGGCTGGCGAGGCCCCGAGCAGTGCCATTGGCGCATCGACCGCATCCAGGGACGCGGGCATTCCAGGGCGTGTCGTGGCATCGGCCCGAACGCCTTGCATGTCTGCTGGCGACTTTCCAAGCAGGTTCTGCACGAGGCGGTTCCAGAATTCGCCCATCTGCTGCGAATCCTGCACGGCACGGCCCACGTAGATCACGTTGGCAGGGTTGGTCAGCAGGCCTGCGCCGATCGACGACGCCTGCATTTCGCCCGTATGGGTGATTCCGGGATCATTGCCCAGCACTT
The DNA here is from genome assembly GCF_013363755.1 of Comamonas antarctica. NCBI lineage: Bacteria > Pseudomonadati > Pseudomonadota > Betaproteobacteria > Burkholderiales > Comamonadaceae > Comamonas > Comamonas antarctica. Next base: position 2,310,052 of record NZ_CP054840.1, read on the forward strand.
CGCGATCGGCCTGCTCGGCCTGGCTGGTCGCGACCGCAGGGGCAACAAACACCGCGGGGTGCAGCGGCGCGTCCATGCGTGCGACCCGGTTGAAGTCGTCCCAGTAGAAGAACACTCCTGGCATGCCGCTCACATCGTTGCTGCCCGCGCCCAGGTTCGCGCCCGGCGATGCTGCGTCCGGACGGCTCCCGTCCTGCGGCGGCGTCGCGCCAGGCTGGCTCGAGTTGACCGGCGGACGGATATCGACCGTGACCACCGCGGTCGTTGTGCCGCCACGGCCGTCGTCCACCGACACCACGAAGCTATCCGTTCCCGATGCGCCTTGGGCAGGGACGTAGACAAATTCGCCAGTCTGCTCATTGAGGATCACAGAGCCCTTGGCCGGCGCCTGCGCCACCGCATAGCCCAGCGGATCGCCATCGGCGTCGGAGCCTGCCAGCTGGCCAGCGACGGGAACCCCTTCGTCCGCCGTCATTTGCGCCGGCGGCAGCGCCGGTCGGGCATTGACATCCACCGTGACGGTGGTCGTGGCCTTTGCGCCCTGGCCATCGTCGACCGTCACCTCGAACGCGTCGGGTCCGTGGTATCCCGGCCGGGGAACGTAGATGAAGGAGCCATCGGGCGCGATGGTGACCGTGCCGTGGTCCGGGCCCTTGGGGCCGGCGCCAAAGCTCAGCGCATCGCCGTCCACATCGGATCCCGTCACCTTGCCGCCGACCGGGGTCCCGTCATTGGTCTTCACTGCCAGGGGATCCGCCTGCGGCGCATCATTCACCGGCGTGACCATCACGGTGACCGTGGCGGTGGTCCTGCCGCCCTGGCCATCGTCGACCGTCACCTCGAAGCGGTCGGTGCCGTTGAAGTCCTGGTTCGGCGTATAGGTGTAGGAGCCGTCGGCGCGAACCACCACGCTGCCGTTGCCGGGATCGCTGCCCTTGGAATAGGTCAGAGCGTCACCATCCACATCGCTGCCCACGACGCGGCCCGACAAGGGCGTGTCTTCCGGTGTGGTCTCGCTTTGGTCAGGCGCCACAGGCACATCATTCACCGGCGTGACTTGCACCGTGATGGTGGCCGTGACCTTGCCGCCCCTGCCATCGTCCACCGTCACCTCGAAGGTGTCGGCGCCGTGATAGTTCGCATCCGGTGTATAGGTGTACGCATTGGTGCCGGGCGTGAGCACCACCGTGCCATGGGATGGCGGCGTGGTGAGCGAATACTCCAGGGTATCGCCATCGGGGTCGATCGCGGGAACCAGGCCAGACACCGACGTGTCCTCGGGCGTCGTCACGGACAGCGAGGGAGGCACTTCGGGACTGCGATTGTCGATGTCCGGTGGGACATGCCCAACCTGGCCGGCTTCGGGATTCGTGACCAGCGGACTGTAGGGGTCGCGCGGATCGATAGGCACCCAGATGCTGCCCTGGCCATCGTCGTTGATGGTGGCATTGCCGGTTGCCGATGCCTGGCCGCCCACGACCTGCACTTGCAAGGCGAAGTCCTCGATGATCTCGGTGAGCGCATCGTTGACGATGGGCGTGCGCACCAGCAGCTTGCCGTCGGCACCCGTGATTTGCACTGAGATGCCGTTGTAGTCAGCCCAGGTTGCGCCTCCATCGAGCGAGTACTGCAGGTTGTGGCTGTCCGTGCTGCCGAAGTCGGTTCCCCCGCCGGTCGCCGTGCCATCCACCAGCTGCAGCGTCAGCTTCTGTCCCTGCGCGCCTTGCACGGCAAATACGGCGTGCGAGGACGCTTCGTTGACATCGATGCTGTTGACGCTGACCGTGCGGTCGTCGTCGAACACCGGTGGCGTCACGCCCGGAAGCACCGGATCGGTCGAATTCACCGGCACCAGCGGTCCGTTCGGCAAAGCCGGATCGGCAGGCTGCCAGATCGTGCCCGTGCCATCGTCCTTGATGGTGGCCGTACCGCTTGCTGCGGTGCCGCCCGTATTGGTGGCCGTCAGCGTGAATTGCTCAGCGCCTTCGGTCACCCGGTCATTGACAATGGCCACGCGCACCTGCAGCTTGCCGCCTGCAGGAATCTCGACCAGCTGGCCAGCGGTGTAGCTGCTCCAATGCGTGCCATCAAAGTATTCCAGCGTCGCGCCAAAGTCGACGCCACCGCCGGTGGCCGTGCCATCGGTCAGGGACAGCATCACCTTCTGGCCCGCCGCACCCGTGACTTCAAACACGCCATGGCCCGAAGCTTCATTGACATCGATGCTGTTGACGCTGACCGTGCGGTCGTCGTCAAACACCGGTGGCGTCACGCCCGGAAGCACCGGGTCGGTCGGGTTGACCGGAACCAGAGGTCCATTGGGCAAAGCCGGATCGGCCGGTTGCCAGATCGTGCCCGTGCCATCGTCCTTGATGGTGGCCGTACCGCTTGCGCCCGTGCCGCCCGTATTGGTGGCCGTCAGCGTGAATTGCTCGTCGCCCTCGGTCACCCGGTCATTGACGATGGCCACGCGCACCTGCAGCTTGCCGCCCACGGGAATCTCGACCAGCTGGCCCGCCGTGTAGCTGGTCCATTGCGTGCCATCAAAGTATTCAAGGGTGGTGCCATAGTCGGCGCCGCCCCTGGCCGTGCCATCGATCAGTGCGAGCGTGAGCTTCTGGCCCGCTGCGCCGCTGACTTCAAACACGCCATGGCCCGAAGCTTCGTTGACATCGATGCTGTTGACGCTGACCGTACGGTCGTCGTCAAACACCGGTGGCGTCACGCCCGGAAGCACCGGGTCGGTCGGGTTGACGGGAACCAGAGGTCCGTTTGGCACCGCCGGATCGGCAGGCTGCCAGATCGTGCCCGTGCCATCGTCCTTGATGGTCGCCGTACCGCTTGCGCCCGTGCCGCCCGTGTTGGTGGCCGTCAGCGTGAATTGCTCGGTGCCTTCGACCACCGTGTCATTGACGATGGCCACGCGCACCTGCAGCTTGCCGCCTGCGGGAATCTCGACCAGCTGGCCCGCCGTGTAGCTGGTCCATTGCGTACCATTGAAGTATTCAAGGGTGGTGCCATAGTCGGCGCCACCCGTGGCCGTACCGTCGGTCAGTGCCAGCGTGAGCTTCTGGCCCGCCGCACCTGTGACTTCAAACACGCCATGGCCCGACGCTTCGTTGACATCGATGCTGTTGACGCTGACCGTACGGTCGTCGTCAAACACCGGTGGCGTCACGCCCGGAAGCACCGGGTCGGTCGGGTTGACCGGAACCAGAGGTCCGTTCGGCAAAGCCGGATCGGCAGGCTGCCAGATCGTGCCCGTGCCATCGTCCTTGATGGTGGCCGTACCGCTTGCTGCGGTGCCGCCGGTATTGGTGGCCGTCAGCGTGAATTGCTCGGCGCCTTCGGCCACGGTGTCATTGACGATGGCTACGCGCACCTGCAGCTTGCCGCCCGCGGGAATCTCAACCAGCGCACCGGCCGTATAGCTGTTCCATTGCGTGCCATCAAAGTATTCCAGCGCCGCGCCAAAGTCCACGCCGCCGCCCGTGGCGGTGCCATCGGTCAGTGCCAGCGTGAGCTTCTGGCCCGCCGCACCCGTGACTTCAAACACGCCATGGCCCGATGCTTCATTGACATCGATGCTGTTGACGCCGACCGTGCGGTCATCGTCAAACACCGGTGGCGTCACGCCCGGAAGCACTGGATCTGTAGGGCCGACCGGAACCAGTAGTCCGTTTGGCACCGCCGGATCGGCCGGTTGCCAGATCGTGCCCGTGCCATCATCCTTGATGGTGGCCGTACCGCTTGTGCCCGTGCCGCCCGTATTGGTGGCCGTCAGCGTGAATTGCTCGGCGCCTTCGACCACGGTGTCATTGACGATGGCCACGCGCACCTGCAGCTTGCCGCCTGCGGGAATCTCGACCAGCTGGCCTGCCGTGTAGCTGGTCCATTGCGTACCATTGAAGTATTCCAGCGCCGCGCCAAAGTCGACGCCGCCGCCCGTGGCGGTGCCATCGGTCAGTGCGAGCGTGAGCTTCTGGCCGGCCGCACCCGTGACTTCAAACACGCCATGGCCCGAAGCTTCGTTGACATCGATGCTATTGACGCCGACCGTGCGGTCGTCGTCAAACACCGGTGGCTTCACGCCCGGAAGCACCGGGTCGGTCGGGTTGACCGGAACCAGAGGTCCATTGGGCAAAGCCGGATCGGCAGGCTGCCAGATCGTGCCCGTGCCGTCGTCCTTGATGGTGGCCGTACCGCTTGCGCCCGTGCCGCCCGTGTTGGTGGCCGTCAGCGTGAATTGCTCGGTGCCTTCGACCACCGTGTCATTGACGATGGCCACGCGCACCTGCAGCTTGCCGCCTGCGGGAATCTCGACCAGCTGGCCTGCCGTATAGCTGTTCCATTGCGTGCCATCAAAGTATTCCAGCGCCGCGCCAAAGTCCACGCCACCGCCGGTGGCCGTGCCATCGGTCAGTGCGAGCGTGAGCTTCTGGCCGGCCGCACCCGTGACTTCAAACACGCCATGGCCCGAAGCTTCGTTGACATCGATGCTATTGACGCCGACCGTGCGGTCGTCGTCAAACACCGGTGGCGTCACGCCAGGCGTAACTGGGTCGGTCGGATTCACCGGAACCAGTGGTCCGTTCGGCAAAGCCGGATCGGCCGGCTGCCAGATCGTGCCCGTGCCATCGTCCTTGATGGTGGCCGTGCCGCTCGCTGCGGTGCCGCCGGCATTGGTGGCCGTCAGCGTGAATTGCTCGGCGCCTTCGGTCACCCGGTCATTGACAATGGCCACGCGCACCTGCAGCTTGCCGCCTGCGGGAATCTCAACCAGCTGGCCCGCCGTGTAGCTGGTCCATTGCGTACCATTGAAGTATTCAAGGGTGGTGCCATAGTCGGCGCCGCCCGTGGCCGTGCCATCGGTCAGTGCCAGCGTGAGCTTCTGGCCCGCCGCACCCGTGACTTCAAACACGCCATGGCCCGAAGCTTCGTTGACATCGATGCTATTGACGCCGACCGTGCGGTCATCGTCAAACACCGGTGGCTTCACGCCCGGAAGCACCGGGTCGGTCGGGTTGACCGGCACCAGCGGTCCGTTCGGCAAAGCCGGATCGGCAGGCTGCCAGATCGTGCCCGTGCCATCGTCCTTGATGGTGGCCGTACCGCTTGCTGCGGTGCCGCCCGTATTGGTGGCCGTCAGCGTGAATTGCTCAGCGCCTTCGGTCACCCGGTCATTGACAATGGCCACGCGCACCTGCAGCTTGCCGCCTGCAGGAATCTCGACCAGCTGGCCAGCGGTGTAGCTGCTCCAATGCGTGCCATCAAAGTATTCCAGCGTCGCGCCAAAGTCGACGCCACCGCCGGTGGCCGTGCCATCGGTCAGGGACAGCATCACCTTCTGGCCCGCCGCACCCGTGACTTCAAACACGCCATGGCCCGAAGCTTCATTGACATCGATGCTGTTGACGCTGACCGTGCGGTCGTCGTCAAACACCGGTGGCGTCACGCCCGGAAGCACCGGGTCGGTCGGGTTGACCGGAACCAGAGGTCCATTGGGCAAAGCCGGATCGGCCGGTTGCCAGATCGTGCCCGTGCCATCGTCCTTGATGGTGGCCGTACCGCTTGCGCCCGTGCCGCCCGTATTGGTGGCCGTCAGCGTGAATTGCTCGTCGCCCTCGGTCACCCGGTCATTGACGATGGCCACGCGCACCTGCAGCTTGCCGCCCACGGGAATCTCGACCAGCTGGCCCGCCGTGTAGCTGGTCCATTGCGTGCCATCAAAGTATTCAAGGGTGGTGCCATAGTCGGCGCCGCCCCTGGCCGTGCCATCGATCAGTGCGAGCGTGAGCTTCTGGCCCGCTGCGCCGCTGACTTCAAACACGCCATGGCCCGAAGCTTCGTTGACATCGATGCTGTTGACGCTGACCGTACGGTCGTCGTCAAACACCGGTGGCGTCACGCCCGGAAGCACCGGGTCGGTCGGGTTGACGGGAACCAGAGGTCCGTTTGGCACCGCCGGATCGGCAGGCTGCCAGATCGTGCCCGTGCCATCGTCCTTGATGGTCGCCGTACCGCTTGCGCCCGTGCCGCCCGTGTTGGTGGCCGTCAGCGTGAATTGCTCGGTGCCTTCGACCACCGTGTCATTGACGATGGCCACGCGCACCTGCAGCTTGCCGCCTGCGGGAATCTCGACCAGCTGGCCCGCCGTGTAGCTGGTCCATTGCGTACCATTGAAGTATTCAAGGGTGGTGCCATAGTCGGCGCCACCCGTGGCCGTACCGTCGGTCAGTGCCAGCGTGAGCTTCTGGCCCGCCGCACCTGTGACTTCAAACACGCCATGGCCCGACGCTTCGTTGACATCGATGCTGTTGACGCTGACCGTACGGTCGTCGTCAAACACCGGTGGCGTCACGCCCGGAAGCACCGGGTCGGTCGGGTTGACCGGAACCAGAGGTCCGTTCGGCAAAGCCGGATCGGCAGGCTGCCAGATCGTGCCCGTGCCATCGTCCTTGATGGTGGCCGTACCGCTTGCTGCGGTGCCGCCGGTATTGGTGGCCGTCAGCGTGAATTGCTCGGCGCCTTCGGCCACGGTGTCATTGACGATGGCTACGCGCACCTGCAGCTTGCCGCCCGCGGGAATCTCAACCAGCGCACCGGCCGTATAGCTGTTCCATTGCGTGCCATCAAAGTATTCCAGCGCCGCGCCAAAGTCCACGCCGCCGCCCGTGGCGGTGCCATCGGTCAGTGCCAGCGTGAGCTTCTGGCCCGCCGCACCCGTGACTTCAAACACGCCATGGCCCGATGCTTCATTGACATCGATGCTGTTGACGCCGACCGTGCGGTCATCGTCAAACACCGGTGGCGTCACGCCCGGAAGCACTGGATCTGTAGGGCCGACCGGAACCAGTAGTCCGTTTGGCACCGCCGGATCGGCCGGTTGCCAGATCGTGCCCGTGCCATCATCCTTGATGGTGGCCGTACCGCTTGCGCCCGTGCCGCCCGTATTGGTGGCCGTCAGCGTGAATTGCTCGGCGCCTTCGGTCACCCGGTCATTGACAATGGCCACGCGCACCTGCAGCTTGCCGCCCGCGGGAATCTCTACCAGCGCACCGGCTGTATAGCTGCTCCAATACGTGCCATCAAAGTATTCAAGCGCCGCACCAAAGTCCACGCCGCCGCCCGTGGCCGTGCCATCGGTCAGTGCGAGCGTCACCTTCTGGCCGGCCGCACCCGTGACTTCAAACACGCCATGGCCCGAAGCTTCGTTGACATCGATGCTGCTGACGCTGACCGCACGGTCATCGTCGAACACCGGTGGCGTCACGCCAGGCGTGACTGGATCGGTCGGGTTGACCGGTACCAGCGGTCCGTTCGGCAAAGCCGGATCGGCCGGCTGCCAGCGGGTGCCCGTGCCATCGTCCTTGATGGTGGCCGTGCCGGTGCCGGTGTTGTCGCCAATGATCTCATTTGCGCCATAAACGGGCGTAACGATCAAAGCAAAGGTTTCTCCGTTATCGGCAATGTCGTCGTTGACGATGGCCACTCGAACGAGCAGCTTGCCGCTGGGATCGACCGGCACCGCCTCACCGGTCGTATATGCGCTCCAGCCGGTGCCGTTCCAGTATTGCAGGCCTGATCCTGCCGATTGGCCGTAGTCAACGCCTTGGCCCGTGGCCGCATCGCTGCCCACGGCATCGGGCAATGCCAGTTGGACGCTGGTGCCTGGCAGAGCCTGCACATCGAATACCGCATATCCCGAGCCTTCGTTCACCACCGGGCTGCTGACAAGGACGGGCTTGATCGCCACGGTGCCGCTGCCCAGGTCGCTGACGTTGCCCGCCGCGTCCTTGACGCTGGCGTTGATCGTGTACGTGTTGCCTTTCACCATCGCCACGCCATCCGGCAAGCGCAGGCTCCAGGTATTGTTGTCGCGCTTGAGATAGGTATCGCCCAGAGCCTCGCCTTCCGTGAAGCTATAGGTGATGCCGCCGATGACGATGGAGACCGTCAACACTTCGCCATCGCGCACCTCTCCCTTGCCAGTGATCACCGGCGTGGTGTCATGGGTGATCTGATCCAACACCCCGGGTGCGTCGGGCGGGGTCAGGTCGATGACCAGCTCGTTGGTGGTCAGGTCCTTGACGGGAGAGCCGCCATGGGGCGTGACGGACACCTCGACGGGATATTTGCCTTCGGGCATCTCGTCAGCCGATGGAATCTGCAGGGTCCAGGTGTGCTCATCGGCCTTGTATTGCAGCGGGCTGGAACCATTGTCCTGGCCCTCGTGCCACACATAAGTCTTGCCATTGACCTCGACCGTGAGCGTACCGTCCACCGGCACATTCGCCTCGCCGGTGATGACAGGCGTGGTGTCGTTGGTGGTTTTCCGGTCCACCGTGGGCACGTCGGGACCATTCGTGCCATTGCCGCCAATGACGTTCACCGTTGCCGTTGCAGGGGTGGCGGTGGCTCCTGCCTTGTCGGTGGCCGTGAAAGCAAAGCTGCGGCCGCCATTGGTAGCGGACACGCCGGCGTCGTTGCGGTACGAGATATCGCGCACGAGGGCCTGGGCCTGCGCGGCAGTGATTTCCCCGGGCAGGTTGGCCCCCCCATTCACCCCCACGGGCGTCAGCGTGAACTTGCCGGCCGCATAGGTGACCACCACCTCGACGCCGCCCACCGTGATCGCGCCCGAAGGCAGATCGCTGCCGTTGGCTTTCAGCGCGGTACCGCCAAAAACCAGTGTTTCATGGTCGCCATCGCGCAGGCCGCTGACGGCTATATCGATGCGCGTCACGCGGTTGGAGTTCTCCTGCACCGTCGCTTCATGCACTGGCGAAGTATCGTTGTCCAGGCTGACAGTGGTGGAACTGCCAGCGGTGAACTGCGCCGTGTGATCGCGCGTGACATCGCTGCCCGCATCCAGATCGATCAGCGGAGCGGTGTTGTCGATCTGGAAGCTGATGCTGCCGCCTTGGGCGAGGTCATTGCCTGCATCGTCCACGATGCTCGCAGTGCCCGGACGGGTCGGATCATTGGGTCCGTTCTTGAGGATCAGCTCGTAGTCACCCGTGGGATTGGTGACCTTGCCCAGATCGATGTACCAGATAGCCGGGTCATTGGAGTCCTGTCTGATCGGCGTATCCGCAGGCAACGCGACCGGAGTGCCGTCGCGCACGAGGATGAAGTCTCCGACATCGACGTTTTGAACGGCCTCGTTGAACGTCACCTTGATCTCGCCAACAGGCGTATACCGCGGCCCGGTGTTGCCGTCGACCACCTCCAGCTGGCTGACCTGGGGCGGCGCATGATCCGGTCCCTGCACCATGATGGCGTAGTCTTCGACCTCGCCGTCCATGCGGGCGCCGTAGGACCGTGGATCCCGGCCGTCCACGTTGGTGACGGCTCCGGCGTAACTGTCGCTCCAGCGGTCTTGCGTGGCGCCCAGCGTCTGCGTCTCGGACGTGATGCGGAAACGCGCATAGGTAGCCACACCATCGGCGAGCTGCAGTCCTGCGCCCCCCGGAATGTTCCAGGTCACCGTCACCGTGCCGTTTTTCGTCCCGGCCGGGACGATATAGGTCACTGCCTCTTCGACGCCGAACTTCCCATCGCCGTTGAAATCCAGCCAGGCAATCAGCTTGGCATCCTTGCCGCTATCGTTGTTGACGGCAACATCCACCGAGTAAGAGCTTGCTTCCTGGCGCAGCGCAGGAAAGATCTTCACGCCGTCGTCGTCGCTCACGCCACTGCTGTTGGTATCGCTGTCGGCGCCCGCCGAAGGCGTGCCGGTCATCTCATAGCCGTCGGGCTTCTGGCCCAGCGAAACCTTGTTTCCAAGCTGGTTGTGACGAGGGCCCTGCGCATCCAGGCTGGTCTTGTAGCTGTCGGGTGCGTCGCCGAAATCCAGGTTGATGGTGACGATGCGTCCCGCGTCGCCGGAGCTCGGCAGCGTGCGCGAGGGGTCGGCGTCGATCCGATCGAGCTGATTGGTCGCCACATTGATGCGGCCCAGCTGCGTGGTGCTGATGTTGAAGTAGAAATACCCGTTGTTGTCGAAATACTGCATTGCGGCGCTGGTGACGCCGTTGATGGTGGTCGACGTGGCCGTGACGCCGGTCGGCTTGCCTTCGGCATCGCGTGCGACGACGATCTTGCGCAATGCGTCGGTGGCGGCCGAATACAAGTCGCCCTGCGCATTGAACGCCATGTCGCTGCCGGGTGCATTCGAAGCGATGCTGATCGGTGCAAGCCACTGCTGGAAGGTGTTCGACTGCGGATTCAGGTCCAGCAGATAGAACTTGTTTGACGAGTACAGCCACATGATGCCGTGGTTGTCGATGTCTGCCGTGACCACCGAGGCATTCGATGGCGGCGCATTGGTGCCGCCATACTGGCTGGACACCCGGGTGACCGTGCCGTCCGCATCGATTCTGACAACGAACTTGTTCGTATTGTCCGAAGCATAGAGATGGCCGTCGATGGAATTGAAGCCCAGGCCGTTCAAGCTCAAGCTGGAGAAATCGTTGAAATTTCCTCCGCCAATCTTGGCAACCGTCTCCAGCGTGCCCATGACCAGGTTCACGCCGACCAGGTCCTGGCCACTGCCACCGGTATTGGGAACCGCACCGACCAGGTAGGCCGTGGTGCTGTCGTCGATGGAGAAAGCCGCGCCCAGCACGCGCATCTCGCGCGTCGCCGCAACGGAAGAGGTCTGGCCATCATTGACGCTGACGCTGATGCTGCGCGACTGGTTTACGCCCCCTGCCGTATGGAAAGTGATCTGCCCCAGCGCCATCTGGTAGGCGGCCAGACTGGCATGGCCGCTCAGCGTGAGCGTGCCGGTACTGCTGTTGAATGCTGCCTCTATTCCCTTGGGCAGGCTGCCTTTGATCGCCAGCACGTCGCTGGCACTGCGGTTGGCGCCGATCTGGATCGTCGCACTCTCCAGGAAGGTATCGTCCGAGTCGCTCAAGACGAAGTTGCCGTTGAACAGCACCTTGGCACCGTCGCCCATGCTGAACCACTGGTGCTTGGATGGCAGCGCATCGAACACCGGCCTTTGGTTGTTGCTGTTGGTTTGGTTCAGCAAATCCAGGCTATCGAAAGCTGCGACCTGGTTGCCGACGACGTCGCGCAGCGCGGTGCCATGGTAGCCCACCTTCACGCTCTGACCTGCGATGGCTGCGGCCGACAGCGTGAGCCTCACGCTCTGGCCGTCGACGACGACGCGGTTGACCGTCACCGCAGCCCCGTTGATGGAAACGACGAAGTCGCCAGCGCCAGGGACCTGCCCCGCATCCAGCGCATGCAGGTCGTTGAACTCCAGGGTCACGACGATGTCGCTGACTGCGCTGGCCGCACTGACTTGCGGCGGCATGTTGTCGATCACCAGGACAGCACTGCCCACCGCAGTGTTGCCGGCGGCGTCGCTGCTGCGGATCACCAGGCTGTGCGCGCCTTCGGCCAACGCCGCTCCCGTGTAGGTCAAGCCCCAACTGCCGCTGCCATCGGCCTTGGCGGTGCCCAGCAGCGTGCTGCCGATGTACAAGCGCACCGTATCGCCGGCGTCGGCCTTGCCGCTGAACTGCAGGCCGCTGGTCTGGTTGGTGGCGATCCGGGCGCCGTCAATACTGCCTCCGCTCAAGCCGCTCACATAGGCCGCGGTGATCACGCCATCGATCGTGTAGCTGTCGTCGCGCTTGCCATCGGCAGGATTCGTCTCTGTCACCGGGCGCGAATTGCCGTCCCGGCTGGTGATGCCGGAGTTCGCGGCCAGATCGATGTTGAGTGTGCCGGTCGCTCCCTGCAGGCCGCTGACCGTCACATCGTATTGCGTGCCGTTCAGATCCACCTGCGATACGAGCTGGATGGTCGCGCCACTTACCGACCCGGCAGCGATGACGAAAGAGTTCCCGCTGACGCCCTGCACTCCCTCGCTGAAGGTGACCCGAAAAGTGACGCTGTCGGCGTTGGTCGTCTCGAAGCTCGGACTCTGCCGCACGATGCCCTCGACGGTGGGATCGGAGCTGGCGCCCATGAGCGCCGCGAAACCCATGAATGGCGTGCTGTCCGCTGCATTGCCATCAGGCGCATTCCCCGTGTTCCTGTCAGCGTCCGTATCCTGATGGGCGTCATCCCGCGTGGCATCTGCGATCGCCACGGCGCCAGCGCCGTCGAATAACAACCGGGGTTCCAGGGCCAGAACCCGACTGTTGGACCGAAGACGTGATTTCTTGTGTGACATGGAACTCTTAGACGATTGCGGATACGGACTCACCGCCGGACTTTCGACCTTCAATGGCCGCTGGGAGACAGCCTGCGTCAAATGACTGGCACAGTCGGGCAAACCGTACATTTTGCCAAAAAAAACACGAAATGTGACATATTTCTTGTGGCGTTGGCGAGAAATCGAGTTCTCCCAAGGGATGTGGTTCGACCGCAGGGCGCGAGCCGCAGCGTCCCGCCATGCACTCGATGGATCACGCCGCCATGATGCGCAGCCCGCGCATTTGGCCCTCGACGCCGGCGGACGTGCAATATCACGTCCCCATCCAAAACAGATAAGCAAGCGCGAAAAGCTTCGTAGCCACGGCCCAGGTGCCCATCGCAAGATGGGCGCCTGTTTCTTTTTCAACGAGTCTCCGGTATGCGCTTTCCGCTCGCTTTGGGCCCTGCTTCAGCCACCGCCGCCGCCCCTGGGCGCAGTCCCATGACGCCGATATCCGGAACGCGCCGGGCCTGGCTGGCCGCCGCCGCCGCGGCGCTGGCAGCCAGCACCGGGGCCCATGCCGCCATCGGCGGTGACCGCAATGTGCGCCTGGTGCTGCCGCTGGCGCCCGGTGGCGCCATGGACGTGCTGGGCCGGGAACTCGCGAATGCCCTGGCGTCGCGGCTGGGTGCGAGCTTCGTGGTCGAGAACCGCGCGGGCGCGGGCGGCAATCTGGCGCACGAACTCGTGGCGGGCGAAAAACCCGACGGCCACACGCTGCTGCTGACCAGCAATGCGCTGGTGGCAAACGTCACGCTGTTCGAGGGCAAGGTGCGTTACGACCCGGTGCGCAGTTTCGCGCCCGTGAGCATCATCGCCAGTTCTCCCACCGTGATCGTGGTGCGCAGCGACGCGGCCGCACGCGACATGCGGGCGCTCGCAAGGCAGGCGCGCAGCGCCGGTCTCAACGTCGGCACGCCAGGCTTTGGCAACGGCAACCACCTCGCGCTGGTGAAGCTGCACCGCGCCCGGGGCGGCGACTGGCGCCATATTCCCTACAAAGGAGCGGGGCCGGCACTGGTCGGGCTGCTGGGCGGCGAGACGGATGCGGCCATCGTGGCCCTGCCGGCGGCGCAGGCCCATATCCAGGCCGGCCGCCTGCGCGCGCTGGCGGTGGTGCAGGAGCGGCGCAGCAGCCTCGCGCCCGAGGTTCCCACGTTGGCCGAGGCGGGCATCACCATCGATCTCGAGAACGGCTGGTTCGGTTTGCTGGCACCGGCTGGCACGCCGCAGGCCGTCGTGGACCGCGTGCAGCAAGCCGTGGCCGGCGCGCTGGCCAATCCGCAACTGCGTGCGCAACTCGCGCGCCAGGGATTCGAGCCCGTGGGCAGCTCGTCGCAGGCATTTGCGCGCCAGCTCGACCGGGATGTCGCCAGCTTTCCGCCGCTGCTCAAGAGCCTTGGCGCCCGGGTGGAGTGACACGCATGCCTGAGCTGTATCTTGGCGCGAAGCTGCATTACGAAATCTACGGACCGGATGCCGGCGCCCCGCCCCGGCTGCCGGTGCTGCTGCTCGCCCCGGGCGGACTGCGTTCGCGCATCGGCCTGTGGCGCCACACCCATGACGGCCGCGCGCGCAACTGGCCCGACCCCACGGTGGAGCTGGCACGCGCGCGCCAGGTCGTTGCCATGGACCAGCGCAACGCCGGCCAGTCCTTTGCGCTCGTGGGGCCGCAAGACGGCTGGGACAGCTTTGCTGCCGACCAGCTGGGCCTGCTCGATGCGCTGGGCATCGAGCGCTTCCATGTGCTGGGCGCGTGCATAGGCTCGTCGTTTGCCTTGCGCCTGGCCGAACTCGCGCCGCAGCGCGTGGCCTCGGCGGTGCTGCAGCAGCCGATCGGCTGGTCGCCGCGCAATGCGCCGCTGCGGCGCGAGAATTTCCAGGTCTGGGTGGACGGCGCCGCCGACCGCCTCGCGGGCGTGCCGCCTGCGCACCTGCAGGCGCTGGAGCAGAACCTGTTCGGCGGCGAGGACTTCGTGTTCAGCGTCTCGCGCGACTTCGTGCGCAGCACGCGCACGCCGCTGCTGGTGCTGGCGGGCAACGATGTGCACCACCCGGCGCAGATTTCGCGCGAGTTGGCCGAACTGGCGCCGCATGCCGAGCTGATCGAGAAGTGGCGTGGCGAGTCGCGCCGCAGCGCCTATCTCGCGGGCGTGCTGGAATTCCTCGACCGGTCGGAGCAGCCGCCACGGATTTCCGCCTGATGGCGTGACCGAGGCCGGGGCGTGCTAGCGGCGCCAGTCTCCCGCGAAAGCCGCTGGGCTCCCGACGCCGACGCAAAGCGTCGCCGCCAGCATCAGGCAGGCGACCAGCATCAGTGCCATGGACAGCGAGGCTAACGCCAGCACGCTGCTGGTGAGAATGATGCCGACGGCATTGGCCGTGCGCAGCAGGCCGAAGACCTCGGCGCGTTGCTGCGGCGGCGCCAGGGCATCGAGGGTTAGCGAGTAGTGCGTGCCCAGCGGCGCCGTCACCGCGCCCATCATCACCACGCCCACCATCGTCAGCGGCAACGAGGCCTGCAGCGCCACCAGCAGCGTGCCGAAGCTCATCATGGCCAGCTGGACCAGGACCATGCGCCGCGTGGCACGCAGATTTCGGATGCCTATCCACAGGCCGCCCGCGGCCGAAGCCACGCACAGCGGCACGGTGAACAGCACGGCATACGCCGCCTCGAAACCGAAGTCGAGCGCCAGCGCCACCGCGCCAATCTCGATCGCGGCCACGGCCGCGCCGCTGGCCGTCGCGCACAGCAGCCACAGCGCAATCGGCGCACCGATGCCCGTCCCGACCAAGCTGGGAGCCGCAGGCAGCGCAGGCAGCGGATCGGGCGCGGCCACGGATGGAACCAGCAGCGCCGGCAGCGCGCCCAATGCGGTCAGCATCAGCACCGCAAACACCGGCGACACCACGCCCAGTCCCGAAGCGGCCACCGGGGCCAGTACAAAGGTCAGCTCGTTGAGTGTCGCCGCCAGGCCCAGCGCGCGTGGCAGCCGCGCGGCAGTGACCAGCTGGTTCAGGATCACGCGCAGGTAACCGTGGGCTGCGCCGTTCGCCAGGCCTGCCAGTGCGGCCAGCACGATCAGCGCGCCAAACGAGGCTTCGAGCCATGCAGCCAGCGCCAGCGCCGCCAGGGCCAGCGAGCGGCCCAGCACCAGCGCACGCAGAAAGCCCACGGGTGCAAAGCGCCGGCCGATACGGCTCAGCGGCAGCACGGCCGCGACCTGCGCCAGCGTCATCGCCAGGATCAGCGCCGCCCCATCGGTGGCTTCACCGGTCAAGCCCAGCGCCAGCAGCGCAAACGCAATCGGGCTCGCGGCCTGGGGCACATTCAGCGTGGCCGTGGCAAAAAGCCAGCGGATCAGCGGCCCGGAACGGTCGGTTGCGGCCGCGCTGCCGTGCAGCCCCATCAGGCCGGCACCGCTACCGCAGGTTTGACCATGTCGATATGCGCAATTCCGTCCTCGTCATACACCTCGCCCACAGGCTGGAAGCCCAGCGAAGCATAGAACTTCTGCAGGTGGGCCTGCGCGCCGATGCGGATGCCCATGCCGGGATAGCGCGCCTCGGTGAACGCAATGGCCTCGGCCACCAGCGCGCGGCCCAGCTGCCGATTGCGGAATTCCCGCAGCGTCATGACCCGTCCGATCGAGGGCTCATGGAATTTGATGCCGGGCTCGACCACGCGCGCGCAGGCGGCAAATGCCCCGTCCGCCAGCACCCGCAGATGCCAGGAGTGCAGGTCCGCGCCATCGGCTTCCTGGTAGGCGCACTGCTGCTCCACGACGAACACGGCTTCGCGCGCCTGGATCACTTCGTACATTTCCACGGCCGTCAACGCCTGCATGCGGTCCCATTTGAAACTCAACTCCATCTTCAATATTCCCTCTTCCTTGATTGCGGACAGCTCAACGGTAGTGCCTCTTGACGACGAGATAGCGCGCCGGCACGGCGGCCGGGTTGCCGAATGCGTTTTCTTCGGTCGTCGATATGCGCGCACAGTCCCCGGGCTGCAGTTCGTAGACCGTGTCTGCGCTGCGCAGGTGCAAACGGCCTTCGAGCAAGAGGATCTGGTCTTGCGAATGCAGGCTTTGCGTGGCGGCAAAGGTGACGCTCCGGCCCGCGGGCAGCTCCACCGCGACGACCTCCACCTCACCATCGCCGCCGGGCGGAGACACCAGCCGGCGGATATAGCCGGTGGCCGGATCGGCCCATGACGGCTGCTGCGCCATGCGGCGCATCTCCGGGCCTGCCGCGACCGGCTCGCTCATCAGCGCGGACAGGCTCAGGCCCATGGCATCGCCGATCTTGGACAGCAGCACTGCCGTGGGACTGCTCTGCCCGCGCTCGATCCTCGAAATCATGGCGCGGCTGACGCCGGCGCTGGCGGCCAACTGGTCGAGCGTCAAACCGCGGCGCGTGCGCTCATCGCGAACGCGCCGCGGGATCAGGCTCTCGGGTGATGTGGTTGGAGGCATAACCCTCTAATATACTGGAATTCCACTATAGTGGAACGGAGGACAGCTGCAGCGCTTCGGCATGCGCAATGTGGATGCGCCGCGGTGTCGCGGCATGGCAACTTCGCCGTCACAAAGCCGTCAATCTTCGCCCCAAGAATGGCAGGGCAGCTCTTGTCTGGCATGGCCAGCCCGCTGCGGGGCGGCACCCTTGACCGGGTACCCGCCCCATTCCCGCATCACCACCCAAGAGGCCTTTCCATGTCCCATCACATTCCGGGTTCGTGCGACCTGCACCGCCATCGCCTGCCATTCCTGTTGGCGCTGAGCGCCACGCTGGCGCTGTCGGCCTGCGGCGGCAGCGACGGTGCCGCTCCGGCACCCGCTCCGGCACCCGCTCCGGCACCCGCGCCTGTGGTGCAGAACGCCACCGCCCAGCTGGCGCTGCTCGAGACCACCGACCTGCACTACTACGCGCGCAGCTTCAATTACTACTCGGACAAGGAAGACAAGGCCGTGGGCCTGGAGCGCACCGCGACGCTGATCCACAAGGCGCGCGCCGAATTCCCCAATACCCTGCTGGTGGACAACGGCGACACCGTCCAGGGCACGGTGCTGGGCACCTATGAGGCGCAGGTCGCGCCGCTGCCGGCCACGCAGCAGCTGTCCATGTACAAGGCCATGGCCACGCTGAAGTACGACGCCGGGGTGCTGGGCAACCATGAGTTCAACTTCGGCCTGCCGTTTCTCAGCCAGATCCTGGGCGGCGGGCTGGATGTCGCGGGGGTCGACCCGGCCATCGGCTCCAAGGACAAGGGACCGGGCTTTCCCATCGTGACGGCCAACGTCACCAGCCTCAAGAGCAACAAGCCGCTGGTCGATCCCTATGTCATCCTCGAGCGCCAGCTGGCCGCGACGCAGGCCGACGGCACGGCCGTGTCGCTGCCGATCAGGATCGGCGTGATCGGCATCACCACGCCCGGCATCCTGAACTGGGACAAGGACAAGCTCGACGGCAAGGTCAGCACCCAGGACGGCCGGGACACCGCGGCCAAGTACGTGCCTGAAGTGCGCGCCAAGGGCGCCGACCTGGTGTTCGTGCTGCTGCACGGCGGCATGAGCGCCAGCGGCTACTTCCCGCAGATGGAAAACCCCGGCTACTACATCACCAAGGAGGTGCCGGGCATCGACGGCATCGTGATGGGCCATGAGCACAACACCTTCCCCGACCGCGGCACCAGCCCGGCCTACAGGTTCGACGGAGCCGACAACGCCAAGGGCACGGTCAACGGCGTGCCGGCCGTCATGGCCAGTTCGTGGGGCAAGGCGCTGGGCGTGATCAACTACGCGCTCAAGTGGGACGGCACGGCGAAGAAGTGGTCGGTCGACACCGCCAAGACCGACGTGCAGGTACGCACCACCGACTCCAAGGATGCCGCCGGCAAGACGGTGTATGTGGATTCCGACCCGGCCGTGGTGGCCGCAGTGGACGAGCTGCACAACAAGACCCGCGCCTATGTCGCCTCGCCCATTGGCACCAGCGACTTCCGCCTGAGCTCGATGTTTGCCGATGTCGGCAACGTCGGTGCGCTGCAGATCGTCAACCAGGCGCAGCAGGCGTATGTGGCCGACTACGTGCGAGCCAGCCTGCCCCAGTACGCGGGCCTGCCGGTGCTGTCCGTCACGGCGCCGTTCAAGGCGGGTTTCTCCGGCAGCACGGATTTCACCGATGTGGCCGCGGGCACGATGACCGTTTCGGCGGCGGCCGATCTGTACCTGTACGACAACAACACCATCCATGCGGTGAAGGTCAACGGCGCACAGATCAAGCAGTGGCTGGAGAACGCGGCCAACCGCTTCAACCAGATCGATCCGGCCAAGACCGAAGACCAGTGGCTGATCAACGACAGCAAGACCGGCATCCAACCCGGCGCGTCGTTCCCCGGCTACAACTTCGATGTGTTCACCTCGCCGGACATCAGCTACGAGATCGACGTGACCCAGCCGAAGTACAACGTCAACAACCCGGCCCAGGGCGGCGAGCGCATCAGGAACCTGCGCTACAAGGGCCTGCCGATGGACAACGCCAAGGAGTTCATCGTTGCCACCAACAACTACCGCGCCAACAGCAGCGCGCCCTTCATCCTGGGCACGGGCAAGGCCTTCGACATCGTCTGGGCCTCGCCCGACGCCAACCGCGAAGTGGTGCTGAACTACGTCAAGGCGCAGAAGAACATCACGCGCGCCAGCAACGGCGCGACCAGCAGCTGGCGCTTCACCAAGGTGCCGACCGCGGGCAAGGTGCTGTTCAAGTCCGCCCCGAACGAGCTGGGTGTCGCGCAGGCCGCGGGCCTGGCCAACATCAGCGTGGACCGCGCCGACGACACCGGCGTCAATGGCGGCACCGGCAGCTACGGCATCTACCGCATCGCGCTGGACCAGTAAAGCCAGGCGCGCGGCGCCGAGCACAGGAAAAGGGGTGCCCGATGGCACCCCTTTTTCATGGCGCGGCTGACTGCCGTCACTGCAGTCGCTGCAGCAGCTCCAGCGTGGGATAGCCGTCGGCGGGCAGACCCAGGCTTTGCTGATAGGCACGGACGCCGCGCCGTGTCGCCGGGCCCATGGTGCCATCGGGCGTGCCGGTATCGAAGCCGCGCGCGTTCAGCGCCGTCTGCAGCGCGCGCACCTGGCTGCTGCTGAGGGCCGCCAGATCGCGCGGCCAGGCGGCCTGCACACCCGGGCCGCCCGCGAGTTTCTGCGCCAGCAGCCCGACGCCGAGCGCGTAGCTGGTCGAGTTGTTGTAGCGCAGGATGGTGCGGAAGTTGGTGCCGACCAGGAAGGCGGGGCCGCGTGCACCCGCGGGCAGCAGGATGGAGGCGCCGTCGAGCGCCGGCAGCGGCGCGCCGTTCATCGACTGCACGCCCTCGCCCGCCCATTGGGCCGATGGCTGTCGCACGCTGTCTTCGGCGCGCGCGTAGTCGAAGCCCTGCGGCAGGCGCACCTCGAGCCCCCAGGGCTGGCCGGCCTGCCAGCCCGAGCGCGCGAGGAAGTTCGCCGTCGAGGCCATCACGTCGGGAACGCTGCCCCAGATGTCGCGCCGGCCGTCGCCATCGGCATCGACCGCATACGCCAGGAAGTTCGAGGGCAGGAACTGCGTCTGGCCCATGGCCCCGGCCCACGAGCCGACCATCTGCGCGCGCGCGATGTCGCCGTTTTGCAGGATCTTCAGTGCCGCGAGCAGCTGCCCGCGCGCCCACTCGCCGCGCCGGCCCTCGAAGGCCAGCGTCGCCAGCGCGTCGATCGCGGGAATGTCGCCGACATTGCTGCCATAGTTGCTTTCCATGCCCCAGATCGCGGCCAGGATCTCGGTGGGCACGCCGTAGCGCGCGGCAATGGGATCGATCGAGGCACGCAGCGGGCGCAACTTCTCCTGGCCGCGCGTGATGCGCTGCGCCGAGACCGCGCTGTCGAGATAGGCCCAGACGGTGCGCGTGAACTCGGGCTGCGCACGGTCCGACGCGATGACGCGGGGCACGAGGCGCACATCGGCAAATGCGGACTGCAGCGTGGCTTCATCGATGCCGGCGGCGCGGGCGCTGGTGCGGAACTCGGCGACCCAGCGCGCGAACTGCTGCTCGTGCTCGGCCTGGCTGGTTGCGGCCGGTGCCGCCGCCGGGGTGGGCGCTGGAGCCGGGCTTGCGCTGGCGACCGCGGGTGCCTGCGCCTGGTTGTCTACCGGGGGTGTGGAGGTGCAACCTGCGATGGCCACGAGCGCCAGGAGGCTTGGAGCCACCCAGAAGCGGGCCGGTGCGGGAGAGGAAGAAGTGATGTGCATCATTCCATTTTCGCCGTTCCTGCATCCGCGCCGCGCTGCTGGAGCCACTGTTCGATCGCTTCGCTGTCGCCGATCAAGCTGCCGTTGACGAACAGCTGCGGCACGGTCTGCGCCTTGGCAAGCGCACCCAGCGCGCAATTGCGGATGCTGTCGGGCAGGCTGATATCGGCATAGGCCACGCCTGCCGCGTCGAGCAGTTGCTTGGCATGGGCGCAGAAGGCGCAGCCCGGCTTGCTCAGCAGCGCCACCTGGTCGGGCGCCTGGGCGTCCTTGTTCACATAGTGCAGCAGCGTGTCCGCATCGGAGACCTCGAAGGGATCGCCGGGCACATCGTCCTCGATGAACATCTTGTCGATGACGCCGTCGCGCACCAGCATCGAGTAGCGCCAGGAGCGCTTGCCGAAGTTCAGATCGCTCTTGTCGACCAGCATGCCCATCTGCTCGGTGAAGCTGGCATTGCCGTCGGGCAGCATGAACACGTTGTCGCAGCCCTGGTCCCCAGCCCAGTTCTCCATGACGAAGGGGTCGTTCACGGCAACGCAGATGATGTCATCGACGCCGTTGGCGCGAAAGGTCTCGGCCAGCTCGTTGAAGCGCGGCAGATGGGTCGATGAACAGGTCGGCGTATAGGCACCCGGCAGCGAGAAAACCGCGACCGTCTTTCCCTTGAACAGCTGGGTGGAGTCGGTGTCCTTCCACTCGCCATCTTCGCGGTAGCGGAACGTGACGTCGGGAACGCGCTGGCCTTCCCGGGATGCAAATTTTGGCATGGGATCCTTCTCATGGTTGCTTGGCTGTCTTTGAAAGTCTCATGCATGGCGGGGCCGGCACGTAAGCCGGCGCCGCATGGAATCCAGAGGCTGCTCCTACGCGTGCACGCCACCGCGTTCCGTCCGACACGGTCGAGCGCGCGAGTCCGGCGCCGCGGGGGAGGATGCCCGCCCATGATGAAGACCAGCTTCCTCCTCATTTCCGCACGCCCCATCCCATGAGCACCGCTCCCCGCGCCACCCCCGCCCGCACGCGCCGCACCGCCAACCCCATCGACACCACGTTGCGCAAGGTCTTTGGCCTCAAGCGGCTGCGGCCCGGCCAGCTCGAGGTGATCGAGCGCGTGCTGCAGGGCACGAACACGCTGGCTGTCATGCCCACGGGCGCGGGCAAGTCGCTGTGCTACCAATTGCCCGCCCTGCTGCTGCCGGGCACGACGGTGGTGGTCTCGCCGCTGGTGGCGCTGATGAAGGACCAGTGCGACGCCCTGCGCGCGCTGGGCGTGGCGGCGGTGCAGATCAACAGCGCCATCGGCAGCGAGGAACTCGCGGCCGCGCGCGAGGCCGTGGAGAACGGCAGCGCCCGCATCGTGCTGACCACGCCCGAACAGATTGCCGATCCGGCGCTGACCACGGCGCTGTCGCGCCATCCGGTGAGCCTGCTGGTGGTCGACGAAGCCCACTGCATCTCCGAATGGGGCCATGACTTCCGCCCCGCTTTCCTGGAGATCGCGCCGGCGGTGCGCGCGCTGGGCCGTCCCGCGGTGCTGGCGCTCACGGCCACCGCCAAGCCCACGGTGATGTCCGAGATCATCGCGCTGCTGGGCATTGCGGCCAAGGACGTCGTGCAGGCCGGCGCCTACCGCCCCAACCTGCAATTTGCCGTCGAGCCGCTGGCGCGCGCCGCCGACCGCCTGCCCCGGGCGCTGGCGCTGGTGGCGGGCTACGCGGGATCGGGCATCGTCTACACGGCCACCATCAAATGCGCCGAGGAGCTGCATGCCAAGCTCGCGGCCGAGGGCGAGTCCGTGGGCCTGTACCACGGCCGGCTCAATGCCGGCGAGCGCGCGCAGGCACAGGACGACTTCATGGAAGGCCGGGTGCGCGTGATGGTGGCCACCAACGCGTTTGGACTGGGTATCGACAAGCCCGATATCCGCTTCGTGCTGCACTACCAGATGCCTGCCAGCGTCGATGCCTACTACCAGGAAGCGGGCCGCGCGGGCCGCGACGGCGAAAACGCCACTTGCACCTTGCTCTACGTGCCGCAGGACCGCGCGCTGCAGAGCTTTTTCCTGTCGGGCCGCTACCCGTCGCTCGACGACCTGCAGGCCATCATGGCGTTGCTGCACCAGCCAGCGCCCGAGGGCAGCTGGTCGGCCGACGCCATTGTCGAGGCCGCCGAGCGCCCGCGCGCCAAGGTGCTGGTGGCATTGAGCCTGCTGCGCAGCCACAAGGCCGTGCGCCGCACGCGCGCCGGCCGTTTCCATGTGGTCCAGGATCTCGATGCCGCGGCGCTCGAAGCCCTGCTCACCGGCTACCGCACGCGGCGCGAGCAGGATGGCGCGACGCTGGAAGCCATGGTGGCCTATGCGCAGGGCGGGCGCTGCCGCTGGCAGGCGGTGCTGGCGGCGCTGGGCGAAGCCCCCTCGTTCGACACCTGCGGCCACTGCGACAACTGCCAGCGGCTGGCGGCGCTGTCGCGCCTGGCGCCCGCTGCCGTCGTGCCGCCGATCGAGATCCGCCCTGCCGCGCCGGCCAAGCCGCGCTTCGCGGGGGGCGACACGGTACGCGCCAAACGCTACGGCGCGGGCCAGGTCGTCGAAGCCGACCAGAACTCGGTGACCGTGGAGTTCCCGGACGGCGTGCGCCGCACCTTTCTGCCGGAGTTCGTGCGCGTCGCGCGGCAGGCACGCGGGGTGGCGCAGGCAGCCGCGGCGCATTGATCCGGGTGGCTTGAAGTCAAGCGCGCGGGTTTTCGAGAGCTGGCCATTCATCCTTCGACCGGCTCAGGACGAACGGAAACCCTCCTCGGTTTGTGCATGCGGCGCCGGCTCAAAACGGATCCGAGCCATGTAAGAATCCGTGCCGCTGCCAAAACAACAGGAGATGCCGCATGACTCACCGCCCGACGCCTTCGCGCCGCCACTTCCTGGGCCGCGCCGGCGGCGCCCTCGCCCTGGCCGGCCTGATGGCCGGCATCGCGCCCGCCGCGCACGCCCAGCCCCAGCCGCTGCTCGACGGCCCGCTGCGCATCATCGTCGGTTATGCACCCGGAGGCGCCACCGACCGCGTGGCGCGCATCGTCGGCGACAAGCTCGGCGCGCGCCTGGGCGTGCCCGTGATCGTCGAGAACAAATCGGGTGCGGGCGGCCGCCTCGCGGCGCAGCAGGTCAAGGCCACGCCCGCCAACCAGAATGTGCTGATGCTGGCCAACCCCGCGGTCATGGTGGTCGCGCCCCTGGTATTCAAGGACAACGGCTACGACGCCGAGCGCGACTTCGTGCCGGTCTCGCATGTCAACACCTACGATTTCGCGCTGGCGGTGTCGCCCAGCCTGCCCGTGCGCAACCTGGGCGAGCTGCTGGAGTGGCTGCGCGCCCATCCGCAGCAGGCCAACTTCGGCGTGCCCGCCACCGGCAGCCTGCCGCATTTCTTTGCGCTGATGGCCGGCGCGAAAGCCGGCGTGCCCACGCAGGTCGTCGGCTACCGCGGTTCGGCGCCGCTGCTCAACGACCTGCTCGGCAACCAGGTGCCGGTCGCGGTCGACACGCTCGATGTCGTCGTCGCCCAGCATGAAGCCGGCAAGTTGCGCATCCTGGCGCTGTCGGGCGCGCAGCGCTCGCCGTTCGCACCCGGCATTCCCACCTTCAAGGAAGCCGGGCTGGACCTGGCGGCCACCGGCTGGAACACCTTCTTTGCGCCGGCGAGCATGCCCAAGGACAAGGTGGAGCGCCTGGCGCGCGCCATCCATGACGTCATGCAGGAGCCCGAAACCGCCAGCCGCTTCAAGGACGCGATGATGGTTCCCGTGGTCAGCACGCAGGCCGAAACGGTCAAGATGCTCCACGCCTACCGCGCGCAATGGGCGCCGGTGGTGCAGAAGTCCGGCTACCAGCCCTGAGGGCCACGCGAGCGCAGATGTCCATGACACGACCCAACATCATCTTCATCGTTGCCGACGATCTCGGCTACGCCGACCTGGGCTGCTACGGCGGCCGCGACGCCGAATTCGGCCCGGTCTCCCCCGTGCTCGACCAGATGGCGGCTGGCGGCCTCAAACTGACTCAGGGCTACTCGAACTCTCCGGTGTGCTCGCCCACGCGTTTCGCGCTGATCACCGGCCGCTACCAGTACCGCCTGCGCGGCGCGGCCGAGGAGCCGATCCGCAGCGACAGCCGCGGCAGCAGCACGCTGGGCATGCCGCCGGAGCATCCGACCCTGCCCTCGCTGCTGCGCGATGGCGGCTACCGCACGGCGCTGATCGGCAAGTGGCATCTGGGCTATCCGCCGCACTTCGGTCCGCTGCGTTCGGGCTACGAGGAGTTCTTCGGCCCGCTGTCGGGCGGCATCGACTATTTCACGCACTGCGACTCGCGCGGCAGCCACGACCTGTGGAATGGTGCGGAGGCTGCGCAGTCCGAGGGCTATCTCACCGACCTGCTGTCGCAGCGCGCAGTCGATTACGTCGGCCGCATGGCGCAGCAGGACGCGCCCTTCTTCCTGAGCCTGCACTACACCGCGCCGCACTGGCCCTGGGAGACGCGCGACGACGCGGCCCGCGCGCCCACGGTGAAGGACAACCTGTTCGACCTCTCGGGCGGCAACATCCACACCTACCGCCGCATGATCCACCACATGGATGAAGGCATAGGCCGGGTGATGGCGGCACTGAAGCAGCATGGGCTGGCCGAGAACACGCTGGTGATCTTCACCAGCGACAACGGCGGCGAACGCTTTTCCGACAGCTGGCCGCTGGTCGGCGGCAAGATGGACCTGACCGAAGGCGGTATCCGCGTGCCGTGGATTGCCCACTGGCCGGCCGTGATCAAGCCCGGCAGCGAGAGCCGGCAGCTGTGCATGACCATGGACTGGTCGGCCACCATCCTCGATGCGGCAGGCGTTTCGGCCGCGCCCGCTTACCCGCTCGATGGCGTATCGCTGCTGCCCGTGCTGCGCGAGCCCGGCCACAGCTTCGCGCGCCCGCTGCACTGGCGCATGAACCACCGCGGCCAGCAGGCGCTGCGCGACGGCGACTGGAAGTACCTGTGCGTCGACGGCAACGAGTACCTGTTCAACATTCCCGCCGACGAACGCGAACGCGCCAACCAGGCCGGCCGCGACCCCGAGCGGCTGGCCCGGATGCGCGCCGCGTGGGAAACGTGGAATGCAAGCATGCCCGCGATCGCGGCCGACGCGACCATCAGCCTCGGTTACTCGACCAAGGACATGCCGCAGCGCTGAACGCTGGGGCAGCGTTTTCGGCATGGATTGGCAGCCGCTTGGATCGCTGGAAGCGCTCTACCTGCGCCCGCACGCGGAACGCGCGCCGCAGCCGGTGGCAGTGGCGCAGGCGGTAGCCGGCCACGGGCTTGCGGGCGATCGCCACGCCTTGGCACTCTCCCCGCGCCAGCTGCTGCTTGCGGCCAGTGATGCCTATCGCCACTGGCAATTGCCGCCCATGGCGCTGCGGGAGAATCTGCGTGTCGATTTCCCCACCAGCGGGCTGCGCTCCGGCGACCTGCTGCGCGTGGGCAGCGAGGTGGTGCTCTGGCTGACCTTCCAGTGCGAGCCTTGCAGCCTGCTGGAGCGCCGCTGCCCCGGCACGCTCAAGACCATCGGCGCCGAGCGCGGCATGCTGGCGCGCGTGCTGCGCGGCGGCGAACTGCGCGCAGGCGACGCCGTCGCCCTCTCCCGCGCCCAGGCGCCGGTGCTGAGCGAGGATTGGCGCGAGCGCGTGTCGCAGGTGGCGCAGGCCGTGCCCGAGGGCTGCTGGATCAGCTATGGCCAGTTGGCGGTGATGGCAGGGGTGCAGGCCAGCTACTGCCGCGCTTTTCCGCGCGTGCTGTCGCGCTTGCCGGCGGCTGTGACAAGCCGCATCGGCAAAGCGGCCGAGGCCGCTGGCGCGCCAACCTGGTCGGGCGCCGGGCTTTTTGCCACCGGGCCGTCAGCGGGCTTCGACTGAAGCGGTGCGCGCAGTGGTTTCCTCCCTCTGCGCCGCAGCGACGATCTGCCGCACCAGTGGATGGTTCCGCCCGCGCCGCGACCAGATCGCATGCACTTCCTCGCGCAAATCCGGGCAGTCGCCCAGCAAGCGCAGGCCGCGCACCAGGCCCACATCCTTGGCGCCGAGCTCGCTGACCGGGAACACGCCCAGCCCGCGCGCGGCAAACACCGCCAGCAGCGCGCTGTCTTCGAACTCGCCAACAATGCGCGGCTGCACGCCCAGGTCCTCGAACCACTGGTCCAGCGTGGCGCGCAGCGGGGCATGCGCCGTGGGCAGCAGCACCGGAAGGTCTTGCAGCGACTGCGGAAAGCGCTCGCGCGTGGCCTTTCGCACCAGCGACGCGGGACCGTACCAATGCAGGGCGGAGCTGGCAATGCGCTCGCTCGACAGGCGCTGGTTGGCGATGCGCGGCGCGCCCTGCCCCGCGAGCACCACATCGAGCTGGTGCAGTGCCAGCTCGGACAGCAGTTCGTCAAGCTCGCCCTCATGGCAGACCAGGCGCAGCCGCGGCGTTGCGAGCACCGGTGCGAGCAGCGCATGCGCGGCCAGCTTGGACAGGCCGTCGGACAAGCCCACCGCCAGCCGCGCCACGGGCGCACTGCCGGCAGCGCGCACTTCGCCGGCCAGGCCCTGGCCCAGCGCGAAGATCTGCTCGGCGCGCGCGAATGCGGCCTGGCCGGCTTCGGTCAGCGCCACGCTGCGGCCCGCGGGCTTGAGCAGCGCATGCCCCAGGTCCTTTTCCAGCTCACGCACCTGAACGCTGATGGTCTGCACCGCCATGCCCAGATGTTCGGCGGCACGCGCAAAGCCGCCCTGCTTGGCAACGATCCAGAAATAGTACAGATGGCGAAAATTGGGCATAGGCGTATTTTCGTGAAATCCGAATATCCGCTTCGGCTCAAGCTGCTGTATTTCGAATGGCGATCCCACCATACTGGCCGATTGCGATTTTCAGTGACGACACACCATGCTCTATGCACTCAGCTGGTTTCTTTCTCTTGGGCTGCTGGCGTTCTGGTCGCTGGCCTGCTGGGGCCTGTACGCGCTCACGGTCTGGGCCATGGCCGGCGCGGGCGCACTGGCCGGGGGTGGCGCCGCAATGGGCGCGGCGCTGTGGCCCGCCTGGGCCACAGCCTGGATTCCCCCGCAGCTGACGGCCGACCTGCAGGCGATGCTCGCCGCCATCGGCCCCATGGTCCAGGCCGCGCTGGAAACCGTGCCCATGCTTGCCGGCGCCGTGAGCGTGCTGGCCTGGGCGATCTGGGGCCTGGGCGCGCTGCTGCTGCTGGCCCTGGCGATCGGCGCGCATGTGCTGATCGCGGTACTCAAGAGCCGTAAGAGCCGCCAGCCCCTCCCCGGCGCCACCGCTGCCCACTGACGCGCTGGATCTCACGAAAGAAGCCGCTGTCACCAGCGGCTTTTTGCATGCAAGCGCGAAGCTTCAGGGCTTCACGACCAGCACCGGAATATGCACCGAGCGCAGCACGCGCTGCGTCACGCTGCCCAGCATCAGCTTTTCGAGCCCGCGGCGGCCGCTCGAGCCCATGACGATCAGGTCGGCGCCGGTGTTTTCCAGCACGCGCACGATGCCTTCATGCACGGCATGGCCCTCGCCGACCACGGTGGTCACGGGCTGTCCGGCTTCGTCCATGATCTTGCGCACGGCTTCCAGCGCCGTGTTGGCCTCGGCCGTGGCCGCGCTCAGGTACTGGGCCTGGCCGTAGGCGAAATCGGCGCCCACGCCGGTGAAGGGATAGGGGTCGACCACATAGACCGCGGTCACGCTGCTGCCGAAGACCTTCGCCATTTCGGCGGCTTTGGACACCGCCAGCAGGGAAGTGGCCGAACCGTCGACAGGAACCAGAATGTGCTTGAACATGATGCTTCTCCTCTATTGAACGTGTGTCTGCAGTGTGGCATGCGGGCGCCGCCAGGACGCTGATCGATGTCAACTCACCGCATGGGTGTCAAACTCTGCGCCTTGAAAGTTCTCGCGGCGGCAGGTGACCACCAGCGTATCACGGTAGCCGCCTTCGGCCAGCGGCTGGATGGGCGTGGTCTCGTGGATCATGCGCGCATCGTCAAGCAGCATCAGCGACCACGGCTCTGTCAACGTGAAGCGCAGCCCTTGCGGCCCCGTGGCTTCGAACACGCGGGTTTCGCCGCCCTTCACATCCTTGCGGCCGACCAGGAACACCGCCACCAGATCGACGCCGTCGCGGTGCGCGCCCTCGGGCGTGGGCCGGCCGATGCCATGCGTGGTGTCGATGCGGAACTGGTGCGCCTCGATGAACCAGGCCGCAGGCGGGCCGCCGGCGCGGAACACCTGGTCGGACAGCTGGCCCAGCGCGATGAGCAGCTTCTGCCAAGCGGGCTCGGCCACGACGGCATCGCGCATCGGCGCAAACATGCGCAGCATGCCGCCATGCAGCGCGTTGTACTCGACGGGCTGCCAGTGCGCGCGGTGCTCCACCTGCTGCAGCCGGCCGCCTTCCTCGATGAAACACGAGTGGCGCCGGCGGCGGTAGCGGCCGCCGTCCTTGAGATGCTCGTCGGGCGGCAGATCGGACCAGTCCTGCGCCAAGGCCTGCAGCTCGCCGGGCGCGGCGCCAATCCAGGCCGCGACGTCGGCGGGCGATAGAACGGCATACCCCTGGCTGCGCAGCTGGTGCGCAGCCTGGTCGGGGTGGATGTATGGAGGGGAAAAGGTGACGTGCGCCATAGGTCCCCGAGCTTAACGCCGCAGCCCGGGCACCGGGGCCCGGGGCAGGCACTTTTTTGCGCCAGCGCAAGCGCGCGCTGCGGCTTCAGAAGCGCGGCGTCTTGCCGCTGAACGACGGATCGTAGCGGCGCATCTGCTGAAGGTCGTCGCGGTTGCGCACGCCGCATTCGAGATACTGCGCGTGCAGCGTGGCCAATGCCTCACGGTCGAGTTCGACGCCCAGCCCCGGCGTGGTCGGCACCACGACCGATCCCTGCTCGAAACGGATGCGTCCGCCCTTGACCACTTCCTCCTCCTGCCACGGGTAGTGGGTGTCGCAGGCATAGGTCAGGTTGGGCACGCTGGCGGCGACATGGGTCATGGCCATCAGGCTGATGCCCAGATGCGAGTTGGAGTGCATCGACATGCCCAGGCCCCACAGCCGGCACATGCGCGCCAGCGTCTGCGTGGCGCGCAGGCCGCCCCAGTAGTGGTGGTCGGACAGCAGCACCTTGACCGCGCCCATCTCGCAGCCCTTGCGGAAATCCTCCATGGTGGTGATCACCATATTGGTGGCCAGCGGCAGCCGGGTGTGCTTTGCAAGCTCGGCCATGCCTTCGAGCCCGGGCGTGGGATCTTCGTAGTACTCGAGGATCTCATCGAGCGCTGGCGCCGCGGCGATGCTCGCGGCCAGCGACCAGTTGGCATTGGGGTCGAGCCGCAGCGGCACGCCAGGAAAGGCCTGCGCCAGCGCCTGCATGCAGGCCACCTCGTGCGCGGGCTCGAACACGCCGCCCTTGAGCTTGATGCTCTGGAAACCGTAGAGAGCGATCATGCGCTGCGCCTGCGCGACGATCTGCGCGGGGCTGATGCCCTCGCCCCAGGCGTCGGGCGCGTAGGGGTTGCCGATATGTTCCGCATATTTGAAGAACAGATAGGCGCTGTAGGGCACCGATGGACGCACCGCCCCGCCCAGCAGGTCGACCACGGGCGCGCCGACGATCTGGCCCTGCAGGTCGAGCATGCCGACCTCGAAGGTGCTGATCACCTTGGGCGCGTTCTTGGCCGCATGCGAGCCCGGCGCCAGCTCGAACTCGACGGCGCCGGGCACGGCCTTGATGGTGGCGCGCACGCGCTCCTCCATGGTGCCCAGTGCAAACGGCGACAGGCCGATGAGCAAGGGGCGCGCCTGCTCCAGCACCTTGAGCATGGGCTCGTCGCCATAGGTCTCGGAAATGCCGACGCGGCCGTCACTGGTCTCGATCTCGACGATGGCCCGCAGCGCCCAGGGCTCGTGGATGCCGGCCGCATTGAGCAGCGGGCCGTCGCGAAAGGCAATGGGGGTGATGCGGACGTGGGTGATGGTGATGTCGCGTGCCATGGTCTCTTCGGTCTCTACGGTCTCGTGGAATTACTCGGTGGTCGCGCCGGTCTTGCGCACCAGCTCGCCCAGGCGCGCGGTGTCGGCGGCGGTGACCGCCGCGAGTTCCGCCGGCGTGCTGCCGATGACCTGCATGCCGAACTGGGTCTCGAACTTGTTCCTGAGTTCGGGGGTCTTGAGCGCCTTGACGATTTCGGTGTTCAGGCGCGCCACGATGTCCCTGGGCGTGCCCTTGGGCGCATAGACCGCCTGCCAGGACACCAGGTCCAGTCCCGGGAAACCCGCCTCGGCCGTGGTCGGCACATCGGGCGCGAGCGGCGAACGCGTCTTGGTCGTCACGGCAAGGAACTTGAGCTTGCCGGCCTTCACCAGCGGCAACCCGGCCGTGAGCTGGTCGAACAGGAAAGGCACATTGCCCGCGGCCACATCCTGCAGCGCCTGCGGGCTGCCCTTGTAGGCCACATGCTGCATCGGCACCTTGAGCAGATCGGACATCTGCGCGCCGGTCAGGTGGGTCGAGGTGCCCGCGCCCGACGAGGCATACGAAGCCTTCTCGGGATTCTTGCGGATCCACGCCACGAGTTCCTGCATGGTGTTCACGCCCAGGCTGCTGTTGACCATCAGCACGTTGGGCACATAGGCAATCAGCGTGATCGGCTCGAAGTCCTTGACCGGGTCGTAGGGCAGCTTCTTGTACAGCGAGGCGTTGATCGCATGCGTGCTGATGGTGCCGCCAATCAGCGTGTAGCCGTCTGCGGGCGCGCGCGCCACGGCCTGCACGCCGATGGCGCCACCCGCGCCCGGACGGTTGTCGATCACCACGGACTGCTTGAGCGCCGTGGACAGCTCCTGGCCGACCATGCGCGCCACGACGTCGGTCGAGCCGCCGGGTGCAAACGGCACGACCCAGGTGATGGCCTTGGCCGCGGGCCAGTCGGCGGCATGCGCGGTGGCGGTGAAAAGGCAGGCGGCGCTGCAGGCGGCAGCAGCCAGGGCATGGCGTCGATGCATGGAATTGTCTCCGGTAATTATTGAAGTGCCCGGCCATTGAAGCACTAATATATTAGTGCGTCAATGTCGTCGACCCTAGAATCGAGGCTTCGATAGCGACACCCTGATGAACACCACTCCCAAGCTCGACCGCACCCGCCAGGCAGCGCCCCAGGTCTTCGGCTGGCTGCGCGAAGCCATCATTTCCCTCGAGCTCGCCCCCGGCACGCCGCTGTCGCGCACCGACCTGGCCGACCGCTTCCAGCTGAGCCAGACGCCGGTGCGCGATGCGCTGATGCAGTTGCGCCAGGAGGGTCTGGTGGACATCTTTGCGCAGCACGCGACGCGGGTCAGCCGCATCGACCTGCACTCGGCCGAGCAGGCGCAGTTCCTGCGCTGCGCCATCGAGCTGGAGGTGGTGCGCACGCTGGCGCAATCCGGCGACGCGGCGCTGTATGCGCGCCTGCGCGGCATGGTCGAGCTGCAGGCGGCGCTCGCAGGCCACGACGCCGAGGCCTTCATTGCCGCGGACCAGGCGTTCCACCGCGCGATGTACGAGGCCGCGGGCGTGCCCGATCTCTACGAGCTGGTGCGCCGGCGCAGCGGCCATCTCGACCGCCTGCGCCGGCTCGACCTGCCCTCGCCCGGAAACCCCGAGCGCGTCGTGCGCGACCACCGCCGCATCGTCGAGGCACTCGCCGCGCGCGCGCCCGATGAGGCCCAGGCGGCACTGCGCGCCCACCTCTCGGGCACGCTGAGCCGTGTGGCGGACATCCGCGCGCGCCATCCGGAATACGTGACGGCTTGAGGCGAGCCACCCCGCTGCTTACGCGTTTTTCGCAAAAGCTCATGCGAAAAGCTTAGTTCCGCGCATAAGCAGCAGTTTCTACAGTGCAGGTTCACGCAGCCGGAGTCTGCGAAGGAACCGCGCCATGCCCACCACGATCCCATCCCTGTCTCGCCGCCTTGGCGTCTCACGTCGCGCCGCAATGGGCGCCGCCGTCGCCATGGCCGCCAGCGCCTGGCTGCCGGCGCTGGCCCAGACGGCGGCCGATGCCGAGTGGAGGCCGCGCAAGTCCATCGAATTCCTCGTGCCCAGCGGCGCCGGCGCGGCGCTCGATGTGGCCGCGCGCAAGCTCACCGAACTGATGGCGCACGAAAAGCTCGCGCCAGGGTTCGTGGTCAGCAACAAATCCAGCGCCCATGGCATCGTTGCGCTCGAAGGCCTGCACCGCCACCCCGGCGACGCGCATACGCTGATGACGCTCAGCACCAGCTATGGCAACAGCCAGGCGCAGAACGCACTGCCCGAGCATCTGCAAAAAGGCACCCCCGTGGCCACGCTGTTCCGCGAATACGTCACCGTGGTCGTGCGCGCCGACTCGCCGCTGCGCAACACGCAGGACCTGGTCGCCCAGTTGAAGAAAGACCCGGGCAAGTACTCGATCGGCATTGCCACCACGCTGGGCAACCACATCCACCTGGGCGTGGCCCAGCCGCTCAAGCAGGCCGGTGTCGACATCAAGGGGCTGCGCATCGTGCCCTACAAGTCGTCGGTGGAGTCCATGACGGCGCTGGTGGGCGGCCACCTCGATGTGGTCTCCGCCACCACGCCCAACCTGTTGTCGTATCTGCAGGCGGGCCGCGTGCGCGTGCTGGCCATCGCCGCCGGGCACCGGCTGGGCGGCGCATTTGCGCAGGCCCCGACCTGGAAGGAGCAAGGCATCGACTATGTGAGCGACTCGTTCCAGGGCGTGATGACCGTGCCCGGCGCCAGCGAAGCGCAGAAGGCCTACTGGGTCGATGCGCTGCGCCAGGTGTCGCAAAGCAAGGAGTGGAAGGATTTCGTCGCGCTCAACCAATGGGAGCCCTGGTTCCAGGGGCCCGAGGCCACGCAGCAACTGCTCGCCGCCCAGTTGAAGAACAACCAGGCCCTGCTCAGCGAACTGGGCCTGTTGCCGGACGCACCGCAAAAGCTCGCCAACGCGCGTTGACCACCCCCAGGAGACAGACCATGAACATGCGCCTCAATGCCTCGCCCCAGCAACTGCTGACCGACCGCCTGCAGACGGCTCTCGAAGCCACGCCGCACATCAGCGCCGTACCGCAATCGGCGCACATCGGCGCGCTGATCGGCGGCGTCGACCTGAGCCAGCCGCTCAGCGCGGCCGAAATCCACAGCATCCGCTCGGCGCTGCTGCGCTGGAAGGTGGTGTTCTTCCGCGAACAGCACCTGAGCCACGCGCAGCATGTGGCGTTTGCGCGCCAGTTCGGCGAGCTGACCATCGGCCACCCGGTATTCGGCCATGTCGAGGGCCATCCCGCGCTGTACTCGATTGCCAAGCACCGCCGCGCCAACAGCCATGGCAGCGAGCCCGAGCGCCGCCCCTGGAGCGGCTGGCATGCGGACGTGACCGCGGCGCACAACCCGCCCGCGGCCTCGATCCTGCGCGGCGTGACCATCCCGCCCTACGGCGGCGATACGCAGTGGACGAACCTGGTGGCGGCGTATGAAGCCTTGTCGGAGCCGCTCAAGGCCTTCCTGCAAGGACTGCGCGGCGAGCACCGCTTCAGCCCGCCTGCGGGCGCGAGCGCCACGGCCGAATACCTCGAACTGGTGAAGAACAACACGCTGGTCAGCGAGCATCCACTGGTCACCGTGCATCCCGAAACCGGCGAACAGGTGCTCTACATCAGCCCGGGTTTCCTCAAAAGCATCAGCGGCCTGCGCACGCGCGAATCCCGCGTGCTGCTGGAGCTGCTGTGGGAACACGCGGTGGCCAGCGAGTTCACCGTGCGCTTCAAGTGGGAGCCCGGCTCGATCGCGTTCTGGGACAACCGCTCCACCGCCCATGTCGCGCCGCAGGATATCTTCGCGCTTGAATACGACCGCCAGCTCTACCGCAGCACGCTGGTCGGCCAGGTGCCGGTCGGCGCCGACGGCCGGGCCTCGGCCGCCATCCAGGGCGACCCCGTACTCGCGGCGCACGGCGCCGCTTACTGATCGAAGTTTGTCTCCTCCGTCAGGAGTTCGGGCGCTGCACATGCAGCGCCTTTTTTTTGTGCGGTACCGGGTCAGGCGATCTTGCGCACCACGGTCGCGTCCGGCGCCAGCACGCGGCCGTCCTCAGCGACCGGTTGCATGAACGGCACCGGCCTTTGCGTGCGCAGGTCCAGCAGCAGCGAATGGCGCTCGCCGGACGCAAACAGCTGCTGCTCGCCCCACTGCCGCAGCGCCACGATCACCGGAAACAGCTTTTCCCCCCGCGGCGTCAGCACATATTCCTGGTAGGCCGAGCCATCGGAGGCGGGCTGCAGGGCCAGGATGCCGGCCTCGACCAGCTTGTGCAGCCGGTCCGACAGGATATTGCGCGCCATGCGCAGGCCGCGCTGGAAATCGCCAAAACGGCGCACGCCGTCGAATGCATCGCGCACGATCAGCAGCGACCAGCGGTCGCCCAGGATGTCGACGCAGCGCGCGACGGGACAGGGTTCGGCATCAATGGCGACAGGGCGTGGCATGCAGCTTCCTCGGGCACAGGGCAATGTGGTTGCATTTTAAGACCGCTTCACATAGCATGGACTGGTTTTATTTTGAAACTAGATTGCAAAGAAGCCCTGCATGAATCCACCGTCTGCCACCGCGTCCCCATCCCGCGCCGAATGCCGCGCCGACCCCCGTCCCCCACTCGCACGCAGCGTGGTCTTGCTGTTC
This sequence comes from Comamonas antarctica, assembly GCF_013363755.1. Lineage (NCBI taxonomy): Bacteria > Pseudomonadati > Pseudomonadota > Betaproteobacteria > Burkholderiales > Comamonadaceae > Comamonas > Comamonas antarctica. Next base: position 2,345,348 of record NZ_CP054840.1, read on the forward strand.
GCTGCGGCCAGCGGCCTGAGCGTTGCCAACGTCTACTACGCCCAGCCGCTGCTGGACAGTCTTGCGCATGACTTCGGCATCGGCCAGGCGGCCGTGGGCGGCGTGGTGACAGCCACCCAGGCGGGGTGTGCGCTGGCCTTGCTCTTGCTCGTGCCATTGGGTGACCACATGGAACGGCGCCGGCTGATGGCCGTGCAGATGCTGGCGCTGATGGCGGCGCTGATCACGGTTGCATTGGCGCGCAGCATGCCGGTGCTGCTCTCGGGCATGCTGGCCGTGGGCCTGATGGGCACGGCCATGACCCAGGGGCTCATTGCCTATGCTGCCAGCGCAGCCGCGCCGCAGGAACGCGGGCGCGTCGTGGGCTCGGCCCAGGCCGGCGTGTTCATCGGACTGCTTCTGGCGCGCGTGGTGTCCGGCGGCATCAGCGATCTCGCGGGCTGGCGCGCGGTCTATGCGGTCGCCGCGCTGCTGATGCTCGGCCTCGCACTGCCGCTGTGGCGCCGCCTGCCGGCCATGCCCGCCCCCGCCGGCGCACCTGGCTATCCGCGTCTGGTGGCGTCGATGCTGACGCTGCTGCGCGAGGAAAAAACGCTGCAGGTGCGCGGCCTGCTCGCGCTGCTGATGTTTGCCGCGTTCAACATCTTCTGGAGCGCCCTGGTGCTGCCGTTGCGCGCGGCAGGCTTGTCGCACACGGCCATTGGCGCGTTCGGGCTGGTCGGCGTGGTGGGCGCGCTGGCCGGCGCGCGCGCCGGGCGCTGGGCCGACGCAGGCCAGGGCGAGCGCGTGAGCGCGCTGGCACTGGGCCTGCTGCTGCTGGCGTGGTGGCCGCTGTCGTGGATGGAACAGTCGCTGTGGGCGCTGCTGCTGGGCATCGTGCTGCTGGACCTGGGCGGCCAGGCGCTGCATGTCACCAACCAGAGCCTGATCCTGCAGGCCCGGCCGCAGGCATCGAGCCGGCTCATCGCGCTCTACATGCTGTTCTACGCGGTGGGCAGCGGCGCCGGCGCGCTGGCAAGCACCGCCGCCTATGCGCACGCGGGCTGGCCGGCCGTGTGCCTGCTGGGCGCGGGCGTGAGCCTGCTGGCGCTGCTGGTCTGGTGGCGTACCCGGCCCGAGGGCGGCGGGGCAGCAGGCTAAGGGTAAACACAGCTTTTGCTGAAAGCCGATTGAAAGCCTGGCTGCCCATCATCGGACACGTCCATCCCTACGAGAACAACCCCGTGACCACCACCGAATCCAGCAACGTCCGCGCCCCGCATCCGGTCAACCGCAGGCATGCCCTGCACGCCGGCGCAGCGCTGGCACTGGCGGGAGCGCTGCCCTCGCTGTCGCGGGCCCAGTCGGCCTGGCCGACGAAGTCCGTGCGCTTCGTCGTGCCCTTTGCGCCCGGCGGCAGCTCCGAGATCATCGCCCGCTCGACGGCCGTGGAGCTGTCCAAGACCCTCGGCCAGAACGTCTTTGTCGACAACAAGCCGGGCGCCGCGGGCAACATCGCGATGTCCGAAGTCGCGCGCGCCGAAGACCAGCACACGCTGATCCTGGGCCATATCGGCACGCTCGCGGTCAACCCCTATATCTTCGACAAGCTGCCCTGGTCGCCCAAGGACTTCAAGCCCGTGAGCCTGCTGGCCAAGGTGCCCAGCCTCTATGTGGTCAATGCCGACCTGCCCGTCAAGAATCTGCGCGAGCTGATTGCCCATGCCAAGCGCAACCCGGGCAAGCTCAGCTATGGCTCGGCCGGCAATGGCAGCGCGGGCCACCTGGCTTTCGAATACCTGAAGATGGCGTCCGAGGTCTTCATGCTGCACGTGCCGTACAAGGGCACGGGGCCGATGCTCACCGACCTGATCTCCGGCCGCGTCGACGCGTCGGCAATTGGCGCGGCAGCCATCATTCCCTTCATCAAGTCGGGCAAGGTGCGCTGCATCGCGACCGGCTCGGCCCAGCGCCTGCCCCAGCTGCCCGATGTGCCCACCGTCGCCGAGCAGGGCTTTCCCGGCTTCGAGATGACCCAGTGGTACGGCATGCTCGCGCCCGCCAACATGGCGCAGGCGCATATCGACAAGCTGTCGGCGGAGACCATGAAGGCCGTCAGGGCGCCCGAGTCGCAACGCCGGCTGAGCGGCGACGCGGCGGAGGCCATTGGCGGCACGCCCGAGCAGTTCGCCCAATTCATCGCGGCCGAGCAGGCGCGCTGGAAGAAGGTGATCGCGCGCGCGCAGATCAAGCCGGACTGAGCCTGGCCCGGATGCTGCTCAGTTCAGCGGCAGGCCCACGTAGTTCTCCGCCAGCGAGGTCGCGCCGGCGCGCGAATGCACCAGGTAGTCGAGTTCGGCTTCCTGCACCTTGCGGTCGAAGTCGCCCGAATCCGGGAAACGGTGCATCAGCGAGGTCATCCACCAGGAGAAGCGCTCGGCCTTCCACACGCGGCGCAGGCTGACTTCGGAATAGCGGTCGATGCCTTCGCTGCTGCGCTGCTGGTAGAACTCGGCAAACGCGCGCGACAGGTAGCCCACATCGGAGGCCGCCAGGTTCAGGCCCTTGGCGCCCGTGGGCGGCACGATGTGCGCGGCGTCGCCGGCCAGGAACATGCGGCCAAAGCGCATGGGCTCGGAGACGAAGCTGCGCAGCGGCGCGATGCTTTTCTCCAGCGAGGCGCCGGTGACCAGGTTGGCGCGGGCTTCGGGATCGAGGCGCAGGCGCAGCTCGTCCCAGAAGGCTTCATCGCTCCAGTTCTCGACCTTGTCGGTGAGCGGCACCTGCAGGTAGTAGCGGCTGCGCGTCGCGCTGCGCTGGCTGCACAGCGCGAAGCCGCGCTCGGTATGGGCGTAGATCAGTTCATGCGACACCGGCGGCACATCGGCCAGGATGCCGAGCCAGCCAAACGGATAGACCTTCTCATAGTTGCGGATGCTGTCCGCGGGAATGCTGGCGCGGCATACGCCGTGAAAACCATCGCAGCCGGCAATGAAGTCGCAGCTGATCTCGTGCTGCTGGCCATCCTTCTCATAGCGCACGCGCGGACGCTCGCTGCCGAACTCCAGCGGCGTCACGTTCTGGGCTTCGTACACGGTCAGCAGCCCGGCGCGTTTGCGCGCCTCCATCAGGTCGCGCGTGACTTCGGTCTGGCCATAGACCATCACCCGCTTGCCGCCCGTGAGTTCATGCAGGTCGATGCGGTGGCGCTTGCCGCCAAACAGCAATTCGATGCCGTCATGCGGCAGGCCTTCGGCAAGCATGCGCTTGTCGGCCTTGGCCTGCGCCAGCAGGTCAACCGTGACCTGTTCGAGCACGCCGGCGCGGATCCGTCCGAGCACATAGTCGGGACTGCGCTGCTCAAAGATGATGTTGTCGATGCCGGCTTCGTACAGCAGCTGGCCCAGAAGCAGGCCTGCGGGGCCCGCGCCGATGATCGCGACTTGTGTGCGCATATGTCTCTCCACCTAGGTTGTTTGTGGCAAGCGTAGAAGCGATGCTCTGCGCGAGCGCAAACCAGGATCGACTTTTGCGCGATGATCGCGCAAACTGCGCGGCTATCGCGCAATTTCTGTCCAGGTCCCGATGCTCCCCCACCCCTCTTCGTCCACACCCGGCATTGCGCCGGCCGATTACATCGCCGGGCTGGGCAAGGGCCTGGCCGTGCTCGAATGCTTCGACACCGAGCGCCAGCGGCTCAATGCCACGCTGGCTGCCGAACGCGCGGGCCTTACGCGCGCGGCTGCGCGCCGGCACCTGCTGACGCTCGCGCATCTGGGCTATCTCGAATCGGACGGCCACCACTTCTGGCTCACGCCCAAGGTGCTTGGCTTGTCGGGCGCCTACCTCGCCAGCGCGCGCCTGCCGCGCACCGTGCAGCCGGTGCTCAACCGGCTCAGCGCGATGGCCGCGTACTCCTTTTCCGCGGCGATTCTTGCCGGCAGCGAGACGGTGGTCATCGCGCGCAGCACCGCGCAGGAAGGCGCGCAGCAGCTCTATGCGCATGGCGTGCATCTGGGCAGCCGCATGCCGGCGCATGCGGCGTCGACCGGCCTGGTGCTGCTGGCCGCGCTGTCCGACAAGGCGCTCGACGAATGGCTCGCCTGCCGCAGGCTGCACCGGCTCACGCTGCACACGCTGACCCAGCCCGAGGAACTGCGCGCCTTCTTGGCACGGGTGCGCGCGCAGGACTACTGCATTGCCCAGGAAGGCCATGAGCTCGGAGTCCAGGCCATCGCCGTGCCGCTGCGCAACAGCGCGGGCGAAACCGTGGCCGCGCTCAATGCCGTGATGTCGGCGCAACGCATGAGCGCCCAGGCGCTGGAGCGGCAGATGCTGCCGCTGCTGCGGGATGCAGCGCAGGAGTTGCGGCCGCTGCTTTGAGGGCAAGCCCGTCGAACCATGGACGGCCCACGCTCATGCCTGGAGGACAGGACGTCCATCCTTCGACCCTTCGACAAGCTCAGGGCTCAGGACGAACGGTTACCACCGCGCATATGGCCCCCGCCATCCGTTCGTGGTGAGCCTGCCTGGGCGGCCCCGTCGAACCATGAACGGCCTGCCCGCATGCCCGGACGACGGATACGCCCAGGCAATCACCGGTCATGCAGCGGCAAATCAGCCTGGTCCGTCTCCGGCCATCACTTCTCTTTCAGCGGCCTGATGGCCGCCTCCTGGCACAGCGCGCGCAGCAGATCCGACGTCCGGCGTATCAGCGGCGTGCTTTTCTTCTTGGCCGACTGCGCGATGCACAGCGTGCTGACGATGCCCGGCGACTCGATGGGAATGCAGGCCAGTTCATCCTGATGGTCCAGGCTGCTGAGCGCGCTGGCCGTGAGCGCCGCGTAGCCGTAGCCGCCGCGCACCAGGTCGAGAATGGCGGGCACGCTGGAGACCTCCCACACCACATTCAGCTTGACCTGCGACAGCGTGGCCTGGGCTTCCATCAGCTTGCGGAAAACCTGGCCGCGCTGCGGCATGATCAGCGGGTAGTCCGACAGCTGCTTGAATTGCACCGACTTCTGCTGCGCCATGCTGGCCGGGCCGATCAGGCACAGCCGCTCCTCCAGAACCGGAGTGACCTCGACCTGGGGCTGGGGTTCGGGCGTGTAGACCAGCGCCAGGTCCATGCGGCCCGTGGTCAGCCACTCCGCCATGTTGACCGAGAAGCCTTCGACCACCGCCAGCACGGCCTTGGGCATCTCGCGGCTGAACACGTCGATCAGCGGCAGCGTGAGCCGGCGCGCCAGGCTCGGCGGCAGGCCGACCACGATGCGGCCCACGGGTTCGTCGCGCTGGCTGCCCAGGTCTTCCTTGGCCAGCGCCACGCGCTGCATGATCGCGTGCCCGTGCTCCAGCAGCCGGCGTCCCGCGTCGGTGAGCGTCACCCCGCGGCCGGTGCGGATCAGCAGGGTTTCGCGCAGCTCGGTTTCAAGCGTGCGCACCTGGCGGCTCAGCGCCGGCTGCGCAATGTCGAGCAGCAACGCGGCCTTGCTGAAGCTGCCGGTCTCGGCGACATGCACAAAAGTTTCTATCTGCTGGAGATTCATGGCGGGTTCAAGCTGTAACCATGCCATTTTGCTATAGCTGATAGAGAGCCATGCATCTAGGCGATGCATACCGCCCTGCCACAATGCACAAATAACTTGCCCGTTCCACGCAGAGGGGGCCGGGCAGGATGCGCAACAAAGACGCGATCGCCGCAAAAGGGAGACAAGATGAGCACCGAGACAAGCAAGATGAACCGCCGCAGCGCCGGACTGGCCCTGGGCGCACTGGCGCTGGGCGCGATGGCGCCCGCGCGCGCCCAGACGGCCCCCAACTGGCCCACGAAACAGGTGCGCATCATCAATCCCTTCCCGGTGGGCGGTGGCCCCGACGGCACTTCGCGCCTCGTGGCCGACAAGCTGTCGCGCATGTGGAACCAGCCGGTGATCGTCGAGAACCGCCCTGGCGGCAACGGTTTCATTGCCATCGATGCCTTCAAGCGCGGCGCGACCGACGGCACCGACATCATCCAGCTGGACAACGTCCACCTCGCGGCCTACCCGCACCTGTTCAAGAAGCTGCCCTACGACATCAACAAGGACTTCGAAGTCGTGCTGCCGCTGTTTCGAACCTTCTTTTTCGTCTGCGTGGCCACCGACAGCCCCTACAAGAGCATGTCCGACCTGATTGCCGACGCCAAGGCGCGCCCTGGCAAGCTCAACTACGGCTCCTGGTCGGTGGGCAACCCCGTGCACCTGGGCTCGGCGCTGCTGGAGTCGCTGACCGGCACGAAGATGGAGCATGTGATCTACAAGGAAACCAGCCAGCTCTACACCAGCGTCGCGACGGGCGAACTCTCGTTCGCGCTGGGCTCCTCGGGCACTGCCGGGCCGCTCGCGCGCTCGGGCAAGCTGCGCTTCCTGGCCGTGCTGGCGCCGCACCGCCTCAAGGGCTACGAGGACGTGCCCACGGTCGCCGAATCGGGCGGCCCGGCCAATGCCATCGTCACCGGATGGAACGCGTTCGCCGTGCCGAGGAGCACGCCGCCCGCCGTGGTCGAGAAGATCCGCCGCGACACCATGAAGGCCTTGTCCGAACCCGATGTGCAGCCCAAGTTCCAGACCTTCGGCTACGAGAACTACTTCCCGACACCCGCGGAGTTCAAGACCTTCATGGTCGAGGAAAACAAGCGCTTCGGCGATGTGATCCGGCGCGCGAACCTCGAACTGTAACGCCGCACAGGCGCCTGTGCTGATCCCAGCCGCTGCAAGCCGACGCAGCGGCTTTTTTCATGGCCGCCTCACCCGCAGGCTGCGCCTACATGGAGGCGTAATGGCCGCCGGCGCTGTGCGTGTCTGGCACGGTACCGACCAGCATGGTGAAACCATGCGGCAGCAAGGGCGCGGCATCGCTGTCTACCGCAGTGGACAGCGCTTCGGGGGATGCCAGCTCCGACGCTGCGTCTGAGGTGGAGTCTTGCCGCGGCATTTCGGGGCTGCCGGGGCACTCTGCGCCGCAGAGCGCCTCCACCCATGCCATTGCGTCCCTGGTTTCCCGCTGCGCATCAAAAGCCATGCGGGCGGCATTTTGCCAAGCCGCGCGCAGGTCCGAGATTTCCTCGTTCACCAAGGCATTTCCGTCGTGCTTGAGCCGATTGAAATAATCGGTGGCAATCTCCAGTTCGTCACACCACGACTCGTAATCCTGCTGCGCATCAAGCCGTGCCTTATCGGCCAGCGCAACGGCGCCGGTCGCCGCAAAGGAAGTCACCTGCGCAGCCCAGGGCAGCGAGGGAGACGCCGGCAAAGCGGACATCCAGGCATGTTCTACGTCGAATAAGGCTTCGGCCAAGTGATTGACCAAATCGCCATACGCCCCGCAGCTGTGAAAGGCCTCGTTGATCTGCACGGCGAGAAGCTGGGGGCTTTCCAGCATCGCGGCATTGAGTTCCCTGAGCGCCGCCTGTTCAACGGCATCGGCCGCCAGCTGCGCCTGCTGGCATTGGAGGAGACGCGCCCGCGCCGCGTCCTGCGCAGAAGTAAGTAGGTTTGCGGGGTTGGTAGCGGAAAGAAAGATCGGCATGGTAATGGGGCGTGGCGCAATGGTGCGTCCCGGGAGATGGGGCTTGTATCGATGGCGCCGTGACCCCAGGCATCGGGTGCCACGGCATGATGATTTCATCAATCGATATCATAACTAAATAGTTTTTATCTACTTACAGGGTTAACCCGAAAATTGCTTTCATCAGCTGCCACGCCCTGGCGCTTTCTCAATTGCCGGTCGCGAACTCCTCGGTATCCACTTCCCTGTGCCCCTGCGCCGCGTAGCGCGTGCCCGCAATGGCCTGGGGCTGGAACAGCGCGTCGAGCTGCTCCAGTTGCGCGCTCGACAGCTTGACCTCGGCGCCATGCAGGTCTTCGTCCAGGTGCTTGCGTTGCGTCGTGCCGGGCAGTGCAATCACCTGCTCGCCCTGGTGCAGCACCCAGGCAATCGCCAGCGCCGCGAGGCTGCAGCCCGCCTGCTCGGCCAGCGCGCGCATCGGCTCCAGCAGGCGCAGGTTGCGCGGATAGTTCTCGGCCGAGAAACGCGGCATGGGCTTGCGCACGTCTTTGTCGCCCAGGGTGGCCGCGTCGGGCAGGCCCCCCGCCAGAAAGCCGCGGCCCAGCGGGCTGAAGGCCACATAGGCCACGCCCAGTTCGGCGCAGCGCGCCAGCGTGCCGAGCTCGGCATTGCGCGACCACAGCGAATACTCGCTTTGCAGCGCGGTGATCGGGTGCTCGCGATGCGCGCGCGTGAGCGTGTCGGCCGAGACTTCGGACAGGCCCAGCGCGCGCACCTTGCCCTCCTGCAGCAGCCGGCCCATCTCGCCCACCGACTCCTCGATCGGCACCGACTTGTCCCAGCGGTGCAGGTAGTAAAGGTCGATGACATCGGTGCCGAGGCGGCGCAGGCTGTCTTCGCAGTTGCGCCGCAGCGTGGCCGGACGCCCGTCGATCACGCGGCGCACCACGCCATCATCGCCCGCCACTCCGGCCATGCCGCCCTTGCTGCACAGCGTGATGCGGTCGCGGTGCGGCGCCAGCACCGGGCCGACCAGGGTTTCATTGGCGCCAAAGCCATAGAGCGCAGCGGTGTCGAACAGCGTCACGCCCCGGTCCAGCGCATGCGCCAGCAGCTCGCGGCCCTGCTCGGCGCCGGGCGGCGTGCCGTAGGCATGGCTCAGGTTCATGCAGCCCAGGCCGACGGAGGTGACATCAAAGGGGCCGATCTTGCGGGTTTGCATCAGTGGATTCCTTGGAAAAGACAAAGCCAGCGCTCGCGGTCTGCGGGCACTGGCCTGGGAGTTGCGAAGTCAGGCAAGCTTGCCCGATTTCTTAGCTCAATTGTTGCTCAAGCTTATGCAGCACTTGATAGCAGGGCAGCACCTGGGCCACGCTGGCATTGGGTTCGCGGCCTTCGCGGATGGCGGCGAAGAATTCGCGGTCCTGCAGCTCGATGCCGTTCATCGACACATCGACCTTGGAGACGTCGATCTTCTCGTCCTTGCCATTGAACAGGTCATCGTAGCGCGCGAGATAGGTGCCGGTGTCGCCGATGTAGCGGAAGTAGGTGCCCAGCGGGCCGTCGTTGTTGAACGACAGGCTCAGCGTGCAGATCGCGCCGTTCGCGGCCTTGAGCTGGATGCTCATGTCCATGGCAATGCCCAGCACGGGGTGGATCGGGCCCTGGATGGCGTTGGCCTGCACGATGGGGCTGCCGGCCTGGTAGGCAAACAGGTCCACGGTGTGCGCGGCATGGTGCCACAGCAGGTGGTCGGTCCAGCTGCGCGCCTGGCCCAGCGCGTTGGTGTTGGTGCGGCGGAAGAAATAGGTCTGCACGTCCATCTGCTGCAGATGCAACTCGCCCGCGGCCACCTTCTTGTGGATCCACTGGTGGCTGGGATTGAAGCGGCGCGTGTGGCCGCACATCGCCACCAGGCCCGATTTCTTCTGCGCGGCGACCACGGCTTCGGCATCGGCCAGGCTGTCGGCCATGGGGATCTCGACTTGCACGTGCTTGCCGGCTTCGAGGCACTGGATGGCCTGGGCCGCATGCATCTGCGTGGGCGTGCACAGGATCACGGCGTCGACCTCGGGCAGCGCCAGGCTGTCGGCGAGGTCGGTGCTCACATGCGCGATGCCGTACTTGTCGGCGACTTCACGCGTCTTTTCGAGGTCGCGGCTGACCAGCGACACGACTTCGACGCCGTCGATGTTCTTGATGCCGTCGAGGTGCTTGATGCCAAACGCGCCGGCGCCGGCCAGGGCTACTTTGATGGTCTTCTTGCTGTTCATTGGTTCTCCAGGATCAGGTGGCCCACGGCGGTATTCGAGGCGGGCACATGGTAGAAACGGTGTGCGACCTTGGGCACGGGCGCAGGGCTGTCGATATCGGACATCGCGCCGCGTGCGATGAGCCACATCACCAGCTCGATGCCCTCGGAGCCGGCCTCGCGCACATAGTCGATATGCGGCATCTTGGCCAGGCCATGCGGGTTGTCGACCAGGCGATCGAGAAAGGCCAGGTCCCATTCCTTGTTGATCAGGCCGGCACGCGCGCCCTGCAACTGGTGGCTCATGCCGCCCGTGCCCCAGATATGCACGTTGAGGTCTTCGTCGTAGCTTTCGACGGCATTGCGGATCGCACGGCCCAGGTTGAAGCAGCGCTGGCCCGAGGGCACGGGGTACTGCACGACGTTCACGGCAAACGGGATCACCGGGCAGGGCCAGCCCTCGCCCGGGCCGGGCTGGCCGCACATCAGCGACAGCGGCACGGTGAGGCCGTGGTCGACATCCATCTTGTTGACGATGGTCAGGTCGAAATCCTGCTGGATGACCGACTGCGCGATGTGCGACGCCAGGTCGGGATGGCCGACCACGGTGGGCACGGGGCGCGGGCCCCAGCCTTCGTCGGCAGGAGCGTAGCTTTCGGCCGTGCCAATGGCAAACGTGGGAATCAGGTCCAGGCTGAACGCGGTCGCGTGGTCGTTGTAGACCAGGAAGACGACGTCGGGCTTGTTGTCCTTCATCCACTGCTGCGAATACTCATAGCCCTTGAACACGGGCTGCCAGTACGCATCCTGGGTGCGGCCCAGGTCGATGGCCGCGCCGATCGCGGGCACATGCGAAGTGAAAACGGAAGCGGTGATGCGGGCCATTCAGTTGCCCTCCTTGCGTGCGGACAGTCCCTGGGGCTGGCGGTGCGCCTGCGCGTCGCCGTCTTCGCCAATGACGCGGTTGCCCTGCGCCGAACGGCCGCCGGCAACCATCATGGCGCGGTATTCTTCCTCGGTCATGCCGGTCATGGAGCCGGCCATCTGCTGGAAGCTCAGGCCGTCGGTGGCGCCGATCTTGGCGAGGAAGTAGATGTTGCCGCCGGTGCGCATGCACCAGTTCAGGTCGCGCGCCAGCACCGCCTGCTTCTGCTCCTCGGTCATTGCCCACTCGTCGAGATAGGCACGCTCGTTGGCCTTGAAGCGCGCGCGGTTCTCGGGCTTCATCAGCGACATGCAGAACTGATTGAGCCAGTAGCCTTTGCGCGACTGCTGGGCGTCGAAGATGATGGTGCCGGGCACATCGGTATAAGGTTTATGCAGAGCCATGATCAGGCCTCCTTGCCGCTTTCTTCTGGCCAATACAGACGCATGGGATTGTCCACCAGCAGCTTGCGCTGGAGTTCCTCCGTAGGCGCGATGTGGGGAATGAAATCCACCAGCAGGCCGTCGTCGGGCATATGGTCCTTGAGGTTGGGGTGCGGCCAGTCAGTGCCCCAGAGCACGCGGTCGGGGAACTCCTCGACCACGCGGCGCGCGAACGGCACCACGTCCTGGTAGGCATTCTGCTCGCCGTCCAATGCCTTCGGGCCGGTGATGGACAGGCGCTCGGGGCACGAGACCTTGCTCCAGACATTCTTGTGCTCGCGCATGAACTTCAGGAACAACTCGAATTCCGGGCCGTCGACGGGCTTGCTGACGTCGGGGCGACCCATGTGGTCCACCACCACCGTGGTCGGCAGGCTGGTGAAGAAGTCCCACAGCTCGGGCAGGTCCACGGCCTCGAAGTAGATCACCACATGCCAGCCCAGCTTCTGGATGCGGCCGGCGATCTCCAGCAGCTCGTCCTTGGGCGTGAAGTCGACCAAACGCTTGACGAAGTTGAAGCGCACGCCGCGCACGCCGGCGTCATGCAGCGCCTGCAGCTCTTCATCGCTGATGCTGCGCTTGACCGTGGCCACGCCGCGCGCCTTGCCGCCCGAGGCCTTGCAGGCATCGACCATGGCGCTGTTGTCGGCGCCGTGGCAGGTGGCCTGCACGATCACGTTGCGCGCAAAGCCCAGCTGGTCGCGCAGCGCAAACAGCTGTGCCTTGCTCGCGTCGCAGGGCGTGTACTTGCGCTCCGGCGCGAACGGGAATTCATTGCCCGGGCCAAACACATGGCAGTGGGCATCGACGGCGCCGGCCGGCACCTGGAATGTGGGCTTGGACGGACCGCTGTACCAATCGAGCCAGCCCGGGGTCTTTTCGAAATTTGCCATGTAAATCCGCTTTCTTTTATCCACGTCTTTCGCACTGCCAGCGGCCGAGGAAACTGGCGTGTCCCAGGTAGGGGACACCGAACAAGGGCCGCCCCGCAGCGATGGTGTCGTCCCCCTCCACCGAAGGATGAGAGGGGGAAGCCGCGTGAGCGGCTCAGGGGGTGTCAATCCATATAGCGGAGACCCGCCTTTTCCAGGGGCTCGCGCATCTTGTACATGTCCAGGCCCAGCACGCCCGAAGCCAGCTTGGCGCGCTTCTCGCCTTCGAAGCTCTCGCGCTTTTGCGCGGCTTCGAGCGTGGCGGCGGCCCTGGCCGCGGGCACGCAGACCACGCCGTCGTCGTCGGCCACGATCACATCGCCGGGCGTGACCCACATGCCGGCGCAGACCACGGGAATGTTCACCGAGCCCAGCGTGGCCTTGATGGTGCCGCGCGAGGAGATGGCGCGGCTCCAGACCGGGAAGTTCATCTCCTGCAGCGTCTTCACGTCGCGCACGCCGGCGTCGATGATCAGCGCGCGCGCGCCGCGCGCCTGGAAGCTGGTCGCCAGCAGGTCGCCGAAATAGCCATCGGTGCATTCGGAGGTCACGGCCGCGACCACGACATCGCCAGGCTGGATCTGCTCGGCCGCGACATGCATCATCCAGTTGTCGCCAGGCTGCAGCAGCACCGTGACGGCCGTACCCGACACTTGCTGGCCGGAATAGATCGGCCGCATATAGGGCTTGAGCAGGCCCACGCGGCCCATGGCTTCATGCACCGTGGCCGAGCCCAGCGCCGCGAGGCCGTCGGCCGCGGCCCTGTCGGCGCGTTGAATGTTGCGATAAACCACACCCAGTTCGTACATCTGAATCTCCTGATCGTTGGCGGCCTGCTTACAGGCCCTTCTTCTTGAGCGCGGCATCGAGGCGCGTGAACACGCGGCGCGCATTGCCTTCGTAGACCTGGAAGCGCTCTTCCTCGCTCAGGTTCTGCGTGGCTTCGATATAGCGCTTGGTGTCGTCGTAGTAATGGCCCGTGGTCGGGTCGATGCCGCGCACCGCACCGATCATCTCGCTGGCAAAAAGAATGTTCTTGACCGGGATCACGTTGGTGAGCAAATCAATGCCCGGCTGGTGGTAGACGCAGGTGTCGAAGAAGATGTTGTTGAGCAGATGCTCGTCCAGCAGCGGCTTCTTCAGCTCCTGCGCCAGGCCGCGGAATCGCCCCCAGTGGTAGGGCACGGCGCCGCCGCCATGCGGAATCAGGAACTTGAGCGTGGGGAAGTCCTTGAACAGGTCGCTGGTCAGGCACTGCATGAAGGCCGTGGTGTCGGCGTTGAGGTAGTGCGCGCCCGTGGTGTGGAAGCAGCTGTTGCAGCTGGTGCTCACGTGGATCATGGCCGGAATGTCGTACTCGACCATCTTTTCGTAGATCGGGTACCAGCTGCGGTCGGACAGCGGCGGCGAGGTCCAGTGGCCGCCCGACGGATCGGGGTTCAGGTTGATGCCGACATTGCCGTATTGCTCGACGCACTTCACCAGCTCGGGAATGCAGGTCGCGGGGTCGACGCCCGGCGACTGCGGCAGCATCGCTGCGGGAATGAAATGCTCGGGGAACAGTTCGCTCACGCGGAAGCACAGCTCGTTGCAGATCGCGGCCCAGGTCGACGAGGTCTCGAAGTTGCCGATATGGTGCGCCATGAAGCTCGCGCGCGGGCTGAAGATCGTGAGGTCCGAGCCGCGCTGCTTCATCAGCTTGAGCTGGTTGGTCTCGATGGTCTCGCGGATCTCGTCGTCGCTGATCTTCAGCGAACTGGCCGACGGGGCCTGGCTCGGGTCCTTGAGGCCGGCGATCTGCAGGTCGCGCCAGGCGCCAAGGGCGGCGGGGGCCGTGGTGTAGTGGCCGTGTACGTCGATGATCATTGCAATGTTCTCCTGTAATTCTTGAAGGTGCCGGATTAGTGCGCGGCGGTGCGGCCCACGGCTTCACCGTGGGGCTTGGGGCTGAAGATTTCCTTGACGACCAGCGCGGCCGTGGCGACCAGGCCGGCTACGGCCACCACGCTGAAGATCTCGCTGAAGCCCAGCTGCTGGGCCGACAGCTGCGCGACCAGGAACGAGCCGGCGATGCCGCCAAAGCGGCCGATGCCCAGCATCCAGGCCACGCCCGTGGCACGGCCGCGTGTCGGGTAGAAGGCCGCGGCCAGCGCCGGCATGGACGACTGCGCGGTATTCATGATCGTGCCGGCGAGAAACACCGACACCACCAGCCAGCCGAGGTTGCCCGCGGTCTGGCCGATCCACCAGATCGACACGGCGGTGAGCGCATAGCCGACGGCAATGATGCGCGTGGCGTTGAAGCGGTCCATGAGCCAGCCGAAGAACACCGCGCCCACGCCGCCCAGCGGGAACAGCGCCGCGACCAGCGCGCCGGTCTTGGGATCGAGCCCCGCATCGCGGAAGAGGATGGGCATCCAGTTGATCAGCGCGTAGAAGATCACCAGGCCCATGAAATACGCCAGCCACATCATGACCGAGCCGACGCGGTACGGCGCCGACAGAACGACGCCAATTCCGCTCTTGGCATCGGACTCGGGCGCGCTTTCGGTCATGACGAAACGCTGCACGCTCCTGACGCTGTCGCCGGCAATGCGCACCAGCACGCGGCGCACGCGCTCGACGGGATATTGCTTGGCCACCATGTAGCGCACCGACTCGGGCAGCTGCCACAGCAGCAGCACGACCAGCACCAGCGGCAGCACGCCGCCCAGCACCAGCACGCTGCGCCAGCCCAGGTGCGGAATCATCCAGGCCGCGAGGAAGCCGCCAAACGCCGCGCCCAGCGGAAAGCCGCAGAACATCGCATTGGTGAGCGTCGAGCGGCGGCCATCGGGGCAGTACTCGCTCATCAGCGTCACCGCGTTGGGCATGGCCGCGCCCAGGCCCACGCCGGTGATGAAGCGCAGCACCGTGAGGGTCCACAGGTCGGGCGAGAATGCGGACGCCAGGCAGGCCGCGGCAAACAGCGCCACCGAGCCCACCAGCACCAGCTTGCGGCCCAGCTTGTCGGCCAGCGGGCCGGCGCTCAGTGCGCCCGCGGCCAGGCCGAACAGCGCGGCGCTGAGCACCGGCGCGAGATCGGGCTTGCTCACGCCCCACTCCGTCATCAGATGGGGGGCGATGTAGCCGATGGCCGAGGTATCGAAGCCATCGAGCAGCACGATGAAGAAACACAGCGCGAAGATGCGCCACTGGAAACCGGAAAACGGATGCTCGTTGAGCAGGGTCTGCACATTCACGGCAGCGCCGGACTCACGCGGGGACTTGGATGACATAACGCTTCACTTCACTCTGGCCGCGGTCGCTTGGGCGGGCGGCCGCGATTGCAAACTTCAACCGGGGGCGGCTCAGCGCGCGCCGTCCCAGACGCTGCGCGGCACCATGACCTCGCCGCGCATCAGCAGGCGCGCGGTACGCAGCAAGGCCGCCTTGGTCACGACCGACGGCTCGGCCGGATCGCTGTCCAGCGTGACGCTGAATTCGCCGGTGGGATGCTCGACCGACACCGTGATGCTGCCATCTCCCGCGGGCACCTCGGCCACGCCTTCGCAGACCGTGCCCGGCATCTTGACCGCAGTGCCGACGGTCACCGCGGCCAGCACGCCAATCGCCTCGTGGCAGACATGGGGAATGAAGCTGCGCGTGGTCAGCGCGCCGCCATGTTCGGGCGCAGCGATCAGCGTCATCTTTGGGTAGTTCTTGTGCGTCACATCGCCCAGGCCCATGCGCTGCGAGATCTGCAGGCGCAGCGCCTCGATGCGGCGCTTGAGATCGTCATCGGCGTTGAGCTCGGCAACGCTTTCCCGGCCCGTGCGGCCCACGTCCTGCGCGCGCAGGATCACCAGCGGCATGCCGTTGTCGATGCAGGTCACATCGAGCGTGAAGTCGTCGAAGCCTTCGCCCGTGACGGTGATCGTGTCCTTGGCGTTGCCCGTGGGCAGCAGGCTGGAGCAGACCGAACCCGCGGTGTCGAGAAAGCCGATGTCGACCGGCGCCGACTGGCCCGGAGCGCCGTCGATGCGCGCCGTGCCTTCATACGAGATCTCGCCGCCCGGCGTCTGCACCGTGATGTCGGCCGCCATGTCGGTGTTGAGCGTGAGCACGCGGAAGGTGCTGGTCTCGCCGCGCGCGCTGACCATGCCGGTCTCGAGCGCGAACGGCACCACGGCCGCGAGCATGTTGCCGCAGTTGGGCGTGGTGTCGACAGTGTCTTTGTCGGGTTGCAGCTGGGCAAACAGGAATTCGAGGTCAATGCCTTCGCGCTCGCTCGGCGACACGATGCCGACCTTGCTGGTCAGCGGATGGGCGCCGCCGATGCCGTCGATCTGGCGCTTGTCGGGGGAACCCATGGCGGCAAGCAGCACCTTGTCGCGCGTGGGCAGATCCTGGGGCAGGTCCTGCGCACGGAAGAAAGGGCCTTTCGAGGTGCCGCCACGCATCAAAAGGCAAGGGATAGCCGTCTGCATCGCTGTTGTGTCTCCTGTGTGTTTGCTTCATTCTCACCAATCAGGGTCGCCTCCACTAGGCTTTGCGCCCGCTAGCAGGTATAGCTATTCGGCATAACCCGCAGATGCACCGGGGCGAGGCGCGGCATAGCCCCGCTCCCCCACCACCTGCTGCGCGCAATCGACAAGCCGGCGGATGCGCGCCAGCCGCGGCGACGAGCGCAGCCACAGCATGCCGAAGCGGCGCGACTCCGCCGCAGGCGCCCCGCCCTGCGCGGGCAGTGCCAGCCGCACCACGTTCTGGCCGTCATGCCAGTCCAGCGCAGTATCGGGCACCACGGCCACGCCCAGGCCGCGGTCGACCATCATCGAGATCGCCACCAGCGAGCTGAGTTCGAAGCGCTCGCGCGGCGTGATGCGCGCCGCGCGCAGGTAGCGCTCGACCATCTGCCCGCCGCCCAGGCTGCGGTCGTAGCGTATCAGCGGCTGGGTGCGCAGCAGCTCCAGCGGCGCAAGCGCTGCCAGATGGCGTGGCGCCAGCAGGATCAGCGACTCCTCGCGCAGCAGCGACCAGTCGAATGCCTTCGACAGCGCAAACGAAGGGTAGAGGCATACCGCCGCGTCAAGCGCGCCCTGCTGCACCGCGTGGTAGACCTGCTGGGTCGTGCCCGACTGCAGGAACACGGTGACCCCGGGCAGTTCGGCCACGAAGCGCGCCAGGATGTCGGGCAGCAGGCTGTGCAGCGCGGTGTTGATGGTGCCGATGGTCAGCTCGCCGACTTCGGCCTCCTGGTTCACGTGGGTGCGCGCATGCGCCAGATCGCGCAGCAGTTGCGGCGCCGCGGCCGCGAGCCGGTGCCCGGCCGGCGTGGGCGCGACGGTGCGCCCGGCGCGCGCCAGCAGATCCGTGCCGAACTCGCGCTCGAGCGTGCGCATCTGCTGCGCCACGGCGGCCGAGGTGAGGTGCAGGCGCCGCGCCGCTTCGGCGAGCGAGCCGGTTTCGACGACCAGCAGGAAGCTATGCAGGTATTGGGTCTCCATCACCCCATTATTTCTTGCTTTTGAAGAAAGATTGCATGTGTTTCTTTTGCTTTTTACGCGTCCCACAATCGCCGCATGAGAAGCAAACTGTTTGTTCCCGCATCCCGTCCCGAGTTGTTTGCCAAGGCGCTGGCCGGCGCGGCCGACAGCCTGTCCTTCGACCTCGAAGATGCGGTGGCCGAGCCGCGCAAGAATGAAGCGCGCGCCCTGCTGCAAGCCTTCCTGCACAGCTCCGCGGCGCTGGCCGGTCATCGCAAGACGCTGATCGTGCGCATCAACGCGATGGACACACCCCACTTCGAGCGCGATGTCGCCGGGATCGTCTGTCCGGCCGTGGACTGGATCAACCTGCCCAAGCCCGAAAGCGCCGACGACGTGCGCGCCGCAGCCGAAGCCGTGGAGCGCGCGGCAAGCGCCGCGGGCATGGCGCGTGCGCCGCGCCTGCTGCTCAACATCGAGACGCCGCGCGCGCTGCGCCTGGCGCATGAGATTGCCGCTGCCCATCCGCTGGCCGTGGGCCTGCAGGTCGGCCTGGGCGACCTGTTCGAACCCTATGGCATCCACCGCCGCGAGACCGCCGCCATTGCGCAGGTGCTGCTCCGCGTGCGCCTGGCGGCGGCCGAAGCCGGCATCGCGGCCTATGACGGTGCGTTTGCCAACATCCAGGACGCCGAGGGTTTTCGCGCCGAAGCCGAACTCGCGGCCCGCCTCGGCTTCACCGGCAAGACCTGCATCCATCCCAGCCAGGTGGCCACGGCCAACGCCGTGTTCCAGCCCGGCGCCGCGGAACTCGCCAGCGCGCTCAGGGTCGTCGAGGCCGCGGCCCGGGCCGATGCCGATGGCGTCGGTGCCTATGTGGTGGACGGAAAGATGATCGACCGGCCATTCGTGCTGCGCGCCCAGGCGCTGGTGGCCCAAGCCCAGGCCCTGGGCCTGGTGCCGCCAGCGCACTGACACCCCGAACACCCACAACAACCAGGAGACAGGCATGCAACCCTCAAGCCACACGCTGCGCCGCAGCATCCTCACGACCGCGCTCGCCTTGGGCACGGCAAGCCTGGCGCCGCTGGCCCAGGCCCAGCCCGGCGCCAGCTATCCAAGCAAGCCCATCACCATGGTCGTGCCCTACCCGCCCGGCGGCTCGAACGACTCGTTCGCGCGCCAGATCGCCAAGGAGCTGGGCGAGGTGCTGAAGCAGACCGTCATCGTCGACAACCGGCCCGGCGCGAGCGGCAACACCGGCACGGGCCAGGTCGCCAAGGCGCCGGCCGACGGCTACACCCTGGTGGCCGTGTCGTCGAGCATGACAACCAACGCCGCCATCCAGCCACGCCTGCCATTCGACGCGGTGAAAAGCCTGGCGC
The DNA here is from genome assembly GCF_013363755.1 of Comamonas antarctica. NCBI lineage: Bacteria > Pseudomonadati > Pseudomonadota > Betaproteobacteria > Burkholderiales > Comamonadaceae > Comamonas > Comamonas antarctica. Next base: position 2,364,279 of record NZ_CP054840.1, read on the forward strand.
CGGTGGCCATGCTGGCGCGCGGTCCCATGGTGATTGCCGTCAACAACGAATTCGCGGCGCGCACGCCGGCCGAACTGGTGCAGGCGGTCAAGGCCAACCCGGGCAAATTCAACTACGCCACTTCGGGCACCGGCAGCGTCAACCATTTCGCCACCGAAATGCTGCGCTCCATGGCACCGGGCTTCGACATCACCCATGTGCCGTACAAGGGCCAGGGCCCCGCCGTCACCGACGTGATCGGCAACCAGGTGCAGATGATGATTTCCAGCGCGCCTTCGATCCTGCCCATGGTGCGCAACGGCAAGCTGCGCGCCATCGGCATCACCAGCCTGGAGCCCAGCCCGATTGCGCCCGAGCTGACGCCCATGGCCAGCGCGGTGCCGGGCTACGCCTTCGATCTGTGGTGGGGCCTGCTCGCCCCCGCGGGCACGCCCGCGCCCATCGTCAACCAGTTGAACCAGGCCGTGAACCAGATCCTGGCCACGCCGCAAATCAAGGCCAGCTTCCTGCGCGAAGGCGCGCTGGCTGCGTCGCTGACACCGCAGCAGTTCGGCGACGTGATCCGCGGCGACGTCGAGCGCTGGAAGAAGCTGGCCAAGGAGCGCCAGATCGTGGCCGACTGAACCGGCCCATTTCCCCTGGCAGTGCCGCGGCATGCGGCTGCGCACTGCCGCCATGGGCCTGCGCCCATGGCCTTTTCCGCAAGAGACCAGACACATGCAGCAAGACCTGTCAGAACAACGGCCCGGCCCGCGCGGCCCCCTCAGCGGCATCCGCGTGCTGGATTTGAGCGCCTATATTGCCGGCCCCTATGGCTGTTCGCTGCTCGCCGACCAGGGCGCCGAAGTCATCAAGATCGAGCCGCCCGCGGGCGACAACCTGCGCAAGTACCCGTCCACGCTCGAGGCGGAAAGCCGTGCTTTCGTCGGCGTGAACCGCAGCAAGTGGGGCATGGTGCTGGACCTCAAGCAACCCGATGAACTGGCCACGCTGATGCGCCTGGTGCGCGACGCCGACGTGCTGGTGCACAACTTCCGCCCCGGCGTTCCCGAACGCCTGGGCATTGCCTTCGAGCAACTGGCGCATATCAACCCGCGCCTGGTCTACTGCAGCGTCACGGGCTACGGCGCCACCGGCCCGCTGCGCAGCAAGGCCGGCTACGACCAGGTGCTGCAGACCATGACCGGCATGTGCGCCATGCAGGCCAAGGACAACGGCGCGCCTGAGATCCTCTATGGCTCGGTGGTCGATTACTACGCGTCCGCGCTGGTCGCCGCGGGCGTGTCGTCGGCGCTGTACGAGCGCACGCAAAGCGGCCTGGGCCAGCATGTGGGCGTGTCGCTGCTGCGCGCGGCGCTGACCATGCAGTCGGCGCGCCTGGTCTGGGCCGAAGGCGAGCCGCGCGACATCGGCCGCGACATGCGTTCGGGCGGCATCACCGGCATCCATCCCACGCGGGAGGGCCATCTCTACATTTCCGCGAACACATCGCATTTCTGGCAGGCGCTGTGCGAGAAGATAGGCCTGCCCGAACTCGCCGCCGACCCGCGCTATGCCAGCGTGCGGCTGCGCGCCCAGCACCACGATGAACTCGTGCCGCGGCTGCGCCAGGCGCTGGCCGCGCGCAGCGCGCTGGAATGGGAAGCGCTGTTTGGCGAAGCCGTGCCCTGCGCCGCGGCCCGCGCCGTCGAAGACATGTTCGATCACCCGCAGGTCGCCGCCGAAGGCATGATCACCGACATCGCCCACCCGACGCTGGGCAGCTACCGGGGCTTCACCCGCGCCATCGCGTTCGACCGCACCCCCGGCCCCGAGCCGTTTGCCGCGCCCACGCTGGGCCAGCACACGCAGCTGGTGCGGGGCGCGTTGGACGGGCCGCCGCAGGATTGAAGCGGACAGCGGCAGTGCGGCCGACGCTGTCACGCCCCTGCCGGGACACCCTGCAGTTCTTGGGCGACTGGCGCCATCGGCATCAGCGAAGACAAGCATTTGGCCGACAAGCCGGTCCGCGCCGGCCTGCTTGAATAGGCGGTTGATGGCGCCCGCCGTGTGCCACATCCGCATCACAAGCCCATGAACCTGCTGACCCGCACCGCTCTGCTTGCTTCCAGCCTGCTGGCCCCGATCGCCCTGGCCAGCAATGCCGCCCTCGAAGACACCTTCCGCGCCTTCAGCCACTGCGACGACCAGTTCTTCGCCAGCCTTCACACCCATTCCGCCGCGTGGGAGAGACATGTACCGCTGGAATCCGCCAAAAATGTAAGCTGGATTCCGGTCGGCAGCCGCGCCTATGTCGAGGCCGATTCCGTGCCGCTGCGGCATGCGCCCCAGGTCGCTGGCGTGAAGCTGCTGTCGTACTTCGACAAGAGCGTCGATCTCGACCTGCTGGGCAACTACCTGTTCTGGGGCTTCGTCGTCGAAGGCAGCCCCGAAAAGGTCGCGCAGCAGTTGCGTCCGCTGATCGACCGCGGCGAACAGCTGGTGCCGGCGCAAGGCCTGCTGGCGCGTGCCGAAGTGCGCAAAGACGGCCATTGGGAACGCGTCGCGTCGCCACCGGGCGATGCCCCAGGCAAATCGCGCCTGGAGCGCGTGCTGATACTCGAGCCCGATGAGGGCAGCCACGGCACCAGGACGCGCGTGACCTGCACGCTGCAGGGCGCGGTCGATGGCGCGGTCATGGCCGAGTTCCGTCCCGACATTCCCGCCGAGGATTACCCCGGCCAGCCCATCCCCGCTCCCTAGCCGGGCGTGGTGCTCATCGGCGCTCACCGGCAGCGCCGCGCGACAAGTCCATCACCAGGCGGGTGGCCAGATAGAGCCGCGGCACGATGCTGCCGATGAGCACGTGCTCGGCGTTGCCGGAGTGGGCGCCCAGGCTGCCAAGGCCCATGCCCTCCACCACCGCGCCACGGGTCTGCAACGCGGCAAACGCCGCATCGGTGCCCCCGCCCGTGGCTTCCTCCAGCACCGGCAGCTGCAGGCCGATTTCCCGATAGATGCGCCGGGCGTGCGCCGCCACGCGGCGCGACGCGGCGCTGGCGGCCAGCGGCGGGCGGCGCACTTCGAACTTCAGTTGCACGCGGGACTCGGGCAGCAACTGGTTGTGCACCCTGGCCTGCATGGCCTGTTCCAGCGCATGGAAATCCGCCAGCTGCAACGCCCGCGCATCCGCCTGCGCCCGCGCCTGCGCGGGCACCACATTGCGATGGGTGCCGGCGCTGGCCACGGTCCAGTGCAGCTTCAAGCCCTGCGCGTGCCGCGACAGATCGCGCATCTGCAGCAGCTGGTGCGACAGCTCGTAGAGCGCATTCACGCCCTGCTCCGGCGAGACGCCGGCATGCGCCGCCTTGCCCTGCACCGTGAGGTAGGCCGCGCCGATACCGCTGGTCGCCAGCCGCAGCGCCCCATCCGCACCGCCGCCCTCGAACGAAAGCACCGCATCCTGCGCCGCAGCCAGGCGCGTGATGGTATTGCGCGCGCCAGGCGAGCTGATCTCCTCGTCGCCGTTGATCAGCACGGTGAGCACGCCGTAGTCGCTGAAGCCCAGCTTTTGCAGCAGGCCCACGGTATGGATGATCGCGGCCACGCCCTGCTTGTCGTCGCCAATGCCCAGGCCCCAGGCCCGGTCGCCGTCCAGACGAAACGGCTGGTCCTTGAGCATGCCGGGGGGATAGACGGTATCCATGTGCGCAAGAAGCAGGATGTTCTTCGTGCCCTGCCCCTGGAGGCGGGCCAGCACCATGGGGCCGATCCGCTCGGGCGTGTCGTCCAGCCGGTGGATGTCGACGGGCTCCAGGATCTCTGCCGTGGCCCCACGCTGCTGCAACCGCGCCGCGATCAGCGCGGCAATCCGCGCCAGCGCTTCAACGTCATTGCTGCCCGATTCGATCTGCACCAGATCGCGCAGCGTGTCGAGCAGCGGCTGCTGCTCCTGCCGGGCCAGTGCCAGCACGGCTGCATGAGACGGTGCCAGCGCGCGGCATGGCGCCGGAGAAGCGGCCAGCAGCAGCGCAAGAGGAAACGCGGAAAAAAGGACGCGCATGGAAGAAACCTCCAGTGGCCATCGATCTTCCGATTGGACCCTGACTGGCGCCACCGCCAAGCCAGCGCGGACGCGTTTCCTGTGACAGCGGCCTTGCGGGAAAGCACGGGCAAGGCACAGCGTGCCACGCCATGCCCCGCCTCAATCGAGCTTCACATCCGCGGCCGCCACCAGTGCCTTCCAGGCGGGCGCATCGCGCTGGTAGACCTCGCGAAACGCCTGGGGCGTGCCCATGACCGCAAGGCCCCCGGTGTTGACCAGTTGCTCCTGCATCCTGGGTTCGAGCGCCAGCTCCTTCACCAGGCTGGAGAGTTGCGCCAGCACTTCCGCAGGAAGACCGGCGGGCGCGCCCAGGCCTATCCAGCCGACGACCGAACAGGCGCCGTCGGTCAGACCTTGCTCATGCAAGGTGGCGACCTGGGGCAGCGTCGGCGCGCGCTCGCGGCCGACCAGACCGATGGCCTTGAGCCGGCCCGCATCGACAAAGGGCTTGGCACCGGCCACGCCGGCAAAGCACAGCTGCAGCTGCCCGCCCAGCAGGTCCTGCAGCATCGGCGCCTCGCCCTTGTAGGCGACATGGGTCATGTCCGCGCCCGTGGTCTTGCTGAGATAGGCGCCCACCAGATGCGCCTGCGAGCCCTGCCCCCACGAGCCATACGACAGCTTGCCCTTGCGCGCCTTCACATAGGCCAGCAGTTCCTGCATGTTGTTGGCCGGCACCGAGGGATGGACGACCAGCACGATCGGCGCGGTGGCGATCTGGCTGACCAGTTCCAGGTCCTTTTCCGGGTTGTAGGGCAGCTTGGAGTAGAGGTACTGGTTGACCATCATCGACGTCGACAGCGAAACCAGCAGCGTATGGCCGTCGGCCGGCGCGCGCGCCACCGCATCGGTGCCCAGGATGCCGGAGGCGCCGCCGCGGTTGTCCACCACCACCGGCTTGCCCAGGCGCTTGGACATGCCGTCGGCCAGGGTGCGCGCGACGACGTCGGTGCTTCCGCCCGCGTTGTAGGGGACGATGATGCGTATCGGCTTGGACGGCCAGGACGCCTTCGCGGCTTGTGCGTGGGCCGCGCCCAGCAGGCTTGCGCCGGCCCAGGCGGCGGCCCCCTGCAGCAGCGTGCGTCGATGGATTGGCAGAACATTCATGGCGTATTCCTGAGAGTGCGAAATCATGGCTGGATCGGGGGTCTGGTGAACCGCGCCCGGCATCACGCGGCGGCCTCGCGCTCCTGCAATACGCGCCACATCACCTTGCCGCTGCCGCTCTTGGGCAGCGCGTCGACGAATACCACCTGGCGCGGCGCCTTGTAGCTGGCCATGTGCTCGCGGCACCAGTCGAGGATCTCCTGGGCGCTGACCTGGTCCTTGTGCGAGGCGCGCAGCACGATGACCGCCTTGACGGTCTCGCCGCGGTAGCTGTCGCGCGCCGAGATCACGCAGGCTTCCTGCACGGCGGGGTGCTTGAACATCAGCGCCTCGACCTCCGCGGGCCACACCTTGAAGCCGCTGGCGTTGATCATGCGCTTGAGGCGGTCGGTGATGAAGAAGTAGCCGTCCTCATCGACGCGGCCCAGGTCGCCCGAGCGGAAAAAGCGCTTGCCCTCGATCTCGATGAAGGCCGCGGCCGTGGCCTCGGGGCATTTCCAGTAGCCCGCGAACACTTCGGGGCCGTGGATCACGATCTCCCCCTGCTCGCCCTGGGGCACCTCCAGCAGCGTGTCGGGGTCGATCACGCGCGCATCCGTGCTCATGAACGGAATGCCCAGGCATTGCTGCTTGGGCCGGTCGGGCGGATTGCTGTGCGAGGGCGCGGCGGTTTCGGTCAGGCCGTAGCCCTCGATGTAGCGCAGGCCGAACTGGTCGAGCAGGCGCTGTGCCACGGCCTGCGGCATGGCCGCGCCGCCGCCGCCGATGTGGCGCAGGCTGGTGAGATCGTACTCGTCGAAATTCGGACTGCCCATCAGGTCGATGACCATGGTCGGGATGTTGGTCCAGCTCGTGACCTGGTAGCGCGAGATCAGGCGGCCTGCCAGGTCCCGGTCCCAGCGCGGCATGATCACCAGGGTCGCGCCCAGGTAAATGCAGGCGTGCAGCATCGACACCAGGCCGGTGATATGGAACATCGGCACCACGCCCAGCACCACCTGCTCGCTCGTGCCATTGCTCCAGATGCCCGATGCCACCGCGTTGTGCATGATGCTGTGGTGGGTGTGCATGCAGCCCTTGGGCAGGCCGGTCGTGCCGCTGGTATAGGGCAGCACGCACAGGTCGCCGCTGCCGGCGGTGTGCTGCGGCGGCGCCTCGGTGCAGGCCAGCGCCTCTTCCCAGGCATGGACTTCGCCGCGCGCGAGATCGGGCAATGGATGGCGCGTGCCCAGCCACTCGCGCCACTGCGCGGGCGGCGCATCGGCGCCCTGCACCCCGGTTTCAAACGCGTCGGTGAACTGGGTCACCACCAGGTGCTTCAAGCCATTGCCCGCGGGCAAGGCGTTGCTGGCCTTGGCGAGTTCGAGCGCGAGATCGCCGCTGGTCAACGCGACACGCGCCTCGGGATCGGTGATGTAGTGCTGCAGTTCTTCCGCGCGGTTCATCGGGTTCACGGGCACCACCACCGCGTTGGCGCGCAGGATGGCGTAATGCGCCAGCACCAGTTGCGGCGAGTTCTGCATGAGCACCACCACCCGGTCGCCCGCGCGCACGCCCAATCCGTGCAGATACGCGGCCATGCGCTCCACGCCTTCGGCCAGCTCGCGGTAGCTCGTGTGCCGGCCGAAGAACACCAGCGCGGTCTTGTCGGGATAGCGCCGCGCGCTGATGGCCAGGTTCTCCCAGACGGAGGTCGCTGGAACGGTGATCGAATGGGGCAGCCGCTGGGGCCAGAAAGCGTAGTGAGGGCGCATGGAGGTTTTGGATCGTTGGCAGGGAAGGCTTCCAGCCTAGACCACCCGCCCCGCTCTGGCATCGGGAGCAAACCCCGGGTCGAGTCATCTGCGCGACCCGGCCATATGCACTCGCGGGCATTTTTCATTGCCCTCAGCCCCTTGCGCCAGGCTACCCCTTTGGTGGCACCCGGCTATCCGACATCACCGGGGGTCGAGGCACTTCAGACCGCCAAGCCACCATGCCGCCGACCCGTTTTTGACGGGTTTCTGGGCCAAACCGCGAGGCTGCCCGGCAGAGCCGGAAATCGGATGTGCCAGGCGCTGCGTTTTTATTGCCGGAGAAAAGACCATTTCGCAAAATGTATCCATTTGAAACAAGGAAACCGGCTGATTTACAACTGACCAGATGGCTGCGTTCACCTCTATAACTCGTCCCATTCAGCATCACTGTTTACCGGGAGGGACCGCATGAACCACACCATCCTCAGCGGCATGGCGCGCAAGCACGCTCCATCCTCGGCCGGAGCCCGGGCAGCCGGCGCCTCGGGCGCGAGCGAGCCGTCACCCGCGTCTCCCCGGTCCGCGCAGACCTTGCGCGCGCTGCTTCACAGCCGGCGCACGGCCACTCTCGCAACCCAAAGCCAGCAGGCGGCCGAGGCGCCAGGCATCTGGCTGGTGCCCTACGCCATCGACGGCGTGGGCAAGTGCCTGGTGCTGCTGGCTAGCAGCGCGGCGCCCCATGCGCGCCAGATGCAGGCGCAGCCCGTGGTCAGCCTGTTGATTGCACAAAGCGAATCCGCGCCGCAGCCCGTGCATATCCATGAGCGGGTGTCCATCATCGGACTGGCGAAATTTCCGGTATCGGGGTCCGCGGCCTGGGTCAGCGCACGCCACGCCTATCTGCGCCGCTTTCCCGATGCCACGACCATGACCCAACTGGGCGACTTCCGCTTCGTCTGCATCGGTCCGCAACATGCGCGCCATGTGGTCGGCTACGGCGCGACGCGCAGCGTCGAGCAGCCGGAACTGCTGGCCCTGCTGGCCTCACCCCATTGACGCGTCTTGCGGCACGCCGCCGCGCACCCGCCGGGCCACCAGCGCAAACTCCTGCGCCGGCTGGCCCGCGACGCAGGCGCGCACATGGTCCTCCCAGATCTGGCCCTGCTGTTCGACCTGGGCACGCGCAAAGCAGTCGTGCATGGCTTGCGCATCGCCGCAGCGCGCATAGTCGTAGGGATTGCGCCCGCCCAGCAGATGGCGCAGCTGCAGCCACAGGGCCTGGCGCGTGACCGGCAGGCCCTGCGCGCGCTGCCACTGGTGCAGCAGCTCATGCGCAAACCACCCGGCAATCTGCGCATTGGTGAGGCGCAGCGGCTGGCACGGGTCGCCCGCCATGAAGCAGGCACGCGGCATGGAGATGCGCCCGCCATTGAGCGACAGCGCGCGCCGCGTGTCGCCCACGCGGCGCAGGTACAGGTGGATGCCCGGCAGCAGGCCATCGAGCGCCGCGCCAAAGTGCTGCCGCACGAAGTCGCGCTCGGACGGCAGCAGCGGGCGGCGCCAGAACCAGCCAGCCATGGCGCTCAGCGCTGGAGTTGCGCCCACACCTTGTCCAGCCGCTTGACGCTGACCGGATACGGCGTGCGCAGTTCCTGGGCAAAGAAGCCCACGCGCAGCTCCTCGAGCATCCAGCGGTACTCCTGCATGCGCGCGTCGACCTGCCCCTTGCGGTCCGCCACCAGACGCCAGTAGCGCTGCTCGTGCGGGCGCAGTTCGGACAGCCGCGCGGCATCGCGCGCCATGTCGGCGCGGTACTTGTCCAGGCGCAGCGTGATGGCCTTGAGATAGCGCGGAAAGTGCGCGAGCTGCGTCCAGGGCGCGGCCGCGATGAACTGCTTGGGCATGAGCCTTTGCAGCTGCTGCTGCGCGTCGGCCGTGGCCTCGGGCGCGTTCTTCGTGTCCTTGAGCTTGCGCGCCGCGGCCGAATACTCAGTCAGGATGGCGCCGGCCAGGCGTGCGACCTCGTTGGCAATCAGCGTCAGCCGGCCGCGGCCGTCCTGCACGCGCTGGGTGAACTCGGCTTCGGTCGTGGGCAGCGGCTCGAGCAGGAAGACGCGGTCGATGGCGACATCAATGATCTGCTGGCGCAGCTCCTCCTGCGTGCCCAGCGGCATATAGGCCACGGCCATCTTCTGCAGGTCGGGAATGTTCTTCTCGAGGTACTTGAGCGCGTCGCGGATCTGCAGCGCAAACAGCCGGCGCAGCCCCGCGCGGTGCCGCGCGGCGGCGACTTCGGGCTCGTCGAACACTTCGATGCCGACCGCATCGCCATGGTCGATCAGCGCCGGGAAGCCGACCAGCGACTGCTGGCCCTGGCGGATCTCCATCAGCTCGGGCAGCGTGCCAAAGCTCCACTGCGTGTAACGCTGGCTTGCCGAGGGCGCGTTGCTGGCGGGCGCAGCGGCTGCCTTGGCCGCGGCTGCGGGCGCCTTGCCGGACGCGGCCTTGGCCGCAGCGCTGCGTGCCGGTGCGGCCACAGGCGCGGGCGCGGGTTCGTCCAGCACGCTGGCCAGCTTCATGCCGGCCAGCGCCTGGAACGCACCGCGCGCCTTGGCGCCCAGCTGGGCCTTGAGCGCGCCCAGGTTGCGGCCCTGCCCCAGCTGGCGGCCATGCTCATCCGTGACGCGAAAGTTCATGAACAGGTGCGGGCTCAGCATGTCGAGCTTGAAGTCGGCGCGCTTGACGTCCAGCGAGGTTTCGTCGCGCACCTGCTTGAGCAGCGCATCGATCAGCCCGCCCTGCACATAGCGCTCGGGCGCGCACAGCAGCTCGGCCAGGCGCGCAGCGTTCTCGGGCAGCGGCACGAAACGGCTGCGCGGGCGCTGCGGCAGGCTCTTGAGCAAGGCCTGGATCTTGTCCTTGAGCATGCCCGGCACCAGCCACTCGGCGCGTTCCTCGCTGACCTGGTTGAGCACGAACAGCGGCACCGTCACCGTGACGCCGTCGCGCGCGTCGCCGGGCGAATGCAGGTACTGGGCCACGCAATCGACGCCGCCGAGCTTGACCACCTTGGGAAACGCCTGGGTCGTGATGCCCGCGGCCTCGTGGCGCATCAGTTCATCGCGCGTGAGGCGCAGCAGGTCGGAGTTCTCGCGGCTCGCGCCCTGGAACCAGCGCTCGAACGTCGCGCCGCTGAACACATCCTGCGGCAGTTGCTGGTCGTAGAAAGCGTAGATCAACTCGTCGTCGACCAGCACGTCCTGGCGCCGCGACTTGTGCTCCATCTCCTCGATCCGGGCCACCAGCTTGCGGTTGGCCTGAAGGAATGGCAGGCGCGTGTCCCAGCCGCCATCGACCAGCGCCTGGCGAATGAACAGCTCACGTGCCGACTGCGGATCGACCTTGCCGAAGCTCACGCGCCGGCCGTTGTAGACCACCAGCCCGTAAAGCGTCGCGCGTTCGAGCGCGACCACATCGGCGCCCTTCTTTTCCCAATGCGGGTCGAGCAGCTGCTTTTTCAGCAGATGCGCACCGACCTCTTCAAGCCACACCGGCTCGATGGCGGCAATGCCGCGGCCGTAGAGGCGCGAGGTCTCGACGAGTTCCGCGGCGACGATCCAGCGCCCGGGCTTCTTCGCCAGATGCGCGCCGGGGTGCGGATGAAAGCGGATGCCGCGCGCTCCGAGGTAGCTGTCGCTCTCGTCGGCCTTGTAGCCGATGTTGCCGAGAAGGCCCGACAGCATGGACAGGTGCAGCGCCTCGTAGCCCGCGGGCTCGGTGTTGATCTGCCAGCGCTGTTCCTTGACCACCGTGAGCAGCTGCGAGTGGATGTCGCGCCATTCGCGCACCCGGCGGATGTTGATGAAGTTCTGCCGCAGCAACTGCTCCCACTGGCGGTTGCTGATCTTGTGCGACGCGTCGTCGGCGGCTTCGGGCACGCCGGGCGCGGGAGTCCAGGCGGGTGCCGCTGCGCCGGCCGGCTGCGCGCCGCTGCTGCGCTGGGACGCGGGCAGGAAGGCCGCGCTGCGCGACGAGACGCGCGGCGCGGGTGCGGCCTGGGCCGCCATCTCGCGCCGGCTTTGCGCGACGACCTTGCCGCCGCGCGCATCGTGCAGCCATTTCCACAGCCGCAGGTAGCCGGAAAACTCGCTTTTCTCGTCGTCGAACTTGGCGTGCTGCTGGTCGGCCTGCTGCTGGGCATCGATGGGCCGGTCGCGCACGTCCTGCACCGACAGCGCCGAAGCGATCACCAGCACCTCGGCCACGGCGCCGCGCGCGCGCGCCTCGAGGATCATGCGGCCCACGCGCGGGTCGAGCGGCAGGCGCGACAGCTCCTGGCCCATGGGCGTGATGTCGCCGCGCTCGGTGACGGCGCCGAGCTCGGCCAGCAGCTGGTAGCCATCGGCAATCGCCCGGCCCGTGGGTGCTTCGAGAAACGGGAAGTTGACCACGTCGCCCAGGCCCAGCGACTTCATGCGCAGTATCACGCCGGCCAGCGAGCTGCGCAGGATTTCGGGGTCGGTGAAGGCCGGGCGCGCAAGAAAGTCGGCCTCGTCATAGAGACGCAGGCAGATGCCGTCGGCCACGCGCCCGCAGCGGCCCGCGCGCTGGTTGGCCGCGGCCTGGCTGATCGGCTCGACCAGCAGTTGCTCGACCTTGCTGCGGAAACTGTAGCGCTTGACGCGCGCCGTGCCCGCGTCGATCACGTAGCGGATGCCCGGCACCGTGAGCGAGGTTTCGGCCACGTTGGTCGCAAGCACGATGCGCCGGCCGGTGTGGCCCTCGAAGATCCGGTCCTGCTCGGCCTGCGACAGGCGCGAGAACAGCGGCAGCACCTCGGCGCCGCGCAGCACCGGCTGGTGCTGCAAATGCTTGCGCAGATGGTCGGCGGCCTCGCGGATCTCGCGCTCGCCCGGCAGGAACACCAGGATGTCGCCGCCACGCGCGCCGGCCCAGAGTTCGTCGACGCCATCGGCAATCGCCTCGTTGAGGCCGTAGTCACGGCTTTCCTCGAAAGGACGGTAGCGCTGCTCCACGGGATAGGTGCGGCCCGAGACCATGATGACCGGCGCCGGGCCATCGGCCGAGGCGAAGTGGCGCGCGAAGCGGTCGGCATCGATGGTGGCCGAGGTCACCACCACCTTGAGATCGGGGCGCTTGGGCAGGATCTGGCGCAGGTAGCCCAGCAGGAAGTCGATGTTCAGGCTGCGCTCGTGCGCCTCGTCGATGATCAGCGTGTCGTAGGCCTGCAGCAGCGGGTCGGTCTGGGTTTCGGCCAGCAGGATACCGTCGGTCATCAGCTTGACCGAAGCGTCCTTGGACAGGCGGTCCTGGAAGCGCACCTTGTAGCCGACGACATCGCCCAGCGGCGTCTTGAGTTCTTCGGCAATGCGCTTGGCCACCGAGCTGGCCGCAATGCGCCGCGGCTGGGTGTGGCCGATCAGCCGGCCGCGCGTGCCCTCGGGCGCATTGCACTTGCCGCGGCCCAGCGCCAGCGCGATCTTCGGCAGCTGCGTGGTCTTGCCGGATCCGGTTTCGCCGCAGACGATGATCACCTGGTGCTGCTGCATCGCCAGCATGATCTCCTCGCGCCGCGCGGACACGGGCAAGGACGGGGGAAATTCAATGGACAGGGCGCAGCGCGCGGGATTCAAAGGCATAGCCCGCCATTATCCGCAGCACTGGCGATAAGCGCTCGCCGGCGCCGATTTCCGCGCTCCCCGCGCGGGACTCTGCGGTGTCAACTTCTTGCCACCACGCGGCGCACCGGCCCGTCACATGCTTATGATGCGCCATTCGACGCCGCACGCCCCGTTGCCGCAGCCTTCCAAGATCGCCCCGCCGTCCATGTCCACCGTCTTCAACTTCACCTTCGTTCCCTGGTTCCGTTCGGTTGCGCCCTACATCCACAAGTTCCGCAACCAGACTTTCGTGGTCGGCATCACGGGCGAGGCAATTGCCGCGGGCAAGCTCACGAGCATTGCGCAAGACCTGGCCATGATCCAGGCGATGGGCGTGCGCATCGTGCTGGTGCATGGCTTCCGCCCCCAGGTCAACGAGCAGCTGCAGGCCAAGGGGCACGCGCCGCAGTATTCGCATGGCATCCGCATCACCGACTCGGTGGCGCTCGACTGCGCGCAGGAAGCAGCAGGCCAGCTGCGCTACGAGATCGAAGCGGCGTTCAGCCAGGGCCTGCCGAACACGCCCATGGCGGGCGCCACGGTGCGTGTGCTGTCGGGCAACTTCATCACCGCGCGCCCGGTGGGCATCGTCGACGGCGTCGACTTCAAGCATTCGGGCCTGGTGCGCAAGGTCGATGTGAATGCGATCCGCCAGACGCTGGACATGGACGCCATGGTGCTGCTGTCGCCGTTCGGCTTCTCGCCCACGGGCGAGGCCTTCAACCTGAACATGGAGGAGGTTGCGACCAGCGTGGCGATCGAACTCAAGGCCGACAAGCTGATCTTCCTCACCGAAGTGCCGGGCATCCACCAGGACCCGCTCGAGCCCGCGGGCGACGAGAACCCCATCGACACCGAGCTGCCGCTGGCCACGGCCCAGGCGCTGCTGGCCCAGCTGCCGCCGCCGCAGCAACCCACCGACACCGCCTTCTACCTGCAGCACTGCGTCAAGGCGTGCAAAGCCGGCGTCGAGCGCAGCCACATTCTGCCGTTTGCCGTCGATGGCGCGCTGCTGCTGGAAATCTATGTGCACGATGGCATCGGCACCATGGTCATCGACGAGAAACTCGAAGAACTGCGCGAAGCCACGCCCGACGACGTGGCCGGCATCGTGCAGCTGATCGAGCCGTTCGAGAACGACGGCACGCTGGTCAAGCGCAGCCGTACCGAAATAGAGCGCGATATCACCAATTACACGCTGATCGAACACGATGGCGTGATTTTCGGCTGCGCAGCGCTGTATCCATACCCCAAGGAAAAGACCGCCGAAATGGCCGCCGTCACGGTTTCGCCCAAGAGCCAGGGCACGGGCGATGGCGAGAAACTGCTCAAGCGCATCGAACAGCGCGCGCGCAACCAGGGACTCGAAAGCCTGTTCGTGCTGACCACGCGCACCATGCACTGGTTCATCAAGCGCGGTTTCCAGCCGGTGGACCCCAACTGGCTGCCCGAATCCCGCAAGGCCAAATACAACTGGGACCGCAAGAGCCAGGTGCTGGTCAAGAAACTCTGATTTTTAAGCCATCCGTTCGCCCTAGGCGGGCCCCTTGAGCTTGTCGAAGGGTGAGCGAAATAACCCGTTCGCCCTAGGCGAGCCCCCTGAGCTTGTCGAAGGGTGAGCGGCCGGCCCTATAGCCAGGCCGAACCGCTCCCACCCCTGCACAGCGCTATCATCGCCGCTTCATCCATCCACGCTCACCGCTGCCGTTTTCATGCCCCTGCCCGTTCTCTATTCCTTCCGCCGCTGCCCCTACGCCATCCGTGCCCGCCTGGCGCTGGCGCATGCGGGCATTGCCTGCGAGCTGCGTGAGGTCAATCTGCGCGCCAAGCCCGAAGCGCTGCTGCTGGCCTCGCCCAAAGGCACGGTACCGGTGCTGGTGACCACGGACGGAGTGATCGAGCAAAGCCTGGAAATCATGCTCTGGGCGCTGCGCCAGAATGACCCCGACGGCTGGCTTGCGCCCACCGAGGGCAGCGAAGCCGACATGCTGGCATTGGTCAACGAGCTCGATACACGCTTCAAGCCCGCGCTCGACCGCTGCAAATACCCTGAGCGCTACAGCGCCGCCGAAGTCAACGACGCCCAGGCCGAGGCTCTGACCTGGCTGGCCGGACTGGACCAGCAACTGGCCGATACCGGCTACCTTTTCGGCTTGCACCCCAGCCTCGCCGACATGGCGCTGCGCCCCTTCGTGCGCCAGTACGCGCGCATCGACGAAGCCCAGTGGGCCGAGCAGCCCTGGCCCGCGCTGCAGGCCTGGCTGCAGCGCTGGATCGACTCCGCACTGTTTGCCGAAGTCATGGAAACCTACCCCGGCTGGCGCGAGGGCGAGACCGGTCCGACCTTCATGGCCCAGGTGTCGGGCGAATAAGGAGCACCCGTCTGGCCGCCGTTCGGGAAAAAGGGTGCCCATCCTCCGCGCTTCAGTCCGGCCGGCCGCGTCCACCGCCCGAAGCGATATCGATGGGACCATTCGGGTTCGAAGCAGCGGTGCCACCGCCCGGGTCCGGCGTCATGGCGTTCGGCAATTGCACCAGTTGATTGTCAGGATGACTCACGTCAGCGTAATGATCGAAGAGACGCCGCCGAGGCGTAAAAGTCGATAGTTCATCTTCAGACTCTTCTTCAGATAGAGACATGTAGATCGGCTTGTTCATCCAATATTCGCTGTAATATGAATCTTGATATGCAGATTGATACTCATCATTCAAATTATCGGGTACCGCAGCCGGAACATATGGATTCGCCAGCGCTATTGCTGGATTTGCGTTTCTGTCCTGACAATTGAAACCAAGGTCTTCGACTGAAACTTGAGGCCCCGGATTTCTGAACCGCAGCACTTCGTCAGGAATTACGCATTCCTCGGAAGAATCGATGAAGTTCTCCGGATTTTTCTCTATTGCCAGCCACAGCGTCAGGCACATTGGAATGTTGTTTTTGACCGCAATTCCAATTGCTTCCCACACCTGGCTTCTCGACAATGGAAATTTTTCCCTTAGTAAAAACTCCACAGTTTTTAGATCTTGATTCTTTACGGCAAACGTAAGTGCGGAGTCACCCTGGTCGTTCAATAGATTGATGTTTGCGCCTGCATCATGCAACTTGAGCGACATTTTTTCTCTGCGAGCGCTCAATGAAATCATCAAGGCAGTCACACCTGAGTGCGAGACGCAATTGACATGCGCATCGCTGGGATCTGCATTGAGCAAGGCGTCGACAATTGCATTGCCGCATCCGATCCGAATAGCACTGTTGGCCGCAATCATCAGTGCAGTAAAACCTTCTCCGGTACTTTGGGCTTTGACATCGGCCCCGCTGTCTATCAGGAATTGCACACCTCTCAAATTATCGATATCTGCAAGTATCATCAGTGGCGTATATCCGCGAGAGTCTTTTACATTGACATTGGCACCGCATCGCATGGCCGCACGCAAATCTCCAAGAATCCCGGCTCGAGCCGCTGAAATAAGATTTCTATCCCGTATGCTCAAAGGCTGATCGATATCCCTCGAAAAGGCGCCCAAAGTTGATTCGTCCGTTTTTGCTGGATTGATCTTCATGGAAAGCTCCGGATCAGGATTTGTGCAGGAGTCAAAGCCCATCGAAGCCTTTTTCAACTCTGCTGATTATGGTGACAATGGCCAACGTGCGATACACCAGGGTTCACCAAACAAAGCCGATGTCTGGATTCCCTTCAAGCAGTATGTCGACGATCTCGTCATCGCGGTTGCGTTTCAGGTCGGAGTTTACCGCCAGCATCAGTGCGGTATACCCGTCAACGGCACTGACCGCTTCGAGATCCGCCCGTGACTTTCAGTGTCTTTACCGAATAACTATCGCCATTCAGCACCGCAATCATCAACGGTGTATATCCGCTTGCATGCTTTACATTGACGTTGGCTCTGGCGGCAAGCGCCTCGCGCATCTTGTCGTGCAACCTCTCCCTTACAGCGAAAACAAGCAATTGATCCCATTTCTTCTGACTGGAAGGCCCCAAGCTCATTGCTGGCGACACCCCCTGCACTGCTCCTGCGACTGGTGGCATTTGGATCTCCAATGGTCTGGCAATTGACAGAGTTAGCCTTGCACACGCGCATCGACGCCTCTTGGCATCGCATTCAAATGTGTGGCCATTGGTGACACACGCTGCCAAAGAGTTATTCAGGGTTAACCCTAGTCGCAGATGCAAGTAGATCCACCGCCCCGCGCAAGGCGCTGCGCCATTGCCCGGCGCGCGAGCTAGAAGGCTATGTCGCCGCGTTCGATTTCCCGCCATTCCCCGGGCTCCATGCCCTGCAGGCGCAGATTCGCCATGCCTTGGCGCACCAGCCTCAGCGTCGGGTGGCCAATGGCCGCGGTCATCTTGCGCAGCTGGCGGTTCTTGCCCTCGATCAGTTGCACTTCGAGCCACACATCCTGCACCGACTTGCGCAGCCGCACCGGTGGCTCGCGCGGCGGCACGTCAGGCTGCGGGTCGAGCAAGCGCACCGCGCAGGGCTTGGTCTGGTAATCCTCGATGCGCAGGCCCGCGCGCATGCGCTGCAAGGATTCCTCGGTCGGCACGCGTTCGACCAGCGCCCAGTAGGTCTTGGGTTTTTCGTTGCGCGGATTGAGCAGGCGCTCGATCAGCGGGCCGTCGTCGGTGAGCAGCAGCAGGCCTTCGGAATCCTTGTCGAGCCGGCCTGCGGGGTATACGCCCTTGGGCAAGCCAAACTCGGCCAGCGAGCGCGCGCCATCCTCGGGCGTGAACTGGGACAGCACGCCATACGGCTTGTGGAACAGGAAATAGCGGGGCATGGGCAGCGCGGGCAAAAGCGCGATTGTCCCCGATATGTGCTCACCGGCGCCCATCGGGGCGCATCCGGCACCTATTCAGTGCTGCGCGTGACCTCCAGCGCCTGCGCCACGACGTCGCGCGTCAACGTGGGCGCAAAGCTCTCGATGAAATGAAACGCATAGCCGCGCAGCCAGGCGCCGCGGCGCAGGCCCAGCCGCGTGAGGTTGACTTCGAACAGATGGCCTGCATCCAGCAGCCGCAGATGGCGGTCGCGTTCGGCATCGACGGCAATCGAGGCCACGATGCCCACGCCCATGCCCAGCTCGACATAGGTCTTGATCACGTCCGCATCCATGGCCGACAGCACCACGTCGGGCGCCAGGCCCTCGCGCGCAAACGCTTCGTCGATGTGCGCGCGGCCCGTGAAGCCCTGCTCATAGGTGATGATCGGGTGCTGCACCAGTTGCTCCAGCGTCAGCGGCCCGTCGATCTCCAGCAGCGCATGGCCCGGCGGCACCACGATGCTGTGGGTCCAGCGGTAGCAAGGCAGCGTGACCAGCTCGTCATGGCTGCTCAGCGCCTCGGTGGCCACGCCGATGTCGGCTTCGCCACTCAGCAGCATTTGCGCCACCTGCTGGGGCGAGCCCTGGTGCAGATGAAGCACGACCTGGGGAAAGCGGCTGCGGAAGTCGCGCACCACGTGCGGCAGCGCATAGCGCGCCTGCGAGTGCGTGGCTGCGATCGACAGCCGGCCCTGGTCGCTGGTGCTGAAATCCAGGCCGGCGCGGCGCAGGTTGTCGGCCTCGAACAGCAGCTTCTCGACAATGGGCATCAGGCTTTCTCCCGGCGGTGTCAGCCCCGTCAGGCGCTTGCCGGCGCGCACGAAGATCTGCACGCCCAGTTCTTCTTCCAGTTCGCGGATCTGGCGGCTCACGCCGGGCTGCGAGGTATAGAGCGCCTGCGCGACCTCGGTGAGGTTGAAGCCTCGGCGCACGGTTTCACGCACCGAACGCAATTGCTGGAAATTCATGCCACTGACCTATTCTTCGCGCGTGGTTCCCACGCGTCTGGTGAAACGGACCCGGCTCACGCCAGCGCCAGCTCCTGGCGCGCGGGCTGCAGCGCGGCCTCGGCTTCGAGGAACTCGAGCTGGTTGCCGGCCGGGTCCTTGAGATAGAAGCGCGCGAACCCCGCCAGGCCCTGGGTTTCGACCAGCGCCAGCTCGGCGGCGCGCAGGCGTGCGCGCAGCGACGACAGATCCTGCACCTCGAACGCCAGGTGCGACACCGCGGGCAGCGGCTGCCACTGCGCGACGCCGACCAGATCGATGCGCTGGCCGCCGGCGGCAAAGCGCAGCGTGGCCTCGCGCCTGGCCGCCCCTTCGGCGGGCTCGTCAGGCAGTTCCGTCAAACCCAGCAGGTCACGGTAGAAATGCCGCATCGCCGGCGCATTGCCCGCGCGAAACGCCAACTGCAGGTGATGGACGCCGCGGATGCTCATGCCGCGCTCCCGGCTGCCGCGCAGCTGGTGCGCGCCAGGCTGCGCAGCGGGATGCGGCGCACGCGCTTGCGCGGGCGCGCGGGTGCGATCAGGTTCCAGCTGGCCGCCGTGACGGCGATCAGCTGCAATGTCGGCGTCAACGGCGCGGCAACGCGGGCCACAGGCTGCAGGCAGGTTTTCATGGTGCTCTCCTTGCGGCGCCGAAAACGGTCGGTGCCGGTTGCGCTTACTTGCGGGTGTAGATCTGGTCGAAGCTGCCGCCGTCGGCAAAGTGGTCCTTGTCGGCCTTGGTCCAGCCGCCAAACGCCTGGTCGATGGTCACCAGTGTCAGCTTGGGGAAGGTGCTGGCGAACTGCGCCTTGGCCTTTTCCGAGGTCGGGCGGTAGAAATTGCGCCCTGCAATCGCCTGGGCTTCCTCGGAATACAGGTACTTCAGGTATTCCTCGGCGACGGCGCGCGTGCCGCGCTTGTCGACCACCTTGTCGACCACGGCCACCGAAGGCTCGGCCAGGATGGAGATCGAGGGCACGACGATGTCGAACTTGTCGCGGCCGAATTCCTTGAGCGCCAGGAAGGCTTCGTTTTCCCAGGCCAGCAGCACGTCGCCCACGCCACGCTGCACGAAGGTCATGGTCGCGCCGCGCGCACCGGTATCGAGCACCGGCACGTTCTGGAATAGCTTGCCGATGTACTCCTTGGCCTTGGCGTCGCCGCCGTACTTGCGCTTGGCGAACTCCCAGGCCGCGAGGTAGTTCCAGCGCGCCCCGCCCGAGGTCTTGGGGTTGGGCGTGATCACCTGCACACCCGGCTTGATCAGGTCATCCCAGTCCTTGATGCCCTTGGGATTGCCCTTCTTCACGAGGAACACGATGGTCGAGCTGTAGGGGGCGGAATTGTGCGGCAGGCGCTTTTGCCAGTCGGCATTGACCTGGCCGCCATTCTTGACGATGGCGTCGATGTCGCCGGCCAGCGCCAGCGTTGCCACATCGGCATCGATGCCATCGATGATCGAGCGCGCCTGCTTGCCCGAGCCGCCATGCGACTGCTTGATCGACACCGTCTGCCCGGTCTTGGCCTGCCAGTGCTTGGCAAAGGCCTGGTTGTATTCGACGTACAGCTCGCGCGTCGGGTCGTAGGACACGTTGAGCAGTGTCAAGGATTGGGCCATGGCCGGACCCGCCGTGAGTCCAAGGCTGGCGGTCAACGCGAGCAGGGCAGGAAACTTGATAAAGTGACGGCGAATTGTCATTTGGGCCTCGAAAAGGTTTGCGGTAGGTGCTTTTGCGCTGCTGACTGCATTCTGAAACCGGCCCATCAATACTTAAACCAATAAGATTTCAGTTCGTTATACCCAAAACATCTGAAGTCAGCACAAGGAAGTTTTCCCCATGGCACGTACCGTTCATTGCATCAAGCTCAACAAGGAAGCCGAAGGCCTGGATTTCCCGCCCTACCCGGGTGAACTGGGCAAGCGCATCTGGGAGAGCGTGAGCAAGGAGGCCTGGGCCGGCTGGCTCAAGCACCAGACCATGCTGGTCAACGAGAACCGCCTGAACCTGGCCGACGCGCGCGCGCGCCAGTACCTCGCACGCCAGATGGAAAACCATTTCTTCGGCGGCGGCGCCGATGCCGCGGTCGGCTACGTGCCGCCCACCGAGGGCTGAGCCACTGCATTGACGGCTCCATGAGAGGACGGGATAATTCCGCCTTTCTGCGGGAGAGCAAGGCACCACGCCTTCGCCGAAGGCGCAAACTCCCATAATCGCTCAGGCCCCCCGAACCGCAGGAATCGTTCGCCAACTGGAGAGCAACCGGGGTGCATGCACTGCGCCGCCGGTTCACCGAAGGGGCAAGTGCCAGGAAGCAGCCTGCTTTCCCGGTACGCAAACTCTCAGGTACAAAGGACAGCGGGAGAGGCGCACCGGCGCCGCCACGCGGCGGGCTGGTTTCCACCAAGAGTTTTCGCGTGCCCTCCACCCTCATCTCCACGCCGCCCGCCGGCCCCATCGACACCATGCTGGTGATCTACCTCGTGGCGATCACCGCCGAAGCCATGTCCGGCGCGCTGGCCGCAGGCCGGCGCAACATGGACATCTTCGGCGTCGCGGTGATTGCCTTCGTCACCGCTCTGGGGGGCGGCACCATCCGCGACATGGTGCTGGGCCATTTCCCGGTCGGATGGACCCAGCATCCCGAATACGTGTATCTGGTGATCTCCGCGGGCCTGCTCACGACGCTCGTGGCGCGGCACATGCTGCGCCTCAAGCAGCTGTTCCTGCTGCTCGACGCCATGGGACTGATCGCGTTCTCGCTAATCGGCTGCAATGTCGCGCTCGAGCTCAACTACCCGCTGGTCGTGGTCATCATCTCGGGCATGCTGACCGGCATCAGCGGCGGCATCCTGCGCGACGTGCTGTGCAACCAGGTGCCGGTGGTGTTCCGGCGCGAACTGTATGCCAGCGTGTCGCTCGCGGTCTGCGCGCTGTTCCTGCTGCTGCAGCATTTCAATGTCGCCACCGGCATCAGCACCGCGGTGTGCTTTGCCGGCGGCCTGGCGCTGCGCCTGCTGGCCATCCGCTGCAAATGGCGCCTGCCGACCTTCTCCTACCAGCAGCGCTGGGAATGACCGCCCATGTCCGAAACGATTGACTGGATGCCCGACGGCACGCCTTACAGCCCGCGCTTCGCTGACCGTTACCACAGCGAAAACGGCGGCCTCGACCAGGCGCGCCAGGTCTTTCTCGCCGGCTGCGGCCTGCCCGGGGCCTGGGCCGGTCAAACGCAATGGCGCATCCTGGAAACCGGCTTCGGCTTCGGCCTCAATTTCCTCGTCACCTGGGCCGCCTGGAAGGCCGATCCGGCGCGGCCGCGGCGCCTGCATTTCATCTCCACCGAAGCCTTCCCGGTCACGGCGCACGACCTGCGCCGCGCGTTGCCGCAGTCGCCCGAACTGCGGGCGCTGGCGACGCAATTGGCCGAGCAGTTCCACGGCCTGCTGCCGGGAGTGCACCGGCTGGCGTTCGAGCAGGGCCAGGTGCAGCTGACGCTCTACATCGGCGATGCCCAGGCCCAGCTGCGCCAGCAGATGCCGACCGCCGACTCGGTCTATCTCGATGGCTTCAGCCCCGCGCGCAATCCCGGCATCTGGGACCCGCACACGCTCAAGGCGGTCGCACGCTGCTGCCGCCGCGGCACGCGCCTGGCAACCTGGACCATCGCGCGCGCCGTGCGCGATGCGCTGGCCGAGAACGGCTTCGAGGTGACGAAGATGCCTGGCGTGCCGCCCAAGCGCGACAACCTGCAGGCACGGTTCAACCCACGCTGGGAGCCGCGCCGGCGCGCCGACCCGTGGAGCGATGCGCCCGCCCTGCCCGCGCCCGAAGCGCGCGACTGCATCGTGGTGGGCGGTGGGCTGGCGGGCGCGGCCGTGGCTTTTCAGCTGGCGCAGCGGGGCTGGCGCGTCACCGTGCTGGACCAGGCCGAGGCGCCCGCGGCCGGCGCCTCGGGCCTGCCCGCGGGCCTGTTTGCGCCGCATGTCTCGCCCGACGACAGCGTGCTGTCGCGGCTGTCGCGCAGCGGCGTGCGCACGACCATGCAATTGGCCCACACCCTGCTGGCAGCCGGCCGCGACTGGCAGCACTGCGGCGTGCTGGAGCACCGCGTGGAGAGCACCGACGGCCTGATCGGCCTGCCGCGCGACTGGCGGCTCGAAGGCCCTGGTGCGGATGCACAGCCACATCCCGGCCAGGACTGGAGCCGCCCCGCAGATGCCGAACAGCGCGCGCAGGCGGGGCTGGATGCGGCCGCGCCCGCCTGCTGGCATCGGCAAGCCGGCTGGATACGCCCGGCGCAGCTGGTGCGCGCCCTGCTGGACCACCCGGGCATTGCCTGGCGAGGCCACTGCCATGTGGCAAGTCTGCGCCACGCAGATGGCAGCTGGCAGGCACTCGACGCGCAGGGCCTGGTGCTGGGAGAGGCGCCGCTGCTGGTGGTTGCCACGGGATATGGCAGCGACCGCCTGCTGCCCGCGCATTGGCCCTTGCAGCGCATGCGCGGCCAGGTGTCCTGGGGCACCCAGGCCGGCTTGCCAGCCGATGCCCTGCCGCCGTTCCCGGTCAATGGCAAGGGCAGCCTGGTGCCGCATATTCCGCTCGCGTCGGGCGGACCCGGCTGGTTCATGGGCTCCACGTTCGAGCGCGGACACGACGCGCTGCCGCCATCGGCCGAAGACCAGAGCGCGGCGCATGCGGCCAACGCCCAGCGCCTGCAAGCCCTGCTGCCGGAGAAATCGGCAGCGCTGGCGCCCGCTTTCCAGGCCACGCCCCGTCTCTGGGCCGGCGTGCGCCTGGCGACGCACGACCGCCTGCCGCTGGTCGGCCCGGTCGACCCCTTGCGCCAGCCCGGCCTCTGGACCTGCACCGCGATGGGAGCGCGCGGCATCACGCTGGCGCAGCTGTGCGCCGAACTGCTGGCGGCAAGGCTGCACGGCGAGCCGCTGCCGCTGGACGCACGGCTGGCGCAGGCCCTGTCCACCGCCCGCCTGGGCGGCTGATCGCAGCCTGCCAGCCACGCCGCTGCAATCGGCGCCAGCCCGCACCAGCATTGGCGCATAAGCTTATTCGCATAAAGGAAGCACAAAACAATAGTTTGCCCCGCACCCATACGCGCCTACATTCCCAGCATGCAAACATGGAGCGCCCACCCACAACCGCCGCACCACGGCGCGGCGCGCCCATGCCGCCGCCCCGCATCCGCACTCGCCCGCTAGAGACGAGGCCTCACCGGTTTTCGCACTGAACCGCCATGTACCAATACACCCCCTTTGACCAGGAATTCGTGAAGCTGCGCGCCGAACAGTTCCGCGACCAACTCGAACGCTGGCAAGCCGGCACGCTGCCCGAGGACGACTTCCGCCCGCTGCGGCTGCAAAACGGCTGGTATGTGCAACGCTACGCGCCCATGCTGCGCGTGGCCGTGCCCTATGGCGAGATCGCCAGCGCGCAGATCCGCGCACTGGCGCGCGTGGCACGCGAGTACGACGAGCCCGAAGCCGAGGTGTTCAAGGCCGCCATGGAAGGCCAGGGCCTGCTGGGCACCACCTTCCTGCCCAAGAACTGCGCGCATTTCACCACGCGCACCAACGTGCAGTTCAACTGGATTCCGCTGGCCAAGGCCGCCGATGTGATGGACCTGCTGGCCAGCGTGAACCTGCACGGCATCCAGACCAGCGGCAACTGCATCCGCAACACCACCACCGATGCGCTGGCCGGCATTGCCGTCGACGAGATCGTCGATCCGCGTCCCTATGCCGAAATCCTGCGCCAGTGGACCACGCTGCACCCCGAGTTCGCGTTCCTGCCGCGCAAGTTCAAGATCGCCATCAGCGGCGCTGCCGAGGACCGCGCGGCCACCGGCTGGCATGACGTGGGCCTGCACCTGGTGAAGAACGAGGCCGGCGAAGTCGGCTTCAAGGTGTTCGTCGGCGGCGGCATGGGCCGCACGCCCGTGGTTGGCACGCTGATCCGCGAGTTCCTGCCCTGGAACCAGATCATGAACTACATCGAGGCCATCGTGCGCGTCTACAACGAGCACGGCCGGCGCGACAACAAGTACAAGGCGCGCATCAAGATCCTGGTCAAATCCGAAGGCCAGCAGTACATCGATGACGTCGAGGAGGAGTACCGCCAGATCGTCGAAATCGACGGCGGCCCGCATACCGTGCCCCAGGCCGAACTCGACCGCGTCAAGGCCTGCTTTGCCGACCCGCAGCTGCCCGCGCTGGCGCCGCTTTCCGAAGCCGAGATCGAGCAGTCGCTGCTGAGCCATGCCGCCGCGCAGCCCGCCTTCGCGCGCTGGCTGTCGCGCAACGTGCATCCGCACCGCAACCCGCAGCTGCGCGCCGTGACACTGTCGTTCAAACGCCCCGGCCAGGCGCCCGGCGATGCCAGCGCCGACCAGCTCGATGCGCTGGCCGCGTTGATGGACCGCTACTCGGCCGGCGAAGCGCGCGTGACGCACGACCAGAACGTGCTGCTGCCGTGGGTGCCCGTCAGCGAGCTGTTTGCCCTGTGGCAGGAAGCGCGCGCCCTGGGCCTGGCCAGCGCCAACGTGCAGCTGCTCACCGACATGATCGCCTGCCCCGGCGGCGACTTCTGCGCGCTGGCCAATGCGCGCTCGCTGCCGATCGCCGAAGCCATCACGCAGCGCTACCAGGATCTCGACGAGCTCGACGACATCGGCCCCATCGACCTGCACATCAGCGGCTGCATCAACAGCTGCGGCCACCACCACAGCGGCCACATCGGCATCCTGGGCGTCGACAAGGACGGCAAGGAGTGGTACCAGGTGACGCTGGGCGGCTCGGACGGCTCGTCGCTGTCGGGCGCGTCGGTCGCCGGCAAGGTCATCGGCCCCTCGTTCTCGGCGGCCGAAGTGCCCGACGTGATCGAGGCCGTGCTGGCCACCTACCGCGACCAGCGCGTGAGCGGCGAACGCTTCCAGGACACGGTGCGCCGCCTGGGCCTCGATCTGTTCAAGGAAGCCGGCAAAGCCGCGCGCCACCCCGCTCCCGCCGAAGCCGAGGCTACGGCCTGAACCCCGCACCACGCATTGCGCTTGAGACGATGAAAATCCTGACCTCCCACGAACACCAGGCCCCGGCAGAGGGCGATACGCGCCACGTGGCGCTGGCCAACGACGCCGATGCCCTGCAGCTGCCGCTCGAAGGCGTCGAGCGCATCGACCTGCACTTTCCGCAGTTCACCGACGGCCGCGCGTTCAGCCAGGCCTATCTGCTGCGCCGCCGCCGCGGTTTCACCGGCGACCTGCGCGCCACCGGCGATGTGCTGATCGACCAGCTCGTGCAGATGCACCGCACCGGCTTCAGCAGCGCCGTGCTGCGCCCCGATGTCGATGCCTCGGCGGCGCAGCGCCAGTTCGAGCGCTTCTCGCGCTACTACCAGGCCGACGCGGTGCAGACCGCGCCGATCTTCGCGGCCCAGCCATGACTGCCAGCGCCATCAGTTCCCTGTCGGCGCCCGCGGGCGGCGCGCGCCAGGCGATCAAGGCCAACGCCCGACCGAGCAGCGGCTTCGATGCCAAGCTCGAGGCGACGCGCGCGCTGCTGGTACAGGCCGCGGCGCATCCCGGCGCCGGTGGCGTGACGCAGGCCTCGAGCCTGGGCGCGGAAGACGTGGTCATCACCCATCTGATCAATGCGCTGGCGCTCGACATTCCGGTGTTCGTGCTGGAAACCGGCGCGCTGCACCGCGAGACGCTGGCCCTGCTCGAGCGCACCGAAGCCACGTCGCGCGCGCCGGTACGGGTCTACCACCCGCAGCACGAACAGGTCATTGAATTCGTGCGCCGCGAAGGCCAGGACGCGATGTACCGCAGCCTGGAACTGCGCAAGCAGTGCTGCGGCATCCGCAAGATGGAGCCGCTGGCGCGCGCGCTGGCCGGCAGGAGCGGCTGGATCACGGGCCTGCGCCGCGAACAGTCCAATGCGCGCGCCGATGTGCCCGCCGTCGACACCAGCGAAGTCGCGTCGAAGGGGCTGACCAAGTTCAATCCGCTGGCCGACTGGACCTGGGGCGACGTGTGGCACTACATCGCGCACCACGATGTCGACTACAACCCGCTGCACGACCAGTTCTTTCCCTCGGTCGGCTGCGCGCCCTGCACCCGTGCCATCAGCCTGGGCGAGGACTTCCGCGCCGGCCGCTGGTGGTGGGAAGACGAGGCCGCCAAGGAATGCGGCCTGCACGTCAAGGCGGCCTGAGCCCGCCTTCTCCCGATATTGCTTTCCAAGGTTTTGCATGAACGCACCCATCGCCCCCCATGTGCTGAGCCAGCTCAGCAACCAGCACCTCGATGCACTGGAAGAGGAAACCATCTTCATCCTGCGTGAAGTTGCCGCCAGCTTCGAGCGCCCGGCGCTGCTGTTTTCCGGCGGCAAGGATTCGCTGGTGATGCTGCGCTGCGCCGAGAAGGCGTTTGGCGCGGGCCGCCTGCCCTATCCGCTGCTGATGATCGACACGGGCCACAACTTCCCCGAAGTCACCGACTTCCGCGACCTGCGCGCCAAGGAACTCGGCGCCGAGCTGATCGTGCGCAGCGTCGAGGACTCGATGGCGCGCGGCACGGTGCGCCTGGCGCATCCCGGCGAGTCGCGCAACGTGCACCAGTCGGTGACGCTGCTCGAGGCCATCGAGGAATTCCGCTTCGATGCGCTGATCGGCGGCGCGCGCCGCGACGAGGAAAAGGCGCGCGCCAAGGAGCGCATCTTCTCGCACCGCGACAGCTTCGGCCAGTGGCAACCCAAGGCCCAGCGTCCCGAGCTGTGGACGCTGTTCAACACGCGCATCGCGCCGGGCGAGCACTTCCGCGTGTTCCCCATCAGCAACTGGACCGAACTCGACGTCTGGCAATACATCGAGCGCGAGCAGATCGCGCTGCCCTCGATCTACTACACGCACCCGCGCGAAGTCGTCGAGCGCCGCGGCCTGCTGGTGCCCGTGACCCCGCTGACCCCGCCGCGCGAGGGCGAGGAAGTCGTGGTGCGCGACGTGCGCTTTCGCACCGTGGGCGACATCACCTGCACCTGCCCCGTCGAGAGCACGGCCGCCAGCGCCGCCGACATCGTGATTGAAACCCTGGCCGCCGACGTCAGCGAACGCGGCGCCACGCGCATGGACGACAAGACCAGCGACGCGTCCATGGAAAAGCGCAAGAAGGAAGGTTACTTCTGATGACCAGCACCGCATACAGCTCCCCCGCCGCCGATACCGCATCGGCACTGCGCTTCATCACCTGCGGCAGCGTCGACGACGGCAAGAGCACGCTGATCGGCCGCCTGCTGGTCGACAGCAAGTCGGTGCTGCAAGACCAGCTCGCCGGCGTGCAGCGCAGCGGCGAAACCGATCTCGCGCTGCTGACCGACGGCCTGTCGGCCGAGCGTGAGCAAGGCATCACCATCGACGTCGCCTACCGCTATTTCGCGACGCCGGCGCGCAAGTTCATCATTGGCGACGCACCCGGCCACGAGCAGTACACGCGCAACATGGTCACGGCCGCGAGCAGCGCCGACGCCGCCGTGGTGCTGGTCGATGCAACCAAGCTCGACTGGCGCTCGGCCGACCTGGCCCTGCTGCCGCAGACGCGCCGCCACAGCCTGCTGGTGCATCTGCTGCGCGTGCCTTCGCTGGTGTTCGCCGTCAACAAGCTCGATGCCGTCGAGGATCCCGCCCTCGCGTTTGTCCATATCAAGGCCGCGCTCGAGCGCTTTGCCAAGGATGCCGGCATCCGCGTTGCCGCCACGGTGCCGGTCTCGGCGCTCAAGGGCTGGAACGTGGTCACGCCGCATGAAGGCTGGTGCGGCTATGAAGGCCCGAGCCTGCTGCAATGGCTCGAGGGCCTGCCCGGCACGCCGGCCGATACCGCGCTGCCCGCGGCACTGCCGGTGCAGTGGGTCGAGAAGTTCTCCTCGTCGTCCGACACCTCGCAGGGCCGCCGCGTGTTCTGGGGCCGGCTCGGCGCCGGCGAACTGCAGGTCGGCCAGAGCGTGCAGATCTTTCCCAGCGGCCAGAGCGCGCTCGTGGCCCAGGTGCTTGACCATGCGCGCCGTCCGGGCAAGGTGAGCGCCGGCCACAGCGCCGGCGTGGTGCTGGACCGCGAGGTCGACGTCTCGCGCGGCGACTGGATCCTGGCCGCGCCCGAAACCCCGGCCGCCGCCGCAGCCGACGATTTCGATCCCCCCGAAGCCGTCCCGGTGGGCAGGCGCGACGTTACCGCGACGGTCGCCTGGATGGACGACGAACCCCTGGTGCCGGGTCGCGTCTACCTCGCGCTGCACGGCCACCGCTGGGTCAAGGCCAAGGTGCGCCGCGTGGTGCACCACCTCGACATCCATACGCTGGCCGAAGAGCCCGCCGCCAACCTGCAGGCCAACGCCATCGGCGTGGTCGAGCTGGCCTTGCAGGAACCGCTGCCGCTGCGCGCCTTCACCGAAGCGCGCATCCAGGGCGCGCTGATCCTGGTCGATACGGCCAGCCACAAGACGGCTGCCGCGGCGCTCGCACACTGAAACCAGGGCGCAGCGCCGGGGCGGATACCCCGGCGCTGCGCTTTCCTCATTGCGCATTGCGCCCATGAATCGGCCCGGTGAAATAAAATCGGCTCCGTACTGACCCTATAACTCCAAAGTTCCCTCATGACTCACGTCGTTTCCGAAAACTGCATCCAGTGCAAATACACCGACTGCGTGGACGTATGCCCCGTGGACTGCTTCCGCGAAGGCCCGAACATGCTGGTCATCGACCCGGATGAGTGCATCGACTGCGCAGTCTGCATTCCCGAGTGCCCGGCCAACGCGATCTTTGCCGAAGAAGACGTGCCGCCCGATCAGCTGGCCTTCATCAAGCTCAACGCCGAGCTGGCCGTGGCACAGGGCTGGAAGAGCATCACCAAGCGCAAGAACGCGTTGCCCGACGCCGACGACTTCAACGGCCAGCCCGGCAAGATTGCCGCGCTGCAGCGCTGAGCGCCTGAGCTGCGTCGGATGACCGCGCACGCCGCCCTTCCTCCCGTCGACACCGATGCCGTGGTGATCGGCGCTGGCCCGGCCGGCCTGTTCCAGGCCTTCCAGCTGGGCCTGCAAGGGCTGGGAGTGCATATCGTCGATGCCCTGCCCCATGCGGGCGGCCAGTGCGCGCAGCTCTATGGCGACAAGCCGATCTACGACGTGCCCGGCATTCCGGTCTGCACCGGCCACGAACTCGTGGCACGGCTGCTCGCGCAGCTCGCGCCGATCAAGCCGCAATGGCATCTGGGCAGCCAGGTGCAGGCGCTGCAAACCCTGGATGATGGCCGCTTCCTGCTGACCACCTCCGCCGGAACGCAATTGCGCGCCCGCTGCGTGTTCGTTGCCGCAGGCGTGGGGGCGTTCGTGCCGCGCACGCTCAAGATCGAAGGCATCGAAGCCCACCTGGGCCGCCAGCTGTACTACCATCCCGCCCACGCCGAGGTGGCTGCGGGCCAGCGCATCGTGGTGCATGGCGGCGACGAGGACGCGGTGGCCGCGGCCGTCGATGGCGCCGAAGCCCACCCCGCAGCCCAGGTCACGCTGCTGCACCGCCGCGATGTGTTCCAGGCCGCGCCCGACCTGCTGGCACGCCTTCAGGCATTGCGCGATGCGGGCCGCATCACCGTGGTCGCGGCGCAGATCAGCGGCATCGAGGAGCAAGAGGGCCGCTTGTGCGCGCTGCAGCTCACCGACCCGCAAGGCGACGCCCGGCGCCTGCCGCTGGATCAACTCTGGGTTTACCTGGGCATCTCGCCGCGCCTGGGCCCGGTGGCCGACTGGGGCCTGGCCATCGAACGCAAGCAGTTGCTGGTCGATGCTGCCACATTTGCCACCAGCCAGCCCGGCATCTACGCCGTTGGCGACATCAACAGCTATCCCGGCAAGCGCCGGCTGATCCTGTGTGCCTTCCATGAAGCCACCATGGCCGCATTCGCTGCAGCCGAATGGCTCAGCGGCCAGAAAGTGCTGCTGCAATACACGACGACCAGCGCGCGGCTGCACGGCATCCTGGGCGTGCAGCACTCCGACGCCAGCTGAGCGCCTGCGCTGCCTGGCGTCGAGGTGCATCCAGGCAAATTCATTGCGCTTTCAGACATTTGCCCTTAACTTTGAGCGCGGACTGTCGATAAATGGCTTATTTGCCCAGACTGCGCCTATGCAATCCTTAACTACTTCACCGGAAAATGCTGTTGGGGCGGCCCACGTCGGGGCGGCCCACGTCGGGGCGGCCCAAGTCGAGGCCGTCTATACAGAGGAGGTCTTTGCCGAGGCGGCCTATGCCGGGGCGGCCTATGCCGAGGCGGCCTTTGCCGAGGCGGCCAAGCCCCACCCTGCTCCCGTGCCCGCGCGCAGCTTCACCTTCGACATGCCGCTGTTCCGGCCCGGTGTCGAAGTCCAGGAAGGCGGCCGTACCGAAACCGTGAGCCATGTGATCCTGCGCCGGCGCGAAATGATGGTCTACCTGGTAGGCCGCGAAGAGCCGGTACGCCCGGATCGCCTGCGGCTGCCGCCGACGCGCTTCACCACGGCCCGCCGTGCCGAAGGGCTGAGCTGGTTCCTCTAGGTCGCTGCCGCGTCCGCTGAGCCGTCCTGAGGACTGTTGGGCTCGGCCCCGCTCGTACTCAGACCGGCGAAGGCGCGATGCACGCGGTTGCGCTTGTCCTGATCCTCAGCATGCCTAAGGATCGGAGGATCAACGGCCACCTTCCCCACTCCCTGGAAGTGGCCGCTCCTGTCACTCCCGCTCTGCCAGCGCCTCGCCCAGGCGCACGGAACTGCCCGCCTGCCACATCGGATTGAACAGCAGCGGGCCCTTGGGAAACAGCAGCACCACCGTCGAGCCGAGCAGGAAACGCCCCATTTCCTCGCCCTTGCGCAGCAGCGGACCGTCCTGGCCATATTGCCAGCGGCGGATCTCGGCGCTGCGCGGCGGGTTGACCTGGCCATGCCATACGGTGGCCATGCTGCCGACAATCGTGGCGCCCACCAGCACCATGACAAACGGACCTTCAGCCGAGTCAAACGTGCAGACCACGCGCTCGTTGCGTGCAAACAGCCCTGGCACGCCGCGCGCCGTCAGCGGATTGACCGAGAACAGGTCGCCAGGCACATAGACCATCTCACGCAGGCGGCCATCGCAGGGCATGTGGATGCGGTGGTAATCGCTTGGGCTCAGGTAAATGGTTGCGAAGTGGCCGTTGTCGAATTCGGCGGCCAGCTCGGCATCGCCACCCACCAGCGCCCGCGTCGAATAATGGTGGCCCTTGGCCTGGAAGATCTGGTCGCCGGCAATCGCTCCGAGCTGGCTCACCGCGCCATCGACCGGGCACAGCAAAGGCGCATCGGCCAGCCTGCGCGCGTCTGCACGCAGGCTGCGCGTGAAAAACGCATTGAAGGTGTCATAGCTCGCCGGGTCGGAATTCTCGGCTTCCGTCATATCCACCTTGTAGTGCGCAATGAAGCGCTTGATCACCCAGGTGGTCAATCCACCGGCCCGGGCGCTTGCCAGACGGCCCATCAAGGCCGTGAGCGCCTGCTTGGGCAACAGATATTGGGGAAGCACGGCAAGGCGGTCAGACACGGATAGGTTTCCAGATGGTTCTTGTAGAGCAGGGCATTCTAGCCATGCATTTGCACCGGCAGCCATTCGGGATGGCCCGCCCTGCCCGCCTGAATCGGCGTGCAGCAGACATTGCACAACACTCGTTTTGCGCCACTGTGGCAGGCGCAACGCCTACGGGTTACAATCTAGGAGATTCCGTACAGCCCCGCGCCTGTACGAATGAAGCCGTTTTCCGGCCTTCTGACCGCTGGTCGCCAGGAGCACAGCGGCTTGCACCGCCTGCCCTGCACAGTACCTTCAGTGGCCCCAACGGGTCCGTGCATGCTGCTGTGTCTTTTCCCCAGGCGCGCCGACCCAGATTTATATGAGAGATTGAGAATATGGCCAAAGAAGAATTGATTGAAATGCAAGGCTCCGTCACGGAAGTCCTGCCCGACTCGCGCTTTCGCGTGACGCTGGAAAACGGACACCAACTGATTGCCTATACCGGCGGCAAGATGCGCAAGCACCACATCCGCATTCTGGCTGGCGACAAGGTGTCGCTGGAAATGTCGCCCTACGACCTGACGAAGGGCCGCATCACGTTCCGCCATCTGGCCGGCCGTGGCCCGGGCCCTGCGCCGCGCTGACAAGGTGGTTTCCACGTTATTTTTGAATTATTTTTGAAAATTCAAAAAAGCGCTTGGAAAACCCCCTTAGAATTCATTTTGTCGGAGCGTAGCGCAGCCTGGTAGCGCATCTGCTTTGGGAGCAGAGGGTCGCGAGTTCGAATCCCGCCGCTCCGACCATTGATTCAAGGCCTTGGCTAGAAATAGCCAAGGCCTTTTGTCTATTTGAATCTGAAAATGACGTGGGAGCTGTCAGACCTCGTGCGGGGCTTGGCCCAATCCCCGCAGCCACTGTTTCTCGCACGCAGCCCATCGCTGACACGCCACGCCACCACTGCCAATGGGGCCAGGCAGTTGCGGCATCATGCGCAGATGATTTCCGCGCTGCTGGTCTGCATGGTGATCGGCATCCATGATGGCGACTCCTTTCTGGCGCGCTGCGGGCCGCCTGGCGATATGCGCGAACGCGAGCTCCGCGTCCATGGCATCGACGCTCCCGAGCGCTATCAGTCCTTCAGCGACACATCACGCAGCAGCCTGGCCGCGCTGTGCCTGAATGTCCCCGCACACATCCGCCCCATAGAAACCGATCGATATGGGCGCTCCATCGCACAGGTCGAATGCCGCGGGCGGGATGTGGCAAGGCACCAGGTGGCCAGGGGCATGGCTTGGGTCTACACCCGGTACGCCGACACGCGCCCTGATCTCCCGCCACTCCAGGCACAGGCGCGCAAGAGCCATGCAGGCCTCTGGGCATACAGCGACCCGGTGCCCCCATGGCAGTGGCGCCACGCACAGGCGCACGCCCGTTGAGACACGCGGCGCCTCATCAATAGCAGGCTTCGAACTGCTCCTGCGTCTTACGGTCCAGATCACGCAGCATGAGCACGCCCGCGCTCTTGCTGAAACGGAAATGCCTTTTGACCAAGCGATCGGTCAGGAAGCACTCGCTGTGCACCTCCATGCCTTCCTTGTCGAGGGCCACCGGCTCCGTTGCACGGCACACCATGGCGTCAAGGCTGTTATCCGCCTCAGGATTCATGTAACCGTAGCGGAAATAGCGCGCCTGAATCACCAGATACGCAGGCGACGCCGGGGTTTGCCTCTCGTCGCGCCGGCAAGTGTGCGCCGAGCGCTCGGCCAGATAGCTGCCAAAGAACTCTTCTGGGATCAGGTGCTCGGGCGCGGCATGGGCGCCTGCAAATGCAAGCACGCCAAGGCAGGCAACGAAAAGTTTGCGCATGGATCGACTCATCAAAGTGACCAGAGCCCGATCTTAATAGTGCTAAACTATTAAATCAACAATACCGATAATAAATTAAACGCAGGTTGTTACACGCTACAGCGGCGCGCGGTCGCCGGAGGCGATCCGGCGGATCGCATCCAGCGCGGCCTCGCGGGTGGGCCAGCTTTCGCCATTCAGCAGGATGTTGTGTTCGTCCACTACGAAACTGGAGCAATACCAGACGCCGTCGGCCTGGCACAGCGTTGCGCTGTAGGTGCTTCCATCACTCTCGCCAAACACTTGTTCTCCAGGGACTTCGGATTGCATAGGTATTTCCTTTGTTGTGGCACGTGAGCCATTTTGCGACGCGCAAACCAATGCAGCAACACGGCGTTGGTCCACGGCGTCTGCCGCCCATGTTGGCAGCGGGCAACAGTAATAGCGCCGTAATAAGCTAATTTGCGCGTAGGACAACACCGCTTTAACAAGTTGGCACATCTCTTGCTATAGTCCGTTACCTAATCTTTTATTACAGGAGTCCCCTATGAAGAAGTCCCTGCTCGCCATGGTTGCAGTCCTGGCCTGCGCTGGCGCGGCACACGCCCAAAGCACGGTCAAAATTTCCGGCTTGGTCGACGTTTACGCCGGCTCGATGCAGTACGCCGGCGCTCAGCGCACCAGCACCGTGGGTTCGGGCGGCATGACGACCTCTTGGCTCGGCTTCTTCGGCACGGAAGACCTCGGCGGCGGCCTCAAGGCGGAGTTCGCGATCTCGTCCTTCCTGCGCGCCGACGTCGGCAATCTGGGCCGTTACGACGGCGACCCGGCCTTCTCGCGCGATGCCAACGTCGCACTGTCGGGCGGTTTCGGTACCCTGCGCCTGGGCCGCTCGATGGCCCCGAATTTCCTGCCCACCATCCTGGCCAACCCCTACGGCGACTCGTTCACCATTTCGCCGCTGGTGCTGCATGCCAACATCGCCAACGTGCCGGTCTGGGGCTTTGGCAACCTGACGACGCCTGCCGATACCGGCTGGAGCAACCAGGTGACCTACACCACCCCCAGCTTTGGCGGCTTCAAGGCCAACCTGCACTACCAGTTCGGCGAGCAAGCCGGCGACTCGGGCAAGCGCAATGTGGGCGTGAACGCGCTGTACTTCGGCGGTCCGCTGACGCTGGTTGGCTTCTACGAGAACGCCAAGATCAGCAACCCGGTCAACCCCTCGCCGATGAACACCAAGTCCGACTGGATGCTGGGCGGCGCCTACGACTTCGGCGTTGCCAAGGCCTATGGCACCTACGGCCGCGCGGAAGTCGACGCCACCAACTTCGAGGCACGTACGGCTTCGCTCGGCCTGGATGTGCCGGTGTTCAACAAGGCGGGTACCGTGAAGGCCGCCGTGGCACGCACCGAAGTGGAAGGCACGGTCAATGCAACGCGCACCACCACGAGCATTGGCTACGACCACTTCCTGTCCAAGCGCACCGACCTGTATGCCGTGGCGATGTACGACAAGGTTACCGATGTGCGTTCGGGCACCAGCCTGGTGCTTGGCGTGCGCCACCGTTTCTAAACGGCGCTGTTGCGGTGCGCCCCCTGGGGTCCTGCACTGCAGCAAAAAGCGAAGCCGGCGGCTTCGCTTTTTTTTCGCCTACCTAGCGGACTGTCATCCAAGTGTCAAGCGGATGCGCATTTGTCCCACAGGCGTGGTCGAGGATAAGCGGTGCAATCGAGGTGTGCAGGGTTTGCCCTCACAGCCGATCGTCCCGCCGCCACCAACCTGTCCAGGAGGCCGCCATGAAAGCCTTCCCATCCGTTTCCCGCCACCCGCTCGTCGCCTTTGCCGTCACCGTAGTGCTGGCAATCTCTTCCATGGGCTCGATGCTGTGGATCGACAACGCCGCCCAGGCTGCCGACAGCCTGCAGGTGGTGGATCTGTTCACACTGCTCGAGGAGTGACCCGGGCGCGCAAGCGCGCCCTGCCGCCTGTCACGGCAATGCATTCGCTGAAGCAGCAGGCGTCGTGGAGTGCTGCGGGCCTGGACGCATCTGCCCCTGCAGTACCTGCACGCGCCGCTCCATCCGCTGAGCCTGGTCCTCATCACCGCGTCGCCGCGCTTCGCGCACCGAAAGCAGCAGCCAGGCAAGCAAGGGCCGACGCCATCCCTGGCCTGCCGCGGTGTCGACGGCTTCGGCCAGCAATCCCGCAGTGGGACCGTGCGCACGCAGTGCCATCGACGCAGCAAGCAGCCGTGAAAGCGGCGCTTTGATCGCCTGAACCGCAGCCAGTGCGGCTTTGGCGTCGCCAGCGCGCGCCACCGCTTGCTGGGCCTCGGGCAGCAGCGCGATCGCCTGGGGCGCCATGGCTGCGGCCTGCAGATAAAGCGCATAAGCCTGTTCGGGCGGGTCCGCATCGATGGCCAGCGCCTGGTACTCGCTGCACCCCTCCCATTGCAGGCTCGCATGCTCCACGGCGCAACGCATCAATGCCAACCGGGCGAGCAACTGCGGGCTGGCGGTACGCTCCACTTCGGCGCGCGCCTTGCTCCATTCCAGCGCCTGTACCCGCTGATCGGCCTTGAGATACGCCTGGGTGGCACGGTCGGCCGCCGATTCGGCATTGAGCGCCCAATCGGCCGCTGGCGGTTTCTGGCTGCACGCCGCCAGCGCGCAGCAGCACAGGGCGAAGAGCGCCGGGCGCATCGAGAGACCCAGGATGGTTTTCACGGCAACTCCAGTTCCGGCTTGCGCGCAAACGGCCACTTGCGCTGGATGTCGCCAAGAATGTCTTCCAGACGGCGCAGATTGCTCTCCACCTCGCTGCGCAGTGCCCCGAGGTCGCCGCTTGCTTCCCGGGCATTGGCACCCACCGCCTGGGCTTCGACCAATACCGCGTCGACCTTGCGCAGGCTCTGGCGCGTATCGGCCAGCAGCCCGTTGAGTTGCACCACCGTGGCGCGCACCTCGGGCATCACGCCGTCGGCATCGAATACCTGGCGGTCGGCCCGCACCACCAGCTGTTCCATGCGGGCCATCAGCGCGTTGGCACGCTCGAGCGTGAGCACCACCTTGCGCGCATCGGCCTCGTTGCCCATGACGACGCCCAGCGCGCCGCCCGGGCCCTGCAGGCGTTGCGCCAGCGACTGCACCTGGCCCAGCGCTCCGCCCAGCGCGGAATCCTGCGCCGTCATCGCGCCCAGGTTGCTCAGCAGCTCCTTGGCCGACGCCATGATCTGCGGAATTTCCGCCGTCGCATCGCCGCGCAGCACCGGCCGCTCGGCATCGGGCGGCAGGGCAGGATCGGCCAAGATGCCGCTATAGGCCTTGATGGTCGTGCCGCCGACCAGGCCACGCACCAGCGTGAAGATGCTGCTCTCGCGCAGCCAGTGCGCGTCCTTGCGCGGCACGTCGACGAGGATGCGCACGTTGCCGTCTTCCGACAGCTGGATCTCGCGCACCCGCCCGATCGGAAAACCCGAGAAGGTCATGTCCATGCCCACCACCACGCCTTCCGAATCGTCAGTGGTCAACACCAGGCGCTGCGTGGGCTCGAAGGCCCCGCGCGAATACAGCAGGTAGAGTGCCGAGCCCAGCAACAGCGCCAGCGTGAACAGCAGCAAGGCCGCGGCCTTGGCACGCAGATGGGCCACGGGGCGCAGCTCGACGCCTTCGGTCGAAGCAGGCACTGGCGCGTGCGCAGCCGGGGGGTTGGGGTTCATCGGCAAGCTCCAAAACCTCAATAGTAATTGCCCATCAGTGAAAGAATCTCTATCACCAGCAACACGGCGAACATGCGCGTCAGGCCGCCGAGCTCACGCCCCTCGTGGCGCAGCCGCTGCAAAGGCGAGTACCAGCCCGAGGACAGTGGAATCAGCGCCACCGCCAGGCTGAAGAAGGCGGTCTTGAGTGTGAACACCAGGGTCACGACCGGGGAAAACACATGGCCGAACAGCCGGGTGTAGGCCGGCAGCCCCGCCAGCGTGAATCCATAGACGCTGAGATAGACCGTGACCAGCGCCACGACGCAGCTGAGTGCGGCCAGCGTGAGGCAGGCAAACAGTCCGCCCACGGCGCGCGGCAGCAATTCGCTGCGCACCGGGTCCAGCCCGCGCCGCTGCAGCACATCGGCATGGCCGCGCAGCCGCATCTGGATCAGCTGCGAGCCGTTGGGAATGGTGCAGCGCATGGCGACAAACAGGCAGGCGGTCAGCGGAATCAGTTCCAGCACCAAGACCCGCACCACCATTTCCAGCGCATAGCGCGACAAGCCATAGCTCAAGGCAGTGACGATCACGATGCGGGTGATCACCGCGCACAGCAGCGCCGCGAGGGCCGTGAAACCCAGCAGCACGGGACCGGTCTGCACGTAGAGCTGATAAGCCATGCGCGCGCGCAACTGGCCGCGATAGCTCGAGGGCGACAGCAGCAGCACCAGCACCACGGCGCCCAGGTAGACGCTGCGCCACCAGGCCAGTGCCGTCTCGGCCGCGCCGTCCCACAGGCGCGCGGCAAAACCCCAGGTGGTATGGCTCACGTTCATGCTGGCAATGATACGGGGCGGCTGGCGCCCCGCAGGCCGGATGCGTCAGCGCGCCGTGCGCTGGCGCACGAACAGCGCCAGCAGCGCCAGCGCCATCAGCACGAAGGCAATGAACGACCAGTTGGCGATCGAGCCGCCGAGGAAGGTCCAGTCGATGGCGGTGCAGTCGCCCGAGCCGCGGAAGATCATGGGAATCGCGCGGCTCAAAGGATAGTTCTCGACCATGCCGTAGAAGTCGCGGCCACAGGTCGCGATCTCCGGGGGATTCCACTGCAGCCAGCTCTGGCGCGCGGCAACAAAGGCACCGAAGCCCGCGGCCAGCAGCGCCAAGACGCCCCACCCCAGCCCCCAGCCACGGCCGCCGCGCAGGCTGCCCAGGCCGGTGAACAGCGCCACGCCAATCAGCGCATAGCGCTGCACGATGCACATCGGGCAGGGCTCGAGGCCGACGCCATACTGCAGGTACATGCCAAACGCCAGCATTGCCACGCAGGCCGCGCTGATCAGCGCCAGCACGCGGCGCGGCGCCGTTTCAAACCAGTTCAACAACAACATTTCCATCCTTCATGGGCCGCAGCAGCCGGCCCCGAAGGACCTCAGATGCCTGCAGCCTGGTCAATGAACACCTTGGCCCTGCGCGGTGTCACCACCAGCGTTTCGCCCTCACGCAAACCCATGTCCTTGAACTGCTGCGCAGGAATCTGCGCTTCGATCAGGGCATCCTCTCCACTTTGCGTGGTGGAATGATTATCGTCGTCTGGAATAAGTTCCAGGCGCGCAATCGGGCCCACCACGATGGCGCGATCGAGGCGCGCCACGATGCCGCGCGGCCGGCCCTGGGCATCGAGGCCCTGGCCCGGCGAATAGCGCTCGACATCGAGGTCGTGCGGGCGCACATAGGCAAAGGCCTTGGCGTCCTTGGCGTCGTCGGCCTCGGGCGCATCGAGCTCGATGCCGCTCATGTGCACCAGGCCCTCATGCGCACGGCCCTGGAACAGGTTCACGTCGCCGAGGAAACCGTAGACGAACGGGCTCGCGGGGTTTTCCCAGACTTCCTGGGGCGAACCGCTCTGCTCGATCCTGCCCTGGTTGATGACCACCACGCGGTCGGCCACTTCGAGCGCCTCTTCCTGGTCGTGGGTCACGAAGATCGAGGTCACATGCAGTTCGTCGTGCAGGCGTCGCAGCCAGCGGCGCAGTTCCTTGCGCACCTTGGCGTCGAGCGCGCCGAACGGCTCGTCCAGCAGCAGCACCTTGGGCTCGACCGCCAGCGCGCGCGCCAATGCAATGCGCTGGCGCTGGCCGCCCGAGAGCTGCGACGGATGGCGGTCGGCCAGCCAGTCGAGCTGCACCAGCTTGAGCAGGTCCATGACCTTGGTGCGAATCTGCGCCTCGGTAGGACGCTGCTTGCGCGGCTTGATGCGCAGGCCGAACGCGACGTTCTCGAACACCGTCATGTGGCGGAACAGCGCATAGTGCTGGAACACGAAGCCGACATTGCGCTCGCGCACATGCACATCGGTGGTGTCCTCGCCGCTGAAATGGATGGTGCCGACGTCGGGCGTTTCCAGGCCGGCAATGATGCGCAGCAGCGTGGTCTTGCCGCAGCCCGAGGGGCCCAGCAGCGCGATCAGTTCGCCGGAGTTGATGTCCAGGCTCACATCGCGCAGCGCCTGGAAGCTGCCGAACTGCTTGCTGACATTGCGGATTTCGATACTCATGGTGTTTCTTCCTTCAGCGGATGCCCGCTGGCGTCGGCAGCGGCGTGGGCCGCTCGGGAGGCAGGTCTGCGGTCGCGGCCAGCTCGCGCTCGGCGCGCCACTCGGCAACCGACTTCACCAACAGCGTCACGAGCGCCAGCAGCGCCAGCAAAGAGGCAGCGGCAAATGCCGCAACCGACTGGTATTCGTTGTAGAGGATTTCGACGTGCAGCGGGATGGTGTTGGTCTGGCCGCGGATATGGCCCGACACCACCGACACCGCGCCGAACTCGCCCATGGCGCGCGCATTGCACAGGATCACCCCATACAGCAGACCCCATTTGATGTTGGGCAGCGTGACCTTGTAGAAGGTCTGCCAGCCGGTCGCGCCCAGCACGATGGCCGCCTGCTCCTCGTCGCTGCCCTGGGCCTGCATCAGCGGTATCAATTCGCGCGCAATGAACGGGAAGGTGACGAAGATCGTTGCCAGCACGATGCCGGGCACGGCAAAGATGATCTTGATGTCGTGGGCTTGCAGCCAGGGACCGAGCCAGCCATGCGAGCCGAACATCAGCACGTAGGTCAGGCCCGCGACCACGGGCGAGACCGAGAACGGCAGGTCGACCAGCGTGGTCAGGAACGCCTTGCCCTTGAACTCGTACTTGGCGATGCACCAGGCCGCGGCGACACCGAACACCAGGTTCAACGGCACCGCGATCAAGGCGGTGATCAGCGTCAGCTTGATGGCCGACCAGGCATCGGGCTCGCGCAGGCCATCGAGGTAGGCGCCAAAGCCCTTGCGCAGCGCCTCGGTGAACACCGCGGCCAGCGGCAGCACCAGGAACAGCAGCAGGAAAGCCAGCGCGATGCCGATCAGCGTCCAGCGCACCCAGGGTGCCTCGGTCGTGCCGGCCTTGGCGCGGCGTACCGGGCTGCGGGAGGAGGAGATTCCACTCATGCCGGCGCTCCTGCGTGGCGGCGCTGCCAGGCTTGCAGCGCATTGATGATCAACAGCAGCACGAAGGAGATGACCAGCATCACCACTGCCACGGCGGTGGCGCCGGCATAGTCGTATTGCTCGAGCTTGCCGATGATGATCAGCGGCGTGATCTCGGAAATCATGGGCATGTTGCCGGCAATGAAGATGACCGAGCCATACTCGCCGACGGCGCGGGCAAACGCCATCGCAAAGCCGGTGAGCAGCGCCGGCGTGATGCTCGGCAGGATCACCTTGACGAAGATCTGCAGGCGTGTCGCGCCCAGGCTGGTGGCCGCCTCTTCCAGTTCCTTTTCCGCATCCTCGAGCACCGGCTGCACCGTGCGCACGACAAACGGCAGGCCGATGAAGATCAAGGCGATGACGATGCCCGCGGGCTTGAACGCCAGCTGGATGCCCAGTGGCTCGAGATACTGGCCGATCCAGCCATTGCCCGCGAGCAGCGCCGTGAGCGAGATGCCGGCCACGGCCGTGGGCAGCGCAAATGGCAGGTCGACCAGCGCGTCGACGATCTTCTTGCCAGGAAACCGGTAGCGCACCAGCACCCAGGCAATCAGCAGGCCGAACACCAGGTTGACCAGCGCCGCGATCAGCGAGGCGCCGAACGTCAGCCGGTACGACGCCATGACGCGCGGCGCGCTCACGGCCTCCCAGAACTGGGGCCAGGTCATGGTGAAGGTCTTGAAGACCAGCGCCGACAGCGGGATCAGCACGATGATGCTGAGGTAGAACAGCGTGTAGCCAAGCGTGAGCCCGAAGCCGGGCAGCACGCGTTTGGCGCCACGGCCGCGCCGGCGGGGCGTGGCCGCGGCAAGGGATGCGGCCGGAGCCGAGTTAGCAGCGGATGCCATGGTGCAGGAGCGCGCGCCGGCTTACTTGCCAGGCGTGTAGAGCTTGTCGAACTGTCCGCCGTCGTTGAAGTGCACCTTCTGGGCTTCGGACAGCGAGCCGAAGTACTTGGCCACGGTGAATTGCTTGAGCGGCTTGAACGTCGCGGCATGCTTCTTCAGCACCGCTTCCGAGCGCGGGCGCAGCGCATGCTGGGCGGCAATCTCCTGTGCCTCTTCCGAGTACAGGTAGTCCAGGTAATCCTTGGCCAGCGTGCCCGTGCCCTTCTTGGCAACCGTGCGTTCCACCACGGCCACGGGATTCTCGGCAACGATCGACGACGAGGGATAGACCGCCTGGACCTTGCCCTTGCCGAATTCGCGGTCGATGGAGATGACTTCGGATTCGAAGGTGATCAGCACGTCGCCGATATTGCGCTGCAGGAAGATCGCGGTCGCGTCGCGGCCGCCCTTGCCCAGCACCGGCACGTTCTTGTAGAGCTTGCCGACGAATTCGGCAGCCTGCGCCTCGGTCGCGCCCTTCTCGCGCGCCGCACCCCACGCGGCCAGATAGGCATAGCGGCCGTTGCCGCCGGTCTTGGGGTTGACCACGACGACCTGCACGCCGGGCTTGATCAGGTCGTCCCAGTCCTTGATGTTCTTGGGATTGCCATTGCGCACCAGGAACAGCATGGTCGAGGTCGTGGGCGAGGCATCATTGGGGAATTTCTTGGCCCAGTCCTTGGCCACCACGCCTTTGCTGGCCAGGAACTCGATGTCGGTGGTCGTGTTCATGGTCACCACGTCTGCATCGAGGCCGTCATTGACCGCACGTGCCTGGGCGCTGGAGCCGGCATGCGACTGGTCGATCTTCACGTCCTTGCCCGTCGT
Organism: Comamonas antarctica; assembly: GCF_013363755.1. Lineage (NCBI taxonomy): Bacteria > Pseudomonadati > Pseudomonadota > Betaproteobacteria > Burkholderiales > Comamonadaceae > Comamonas > Comamonas antarctica. The sequence goes on from NZ_CP054840.1 coordinate 2,407,098, forward strand.
CTTCTTGTAGTGCGCGACGAAGGCCGCGTTGTAGTCCTTGTAGAACTCGCGCGCCACGTCATACGACACATTGAGCAACTGGTTTTGGGCCATTGCCGCGCCGCTGGCCGCAAACGCGAGGCTGGCCAAAACTGTCTTGAGAGTCAGAGATTTCATGGTAGCAAAGCCTGGAACGTAAAGAAGTGTTTCGATTGTGCGAGTTCGACCTTCAAACTCAAACGAATATATTCTTGTTAATTAATCAGCACTGGGAATATAGAGCCAAGCCCGAGACAAGGCCAAGGCCGCCCCGGTGGCGCGGGTCAAGCCTGCAAGGCCGAAGTTTCCGCCGGTGTGGATGACCATGCAAGTCCCGCCGTCAGCGACTGCAGCAGCGCGAGCCCCAACGGCCAGGGGCCGTGCCCCGATTCGACATTGACATGGCCGGCATTCTGCAGCCGCACCAGTTCGCTGCCCCAGGCGCGCGCATAGGCACCCGCAAGCCGGATCGGACAAAAGGGGTCATTGCTGCTTGCCACCAGCACGCTGCGGTAGGGCAGCGCGGCCGAAGGCACGGGCGCGAAGTCGATCAGCTGGGCGCGGCGCTCCGGATCGGCCGGCGCCACGAAAAGCGCGCCGGCGACCCGCCCGACCGCCTCCGCGCCCATGTGTGTCGTGGCAATGCAGCCCAGGCTATGGGCGACGATGACGACCGGCTCGGGGCGCGAGAGCACGCATTCCTCGAGGCGCTGCACCCATGCTTCGCGGTGCGGTGCGATCCAGTCGTCCTGCACCACGCGCTGGGCGCCGGGCAGCTGCTCGGCCCAGAGGCTCTGCCAGTGGCCAGGGCCCGAGTCGCGCCAGCCGGGCACAATCAGAACGCGTGGGTTTGTATGCATGCCTGTTCTCCTTGAGCGCAGATTGTCGGCAGCTTTGCTGGAAATCCCAACGAACCATTGGTTGTTATCTTATGGGTCCGCACGCGGCGCCGTGTGGCTGGTGCCCGGCATGCTTTCAGCGAGGAAATCGAGAAAGCCGCGCACCGCGGGCGACAGGCCGCGCCGCGACGGAAACACCGCATGCACCACGCCCTGCGGCGGCGACCAGCCCGGCAGCAGGTGCACCATGCGGCCATCGGCCAACTCGTCGTGGCACATGTAGTCAGGCAGCCAGCCCATGCCGGTGCCGGCCAGCACCGCGAACTTGAGCGTCAGCAGGTCATCCGCGACGTAGCGTGGGTGATGCACCAGCGTATATTCCTGCCCGCCCGGACCGTGCAGCAACAGGCTCGCGCGCCCGTCCACCGCCGACATTGCCAGGGAGTCGAGCCGCCCGAGTTCCTCGAGCCGCGTGGGCCGCCCCTGGCGGCGCAGCAGTTCGGGGCTCGCCACCAGCACCAGCCGCGACATATCCAGGCGCTTGACCACCATGCTGCCGCTGTCATCGAGCGAGGAGCGCACGCGCAGCGCCACATCGATGCTTTCTTCGACCAGATTCACGGCCCGGTTCGTGACCTGCATTTCCACGCGCACCAATGGGTTGCGCTGCAGATAGACCGGCAGCAATTCGCCCACCACGGTCTGCGCGAGCGTCACGGGACAGCTCACGCGCAGCGTACCGCAGGGCTCGGTGCGCACCTGGGCCACGGTATCGGCCGCGGCCTGCGCGGCATCGCGCATGACCTGACAGTGGCGCAGGTAGGCCTCGCCGACCTCGGTCAGCGACAGCTTGCGCGTGGTGCGCTGCAGCAGGCGTACGCCCAGCCGCGCTTCTAGCTCGGCCACGCGCCGCGACAACCGCGACTTCGGGATGCCCAAAGCCCGTCCCGCAGCCGCAAAACCGCCGCGCTCGACCACCTCGGCGAAATACAGCATGTCATTGAGATCATTCACTCTTGCCTCCAATCGTTCTATTTTCGGAACAATCTATTGCATAAACCGCAGCTTATCAAGCTGTTGTCCCAACGGCATAATCTATACCAAGCTTGACGGAATACCCGTCCCAACCAACACCGAAGGAGCCTTTTCCATGCAACTGCTGCACATCGATTCCGCCATCACCGGCGACATGTCCGTTTCCCGCGAGCTGAGCGCCCGCACCGTGCAGGCGTGGGCCCAGGCCCATCCCGGCCTGCAGGTCGACTACCTGGACCTGGCCCAGGATGCCCCGAGCCACCTGTCCGCCCAGTCCATGGGCTTTCGCACCGGCCAGAACGCCGCGACCGAAGCCGAGCGCGCCGAGAACGCGATTTCCGAGAAGCTCGTGACCCAGTTCCTGGCCGCAGACGTCGTGGTGATCGGCGCGCCGTTCTACAACTTCAGCATTCCCAGCCAGCTCAAGGCCTGGATCGACCGCATTGCCCAGCCCGGCCGCACCTTCCGCTACACCGCGGCCGGCCCCGAAGGCCTGGCCAAGGGCAAGACGGTCATCATCGTCTCGACCCGTGGCGGCGTGTACTCGACCTCCGAAGGCGGCCGCGCGATGGAGCACCAGGAAAGCCTGCTGCAGACCGTGCTCGGCTTCCTGGGCGTGACCGATGTGCGCTTCGTGCGCGCCGAAGGCGTGGCCATGGGCCCAGACGCCAAGGCCGCAGCCCTGGCGCAGGCAGAGGAAGCCATTCGCAGCCAGCTGGCCATTGCCGCTTGAACTGCCGGGCCCGAGCGGCCCGCGCCGCGGTGATGCAGCACTCGCTCACTCGGACATTGCCCCTGCTGTCATGGACACAGGGGCATTTTTTGTTAGGCTAGGGTTTACCCAGAGTTTCACTGCTCCTGCCTTTCTGCCCCCTCCCCAGCCATGTCTTCCGCCCCGCAGCGCCCACGCAAATATACGGACGAGTCCTTTGTCATCAAGGCCGTGACCATCGGGCTGATCATCGCCATCGTCTCGGGCTACCTGCTGAACTGGTATCTGGATGCGCGCAGCAAGCGAGAAATGGACCAGGCCCAGTCCGCGGTCTACCGCCAGTACCTGCGCAGCACCCCGCCCCAGCCGCCGCAGCCCCTGCCGGATGCGGTTGCCGAGCGTTTCAAGGTACGCGACGAATTGCTGGCGCATCCCGGCGTCAAGCCCGGCCCGGGTTTCGCCTCGCCCGGCGTGCAGAGCACGGGCAAGGCGATCGTCGACGCGATCGATGGCGCCCAGGGCCGCCAGGCTGCGCCGCGCTCCTGAAATGGATCTCCGGCTGGAACATTAACCACGGGATTCTCGGTGTTTACAACGCCCGGTGACATCGGATGAACGCTCTGTGGCATTCTTCGGCCCTTGCCGCGCGTAGCTGTATCCTAGGCCGGCCCTTTCCCCACTGAAACGACTGCAGCGCAGCACCTGCCGGCCCCGCCGGCCGTGCCGCGTTGCGCCGCGCATGGCCGCAGCCCACAAGCCACGGCCGGCGCATGCAAACCACAAGGTTCTCTTCATGACACTGCATCATCTGCGCTGGGTTGCCGGCCTGCCCGTCCTCGTCGGCGGCATGTACGGCATGGCAATTGCCCAGCCTGCCACCGACGCCCGCCTCTCCGAGATCACGGTCCACAGCACGCTGGGCGGCACGACGCTGGAGCAGACGCCGGCCTCGGTGACGGTGGTCGATGGCGAGCAGATGCGCGACCGCCAGCTGCAGGTCAACCTGTCGGAAAGCCTGTCCGGCGTGCCGGGCCTGCAGATCAACAACCGCCAGAACTACGCGCAGGACCTGCAGCTGTCGATACGCGGCTATGGCGCGCGTTCGACCTTTGGCCTGCGCGGCGTGCGCCTTTACGTCGACGGCATTCCTGCCACCATGCCCGACGGACAGGGTTCGCTGTCGCACATCGACATCGGCAGCCTGGAGCGCGTCGAGGTGCTGCGCGGCCCCTACTCCGCGCTGTATGGCAACTCGTCCGGCGGCGTGATCAGCATGTACACCGAAACGCCCACCGGCCGCCCCAGCCTCGAAGGCGGCTACACGGTGGGCAGCAACGGCCAAAAACGCATTTCGGCCAAGGCCAGCGGCCAGACCGGCCAGGGCCTGAGCTATGTGCTCAGCGCCAGCCGCTATCTGACCGACGGGTATCGCGACCACAGCGCCGCCGACCGCAATGTGGCCAATGCCAAGCTGTCCACCGCCATCGGCGACGACGCGACGCTGACCATCGTGGCCAATACCATGAAGACCGACGCGCAGGATCCGCAAGGGCTGACCTGGGCCCAGTGGCAGGCCAACCCGCGCCAGGCCTCGGCGGTGGCCGAAACCTTCAACACCCGCAAGACGCTGGAGCAGACCCAGGTCGGCGCGACCTATGAGCGCCGCCTCAGCGCCGCGCACAGCGTGTCGCTCACGGCCTATGCGGGGCACCGCTCCATGGAGCAATACCAGTCCATTCCCGAGTCCGCACAACGCGCCGCCGGCCACGCGGGCGGCGTCATCGACATGTCGCGCGACTACGCCGGCCTCGATGCGCGCTGGACGGGACGCTTCAGCAATACGCCGGTGCCCCTCACCGTGACGGCTGGCCTGTCGGTCGATACCGTCAAGGAAGACCGCCAGGGCTATGAGAACTTCGTCGGCAGCCAGCTGGGCGTCAAGGGCGCGCTGCGCCGCGATGAGGACAACAGCGTCACCAGCATCGACCCCTATGTGCAGGCCACCTGGCAACTCGCACCCGCATGGAGCCTGGGCACCGGCCTGCGCTACAGCCATCTCAAGTTCGAGTCGGACGACCGCTACATCCGCGCCGGCAATCCCGACGACTCCGGCAGCGTGACCCACAGCAAGGCCTTGCCGGTGGTGTCGCTGTCGTATCAGCTCACCCCCGAAAAGACCGTCTACGCCAGTGCAGGGCGCGGTTTCGAGACTCCGACCTTTGCCGAACTGTCGTACCGCCCGGGCAGCATCGGCGGCCTGAACTTCGACCTGCAGCCCAGCGTGAGCACGCAGTATGAAGTCGGCTACCGCGAGCGCCTTACCGGCGCCGTCAAGGGCGGCTGGAGCGCGGCCGTGTTCCAGTCGCGTACCAGCGATGAGATCGTCAGCGCCGGCTCCAGCAACGGCCGCACCACTTACCGCAATGCCGGCGACACCCGCCGCCAGGGCCTGGAACTGCAAGCCGACCTGCGCCTGGCGCCGCAGTGGAAGCTGCAGGCTGCCTATACCTACCTCGACGCCAAGTTCCTCCAGGCGTCGGGCACCGCCGCCGCGGGCAACATGCTGCCTGGCCTGGCCAAGCAGCATCTGGCGCTGGGCCTGGACTACGACCTCACTTCCGAGTGGCGCGTTGGGGTGTCGGCCGAGTACATGGGCCAGGTCTACGTGAACGACGCCAACAGCGAATCCGCTCCGTCGTACACCGTGGCTGCGGCCAGCATCGGCTACCGCAAGGTCATGGGCCCCTGGACGCTGCGTGCGTTTGCACGCGTCGACAACCTGTTCGACCGCAAGTATGTCGGCTCGGTCATCGTCAACGATGGCAACCAGCGCTACTTCGAAGGCGCCCCGGGCCGGCAGTGGATCACGGGCGTGAGCGCCGCCTACCAGTTCTGAGTTGCGCCGCGAGACGCGCACACCATGAAAAAACCGGCCTCTGGCCGGTTTTTCTTTGCCTGCAACTGCGCCTCAGACGGCGTGCTTCTTCACCCACTCGACATAGCGGTGCAGCCAGCCCTGGAGAAACTCGCGGCTGCCTTCGCCAATCGAGCCATCGTCATTGAACAGGCCGTCCTTGGCCTGGATGAACATCTCGGGCTGGCCGAGCAGCGGCACGTCGAGATAAGCCAGGATATTGCGCAGATGCTGCTGCGCGAGGGCCGTGCCGATGGCACCCACGGAGACGCCGAGCACCGCGCCCGGCTTGCCGCCCCAGACGCTCTGGCCATAGGGACGCGAGCCCTGGTCCAGCGCATTCTTGAGCACGCCCGAAATCGAGCGGTTGTACTCGGGCGTGACGAACAGCAGCGCATCGGCGGCGGCGATCTGCGCGCGAAAGCGCTTCACGGCCTCGACCTCATTGCCATCGGCGTCCTGGTTGTACAGCGGCAACGCGTCGATGGCGATTTCCTCGAAGCTGAAACCTTCGGGCGCCATGCGTTCGATGGCGTGTGCCAGCTTGCGATTGAACGAATCCTTGCGCAGGCTGCCGACGATCACCGCGACCTTGTATTGGCTCATGAAAACTCCTCGCGTCAAAAACAAAAAGGGCTTCCCATTATGGAAGCCCCGGGTGGCAAGGGCCGTGGGTCGCGTCCTACACCACAGGATGCATGGCCATGCCGATGCGCGGCTTACTGCAGGAACGAGGGCTTGGCATAGCCCTGGAACTTGCTGTCGACCACGGCCTTGTATTCCGCCGAGCGGTAGGCGGCTTCGAGGTCCTTGGCCCATGCCGTGTCCTTGTCGGCACGCTTGACCGCGACCACGTTCAGGTAATGGTCGGGGGTCTTCTCCAGCTTCACGGCCTCGGTCAGCTTCAGGCCCGAGGAGATCGCGAAGTTGCCGTTGATGATCGCGTACTCGGTATCACCCAGCGAGCGCGGCAGTTGCGCGGCTTCCAGCGGGATGAACTTGAGCTGGCGCGGGTTCTCGACCAGGTCCTTTTCCGAAGCGCGCAGCGGATCGATGCCGGGCTTGATCTTCACCAGCTGGTTCTGCTCGAGCAGCACCAGCGCGCGCGCCAGGTTGCTGGGGTCGTTGGGCAGCGTCACGCGGTCGCCGGTCTTGGCTTCCTCGAGCGTCTTGCGCTTGGTGGAATACACGCCCAGCGGCGCGATCGGGCCCTGCACCAGCTCGACGATGTCGAGCTTCTGGTCGGCCGCGAATTTCTGCAGGTAGACGCGGTGCTGGAAGAAGTTGGCGTTCAGCGAGCCCTGGGCCAGCGCCAGATTGGGCTGCACGTAATCGTTGAACTCGACCAGCTTGACCTTGTAGCCCTTCTTCTCCAGGATCGGCACGATGCCTTGCTTGAGCTGGTCGATGTTCGAGCCGGCGGTGCCGCCGATGACCAGTTCCTTCTTGGCCTGGGCCTGCACCGGCGCGGCCAGGCCGACGAGGGTCACAGCCGCGACCGCGGCAGCCAGCAGGGAACGACGCACTACGGGATTCTTCATCACAAACCTCTTTCAGGAGAAATCAACACTGCCAGCAACGGCAGCACATGGAAAACCTGGGGCGCTCTGCGGCCCCCCCTCTTTGCCTTTCAGCCGCGCTTGTCCAGGCGCCGCGCGGTGGCGTTGCCGACAAACTGCAGGATCTGCACCAGCACCACCAGCACGGTGACGGTGAGCACCATCACGTCGGTCTGGAAGCGGTAATAGCCGTAGCGGATGGCCAGGTCGCCAATGCCGCCGCCGCCCACGACGCCGGCAATGGCCGAGTACGACAGGAAGCTCACGGCCAGCACCGTCAGCGCCAGCACCAGGCCGGAACGCGCTTCGACCACCAGCACGCGCCAGACGATCTGCAGCTCCGAGGCACCCATCGCATGCGCGGCCTCGATGACTCCGCGCGGCACTTCGCGCAGGCACTGGTCGACCAGGCGCGCGAAATACGGAATCGCGGCAATCGACAGTGGCACCGCGGCGGCCAGCGGGCCAATCGAGGTTCCTGCGATGACGCGTGTGAGCGGGACCAGCGCCACCAGCAGGATGATGAACGGGAACGAGCGCACGGTGTTCACGATCCAGTTGAGCACCAGGAAGGCGGGCTTGTTGGCCAGCGATTGTCCGGGGCCCAGCAGGAACAGCAGCACGCCCAGCGGTCCGCCCAGCACCACGGCGGCGGTGAGGCCGATGCCCAGCATCAGCGCGGTCTGGCCGATGGCCACCCACAGTTCGGGAAGAATGGCAGCGATATTTTCAGACATGGTGCAGTTCCTGGGCCGCCGCGGCAGCGTTCGATGAAGAGGCCGCACTCCAGCGCGCTTCGCGCTCGGTGCGCTCGCGCAGGGCTTCGAGTTCCTGGCCCAGCACGGTGCGGCGTTCAACGCGCGGTCCGTGCAGCGAGAACTGCTCGGCGATCCGACCGCCTTCGACAATGGCCACTTCGCTGCACAGCACTTCGACCACCGACAGTTCGTGCGTCACGATCACGATCGTCACGCCGGTCTTTTGCTGGATGTCGCGCAGCGTCTCCAGCAGTGAGCGCGTGGTTTCGCTGTCCAGCGCCGAGGTCGGCTCGTCGCACAGCAGCACCTGGGGGCGCGGCGCCAGTGCGCGCGCGATCGCCACGCGCTGCTTTTGGCCACCCGATAGCTGCGCCGGATAGCTGCCGAGCTTGTCGGACAGTCCCACGAGAGCCAGGCATTCGCGCACCCGTGCATCGATCTGGGCGCGCGACAGGCCGCCATGGATCTTCAGCGGGAAGGCGACGTTGTCGAACACGCTGGCGTTTTGCAGCAGGTTGAACTGCTGGAAGATCATGCCGATGTTCTGCCGGGCATCGCGCAGTTCACGCCGGCTCAGCTTCGTGAGCTCGCGCCCGGCGACATGCACTTCACCGGCGTCAGGGCGCTCGAGCAGGTTGATCAGCCGCAGCAGCGTCGATTTGCCCGCGCCGCTCTTGCCGATCAGGCCGAAGATCTCGCCCTGGCGCACCTCCAGCGTCACCGATTTGACGGCTTCGAACAGGCCGCCGTCGGCCGTGGCGAATTTTTTCTGCACATCGCGCAGGCGGATGAGCGGCGGTTTGTCGGCAGTGTTCTGGCTCATGCAATCACATCATTGGAAACGAAACCCCTGGAGCCCGGGGGCATTGGCGGCTCATGCCAGTTGCCATGGGTCCGATGCCGGGAGTACGCGGCAGCGCCAGGCGCTGACGCGGAGCGCTGGTAAGGCAGCCGCTTCCGACAGGGGAAAGACGTGGAGTTTGCCGCCATCCCCGGATTTCATCAACGAATTTAAAGACCCATGCTTATGCATTTTTGCTAATAAAGCGGGGAGCTTCAATGCCTTCAATCCCTAGCAAAAGTCGCCACGCCGAAGAATGGTTGACAGGCGTGGGTCACCGCCTGCACACGGCTTGAACAGGCATGAAAAAAGCCGGCCCCGCCGCATGCGGAACCGGCTTGTGGCGACGCGCGGCAGGGCCCGCGCCGGCTGCCCTGCGCAGCGCTTAGAACGCGGGCACGACCGCGCCCTTGAACTGCGTTTCAATGAACTGGCGCACTTCAGGCGACTGGTAGGCCTTGATCAGCTTGCCCACCCAGGGCTGGGCCTTCTCGGACTCGCGCACCACGAGGATGTTGACATAGGGGTTCTTGGCGCTTTCCTGCGCAATCGAGTCGGTTTTCGGATTCAGGCCCGCCGAGATCGCGAAGTTGGTGTTGATGGCCGAGGCATCGAGGTCGTCCAGCGAGCGCGGCAGCTGGGCGGCGTCGAGTTCGACGAAACGCAGCTTCTTTGGATTCGACACCACATCCAGCGGCGTCGCCTTGAGGCCGGCGTTTTCCTTGAGCTTGATCAGGCCCTGGGCCTGCAGCAGCAGCAGCACGCGGCCGCCATTGGTGGGATCGTTCGGAATGCCGAACTTCGCGCCCTGCGGCAGGTCGGCCAGGTTCTTGACCTTCTTCGAGTACAGGCCGATGGGGAAGTTGACGGTGTCGGCCACGCGCACCAGCTTGTAGCCGCGGTCCTTGACCTGGGCATCGAGGTAAGGCAGATGCTGGTAGCTGTTGGCATCGAGGTCGCCTGCCGCCAGTGCCGCGTTCGGCTGGATATAGTCGCCGAACTCGACGATCTGGATCTTCAGGCCCTGCTTGTCGGCCACGGCCTTGACCTTCTCGAAGATCTGGGCGTGGGGGCCGGCGGTGACACCGATCTTGATCGATGTCTTGTCCTGGGCCACGGCGGCCAGCGGCGCGGCGAAGGCCAGGCCCAAAGCCAGGGTTGTCTGCAGAAGTTGGCGCTTGTTCACGGAATGCCTTGTGTCGAAAAATTCAGATGCAGCACTGTACGCGCAAATCGCAAGCGCTATTTCGAAGAAAAAATCAGCTGTTTATGCCTGCAGGAAATAATCCGCGCCGCCTCACGCGTCGCGGCCCGCCTGCCCGGCCGCGACCTGGCGTTGCTTGTGCTCCACGTGGTAGGCCGTGAGCACCTGGTGCGCGATGGCATCGAGCGCAGGATGAACGACGCCCTGCTTGTCCGTCCAGACCTTGGGTGTGATCGGACCGGCGATGGCAATCGCATCGCCCTCGCGCAAGGCCTCGAGCGCGGCGCAGGGCGCGGCATCGAAGGCAATCACATTCACGAACAGGTTCTCGCCGTCGCCGCATTCGGCGCGCATGCGCGCCACCATGAAGGGCTTGCCGGTCTTGCTGATGCGCTGCTCGGGCGTGCCATACAGGCGCCCTGCAATCAATCCATCCATCATGGCCATACCTTTCGCGTCGCGCGCGACATTGTTGCTGCAGCCGGCCGCGGCCCGCAATGAAAAAAGGGCCAGCAGAAAAAACTGCTGGCCCTTTTTGGGATTTTGGTCGGCGAGAAAGGATTCGAACCTTCGACCCCTTGCACCCCATGCAAGTGCGCTACCAGGCTGCGCTACACGCCGACGAGAATTGAATTATATACCGAAAAAATCGCTCACAAAGTCAACAGCTCACGAATTTGCAGCAGTTCCTCGCGCATCGCCGATGGAGCCAGCATCAGCGCCGCCGGCGCCAGCGACGGCGGCGATGCCATCTCGGGCGCCGGGCCCTCCCAGTCCGTGGCCACGAGATCGAACTCCTCGGCTGGAGCCGCGTCGATGCCGCCCGTCTCACGCAGGCGGTTGCGCGCCCCCTGAATGGTGAAGCCCTGGTCGTAGAGCAGCTCGCGAATGCGGCGGATCATCAGCAGTTCGTGATGCTGGTAATAACGCCGGTTGCCGCGGCGCTTCACCGGGCGCAGATGGGTGAACTCCTGCTCCCAGTAGCGCAGCACATGGGGTTTCACGCAACACAGCTGCGCCACCTCGCCGATCGTGAAGTAGCGTTTGGCCGGAATCGGCGGGAGCGGGGAACCCTGGGACATCGCTGGCATCTCCATTCATCAACCCGACAAGGCTACCGCAGGCGGTGCCGCACTGCCATGCGCAATCGCCCTGCTCGGGCCAAGGCGCATGGCAACGGAACGCTCAGAGTGCCGACGCCGAAGTCTCGCCGCTCTGGATCTGTTCCTTGAGCTTGGTACTCGCATGGAACGTTACCACGCGCCGCGCCTGGATCGGGATCAGCTCGCCGGTGCGCGGATTGCGCCCCGGCCGCGGAGCCTTGGTGCGGATCTGGAAGTTGCCGAAACCCGACAGCTTGACGTCGTCGCCCTCGACCAGGCTCTGCGAGACCAGGTCGAAGAAGGCGTCCACCATCTCCTTGGACTCGCGCTTGTTCAGGCCGATCTGGTCAAACAGCAGATCGGCAAGCTGCGCCTTGGTCAGCGCCGGGCTGTCCAGGCTTTCAATGGCCAACTCCATGGCAGACCCCTTGTCTTGGGAAAAGACAGCCATATCCATCATCCGCGCAGGCGTGCGCCGCAGCGCGCGACCAGCTGTTCGACCACGGCCGACATCGCGGCTTCGATCTCGGCTTCAGTCAGGCTGGCGGTATCGCTGCCCAGCAGCAGGCGCACGGCCAGGCTCTTCTCGTTCGGTGCCAGCGCGCCCGGCGCCGGGGTTTCACCGGCACGCAGCGGCTTGGCACGGAACACGTCGAACAGCACGGCCGAGCGCAGCACGGTCTGCGCGGCCGCAGCCTCGACGGCAGCCATGATCTCGGCATGCGTGACCGATTCCGCGACGACCACGGCGATGTCGCGCTCCACCGACTGGTGCTTGGCGACCGCGCGGAACTGCGGCACCTGGCGCTGCTGCACGGCATCGAGCTCGAGCTCGAACATCACTGGCGCCTGCAGCAGTTCCCAGCCCTGGCGCCACTGCGGGTGCAGTTCGCCGACGAAGCCGATGGCCTTGCCGTCCAGCAGCACGCGCGCGCAGCGGCCCGGGTGCATGGCCGGGTGCTGGGCGGCTTCGAAGGTCGGGCGCAGCGGCGCCAGCAGCGCCTCGACATCGCCCTTGACGTCATAGAAGTCCACTGCCTGGTCCTTGCGGCCCCATTGCAGCTGGTCGGCCGGGCCGCAGGCCATGCCGGCCACGCGCATCGGCTGGTCGAAACCCTGCACCGTGGTGTCGGTGTTCTGCACGCTGGCATCGCGCAGGAACACGCGGCCCAGCTCGAAAACGCGCACGCGCTGGGCCTTGCGGTCCAGGTTGAACTTCACGACCTGCAGCAGCGAGCCCAGCAGCGAACTGCGCATGACGCTCAGCTGGCTGGCGATCGGGTTCAGCAGCTTGATCGGGTTCGGGTTGCCTGCGAGTTCATGCTCCCAGCGCTCTTCGACAAAGCTGAAGTTGATGGTTTCCTGGTAACCCAGGGCCGCCAGTTCGCGGCGCACGGCAAAGCTGCTGCGGCGGTTCTCGGCACGCAGCTTGGGCGTGATCGGCGCCAGCGGCGGCGTGGTCGGCAGCCGGCCGTAGCCCAGCATGCGCGCGACTTCCTCGATCAGGTCCTCTTCCAGCGCGATGTCGAAGCGGTACGACGGCGGGGTCACCGTCAGCACGCCCGCGCCCTGCTCCACGGCCAGGCCCAGGCCTTGCAGCGCGTCGGCGCACTGCTGCTGGGTCACGGGCATGCCGATGACCTTGGCGGCGCGCGCCACGCGCAGCTGCACCGGCTGGGGCGTGGGCACGTTGACGATCTGGTCATCGACCGGGCCGCACTGGGTTTCAGGCGTGCCGCAGATCTCGAGCACCAGTTCGGTGATGCGCTCGATATGCTCCACCGTGAGGCTTGGATCGACGCCGCGCTCGAAGCGGTGGCCCGCATCGGTCGAGAAATTGAAGCGGCGCGAACGGCCGGCAATCGCGCGCGGCCACCAGAAAGCGGCTTCGACATAGATGTGCTGCGTATCATCCGACACCGCCGTGGCGTCGCCGCCCATGATGCCGGCCAGCGATTCAATGGCCTGGTCGTCGGCAATCACGCCGACCTTGTCATCGACGGTCACGGTATTGCCGTTGAGCAGCTTGAGCTGCTCGCCGGGACGGCCCCAGCGCACATCGAGGCCGCCATGGATCTTGTCCAGGTCGAAGATGTGCGACGGACGGCCCAGCTCGAACATCACGTAGTTCGAAATGTCGACCAGCGGCGCGACGCTGCGCTGGCCGCAGCGCGCCAGGCGGTCGACCATCCAGGCCGGTGTCTTGGCCTGGGTGTTGACGTTGCGAATCACGCGGCCCGAGAAACGGCCGCACAGATCGGGCGCGCTGATCTTGACCGGCAGGCGGGCGTCGGTGGCCACGGCCGCGGGCGTGAATGTCGGGTTCTGCAGCGGCGCGCCGGTCAGCGCGGCGACTTCGCGCGCGATGCCGTACACGCTCAGGCAGTGCGCCAGATTGGGCGTGAGCTTGAGCGTGAACAGCGTGTCATCCAGGTTCAGGTAGGTGCGGATGTCCTGGCCCAGCGGCGCATCGAGCGGCAGCTCGAGCAGGCCGCCATGGTCGTCGGCCAGCTTCAGCTCCTTGGCCGAGCACAGCATGCCGTAGCTCTCGACGCCGCGCAGCTTGCCGATCTTGATCAGGAAAGGCTTGCCGTCATCGCCCGGGGGCAGCTCGGCGCCCACCATGGCGCAGGGCACGCGGATGCCCACGCGCGCGTTGGGCGCGCCGCAGACGATGGTCAGCTGCTCGGCCTGGCCGACATCGACCTGGCACACGCGCAGGCGGTCGGCGTTGGGATGCTGCTCGGCCTGCTTGATCTCGCCCACGACGATCTTCGAGAACGGCGGCGCGACGGGCGCCAGCTCCTCGACCTCCAGGCCGGCCATGGTCAGGGTCTCGGCCAGTTCGGTGGTGCTCAAAGGCGGGTTGCAGAACGCACGCAACCAGGATTCAGGAAATTGCATAGTCAGTCTCTTTGGCTTCTAACGGGCCTGCGCACCGGGCGCAGGCGCCAACACAGGCGGTGGTTGCGGTGCTTACTGGAACTGCGACAGGAAGCGGATGTCGCCGTCGAAGAACAGGCGCAGGTCGTTGACGCCATAGCGCAGCATCGTCAGGCGGTCGGGGCCCATGCCGAAGGCAAAGCCGATGTACTTCTCGGGATCGAGCCCCATGTTGCGCACCACGTTCGGGTGCACCTGGCCGGAACCCGCGACCTCGAGCCAACGGCCGGCCAGCGGACCGGTCTGGAACTGGATGTCGATCTCGGCGCTGGGCTCGGTGAACGGAAAGAAGCTCGGACGGAAGCGCAGCACCAGGTCATCGCTCTCGAAGAAGGTGCGGCAGAAATCGGTGAACACCACCTTCAAGTCCTTGAAGCTGACGTTCTCGCCGATCCAGATGCCTTCGCACTGGTGGAACATCGGCGAGTGCGTGGCATCGCTGTCCACGCGGTAGGTGCGGCCCGGCGCGATCACGCGGATCTCGGGCATGCTCTGGCCCGCATCGAGCAGGGCCTGGTATTTCTTCACATGCTGCACGGCATAGCGCACCTGCATCGGGCTGGTGTGCGTGCGCAGCAGATTGGGAGCGGTCTCGGTGCCGCCTTCGACATAGAAGGTGTCGTGCATCGAGCGCGCGGGATGGTCCTCGGGCGTATTGAGCGCGGTGAAGTTGAACCAGTCGGACTCGATCTCGGGACCGTCGGCCACGTCGAAGCCCATCGAGCCGAAGATGCCTTCGATGCGCTCGAGCGTCAGCGACACCGGATGCAGGCCGCCCTGGCCGCGGCGGCGTCCGGGCAGGCTCACGTCCAGCGCCTCGGCCTTGAGTTGGGTTTGCAGCTCGGCATCGGCCAGTGCCTGGCGGCGCGCCGTCAGGGCCGCTTCGATGGCCTGCTTGGCGACGTTGATCTGCGCGCCGCGCGATTTCTTCTCCTCGACGGAAAGCTGCGCCATGCCCTTCATCAGTTCGGTCACGCGACCGGACTTGCCCAGGAACTGGGCCTTGGCGTTTTCCAGATCGGCAGGGGTAGCGGCTTGCGCAAACAGCTGCTGCGCGCTTTCAACCAGAGAATCCAACTCGTTCATATCGACTCTTGAAAATAAACAAGGGCTAGTGCCTTTTCAAGCTCTAGCCCTTGTTGTTAGTGCGTTAGCAGCTACAGGTCATGCAGCTGCAGGCCGTGAACTCAAGCAGCCAGCTTGGCCTTGACTTGTTCCACGATGCTGGCGAAAGCAGCCTTGTCGTGCACCGCGATATCGGCCAGCATCTTGCGGTCGATTTCAATCGATGCCTTCTTCAGGCCGTTGGCGAACACGCTGTAGGTCATGCCCAGTTCACGCGCAGCGGCGTTGATACGGGCAATCCACAGCTGGCGGAACACGCGCTTCTTGTTACGACGGTCACGGTAGGCATATTGCCCAGCCTTCATTACCGCCTGCTTGGCGATACGGAAGACATTACCGCGGCGACCGCGAAAACCCTTAGCGAGGGCCAGAACTTTTTTGTGACGGGCACGGGCCGTTACACCACGTTTGACGCGAGGCATGTAAGTACTCCTTGTTCGTCAGTTAATTACAAGCCAAAGCCGGGCAGCATTTGTGCGATCGAGCCCATGTTGGTCTCGTGCACAGCAACCGCACCACGCAGGTGACGCTTGTTCTTGGTGGTCTTCTTCGTCAAGATGTGACGCTTGAAGGCTTGACCGCGCTTGACGGTGCCACCGGGACGAACGCGGAATCGCTTCTTCGCGCTGCTCTTGGTCTTCATTTTGGGCATGTGAATGCTCCTTTAGTTGTGCTCGTGAGGCGTTCGTGCAAACTGCGCGAACTTGTTGGCCCCGAGCCACTTCTTTTTTGGCCCGCCCTTTCAGGCAGGCCTGGCAACGGACGAATCCGCGGCCTGTGCGGCACGGCCCGAAAGCCATGCCGCGCAAAACAAAAGGTGAGCCTTTGGGGCTCACCTCGCTTGCAGGCAGGATTATGCCTCAAGCGGCCGGCGCTGTGGGCGCATCTCCCTGCGGCTTGGCGCCCGTGGGCTTTTTCTTGGCCGGCGCGATCATCATGATCATCTGGCGGCCTTCGAGCTTGGGGAACTGCTCGACGGAAATGCTGTCGGCCAGGTCATCGCGAAGGCGGTTGAGCAAGGCCAGGCCCAGGTTCTGGTGCGTGATTTCACGGCCGCGGAAACGCAGCGTGATCTTGCACTTGTCACCTTCGGCCAGGAAGCGGCGGATATTGCGCAGCTTGATGTTGTAGTCGCCGTCGTCGGTACCGGGACGGAACTTCACTTCCTTGATTTCGATGACCGTCTGCTTGGCCTTGGCTTCCGCAGCGCGCTTTTGTTCCTGGTACTTGAACTTGCCGTAATCCATCAACCGGCAGACCGGCGGATTTGCCGTCGCGGCAATTTCCACCAGGTCGACATCCAGTTCGCCGGCCATGCGCAATGCTTCCATGATCGGAACAATGCCCAGGGGCTCGTTGTCTGGGCCGGACAGGCGCACTTCAGGCGCCATGATTTCACGGTTGAGGCGGTGCTTGCGCTCCTCACGGTGACGGCGATCGCGAAATTCAGTAGCTATGGTTTTCACCCTTGATTTGAAATGGCTACAACAGCGTAACCAGCTTGCGTGCACTGTGCACGCAAGCCAAATGCTGACATCTCAGTCAGATCTTGGAGGCAATGTCGTTGGCGACCAGTTCAATGAAGGCGTCGACCGACATCACACCGAGGTCCTTGTTGCCCCGGGCGCGCACTGCTACCGCTCCAGCAGCCTTTTCCTTGTCGCCTGCAACAAGGATATAAGGCAGCTTCTGCAACGAATGCTCGCGTATTTTATACGTAATCTTTTCGTTGCGCAGGTCAGTGACCACGCGAAGATCCTGGCCGGGCAAGGCCTTTCGCAGTTTTTCGGCAATTTCACGACAGTAGTCGCCTTGTGCATCGGTGATGTTCAGCACGGCTGCCTGCACCGGTGCCAGCCAGACCGGCAACGCACCGGCGTACTGCTCGATCAGGATGCCAAGGAAGCGTTCCATGCTGCCGACGATCGCGCGGTGCAGCATGACCGGGCGATGGCGGTTGCCGTCTTCGCCGACATATTCGGCGTCCAGGCGCTCGGGCATCGAGAAGTCGACCTGGATGGTGCCGCACTGCCAGTGGCGGCCCAGCGCATCCTTGAGCGTGTACTCGATCTTCGGGCCGTAGAACGCGCCGTCGCCGGGGGCGATCTCGAATTCGCAGCCCGAGGCGGCCAGGCTGTCCATCAGCGCGGACTCGGCCTTGTCCCAGCTTTCCTCCGAGCCGATGCGCGCCGCGGGGCGCGTCGCGACCTTGTAGATGATCTCGGTGAAGCCGAAATCGGCATACACCTTCTGCAGCAGACGGCTGAAGGCCAGCACCTCGCCCTGGATCTGGTCCTCGGTGCAGAAGATGTGGCCGTCATCCTGCGTGAAGCCGCGCACGCGCATGATGCCGTGCAGGCCGCCCGTGGGCTCGTTGCGGTGGCACTGGCCGAACTCGCCGTAGCGCAGCGGCAGGTCGCGGTAGCTCTTGATGCCCTGGTTGAAGATGATGATGTGGCCCGGGCAGTTCATCGGCTTGAGCGCGTAGTCGCGCTTTTCGCTTTCCGTGACGAACATGTTGTCGCGGTACTTGTCCCAGTGGCCGGTCTTCTCCCACAGGCCCTTGTCCAGGATCTGCGGCGCCTTGACCTCCTGGTAGCCGTTGTCGCGGTAGACGGCGCGCATGTACTGCTCGACCTGCTGCCACAGCGTCCAGCCCTTGGGGTGCCAGAACACGGTGCCTGGCGAATGCTCGTCGATGTGGAACAGGTCCAGCTCGCGCCCCAGCTTGCGGTGGTCGCGCTTTTCGGCTTCTTCCAGCATATGCAGGTACTGCGCCAGCGCTTCCTTGCTGGCCCAGGCCGTGCCGTAGATACGCTGCAGCATCTCGTTGCGGTGGTCGCCGCGCCAGTAGGCGCCAGCCACCTTCATCAGCTTGAAGAACTTGAGTTTGCCGGTGCTGGGCACGTGCGGGCCGCGGCACAGGTCCTCGAAGTTGCCTTCGCGGTACAGGCTGACGTCCTCATTGCTCGGGATGCTGGCAATGATCTCGGCCTTGTAGTTCTCGCCCAGGCCCTTGAAATAGGCCACGGCTTCGTCGCGCGGCAGCACGCGGCGCTGCACGGGCTCGTCCTTGGCGGCGAGTTCGGCCATGCGCTTCTCGATGGCCGCGAGGTCTTCGGGCGTGAACGGGCGCTTGTAGGCAAAGTCGTAATAGAAGCCGTTCTCGATCACCGGGCCGATCGTGACCTGGGCCTCGGGAAACAGTTCCTTGACGGCGTATGCCAGCAAGTGGGCCGTCGAGTGGCGGATCACGTCGAGGCCGTCCGCATCCTTGGCGGTGACGATGGACAACTGGGCGTCCTGGTCGATGAGATAGCTGGTGTCGACGACCTTGGCCGCGTCGCCGCTGCCGATCTTGCCGGCCAGCGCCGCCTTGGCCAGGCCGGTGCCGATCGAGGCGGCAACGTCGGCGACCGTGACCGGGCCGGGATACTCGCGCTGGGAACCGTCGGGAAGCGTGATGTGGATCATGGGGATTCCTTGTCAAATCTTGTCGGGGGATAGCTGCGCGCCCATGCCGGAAAACAAAAAAGCGCGGAACGGGTCCGCGCTTGAGAGGGGAAAAGCAAATCTCGTGCAGGCGCGAACAGCCAGCCTAGCGGCCGGTGGACATCTCCGTGGAGGTAGTTCGCGGTGTCATAACCAGATTGCCTTTCTCGCCCTTGTATGTTGGAAACAGTGGTGCCGGCGTGCATTTTACCCCGGCTGCACGATCCGTGCGGCCAAGGCGTTGCACACCCGCACCACCCCTCCTCACTCGATGCTGGCGATACTCGCGCCCTGTTGATGGAAGGAGCCGGCTTCGGCCTTGAGCGTGATGCGGCCGGCGCGGTGGGCGGTGACCTGCATTTCCATCTTCATGGCTTCCATGACGGCCACCACATCGCCGGCTTGCACCTGGTCGCCATCGGCGACCTGCCACTTGTGCAGCGTGCCGGTGACGGCGGCGCGCACCGCGCTTTCGTCCACGGGCGCGGCGGCCTGCGGCGCGGCAGCCGACGCCGCGCGCCCTGCGGACAGGCCGGCCAGCCATTCGGCGGGCAGGCCCAGGCTCACGCGGCGGCCGTCGATCTCCATCACGCTGCGGTGCAGCGCAGTGTCAGGCACCGGTGCCACGCGCGCCGCGGCTTCGAGGTCATTGGCGAAATCGGTCTCGATCCAGCGCGTGTGGACCTTGAAGTCCTCGGCGGCGTCGGCGCAGAAATCGGCTTGTTCGAGCACCGCGCGGTGGAACGGCAGCACCGAGGCCACACCCTCGATCTGGAACTCCTTGAGTGCGCGGCGCGCGCGCACGATGGCTTCGGCGCGCGTCGCTCCGGTGACGATCAGCTTGGCCATCATCGAGTCGAACGTGCCCGGAATGACCGAGCCCGAGACCACGCCGGAGTCGACGCGCACGCCCGGGCCCGAGGGCGCGTCGAAGCGCGTGATCGCGCCGGGCGTGGGCACGAAACCGCGGCCCACGTCTTCGGCGTTGATGCGGAACTCGAGCGCGTGGCCGCGTGGCGCGGGTGTTTCCAGCACGCGCAGCGGCAGCCCGTCGGCGATGCGCAGTTGCTCGACCACGAGGTCGATACCGGTGGTTTCCTCGGTCACCGGATGCTCGACCTGCAGCCGCGTGTTGACTTCGAGGAAGGAGATCGCGCCGTTCTGGCTCAGCAGGAATTCCACCGTGCCCGCGCCCGAATAGCCCGCGGCCGCGCAGATGTCCCTGGCCGACTGGTGGATGCTGGCGCGCTGCGCGTAGCTCAGGAACGGGGCCGGGGCCTCCTCGACCAGCTTCTGGTTGCGCCGCTGTAGCGAGCAGTCGCGCGTGCCCAGCACCAGCACATTGCCATGCTGGTCGGCCAGCACCTGCGCCTCGACATGGCGCGGATGGTCGAGGAACTGCTCCAGAAAGCATTCGCCGCGGCCAAACGCCGTCACGGCCTCGCGCACCGCCGAGTCATAGAGTTCAGCGACTTCCTCGAGCTTCCACGCGACCTTGATGCCGCGGCCGCCGCCGCCAAACGCGGCCTTGATCGCAATCGGCAGCCCATGCTGTTTGGCGAAGTCCACGACTTCCTGCGCGTCCTTGACGGGCTCGGCGGTGCCGGCCACCAGCGGCGCGCCGACCTGGATCGCCAGCTTGCGTGCCTGGACCTTGTCGCCCAGGCGGCTGATGGCTTCGGGCGAAGGGCCGATCCATACCAGGCCGGCGTCGAGCACGGCCTGCGCGAACGCCGCGCTTTCCGACAGGAAGCCATAGCCCGGGTGCACCGCGTCGGCGCCGCTCTTGCGGGCGACTTCCAGCAGCTTGGCGATGTTCAGATAGGTATCGGCGGGACGCTGGCCGTCGAGGCCGTAGGCTTCGTCGGCCATGCGCGCATGCAGCGCATCGATATCGGCGTCGGCATAGACCGCGACGGACTTCACGCCGTAGTCGGCGCAGGCGCGCGCGATGCGCACGGCGATCTCGCCGCGGTTGGCAATCAGGACTTTTTTCATCATTTCAATGCTTCTCGGTTGTCGGCGGCGCGACGTCGATGACGTCGAAGCCGCGCACCACGCGCAACTTCACGCGCGCGTTGACGGGGATCTGCGCGGCCAGATCGAGGTGGTAGCTGGCCACGCTGGCGATCACGGGATAGCCGCCGGTCAGCGGATGGTCGGCCAGGAACAGCACGGGCTGGCCGCTGGCCGGCACCTGGATGGCGCCGCGCGCCGTGCCTTCGCTGGGCAGTTCCCTGGCTTCGGCGCGCGTGAGCGCCGCTTCGCCCTGAAGGCGGATGCC
The DNA here is from genome assembly GCF_013363755.1 of Comamonas antarctica. Taxonomy (NCBI): domain Bacteria; kingdom Pseudomonadati; phylum Pseudomonadota; class Betaproteobacteria; order Burkholderiales; family Comamonadaceae; genus Comamonas; species Comamonas antarctica. The sequence continues at coordinate 2,427,925 of NZ_CP054840.1, forward strand.
CACCCGGTTGGACTGGGGCGTCACGGCCCAGGCCTGCGAAGTCAGCAGCGCCAGCGCGTTCGCGTCGAACCAGTCGGTGCGCGGGCCCAGCACGATATCGAGACAGACCTCCTCGCCCGCACGCGGCATGTCGAATGCCGGCTGCTCGGCGAGCGCAACGGGCGGCAGGCCCGCAGTGCTGCCGACGGCCAGCGTGTCGCCCGCCGCCAGCGCTGCGGGGCCGACGCGCGCCAGCGTATCGGTGGACACGCTGCCCAGCACCGGCGCTACCTTCCAGCCGCCGCGTACGCTCACATAGTTGCGCGAGCCGGCTTGCGGAGACTGGATCGACAGGCGGTCGCCTGCATCGAGCGCCAGCGGCGCGTAGGTGGCCGCGGCGTAACGCCGGCCCTCGGCGGTTTGCACCTCCAGCGGCGCATCGGCACCGGTGACGGCAACGACCGCGGGTTGCAGCGCTTCGAGCGCCAAGCCGCCATAGGCAACTTCGAGGCAGGCAGTCTCGGGCGCATTGCCCACCACGCGGTTGGCCGCGCGCAACGCGCTGCGGTCCATGGCACCGGACGCGCCCACGCCCTGCCCCGCATGGCCGATACGGCCGCCATCCTGGAACAGCGTCTGCAAGCCCGCGGCCTCGACCCGGAACGCCGGCGCATCGGCAGCCGCGCGCTTGCCCTGCGCCACCGCGCGCTCGCCCGCGCACTGCGCCATCAGCGCCGCCAGCGCTTCGGGCACCAGCGTGGCGATGTCGACGAACTGCACGCGAAACCCCGGCCGCAGCAGCGAGGGCGCGGCACGCTCCAGATCCCACATCTGCACCGGCGTCGTGCCGATGATCTGCCAGCCGCCCGGGCTGGTCTGCGGGTAGACGCCGCTGAAGGTGCCGGCCAGGCCGACCGCGCCCGCGGGAATGCGCGTGCGCGGTGTCTTGCGCCGCGGCACGTCGAGGCGCGGATGGCCGCCCGACAGATAGGCAAAGCCCGGCGCGAACCCCGTGAAGGCCACGGAGTACGCGCTGCCGGAGTGCATGCGCACCACTTCTGCGGGCGTGGTGCCCAGCAGATCCGCCACTTCCTGCAGGTCCTCGCCGTCGTAATGCACGGGAATGCGCACCAGGTGGCTGGAGCGTTCGACCTGCGCGCCGACATCGCGCGCACCGATCGCGTCGATCAGCTCTGGCAGCTGCGTCTGCGACGGTTCGAAATACACCAGGATGGTGCGCGCCGCAGGAATCAGCTCCTGCACACCGGGTACCGGCTCGGCCTGCAGCGATTGCAGCAGAGCCAGGGTCTGCGCCAGGTCGTCGAGTTCGACCAGCACCGCGTTCAGGTTGACAGGCAGGAAACGCATTGCCGGCTCAGCTCCCACTGCGCGCGGCAAACGGCGCGATCTCGACCCCTTCGGCCTGCAGGCGCGCGCGCACCGCACGCGCCATCCCGACGGCGCCGGGGCTGTCGCCATGCACGCAGATCGAGTCGGCCTCGATGCGCACATCGCTGCCGTTCACGGCGGCGACCATGCCCTCGCGCACCAGGCGCAGCATGCGCGCCGCGACTTCGTCGGCATCGTGCAGCACCGCGCCCTTCTCGCGCCGCGAGACCAGGCTGCCGTCAGGCATGTAGCCGCGGTCGGCAAAGGCTTCGGCAACCGTTTTCAGGCCGGCGTCGCGCGCCCAGCCGATCAGCGGCGAGCCCGCCAGGCAGACCAGCACCAGGCTGGCATCGATGGCCAGCAGCGCGTTGATCACATCGCGTGCCTGGCGCGCGTCGTGCGCAATCATGTTGTAGAGCGCGCCATGCGGCTTGACGTAGCGCACCTCGGTGCCGGCGGCCCTGGCCAGGCCCTGCAGGGCGCCGATCTGGTAGATGACGTCGGCCACCAGGTCCTCGCTCGCCACATCCATGTTGCGGCGGCCGAAGCCGACCAGGTCGCGGTAGGCGACATGCGCGCCCACCGTGACGCCGTTGGCCTTGGCTTCGCGCAGCGTCTGCAGGATGCCGGCGGTATCGCCCGCATGGAAGCCGCAGGCGACGTTGGCGCTGCTGACGATCTTCAGCATGGCCGCGTCGTCGCCCATGCGCCATGCGCCCAGGCTTTCGCCCAGGTCGCTGTTCAAATCCATTTTCAACATCGTGTATTCCTTCTCAATGCAGCTTGCCGCCAGTTTCGCGCACATCGGCCTGCACGCTGAGCGCGGTGCGCAGCAATTGCTGTATGCCTTCGACCTGGGTGGCCAGCGCCATGCTGGGCGCGCCCGGCAGGCGCGCGGCCTGCTCGGGCAGCAAGGGCAGATGCACGAAGCCGCCACGCGCCCGGTTGCCCTGCTGCGCCAGCGCATGCATCAGCGCGTAAAAGATATGGTTGCAGACAAAGCTGCCCGCCGTGTTCGAGACCGATGCCGGAACGCCGGCCGCGCGCAGGTCGCGCACGATGGCCTTGATCGGCAAGGTGGACCAGTAGGCCACAGGACCTTCGGCAGCAATCGGCTCGTCGATGGGTTGTCCGCCGGCATTGTCGGGAATGCGCGCATCGTCGACATTGATGGCCACGCGCTCGGGCGTGATCTCGGTGCGCGTGCCGGCCAGGCCCAGGCAGACGACCAGCTGCGGTGCATGCTGCGCGATGGCGGCGCGCAGCGCGGTGGCCGAAGCGCCGAAGACGCAGGGCAGCTGCAGCGCCTGCACGGTGGCCATGCGGCCCTCGAACGCAAATGTCCACCCGTCCAGCGCGCGCGCCACCTCCCACGACGCGTTGACGGTGTCGCGCTCGAAGGGCTCGAAGCCCGTGAGCAGGATGTTCAGGGCTTCACTCATCGCATTTCTCCCATCAACGGAACATCAGGAAATACAGCAGGAAGATGTTTGCCACCAGCAGCGCCAGCGCCGTCGGTGCCTGCGCCTTGATCACCGCGTTCTTGTCCGGCAGCTCCAGCAGCGCCGCGGGCACGATGTTGAAGTTCGCGGCCATCGGCGTCAGCAGCGTGCCGCAGTAGCCCGAGAACATGCCGATGGCCGCCATCACGGCCGGATCGCCACCATACACGCCCACCAGGATGGGCACGCCCACGCCGCCGGTCATGACCGGGAAGGCAGCAAAGCCATTGCCCATGATGATGGTGAACAGCGCCATGCCCAGCACGTACACGGCCACGGCCACGAGGCGGATGTCCATGTTGATGTAGCTCGTGGTCACATAGGCCACGGCCTTGCCCACGCCGGCGTCGGAGAACACCAGGCCCAGCATGCCCAGCAGCTGCGGCAGCACCACGGCCCAGCCGAGCGCGTCGGTCAGGCGGCGCGATTCACGCATGCCCTGCACCGGTGTCTCACGCGTGAGCCAGCAGGCCAGGCCCAGCGCCACGATGCAGCCCAGGCCCAGGCTCACCAGCGTGGTGTTCTTCGGGTCGAGCAGCAGCGCATCGCCGATCTTCACGTTGTGCAGCAGCACGGTGCCGATCACGGTGACCGCAGGAATGGCCAGCGTCGGCACGAACAGCTTGTTGCCCAGGCGCTTGGCGCTGGCGAAGTATTGCGCGTCGGTGCGCGGCTTGTGCTTGCCGAAGCCCACGCCGCCGAAGCCTGCAATCAGCGCCATGACGATCACGCCCACGCCCACCCATTCGGGCGGCAGCCGTTCGCCCACCAGGAAGACCAGGGAGTACAGACCCCAGAAGGCGGCGCTGGTGTAGCGGCGCGTGTGGCCCTTGTCGGCCAGCGTCATCAGCGCGGTGATCGCGAGGATGATGCCGACGAGATAGTAAAGATGTTGGATCGACAGAATCATGATCAGCGCGCCTCCACGCTCTTCGCGGCAGTCGCTTGTTCAGCGGCAACTTCCTCGGCGGCGCGGCCGCCGCCCAGTTCCTTTTCCAGCATCCGGTCGACGCGGTGCATGCGCCAGCCGTGGATGATGAAGGCACAGATGGCCGTGGGAATGCCCCACAGCGCGACGTGGATGGGTTCGACCTCGATGCCGGCTTCACGCAGGAAGGTGACCATCAGCACGATGGCGCCGAACGCGACAAAGATGTCTTCGCCGAAGAACAGGCCGACGTTGTCGGTGGCCGCCGAATAGGCGCGCAGCTTGTGGCGCACGCGCTGCGGCAGTGCGCCGTACTTGGTCTCGGCCGCACCTTCGGCCATGGGGGCGAGCAGCGGGCGCACCATCTGCGGGTGGCCGCCCAGGCTGGTCAGGCCCACGGCCGCCGTGAGTTCACGCGCCGCCAGGTACACGACCAGCAGACGGCCGGTGGTGGCCGACTTGATCGAGCTGATCCAGTTCTGCGCATGCTGGCGCAGCCCATGGCGCTCGAGCAGGCCGATCACGGCCAGCGGCAGCAGGATGATCAAGGGCAGGTTGCGCGTCTTGATGAAGCCGGCGCCGATCACGGCCAGGATCTTTTCCGGCCCGAAACCCGCGGCAAAGGCCGTGGCGATCGCGGTGACGATCACCACCAGCATCGGATTGAAGCGCAGGATGAAGCCCGCAATGATGACGCCGACCCCGATCAGGGGCCAAAGGCTGACGTCTGCAATCATTTGGTAAACCTTTTATTCCGCCCCGGCTCCCGGCGCCAGGGCGCCGGCATTGGGAAGGAGAACGGCGCAAGGGCTGGTTTGCTGACCAGCCCTTGCATTTTGTTGAACAATTAACTTGGAAGGTTGAGCATTCAAAAGACAATGAATGAACAATGCCTAGATTGTGCAAGCCAATGCAGGCCCTGATAAGTCAGTAATTACCCTAAGCAGAGCCGTTGCCCAAGCCGGTCTTATAGAAGATAGGCGGCACAATGGACGCCCGCCCTCTTTCCCTCCAGCGCCCGCTTCCTGCCCCCCATGACCTTTGACGCCGAACTCGCCACCACCAGCACCAGCCTCAACGAACGCGTCGCGGAAATGATCCGCCAGCGCATCGTGCAGGGAGAATTCGTGCCGGGACAGAAGCTGTCCGAAGCGGCCTTGAGCGAAAACCTGGAGATTTCACGCAACACCTTGCGCGAGGTGTTCCGTACCTTGACCAAGGAAGGGTTGCTGCGGCACGCGCCCAACCGCGGCGTGTTCGTGGCCACCCCCAGCATTGCCTCGATCATCGACATCTACCGCGTGCGCCGCATGATCGAATGCCAGGCTCTGGCCCAGGCCTACCCCTACCACCCGGCGAAAAAACGCATGCGCCAGGCCGTGGACAAGGCCCATGCCTGCCGCGCCAGCGGCGACTGGCAGGGCGTGGGCACGGCCAATATGGATTTCCACATGGCGCTGGTGGAGATGGCCGACAGCGAGCGCCTGAACAGTTTCTTCGCGCATCTGCTGGTTGAGTTGCGGCTGGCGTTCGGCCTGCTCAACGACCCCGAATTCCTGCACGCGCCTTATGTCAGCATGAACCTGCAACTGATGGAATTGGTGGAATCCGGCCAGATGGCGCAGGCGGCCGCGTCACTCAATGACTACCTGGTGCATTCGGAACGCATCGTGCTGGCGGTTTATGCCCGGCAGATTGCAAAACAGGATTAGAGCTGACGTCGAGCCATGGGCATGGTGGTTAAAACACCCATCGACTTGCTTAGTGCCGCGCTGCTTGCGTGAAAACCCTGAGCTTGCGAAATAGACTCGTTAATACAAAAAAACAGATTACACCATCGGTTACATTTCACTGCCTATAAAGAGAGGGGTGGCAGTGATTAAAAATATTTCGATGTTGGCGGTGACGCTGGCGTGTACGGGTTGTGCTTCCGTGATGAATGACTCCATGCATCCGGTGAAAGTAGAGACAAAGACCCAGACCGGTCAGCTGGTCACCGGTGCAGAATGCAAGATGACCAACGATTACGGGACTTTCACCGTCAAGTCCGGTGACACGACCCAGGTCAGGCGTTCCAGCAAGGATCTGGACATCGTCTGCAGGGATCCGCAAAACCCCGACGCAAATGCACGCGCCATATCCCGGGCCAACAGCGGCATGTGGGGCAATATCATCATCGGTGGTGGAATTGGCGCGATCATCGACCACAACAAAGGCACCGCCTATACCTATCCCACCTGGATCCAGCTGGTTTTCGGCCAGACGCTGATTTTCGACCGCACGGCCGAAAAGGAAGGCCAGCCGACCATTGGTGCCCAGCCTGCCGATTCCACTCCGGCGGCCAATAGCGCCGCCGGTCAGGTGGTCAGCGCCAAATAACGCACTTCGGCGGCTGCATCCAGATGCGGCCCTTGGAGAAATGGTTGAAGCAGAAAAAAACCAGCAATGCATTTCACTGCGTTGCTGGTTTTTTTACTGCGGCATCGGCCCATGCGACCGAGTCGTTCAGCGGCCCGAGCCGCTGCGCGTGCCGCGCGCGAACCTGTCGCCTCTGTCGGCAGCGCAGGCTTTCGCCAGGATCAGTGGAACTGCTCTTCCTCGGTCGAGCCGGTCAGCGCCTTCACGCTGGACGAACCGCCCTGGATCACCGTGGTCACGTCGTCGAAGTAGCCCACGCCGACTTCCTGCTGGTGGGACACGAAGGTGTAGCCCTTGTCGCGCGCCGCGAACTCCGGCTCCTGGACCATGTTCACGTAGTGCTTCATGCCTTCGCCGTTGGCATAGGCATGGGCGAACTGGAAGGTGTTGAACCAGTTGATGTGGATACCGGCCAGGGTGATGAACTGGTACTTGTAGCCCAGCGCCGAGAGTTCTTCCTGGAACGAGGCAATGGTCTTGTCGTCAAGGTTCTTCTTCCAGTTGAACGAGGGCGAGCAGTTGTAGCTCAGGAGCTTGCCCGGGCAGGCAGCATGCACGGCCTGGGCGAATTCGCGGGCGAAGCCCAGGTCGGGCGTGCCGGTTTCGCACCACACCAGGTCGGCGTAGGGCGCATACGCCACGCCGCGGCTGATGGCCTGCTCGATGCCGTTCTTCACCCGGTAGAACCCCTCCTGGGTCCGCTCGCCGGTCAGGAACGGCTTGTCGTTGGCGTCGTGGTCGGAAGTGATCAGGTTGGCGGCTTCGGCGTCGGTGCGGGCCAGGATCAGCGTGGGCACGCCCATCACGTCGGCGGCAAAGCGCGCCGACTTGAGCTTTTCAATCGCTTCCTGGGTCGGCACCAGGACCTTGCCGCCCATGTGGCCGCACTTCTTCACGGCGGCCAGCTGGTCTTCGAAGTGCACGCCCGCAGCGCCTGCGGCAATCATGTTCTTCATCAACTCGAACGCGTTGAGCACACCGCCGAAGCCGGCTTCGGCATCGGCCACGATGGGCAGGAAGTAGTCGATATAGCCTTCGTCGCCCGGGTTCAGGCCGCGGCCCCACTGGATTTCATCGGCGCGCTTGAAGGTGTTGTTGATGCGGCGCACCATGGTCGGCACCGAGTCGTAGGCATACAGCGACTGGTCGGGGTACATGTTCTCCGAGGTATTGCCATCGGCGGCCACCTGCCAGCCCGACAGGTAGACGGCTTCGAGGCCGGCCTTGGCTTGCTGCATGGCCTGGCCCGCGGAAATCGCGCCAAAGGAGTTCACATAGCCCTTCTTGGCGCCGCCGTTGACCTTCTCCCAGAGCTTTTCGGCGCCGCGCTGCGCATAGGTGTTCTCGGGCTGCAGGCTGCCGCGCAGGCGCACCACGTCGGCCGCCGAATAGCCACGCTTGACACCCTTCCAACGTGGGTTCTGCGCCCAGTCCTTTTCAAGGGCGGCGATTTGCTGTTCACGGCTCAGTTGCTGCGTCAGGGATTGGGGCATTTTGCTTCTCCAAGGTTGATGAAATCGGGGGGCGATCCGTACCGCCCTTGGAAACCAATGTACGTTCTCCTGCGCAAAAAACCCCAAGTCTTATGTCTTATATAAGAGATATTCTTATTATATAAATCAACAACTTACGACAATTTTTTATAATGCGAAATCAGATTTCTCTTATCGATATTTATTTGTGCGCTGCAGCATTGCGCTTTTCCACATTATAAAAAGGTCATTTCAGCAGGCAAAAAATCGGCGGATCTGCCGACGGGTTCTCGCCCGCAGCTGTACCCAAGGGCAGGCGCTGCAGCGCAAGATCTGCAGGCCGCATCAGGTGAGGTGACCGTGCCTCTGGCCTGGAAGCAGGAGGCAGCGAACCGAGCACGGGCGTCAACGGGCTGCCCTGAATTCAGCCGTGCCCGCGACCCAGCGCGATCAGCCGCGGACTTCTTCCGAAAACACTTCCCAGCGTCCGCCGCTCTTGCGCCAGTACTGGCGCAGCGGCAGGCTCTTGCCGGCCCTGGCGCTGCCGATCTGCATGTCGACGATGCGGATATCGCCCTGCGCGTCTTTCCAGGAGTAGACCGACAGCTGCTGCATGCCGATGTCGGCGAAGCGAAAGAACTCGGTGAGCCGGGCCCTGGGGAAACGGTCAGCAGCGGGCGCGCCGACATACATCTTGGCGAGCTGCTGCTGGTCGGCGCCCTTCCAGGCCTGCTGCCAGCGGTCGAGCACGCGGCCAAAGCCGTCGTCGGCCTGGCCCTGCACGCGCTCGCCCGCGCCGGCCCACTGCAGCTTGTCGCGGATCAGCACCGGGGTCTGGCGGTCCAGGGTCTTCATCAGCAGGATCAGGTCGGGATTCGACAGCACGATGCACCCGTCGCTCGCCTCGGGAAGCCGCGCGAACTGGTCCGGCGGGGCGCCATGCAGCCAGATGCCGTCGCCCGAACGGTCGACGGCCCGATCCCAGTCATTGGGGTAATTGAGGGTCAGCGCGCCCTTGCCATAGAACTCGGGCAGGCGCGGGCCCGGAATCTGCCGGCCGATGAAATACACGCCCTGCGGCGTACGCTGGTCGCCCTCGGCAGTCTTGCCCATGCCGAACTTGCCGATCGAGACGTAGAAATCGCGGATCAGGCGCAGCTTGCCCTTTTCATGGCCAAACAGATAAAGACGCGACTTGCTGGCATCGATCGCCACCGCATGGCGCACCGAGACGTCGAGCTGCTGGAACTCGCGCGGCACGCTGCCGGCCGCGGGCAGCACGCCATAGGCATGAACGCGGCGCTGAAGCTCTTTTTGCAGCCCATGCGCCTGCTCCTGCCATTCCTGCGCGGGCGCCAGCGCGGCCTGGTCGAGCACGGCATTGCGGGTCAGCAACTCGGTGACCTCCGCGGCCGGCGCATTGACCCATCCCGTGGCGCGGCCTGTCTTGAAGCGCAGCAGATCGGCATAGACCAACTGGGCCGCGCGGAAATTCGGCACGTCGGACGTGAGCTCGCCGGCGGCGCGCAGCGCGGCATCGAGTTCCTGGCGCTTGACCAGCTCGATGACGTTCAGCAGGCGCGCTTCGGCGGTGTTGGGCACGGGCGGTTTTGGCACCGTAGCCGCGGCGGCCGTAGCCGCGGCGGCCGTAGCCGCGGCGGCCGTCGCCGCCACAACAACGCCGGCGCCGGCGGCGCCCGCCACGGCCGCGGTGCGGGCGTGTTTTGCCATCTTCGGCGTGGCAGCGACGGCGCGCTTGCCCGCCTTGGTCTGCCTGGCTTCGGCGGTCGACCTTTGCGACGGCGCTTGCGCGTGGACCTGCGGCTGGAATGCCACGCCGCTGGCGATCAGGTACAGCGGCAGCAGCGCGCGGCGGAGCGGCCTTTTAAACAACATTCCCGGTCATCTTCTTCAACTGGCAATCTGGCAAGGGCAAGCAGGCCGCGGCAACGCGGCTTCAACCCCCGGTGGTTTCACGCACGATGCGCCAATGCCCGCCCTCGTGGCGCAGCGACAGCGTCTTGCGGGTGGTGGTGTTGAGGCTGCCGGCCACATAGTTCTGGCGGAACTTCGCCGTGGCCTGGTCGCCATCGACCGCCACCTGGATGTTCTGCAACTTGATGGAGATATCGCTCTTGCCGACGATGCGCACGCGGCGCGCTTCCTTCCATTGGGCCAGGCTCACGCGGTTGGCCGGCTCGAAACGCTCGCTGTAGGCCGCAAGATAGCGCGGCATGTCCTGTTTCTCCCACGCATCGGCCCAATCCTTGACCGCGGATTCGATTTCGGCCACGGCCGGCGCTGCTGCGGGCTTTGGTTCGGGCGCGGCCGTGGCGGCTTTTGCCACCGGCGCGGGTGCGGCCACCACGGGTTTGGGCTGCACGCCGGGCTCGGCCGACCTGGCCGCGGGCGCGGCGGCCACGGGTGCCGGCGCCGGCGCAGGCGCAGCCGGGCTGGGAGCCGGGGCCGCGGGGGCGGAGACCGGAGCCGGTGCCGGAGTCGCTGCGGGGGCAGGCGGTGGCGCCGCGACGGGCGCAGCCGCCACGGTGACCGGCGCGCTCCTGGCGGCAGGTTTGGCGTCCACGGGCGGCACGGGTTTGGGTTCGACCGCTACGGGTTTCTTTTCGACCTTGGGCTCGACCTTGGGCTCGGCGGGCTTGGCAGGCGCTGGCGTCGGCGCCGCGGCGGCAGGCGCGCCCGTGGCGGCCTGCGCGGCCAACACGGTCTTGGCTGCGGCCTGCTGGCTGGGCACGAGCTGCGTGATCAGCGCCAGCTTGGCGGGAATGGCCTGGCGCGAACCGTCAAGCTGCAAGGCTTTGGTATAGGCCTCGCTGGCCATGCGCGCATACAAGTCGCCCAGATTCTCGTGGGCGGTCGTGTAGCTGGGGTTGGTGCGGATCGCCTGCTCCAATGCCTCGGCCGCCTTGCGCTCCTGCCCTTGCGCCGCATAGAGCACGGCAAGGTTGTTGTAAGGCTCGGGCATGCCGGGATGCTCGCGCACCAGTGCCGAAAAGATCTTGACCGCCTGGGCGTTGTCTTTCTGTTCGGTGGCAATCACGCCGCGCAGGAAACGCATTTCCACATCGGAGGGGTTCTGCTTGAGATAGATGTCGGCCTGCTTTGCCGCCTGGCGCGTATTGCCCTGGTCGAGCAGTTGACTCACTTCATCCACTGCGCGTGCCGCATGCGCCGGCAGGCCGCCCAGGCTCAAGCCCCAACCGAGAAGCACGGCCAACATGGGCCGGGAAAAGCGCGATGGCGCAGCGCTGCGCTGGCGCGACGAAACTCCGGAGGCAATCTGCATATGGCGCTTTTCTCTCTATGCGATGGATGGGAGGGGAAGTGACACAGGGCTGGCACACCGGCCCTCTCGTTGCCCGGCCGGGAACGGATGGGAGCGCGCAGCAAAACCTCTGGATTGTATATCGGCCTCGGCGCGCACGTGCCCGACCAGGGCCCGGGCGCCCGCCCCGCAGTCGACAGCCCGCGCGGTTGCCGTATCCGCGCGCACGCGCTGCGGCAAGGACGTCGAAAAACGATACGGAACAAACGGCACACGTTACGGAACATGGGCCGTAACACCTGGCGCACAGGGTGGTCCGCACGCTCGCCGGCATCCCGGGAATCCGTGACGAAAACCAAAAATCCCCAATGAATTCAACGCATTGCAGAACCTCGCTGCGTTTTCTCAAGCGCTTGCCGGCACTGGCACACATATTGCGGAAAGAGGTCCAGACAAGCGTTGCGGAGCGTCCGCCGCGCTTCACCGATGTAACGATCAACCTACTGGAAAGAGCATATGACGACCTCTGCATCCCAACCCTCCAGCACCGTCATCGCACAGCTGAATGTTGCCCAGCCGCAGACCTTCAGCGCGCCTTCCGCCGCCGCCGCGCCCACGCCGGTGACGACAGGTCCTGCCGTGCTTTCCCAGGCATCGCCCGGCGTGCAGATCGTGCGCGACGGCCAGACGATGGCCGCGCAGCCAGGCAGCCGGCTGCAACTCGGCGACACTGTGCGTGTGCCCGCAGATGGCAGCGCGCAGGCGCTGTTCTCCGGCAGCGGCGGCCAGCAGTTGGTCGGCACCTTTTCCGGCGGCACCGAAGCCACGCTGAACTTCCGCGGCACCGAGGAGGGCACGGGCGTGATGTCGCTGGACCTGGCATCGGGCGACGTCGACGTCTCACCCGTCAGCGCCTCCGACGCCGTGGGCCTGGTCGTGACCAAGGAATCCACCGAGGCCGGCGGCTCGGTGCTGGGCGACTTCCTGCTCGCAGGCCTGGCCGGCCTGGGCGCAGGCGCGCTGATCGCATCGAACAACAACGATGACGATGAGAACCCGGTCCCTGTGCAGCCGACCAATCCAACCGACACGACCAATCCAACGGATACCACTAACCCAACGGACACAACCAACCCGACGGATACAACCAATCCGACGGACACCACCAATCCGACGGATACGACCAACCCAACGGATACGACCAATCCGACGGACACCACCAACCCAACGGACACCACCAACCCAACGGACACCACCAACCCGACGGATACGACCAATCCAACGGACACCACCAACCCGACGGATACCACCAACCCAACGGACACCACCAACCCGACGGATACCACCAATCCGACGGATACGACCAACCCAACGGATACCACCAATCCAACGGATACGACCAATCCAACAGATACCACCAACCCGACGGATACGACCAATCCAACGGATACCACCAATCCAACGGACACGACCAACCCGACGGATACCACCAATCCAACGGACCCGACCAACCCGACGGATACCACCAATCCAACGGATACGACCAATCCAACGGATACCACCAATCCGACGGACACCACCAATCCGACGGACACCACCAATCCGACGGACACCACCAATCCAACGGATACCACCAACCCGACGGACACCACCAACCCGACGGACACGACCAATCCAACGGATACCACCAACCCGACGGATACCACCAACCCGACGGATACCACCAATCCGACGGATACGACCAACCCGACGGACACCACCAATCCAACGGATACGACCAATCCAACGGATACGACCAATCCAACGGATACGACCAATCCAACGGATACAACCAATCCAACGGATACGACCAACCCGACGGATACCACCGATCCAACGGATACCACCAACCCGACGGATACCACCGATCCAACGGATACCACCAACCCGACGGATACAACCGATCCGACCAACCCCACCGATGGCACGGACGGCGGTCCCGGCCTGGTCACCACCGTGCAGGATGTGGTCGACAACCTGTTGACGGGCACCGTGGCGGCACCGGTCGTTGACCTGATCAATTCGCTGGTGGCGCCCGAAGGCAGCACCCTGAGCACGGTCACCAGCCTGCTGGAGGAGCTGACCAATACCGAGGGCGGGCTGGGCGCATTGACGCAACTGGCCAACGGCCTGGCGAATACCGACAACCAGGGCCTGACGCCGCTGGTGTCCACGCTCAATGGCCTGGTGTCCGGCCTGGCCGACCCTTCGGGCGGTGGCGGTGTGCAGAACGTGGTCAACAACGTGGTCGGCGGACTGTTGGGCAGCGGCGGGCTGGGCGGTTTGCTGGGTGGCCTGCTCACGGGCGGCAGCGGCGGCGGAACGGGCGGCACGGACGGCGCCGGCGTGGTCACTGCGACGCAAAATGTGGTCGACAACCTCGCGGACGGCACCGTGGCGGCGCCTGTGGCCGAACTGATCAATGCGCTGACGCATCCCGATGACGGCACGCTGTCGGCCGTGACCAATGCGCTGGAAAGCCTCACCGGTGCCGAAGGCGGCCCGCTGGGCGTGCTGACCGAGCTGGTCAATGAACTGGCCACGATTCCGGGTGAAAACCTCGAGCCGCTGATCGACACGCTCAACGGCCTGGTCGGCGAGCTCGCCAGCGCGGGCAACGGTGCGGGCGCACTGCAGGAGGCGGTGGAAAACCTGCTGGGCGAGAACGGCGCGCTGGGCGGCCTGCTCGCCGATGGCGGCCCTCTCGCGGGCGTGGGCAGCCTGCTGGGCAATCTGTCCGGCGGCCTTGGTGGAGGTACCGGCGGCGAAGGCCCGGGCCTGGTCACCGCGGCGCAGGATGTGGTCGACAACCTGCTCGGCGGCACCGTGGCCGCTCCCGTGGCCGACCTGCTCAACGCCTTGACCCATCCCGATGAGGGCACGCTCGCGGATGTCACCAACGCGCTCGAAGGCTTGACCAGCGCCGAAGGCGGCCCGCTGGGCGTGGTCACCGAACTGGTCAATGGACTCACAAACATTCCCGGCGAAGGGCTCGAGCCCCTGGTCGACACGCTCAATGGCCTGGTCGCGGGCCTGGGCGACGCGGGTGGCGGCGCCGCTTCGCTGCAGGAGGTCGTGCAAAACCTGCTGGGCGAGAACGGCGCGCTGGGCGGCCTGCTCGCCGATGGCGGCCCTCTCGCGGGCGTGGGCAGCCTGCTGGGCAATCTGTCCGGTGGCCTCGGTGGCGGCACCGGCGGCGAAGGCCCGGGCCTGGTCACCGCGGCGCAGGATGTGGTCGACAACCTGCTCGGCGGCACCGTGGCCGCACCCGTGGCCGACCTGCTCAACGCCTTGACCCATCCCGATGACGGCACGCTCGCGGATGTCACCAATGCGCTGGAAGACCTGACGGGCGCGGAAGGCGGCCCCCTGGGCGTGGTCACCGAGCTGGTCAATGGGCTCACAAACATTCCCGGCGAAGGGCTCGAGCCCCTGGTCGACACGCTCAATGGCCTGGTCGCGGGCCTGGGCGACGCCGACGGCAGCGCCGGCTCGCTGCAAGACGTGGTGCAGAACCTGCTGGGCGACAACGGCGCGCTGGGCGGTTTGCTGGCTGATGGCGGCCCGCTCGCGGGCGTCGGCGATCTGCTGGGCAATCTGTCCGGCGGCCTCGGTGGCGGCACCGGCGGCGAAGGCCCGGGCCTGATCACCTCGGCGCAGGATGTGGTCGACAACCTGCTGGGCGGCACCGTGGCCGCTCCCGTGACCAGCCTGCTTGACGCGCTGGTCTCGCCCGACGACGGCACGCTGTCCCAGGTGACCGGTGCGCTCGAGGACCTCACGGGCGCCGACGGCGGCCCGCTGAATGTGCTGACCGAGCTGGTGGACGGCTTGACGCAGGTCCCGGGCGAAGGCCTGGAGCCGGTCATCGGCGTGCTCAACGACCTGATCACCGGCATCTCGGACAACGGCACGTTGGGCGGCCTGGACGGCGTGATCCAGCAGGTGCTGGGCGACAACGGCCTGCTCGGCGGACTGCTGGGCGGTGAAGCCGGCCCGCTGTCCGGCCTGACCGGCGATCAGGGTCTGCTGGGCGGCGTGCTGGGCAATGAAGGCGGCTTGCTGGCCGGCGTCACCGGCGAGGAAGGCGTGCTGAACAGCCTGCTGGGCAGCGAGGGCGGCCTGCTGTCCGGTGTGACCGGCAACGAGGGCGTGCTGGGCGGCTTGCTGGGCGGCGAAGGCGGCTTGCTGTCGGGCGTGACCGGCGATCAAGGCTTGCTGGGCGGCCTGCTCGGCAACGAGGGCGGCTTGCTGTCGGGCGTGACCGGCGATCAGGGCTTGCTGGGCAGCCTGGGTACGGAAGGCGGCGTGCTGTCCGCAGTCACGGGCCCGCAGGGCCTGGTCGGCGGCTTGTTGGGCCAGACCACCGGCGGCCTGCTGGGCGGCGGCAGCGGCGGCCTGCTCGGAGGCCTGCTCGGCCAGAGCAGCGTGCAGGCGACGGTCAGCGTCGCGCCGGCAGAGCAAGACGCGATTGCAGTGTCCATCAGCAGTCAGGCGGATGCGGGCAGCGACGCCGCCTCCATCCTGACCCAGCCGCTGCAGCACAACCTGCTGGCTTGATGATCGACCGCGGCCGCAAAGCCGCGACAACGCCCCTGCCACTGCGCCTGCGAGGCCGCGGCAGGGGCATGCAAGGAGTCCCATGAAGCACCACCATATCCACACCACGCTGCTGCTGGCCTGTTTCCTCGCCGCCTGCAGTTCCACCCCCGGCTCCAGTTCGCAACGCAGCGAGCAGCACTACGCATTCGGCAAACCGCCCGCGCCAATGCCTGCGCCCATCAGCGACAACGCGCGCGTCGCGCCCGTGGTGGCGCAGCCGCAGCAAGGCCGCAAGGGACCGGAGAACGTGGCGCATATCGTCTATTTCGATTTCGATTCCTACGCCGTGAAGGCATCGGATCGCGCCATCCTCGAAAGCCATGCGCGCTGGCTGCGCGACCATCCGCAGCGCTCGCTGGTGCTGCAGGGCCACACCGACTCCCGCGGCGGCATCGAATACAACCTGGCGCTGGGCCACAAGCGCGCCCAGGCCGTGCGCTCCGACCTGCAGCTGCTGGGCGTGCCCCAGGAGCGCATGGAGGCAGTGAGCTATGGCAAGGAACAGCTGGCCGATCCCGGCACGAGCGAATCCGCGCACCAGCGCAACCGCCGCGTGGAATTCGAATACCGCTGAGCGCAACAGGCCGCGCCGCCGCCCGACTGCCAGGGACTGCCTTGATCCGCAAGAGCCCCCACCCCCCTGCCGGACCCGCCCTGCAGTCGCAGGAGCCCCGGATCACCCTCTCCCAGCAGCTCAGCGCCAGCCTGCGCCACCTGAAGCAGCGCATCACGCTGCTGCCCGAGCCCTATGCCTGCTGCATGCTGTTTTTCACGGTGGCCGCGCAAGGCTCGCCGGACAGCGTGTTTTTCGTGCGCCGCACCACGCTCGAAGCGGCGTGGCGCGAGGGCTCGACGCGCGTGCGCCAGTGGGCCTGGATGCGGCAGCTTGCCGCGGTCGAGTTGCGCATCGACTGGCCCGATGAGATCCTGGTGATCGGCAACCGCCTTCCCGGGCTTCTTCCATGGGGCGCGGCTTCCGCGTGGGCGCTGGCGGATGACGACCTCGAACACGCCGAATTCCTGCCGCCGACGGCACTGCCCGGCGCCAGCCACGCCGCCACGGGCGGGCAAGGCGGGACCGACGCCTGCGCGCCGCCGCTGCGCGGTCTGGCCGAGGTGAATCTGCTGCTGCGGCTACAAGGCCTGCATGTGGACCGCAATGGGTTGCAGACCCCGCTGCCGACCGCGCCGGCGCCGCAGCGCGCCCCCGCGTCGTCCCCACCGCGCCCGCCGGCACCCTTGCATCTGCAGCCCGATCAGCACCGGCACGGCGCGGGCTGTGACCGGCGCTGCGTGCCCGAGGCATTGCTGCTTGCCCAGCGGCAGGCCGCCAACCCGGCTCTGGCACTTGCAGAAATGCTCGAGGCCATCGAACGCGCGCTGGCGTGCCTTGAGCAGCATATGCATGGCCGGCAAGGCCCCCCCGACCCAGCCGATGTCGAGCAGGCAATGGGCTTGCTGGTATTCACGCGCCATATCGCCGGACGGAATGCGGATGTTCCGCTGGCCGCACTGCTCAGCAGGATGGAGCGCCTGACCACGCATCTGGCGGTATACGCCAAAGGCGAGATTTCCGGCACGCGGACATAAAGCGCGCGAATGCCCACCCGCGCACCTGGACGCGGCGCCGCCGCCATAGCAATTTTTCTTACATCGATATATTCGACGTGACATGAATGGCTTGAATGGGCATTAATTTCTCATCGCACCTATTTGGTGCTCATGTAAGAACCATCCTACTTCCTATCGCATATAACCAGGGTTTTCCATTACCTTGCTGTCGCAGCGCGATTCTCCAATAGCCATCCAGATACTCCACCCGGCAGCATGGACTTTGAGATGAAGTGTCGCCTTGGGAACAGTTGAGACGGTAACCGCGCATATCCACGATAAGCGGAAGACAGCGCAAACGGCGATGGGCTGCTTCTCCAAGCAAGAATAGCCAAATCTGCATTTCGCGCACATGCGCGCAGAAACGAGTGTTTCTGCATTGATATATTTGCCAAACGAACCAAAGCGAAAGCAAACCCACCGCGTAACTGAATCGAACCAAGAAAAACTTGGTGCGAAAATGTCGCTAAAGCAACATTCGTAGCAGCGCTGGTATAAGCATCATGTAGGACGAGTTCGCCAAGGAACCCCAAGAGACGCACCAAATACAACAATTCCGATTGCCTGGCAATGGTGAGAACGATTCTCATTTTTAAACCTAAAAACCCAGTCGAGATAAGGTTTGAAAAACAACTAATTACTGAATTACACTAATCCGAACATTGATTAACGTCAGGAAATCCTCGTTGATTTACAAATCAAGAAACGAGCAATTAACAAAAGCTATCGAAATTTATATTTAATAGTATTCACAGGTATTGCAGCCATTTTTCCATGGCGACATAACGCCCGCCCTCCATTTCCCGAGACAGACAGCCGACATGCTCCAATACCTGCTACCTCGCCAGTTACTGAATGCCGTCGAGCAAGACGCGCAATCCGGCGCGGCCGCAGGATATGGCGCGGCCATCCGCGAATCATTCGACCGCGCTTCGGTTCATTTGCGCCGCGCAGCATGGCTTTCACTGCCGATCAGCCTGCTGGGACTGCTGCCCTCGATTTTCATCTTGCAGGTCTATAACCGGGTGATTGCACGCGGCGGGCTGGCCACGCTCACGGCCATGGTGGCCGGCGTGCTGTGTTTTCTCGGACTGGAGCTCTGGCTGCGCCGGCGGCGCGCGCTCGCGCTCAGAGAAGCCGGTGCCACCATCGACCGCGAAGTCTCGCAGTCGCTGATGAACTGCATGCTGCGCCATCCGCTGCTGACGCTCGAGGGGCGCCCGTCGAGCCAATGGCTGCAGCTGTTCCGCGATATCGGCGCCATGC
This sequence comes from Comamonas antarctica, assembly GCF_013363755.1. Taxonomy (NCBI): domain Bacteria; kingdom Pseudomonadati; phylum Pseudomonadota; class Betaproteobacteria; order Burkholderiales; family Comamonadaceae; genus Comamonas; species Comamonas antarctica. The sequence goes on from NZ_CP054840.1 coordinate 2,446,414, forward strand.
GCTCCTGCGTCTCCGGCGGGCTGGCCGCTTCGGTCCTCGATCTGCCCATGGCCCTGCTGGCGCTGGTGGTCATCGGCATCATTGCCTGGCCGGTGCTGCCGGTGATCCTGGTGGCCATGCTGATCCTGGGCGTGCTGGCCTGGTGGTGGGCCGACGAGGTGCGCAGTGCGCGCGTCGAGGAAATCGAGCAGGCACGCCAGCTGGACCGGGGCACGGCCGAGATCTGCAATGCGCGCTCGACGCTCAAGGTGCTGGGATACGACGCGGCGGCCAAGCAGTCATGGCAGGCCGGCTACGACCGCTGGCTGGGCGAGAGCTTCCGCAAGAACGGCGAGATGGAGAATGCGCGCGAGACCAGCCATGTGCTGCTGACCTTTTTTTCCGTGGCCGTTATCACCGTCGGCGCGATCGCCATCAATGCGCAGTGGATGAGCATCGGCAGCCTGATGGCCGTCAATCTGCTGTCCGGCAAGGCGCTCGGACCCATCGCCCAGCTGGCCAGCAACTGGCGCTCGCTGGCGCGCGCCAACGAGTCGACGGCACGCCTGCAGGCGGTGCTGCGCGAGCCGCTCGAACCCGCGGCGCAAAGCGTCGAGCCGCCCCGCCCGCGCGGCGGCTTCCGGCTCGACAACGTCAGCTTCCACTACCCTTCGGGCCATGTCGCGCTGGACCAGGTCTCGCTGCAGATCGGCCCGGGCGGCATCCATGCCATCCTGGGGCGCAACGGCGCCGGCAAGTCGACGCTGGCCAAGCTGCTCGCCGGGCTCTACCAGCCCACGCAGGGCAGCCTGTTCATCGATGAATACGACATGGCGCAGTTCTCGCGCGCCGACCTGGGACGCTGGGTCGGCTGCCTGCCGCAGCAGTCCTACTGGTTCGGCGGACCGATCATCGACACGCTGCGCATGGTCAGCCCCGAGGCCGACAGCCACCGCATCTTCATCGCCTGCCGGCTTTCGGGCGCGCACGACTTCATCAGCCGCCTGCCCAACGGCTACCAGACGGTGCTGGGCGAAGGCGGCGCGGGGCTGTCGGCGGGCGAGCTGCGCAAGCTGGGCCTCGCCCAGCTGTACCTGCGCAATCCGTCCGTGCTGATTCTCGACGAGCCCAGCAACGACCTCGATTTCGAGAGCGAGACCGCGCTGCTGCATACGCTCAGGCAGATCTCGCTCAAGCACACCATCGTGGTCGTGACGCATTCGCTGCGCGTGGCCTCGCTGGCCCAGCATGTCTACCACGTGCGCGGCGACGGCCATGTCGACCACGGCACGCCCGACCAGATGCTGCCCGCGCTGTTTGGCGTGGCGCGTGCCGGCGCGGCCCCGGCCGCGGGCGCCGCGCCGGACGTCGCACCTTCCGAAACCGCGCCGGTGATGGTGTGACCATGGGCAAGCTGCACCAAGACCTTCCCGAAGTGCTGCGCAATGCGCAGGCGGATGCCGCGCCCGCGGAAAGCGCGGCCGAGGGCACGCCCTTCAGCAAGGGGCCGTCGCTGCTCACGCGGCAGCGGTTGATCACGGGCGCGCTGGCCGGGCTGGTGCTGGTCGGGCTGTTCTATCCCGTGGAGAACGTGGTCGTGGCCAGCGGCCAGGTGATTCCGTCCGACCGCGTGCAGAGCGTGCAGCATCTTGAAGGCGGCATCGTCACCGCCGTGCATGTCAAGGAAGGCCAGTCCGTGGGCAAGGGCCAGCCGATTCTCGAGATCGACCTGGGCGGAAGCAGCCTCAACCTCGAGCAGCTGACCGCGCGCAGCGCAACAGCCCAGGCCGTGAGGACGCGCCTGGCGGCCGAAAGCCAGGGCCGGCAGCTCGATGCCGCGCAATTCCCCAAGGAAGTCGATGCGCGCATCGTGCGCTCCGAGCTGGGTGCGTTCAGCGCGCGCGCGCTGGAGCACCGCGGCAGCCTGGCATCGTCCGAGGCGCTGCTGGCGCAGGCGCGCGGCGATGTGGCGCAGACCCAGGCGCGCATCAAGGGGCTTGAAACCAGCCTGCGCCTGTATGAACAGGAAGCCGCCATAGCCAACCAGCTGGCGGCCGAGCAGCTGATCGGCCAGCTCGAAGTCATCGACAAGCAGCGCGCGCTGGAGGCGGTGCGTACCGACCTGTCCGCGGCGCGCCAGAACCTGGTGAGCGGCCAGGCCAAGGTGGACCAGGCCCAGGCCAAGCTGATGGAGACGCAGGGCGCGTTCCGCCGGCGCGCCTCCGAGGAACTGGCGCAGACCGAGCGCGAGCTGATGAGCCTGTCGGAGGATGTGGCGCGCGCGCAGAGCCAGCGTGGCCGCACCGTCGTGCTGGCGCCCACCGATGGCATCGTCAAGGGCTTGCGCAGCTCGGGTGCGGGCTGGGTGGTCAAACCGGGCGAGCCGATTCTCGAGATCGTGCCGGACAAGGACGAGATCGTGGTCGAGGCGCGGCTCAACCCCTCGGACCGCGGCTACGTGCATGTCGGCCAGGCCACCAAGGCCAAGATCACCGCCTACGACTACCTGCGCTATGGCTTCGTGCAGGGCCAGGTGCGGCTGGTGTCGGCCGATGCCGACCATGATCCGAACCGGCCCGAAGCGCCCTCCTACTTCCGCATCCAGGCCAGCCTGCAGCAGCCCTGGGTGGGCCGCACCGACAACCGCATCACCACCGGCATGCAGGCCGAACTGGACCTGCTGGTCGGTCATGAACCCTTCATCTGGTACCTGCTGCGGCCCGTGCTGCACATCCAGAGCCAAGCCTTCCGGGAGCCATGATGCGCACGGCCGGCCTGCTCACCCGCACCCACCGCCGCGCGTTGCGCGCCGCCGGACTGCTGGGCTCGATGCTGGCCCTGGCGCTGCCGGCCGGCGCGCAGCCGGCGCAGCCGCCCGCGCTGCAGCTGTCGCCGCAGCTCGCACCCGGCTCGCTGGCCACGAACCAGTCGCAAAGGCAGCTGCTGGGCGCGCTGTACGAGATGCTCAATGCGCATCCGGACGTGCTCAAGGCGCGTTCCGCGCTCGAGTCCGCGGGCCATGACGTGAGTTCGGCCAAGGGCGCGCGCTGGCCCAGCTTCAAGGTCGGCACCTCCTCGGGCACGGCCTCGATTGGCCAGGGCCAGCGGCGCGAGTCGTACACCGCGATCACCGCCGAAGTGCGCATGAACCTGCTCGATGGCGGCGCGATCGGCGCCGGCATCCGATCCGCAGAGGAAATGGAGGCCGCCCAGGACAGCGTGCTCTACAGCACGCGCCAGAACGTGTTGCTCGAAGCCCTCACGGCCCTGCTGGAGCTGCACCGGTTCGAGCTCAAGGCTCAGGTCGCGGCCGAATCGGCGGCGACCATCGGCCAGCTCGCGCATGTCGAGCAGCGCCGCGCCGAACTGGGCGCCGTGGGCCGCAACGACCTGCGCCGCGCGGCCTCGCGCCAGGCCAGCGCGCTGGCCGAGCAGCAAGGGCTGCAGTCGCAGCGCCTGGACGCGCTGGCGCGCTTCACGCGCTATTTCAACTACGCGCCCACGGGCAGCGCCCTGCCCGACCTGCAGGTGCCGGCGCAATGGCTGCCGGCCAGCGAGCAGGCCGCGCTGCAAGCCGCGGAGAACCACAGCTCCGAGCTGCGCGAGTCGCGCCACATGATCGAGCGCGCGACCGCCGAGGTCAACCGCAGCAAGGCGCAGCGCTTTCCCACGCTGGCCGGCGTGGTGGCGCAGACGCACGACCCCAAGGGAGTGCTCTACAACGAGGGCACGCGCTACGGCGTCGAGCTCAACTGGAATTTCGGCAATGGCTTCGAACTGCGCGACCGCATCCTCAAGGCGATCAACGAATTGCAGGCCCAGGAGGCGCAGCAGGAAGCCGTGCGCCGCCAGGTGCAGGAAACCGCCTCGGCCGCCTGGGGCCGCTGGCAGGCCGGACGCGAGCGCGAGGCCCAGCTCACGGATGCGGTGCGCGAAGCGCGCACCGCGTTTGAAGGCTACCGCCGGCTGCTTGAAGTCGGCCGCGGCAGCCTGTCCCAGGTGCTGGACTCGCAGCTCGAGATGCAGCGCCTGATGCTCGAGGAGGCCGATGCGCGCTACGACCAGCGCATCAACGGCCTGCGGCTGATCCGCACCACCGGCCAGCTGCTGCCGCCGCAACTGCCCAATCAATGGCTAGACCGGCTGTTCGACCAGCCGCCGGCCGAACGCCCCGCATTTGCCACCGCCCGCGCTCCGATGCCGGGCGCCGCGCCCGACACCACTCCCACTGCGCCGGCCCAGCCCTTGCAGTTGCGGCTTGAAACCCGACTCGATCCGGCGCTCGCAACGGCGCCGCAGAACCCGACAACCCACCACGCCTTGCGATGGTGATCCCCTGAGTTTCCACCCGCGGCAGCGAGCGCTAGCCCATCGCCCGCCAACCGCTTTGTTTCATGGGCTGCACTTTTGAATGGAATCAAAATGACCAAACTCATCCAACGCTTCTGGAATGACGAAGAAGGTGCAACGGCTATCGAATACGGACTGATTGCGGGTTTGATTGCCGTGGCAATCCTCGGGACGGTGAGCACATTGGGTGGTCAACTCAACGTCATTTTCCAGAAGATCTCCACCATCCTTACGGGCGCCGGCACTCCAACGCCCTCGAACTAAGTCTGAAGCCCGCAAGGCAGTCCTGCTGATGCCGTGGTCGAACTTTCTGGTCCCCCTGTGCCTGCTCTGGCTCATTGCCATAGTGGTCATGGACCTGCGTATCCGCAAGGTACGCAACTGGATGGTGCTGCTGGGGCTGGGCATGGGCGCCATCGCGCTGGCTGCGGGCATCCAGCCCTTCCAGGTCCCGGCCTGGAAGGCGCTGCTGGGCATGCTGGTGGCGTTTTCCGCCTTGCTGCCCTTCTACGCATTGCGCTGGATGGGCGCGGGCGACGTGAAGTTTGCCGCCGTCATCGGGCTGTGGCTGGGGCTGTCGCCCGCGCTGCTGGGCATCTGGCTGGGCGGCAGCCTGCTGGCCGGCGTGCATGGCGTGCTGGTGCTGGCCTGGCGCCGCGCGCAGGCCTCGGCCAGCGCCCAATGGCTGCAGGCCCGCCTGCCGCTGCGCATGGTGGCGCTGGTGACGCCGCCCGACACGCCGCCCGTGGCGGCCGACGGCCAGCGTGTGATCGTGCGCAGCATCCCCTATGCCGGCTATATGGCGCTGGCCGCCATCTGGCTGTTGTTCGTGGACCGGTCCGTGTTGGCCGCCTAGAAAGGAACGTCATGAAGCCATCCTCCGCACCAGGTAGTTTTGCCTTCGAGGCCGGCTTGCCGCGCGCCAGCACCGAAAGCAAAGCTTCCCTGTCTTGCGCAGCCAGGAGATCCACGCCATGAATCTCACCAAGATCCTTGCCGGCCTGCTGCTGGCCCTGGCCCTGCTGCTGGCCATTGGCGCCTGGATGCTGGGCCGCCCGTCCAGCGCCCCGGCAAGCACCGCTCCCGCGGCAGCGCCCGTGGCACCGGCGCAGCAGCACGATGTCGTGGTCGCCGCGAAGGCCATTGCCGCAGGCCAGCGCCTCGTCGCCGAAGACCTCAAGGTGGTGCGGATGCCCGCGGCGGTGCCGCATGGCTTCGGCAACCCGGCCGCGCTGCTGGGCCGCACCACGGGCACCCACATCCACGCCGATGCGCCGCTGTTCGAGCAGCAATTGCTCAACGGCCTGGCGCTGCAGCTTGAAAGCGGCCAGCGCGCGGTGTCGGTGGCTGTCAAGGAAGCGATGGCCGCGGGCCATCATGTGCGTCCTGGCGATTTCGTCGATGTCTTCTTCACCCTGGATGGCAAATCCGACCAGGCCCAGGTCGATACGCAGACCCGGCTGCTGCTCGCGCGCAGCCGCGTGCTGGCCTATGGCGCGGCCAGTGTCGAGAACCCGCCGCCCACGGCAGCCCAGCGCCAGGAACAGGAACAGCAGGACAACAGCACCGGGGTGCGCCGCGCGAGCGCGCGCGAGAATGCCGGCGGCCGGCCCGACAATGCGAATACCGCGGTGCTGGCGGTGGCACTTGACGACGTGCAGCGGCTGACGCTGGCTGAACGATACGGCCAGCTGACGCTGGCGCTGCGCCATCCGGATGATCTCAGCATGCCTGACCCGGCGCTGTTCGCGGCGCTGCCCACGGCGCTGCAACCGGTCGCAGGCCGGCCGGCCAAGGGGCAGGAGCTCGGAGCTTCCGACCGCGCCTATGCCGGCCTGCGCTTCAAGGACCTGGCGGCGGGCGCGCCCGCGAAAAGCCCGCCGCGCCCGCCCGCCGCGCTGCAGGCCGCGGCCGCGCCGCGCACGCCCGCGCCACCGCGCCCGCAGACCGTCGAGGTGTACCAGGGAGGCACGGTCCAGACCGTGGCCTACTGACGGCGCGCCGGCAACACAGGTAGAGACCATGAGAACCGCCTCCCCTTCGCCACTCACGCTCCCCGGCCTGCTGGCTTGCGCCGCGCTGTCGGGCTACCCGTTTTCGGCCTTGGCCCAGCAAGCGCCCGGCGCCGCGCCCCAGCCCGCCGAAGCGATCGGCGCGCTGCCCGTTCTGGACCTGACCGTGGGACAGCAGCATCTGCTGCAGGAGCCCGCTGCCGTGGCGCGCATTGCCATCGGCGACCCGAACCTGCTCGACGTGAAGCTGCTGCGCGACCTGGCTGCGGGCACGGCGCGCGCGGCCGGTACACCAAAGGCGGCGCAGCTGCTGCTCACGCCCAAGGCCGCGGGCCGCACCACGCTGGTCATCTGGCCCGCCAATGGCGCGCCGCAGACGCGCGAAGTGCGCGTTGCGCTGCCGCGGCTGCTGCTCGAGCGGCGCCTGGGTTCGGTGCAGCAGCACGCCCAGGCCCTGGCCGAAATGCGCGTGACCGCGCCACGCGAGGCGCTGCTGCTCGACCGTTCCGAGATCCAGGTGGCCAGCAATACCGTGCAGGTCGATGTGCAGGTGGTGGAGTTCAAGAAATCCGCGCTGCGCCGCGCCGGCATGAACCTGGCGAGCGGCGGCCCCAACGACCACGGCTTCCAGTTCGGCGTCTATACGCCCGGCACCAGCGCCGGCGCCAGCGGCGGTGGCTCCTCCGGCTCGGGCTCCGGCTCGGGGTCGGGCAACGGCATGTCGGCCATCACCAGCGCCATGAATCTGGTGCTGGGTTTCGGCAAGGCGTTCAGCGGCCAGGGCATCACCGCGCAACTGGGCTTTCTCGAAGGCAACGGACTCGCGCGCGTGCTGGCCAAGCCGACGCTGGTGGCGCATACCGGCCAGAGCGCGAGCTTTCTGGCGGGCGGTGAGATCCCGATTCCCGTGCCGGGGCGCGATGGCAACGTCGCCATCGAATACAAGGAGTTCGGGGTCAAGCTGCAGCTGACGCCCACCATCCTGTCCGACGTGCGCATCGCGCTGAAGGTGGCGCCCGAAGCCAGCGACCTCGATTACACCCAGGGCGTGACCATCAGCGGCGTCTCGGTGCCGGCGGTGCGCACGCGCCGTGCCGACACCATGGTCGAGCTGGCCGATGGCGAGAGCTTCATCATCGGCGGCCTGGTCAATCGCGCGACGCTCTCCAGCGTCAACAAGGTGCCGCTGCTGGGCGACCTGCCGGTGCTGGGCAACTTCTTCAAGAACCTGAACTATTCGCAGGAGGAGACCGAGCTGGTGATCATCGTCACGCCGCGGTTGGTGCAGCCGCTGCCGGCCAACATCCGGCTCGAGGCGATGCTGCCCGGCGCGCTGTCGGAGCACCAGGGCGCGGCCCAGGTCTGGGCGCCCTATGTCATCGGCGCGCCGTACGCCAACTCGGCCTTGCCGGGCTTCTCGAACTGATGCCATGAGCAAAGAGCCTTTTTTCCCGCCCTCGCCCGGCAACCCCGCGCCCACGCCGTCGCTCGATGAGTTGCTGGGCGCGCATGCCCGCGCGCGCGCTCCGGCCGGGACCGAGGCGCCTCAGCCGGGGGCGCCTCAGCCGGCCGCGCCTAAGCCGGCCGCGCCTCAGCCCGTCGACTTCGCCGAACCCGCGCCCCCACCCGTTCAGCACCTGCCGGCGCAAGCGGCGGCGCTGACTGCCGAGGCACGCGTGCCGCTGCTTCTGGTGCATGCCGGGTTCTCGGAAGGCGCGCTGATCCAGACCTGGATGCAGCATGTGATGAAAGGCGCGTCGCTGTACCTCGCGCGCTTCCAGGAAGGCGTGATCGACCTGGTGCTGGACAACCAGCCCAACGCCGTGCTGATCCAGTTCGACCCTTGCTGCATCGATGCGGCCGTGGCCCTGTCGGCCCAGCTGCAGGCCAGCTATCCGCAGATCCCGCGGCTGGCGATCGGGCGCACGCGCCATGCGCAGTGCATGCTGGCCGCGCTGCGCACCGGGGTGCAGGACTTCATCGACATCGACGGTTCGGTCGACAATGCGCAGCAGGTGGTGCACCAGCTGCTCGATGCGCCACCCGCGGGCGGCGTGCAGCTGTCGCGCGCACCGCAGACCGCCCTGGTCTCGGCGCGCGCCGGCCTGGGCTGCAGCCTGCTGGCCGCGCACCTGAGCGCGCATTTGCAAGCCCGGCTGCAGTGGCCGCAGCCCGCGCCCGCCCCATCGGCTGCCGCCAGCAGCACCGACGAAGCGCTGTCCAGCCTGCTGATCGAGCTGGGCCATCCCGGCGGCGACTGCGCCATCTACCTCAACACGCCGGGCGAGTTCGGCTTTGCCGATGCCGTCCACCAGCAGCATCGCCTGGACCGCCGCATGGCGCAAAGCGCGATTGCGCGCCACGCCAGCGGGCTGCGCCTGCTCACGCTCGCGCAGCAGCCGCAGGTCCTGGCGTCGGGCGATGTGCAGGCCTTGCTCAACCGCCTGGGCCACTATTTCCGGCATGTGGTTCTCGACCTGGGCGCCTGCGATTCGCCGCAACTGCTCAAGGACGTGCTGCCCGGCGCCAGCGAGGTGTGGGTGCTGTGCGATCAGAGCGTGGCCAGCGTGGTGGGCACGGCGCAGCTGCTGCGCCAGCTGGAGATGCTGCAGGTGCCGCGCGAGCGGCTGCGCCTGATCGTCGGCCGCCACGACAAGCGCCTGGAGCTGAGCGCGGAGCAGATCGCGCGGCAGCTGCAGCTGCCGCTGCTGGCGCAGCTGCCCGAACGCCGCCGCGAGCTGTCCCGGGTCGTCGACCAGGGCCGCCTGTTCACGCCGCAGCAGCGGCGCGAGCCCTATGTGCAGGCCGTCGCGCAGCTGGTGCGGCGGCTCCTGGCCGATCACCATCCGGAGATGGCGCTGCCCGACTCCGCCGCCGCCCACCCGCTGACCCGACTGCTGCAACGCCTGCGCAGGAACTGAACGCACCATGATGACCACGGCCTACCCCACTCCTGCGCATGCCAGCCTTGCCGAGTTCGAGAACAGCGCGCTGTTTGCCGACCTCAAGAACAAGGCCTATGAACATCTGCTGAGCCGCATCGAGGAGCTGGGCGCGGAGTTCGGGCGCTGGTCGCGCGCCGCGATCGCGCAGTTCGTCGCCCTCGAACTCGACAGCTACATCCGGCTGCATCCGGTGCCGGTCAACGAAGAGGAAGCCCACCTGGTCGCCAGCGCCCTCACGCGCGAACTCACCGGGCTCGGGCCGCTGCAGACGCTGCTGGACGATCCGGCCGTCGAGGACATCCTGATCAACGGCCACCAGGAGATCTACGTCTCGCGCGGCGGCATGCTCACGCGCGAGACCTCGCACTTCAAGGACGACGAGCATGTGCTGCGCATCGTGCGCCGCATCCTCGCGCCGCTGGGCCGGCGCCTGGACGAGTCCAGCCCGATGGTGGACGCGCGCCTGCCCGACGGCGGACGCATCAACGTGATCATCGCGCCGCTGTCCATCGACGGCCCCTCGGTCTCGATCCGCAAGTTCCGCAAGGACCCGCTGACGCCGCAGGAACTGGTCGGACTGGGCACCTTCAACGCCGACATCTGCCGCATCCTGGAAATGGCGGTGCAGGCGCGCTGCAACATTCTGGTCAGCGGCGGCACGAGCTCGGGCAAGACCTCGCTGCTGAACGCGCTGGCGACCTTCATCCCCAGCCGCGAGCGCATCGTGAGCATCGAAGACACGGCCGAGCTGTCGCTCAACCACAGCCATGTGGTGCGGCTCGAGAGCCGGCCCGGCAGCTTCGACGGCAGCGGCCACGTGAGCATCCGCGACCTGCTGATCAACAGCCTGCGCATGCGCCCCGACCGCATCATCGTCGGCGAGGTGCGCAGCGGCGAGGTGCTCGAGCTGCTGCAGGCCATGAACACCGGCCATGACGGCTCGATGGGCACCATCCACGCAAGCTCGCCGCGCGAGTGCCTGTACCGCGCCGAGATGCTCGCCGGCTTCGCGGGTTTCCAGGGCAGCGAATCGAGCCTGCGCCGGCAGATCGCCAATGCCGTGGACTTCATCGTGCAGATCGGCCGCCTGTCCAACGGCCGCCGCCGCGTGCTGTCGCTGACCGAAGTCACGGGCATGTCGGACAACGTGATCTCCATGCAGGAGCTCTACCGTTATGAACCGCAGATCGGCGCCGACGGGCAGGAGGCCGACCATTGGGTGTCGATGGGCATCTCGCCGCATTCGCCCAAGCTGCTGAGCTGGTGGCGCGCACAGCAGCAATCCGGCCAGGGCGGCATGCGATGACTTCCCACCTGCCAGCCATCCTCGTGCTGTGCTCACTGGCCTGCGTGCTGCTGGCGCTGGCGCTGTGGCTGTGGTCCAGCGCGCGGCGCCAGCAGGCCAGGCAGGCGGTCCAGAGCACGCTCGAGCGCAGCCTGGAGATCCGGCGCGAGCAGCACGCAGGCGAGCCGCTGCACCTGTCCCACCCGATGGCACCCGCGCTGGCGCGGCCGGCGCAGCCCGGCCCGCAAGGCCTGCGCCGGCTCAAGCAACTGCTGCGCTACCGCGCCTGGGGCGTGGCGCCGCGCACGCTCGCGCTGCTGGCGGCGGCGGCGCTGGCGCTGGCGTTGCTCGCCGCGCTGCAAGGCGGTGCGCTGCTGGGCCTGATGCTGCTGGCGCTGTGCCTGCTGCTGGGCGCGTTCGGCATCTGGCTGCGCGTGAGCCGGCGCCGCGCGAAGATGCTTTTGCAACTGCCCGCCTTCCTCGACAACCTGGTGCGGCTGCTGTCCATCGGCAACTCGCTGCACGCGGCCTTCCAGTTCGCGGGCAGCAATGTGCCGCAGCCGCTCGGGGGCGCGCTGGCCGAGGTGTCGGCCGGGCTCAATGTCTCGCCCGACCTCGGCCAGGCGATGGCGCAGCTCGAGCGCACCTGGGGCCTGCCCGAGTTCGGCCTGCTGGCCGCGGTGTTCCGCATGAGCACGCGCTACGGCGGGCGCGCGGACATGGTGCTCGAGCGCGTCTCGAGCTACATCCGCGACCGCCAGTCGGCCGAGCGCGAACTGCGTGCGATGTCGGCGGAGGTCCGCATGTCGGCCTGGATCCTGGCGCTGCTGCCCATCGTGGTCGGCGGCATGATCATGCTGCTCAACCAGGGCTACTTCCTGCGCATGTGGAACGACGCCATGGGCCAGAAGCTGGTTTTCGCTGCGGCCGGCCTGCAGGTCTTCGGCTCGCTGCTCATGTACCGCCTGGCCCGCCTGCGCTAGCACCGCCATGCCCATGAACCCCGTTCCCCCCCACCGCTGCGCCCCGCGCCAGGAGCTGCCATGACCGCGCAGCAGCTGTGGACCCTGAGCCTGGGACTGGCCGCGCTGGGCGCGCTGCTGCTGGCCATGGCGCTGGCCTGGCAGCTGCGCCGCTCGGCACGCGCCGCAGCGCGCATGGGCGAAGTGCTGCAGGCGCGCGAAAGCCATGCCGCGCCGGCGGGCACCCCGTTCCTCGCGCCGTTTCCCATGCCGGGCGGCCAGCCGCTGCCCGGCACGCCGGGCGGCGACCGGAGCGAGGACGCGGCGGCGCAGTCGGTGGCCGACCGTCTCAAGCCGCCGCCGTGGCTGCAGTCGGGGCTGTCCAAGGCGCTGTTTGCCGATGAGGACCGCAAGCTGATGGAACTGGCCGGCCTGGAGATCGCGCGCGGCGGCCTGTGGTACGTAATTGCGCGCGCCGTGCTGGCGCTGCTGCTGCCGATGCTCGTGCTGCTGGTGCTGCAGCCGCAGGGCCAGAAGGCGCTGATGTACGGCTTCCTTGCCCTGGGCACTGGCGTCATGCTGCCGAAATGGCTGCTGCGCGCCAAGGCCAAGGAGCGGCGCCGGCAGGTCGTCGAGGAGCTGCCGCTGTTTGTCGACATGCTGCGGCTGCTGCAGGGCGTGGGCCTGAGCATCGACCAGAGCATGCAGGTGCTGGCCACCGAGTTCACCAGCGTGCTGCCCGTGATCAGCTCGGAACTGGCGCTGGCCAACCGGCTGCACAGCAGCGGCCGCACGCGCGAGCAGTCGCTGCAACGACTGGCCCAGCTCGGCGCCGACGACGACCTGAGCGCCGTCGTCAATCTGCTGGTGCAGGTCGACCGCCATGGCGGCGCCGTGCAGGACCCGCTCAAGGAATTCAGCCTGCGCCTGCGCGAGAAGCGCCAGGCGAACTTCAAGCAACGCATCGGCGTGATCACCGTCAAGATGACCGGCGTCATGGTGCTGACCCTGCTGCCCGCGCTGCTGGTCATCACCGCCGGCCCGGGCTTCACCGCCGTGATCCGTTCGCTGTCTTCGATCGGAGGGAAATAGACCATGACCGCCACCGCATCTCCCCTGCCGCTGCGCCGCCTGGGCACGCTGGCGCTGGCCGCCGGCGCGCTGCTGCTGGCCGGCTGCGCGGCCAAGCCGGTCCAAGGCTATGGCGCGGCCGTCGACCCGAGCCTGGCGCAACAGGCGCAGCAGCAATTGGAAAAAGCCGAGCAGCTGACGCAGATCGACCCGCAGCAGACCTATCTGAACCTGATCGCGCAGATGCAGCAGGCGCGGCAGTGGTACGCGTCGCTGGCGCACACCGAGGCTTTCGAGCGCCAGTACGGCAGCAACGCGCAGATCCGCCTCAAGCGCGCCGACGCGCTGCGCAACACCGGCCAGGCGTTGCCCGCCGAGCAGGCCTACCAGGCGCTGCTGGGCGAGGCCGACAGCCAGGTGCAGGCGCGCGCCCACCGCGGCCTGGGGCTGCTCTATGCCAGCCAGCAGCGCTATGCGCCGGCCGTGGCCCAGCTCGAGCGCGCGCGCCAGCTCAATCCCATCGATGCCGACCTGCTGGCCGACCTGGCCTACACCCACATGCTCGACGGCCGGCTCGACGCCGCCGCGCTGCCCATGCTGCAGGCCGCGCAGCTCGCGCCCGCCAATGCACGCGTGCAACTGAACCTGGCGCTGTACTGGCTTGCCAGCGGCGCGCGCGACCAGGCCGGCCTGCTGCTGCAGCGCCTGCGCCAGCCGGCGTCGCCCAACGCCGCGCCGCTGATCGACGACACCTCGCTGCAGACCTTGCAAACGCAATTGGCCAGCATCGAGCAGGCGGTGCGCACGCGCGCGGACCCTCGCGCACCCCTGGTGCTGGGCAGCGCGCCCCTCCCATCCCCCCGCCTCCAGGAGCTTCAATGATGCGGCTTTCCCTCCCACGCCCACTGGGGCCGCGCCTTGCCGCGCTGCTGCTGGGCCTGGCCGCCGGCACGGCGGCGCTGGCCGACGGCGCAACGCCGGTTGCGGACAACGCCGTGGTCAGCGTCGAGCTGGCGCCAGCACAACCCTATGGCAGCGCCAGCGCGCCCGCGTCTGGCGGCAACGCGATCGGCAGCGCCACCGAGGGCCTGCTGGCCATGCAGCGCAATGCCATCGGCGCGCGGCCGCGGCCGATCGATGGCGAGCAGGCCAGCCGCAGCTACCAGCGCTACCTCAAGAGCTTTGAAACCAGCATTCCGGAGCACTACGGCACCGGGCTGGACCTGAAGAAGCGCTAGCCAGGACCTGCTCCATGCGCCCGTGCCACACCCCTGCCCCGCCACGCCGCCAGCGCGGCGTGTACGCGCTCGAGTGGGCCATCATCTTTCCGGTGTTCTTCCTGCTGGTCTACGCCATCCTTTGCTACGGCCTCAGCTTCCTCGTGCGCGCGTCGATGCAGCACGCGGTCGAGGAAGGCGCGCGCGCCGCGCTGCGTTATCCGGTGGGCAAAAGCGCCTCGGACTGGAACGACCGCAAGCTGCTCGCGCTGCAGGCCGTCAAGGACAGCCTCGACTGGCTGCCGCCCGCGATCCGGCCCACGGACGCCGATATCCGCTTCACCGTGTGCCGCGTGGGCGATGCCGGCTGCAACGCGGACAGCGCACTGGTTGCCGACCTGGGCTGCGATGCCAAGACGCCCTGCCTGATCCTGGTGTCCTATGCGATCCAGGATTACCAGTCCAGCGCCATCGCGCCGGCGATTCCCGGATTCGGCCTGGTGCTGCCGTCGACGCTGCAGGCCACGGCCAGCATCCTGATGGACAGGGAGCTGCTGTGAACCCGCCGCTCGCCAACACCGGTATGCGCCGCTGCCGCCAGCAGGGCACGGCGGCCGTCGAGCTGGCGCTGATTGCGACGCTGATGGTCGTCCTGCTGCTGGGCCTGCTGGTGTGGTGGCGCTACTTCCAGGCCAGCCAGATACTCGCCAAGGCCGCGGGCGACGGCGCACGCGCGGCGCATACGCTGGTCATCACGGGCACCCTGCCGTGCGTGGTGGCCAATGCCCAGGCCAACAAGGCCGCGATCGAAGCCCGCGTCGAGAACGTGATCCGGGAGCAGCTGGTGCATGGCGGCCTTCCCGCCAGCGGGTTCAGCCTCACCGACAAGGCCTGGGCCTGCTCCGGCACCGCGGCCGAGCGTTTCAGCTTCAACGTCAGCTACCGGCTGCCGGCGCTGCTGGGCGGCAGCGACTGGCTTGCCGAGCCGACCACGCTGAGCATCCGCGACCGCATCGTCGTCCACTTTCCTTCCCGGACCTGAAGGACAGCCGCCATGCAGCAGCCACGCTTTCGCCCCCCACGCGCGCAACAGGGCTCGGTCCTGGTCCAGTTCGCCTTTGTCGCGCTGGTGCTGCTGGCCATGCTGGGCACGGTGCAGGTGGGCTATATGTATTCCGCCAAGCGCGACCTGCAACGCATTGCCGATATTGCCGCGCTCGAGTCCTCCAACGCCATCCAGCTCGCCACCAGCTGCAGCGAGGCCACGGCGGCCGCCAGAACCAGCATCGACGCGCAATGGCCGCTGGGCGTGAACCGCGGCAGCGACAGCGGCATGCGGATCGAATGCGGCCATTGGACGCGCATGAACGGGTTCGACGCGACCAGCCCGTTCAATGCCACCCGCGTCACGCTGGCCGGAGACAGCCTGCAACTGTTGCCGTTCAGCGGCAGCAGAACCATCATGGCGACGTCCACCGCGGCCATTGCGGGCAACCCCATTGGCGCATTCACCGCGGGCTCGGGTGTCGCCCGCCTCAATGATGGCGCGCTCAACAGCCTGCTGGGCATGCTGCTGGGCACCACCCTCAATCTGAGCCTGGCCGACTACGAAGGCCTGGCCAGCACCAACGTCAACCTGCTGGGCATCATGGACGCGCTGCAGCTCGACGCCGGCAACTACTCGGAGCTGCTGGATACCGAGATCAGCCTGCGCGAACTGATCAACGCCAGCATCCAGGTCGCGCAGAACCTGCCCGACCAGGCCACCGCCAACATCGCCATTGCCGCGCTGCGCAACATGCTGGCGCTGCCGGCCCGCGTCGATCTCGCCAACACCTTCATCCACCTGCTCAAAGGCGCGAGCGGCAACGGCCTGCTCGATGTGGGCATCCACCAGGACAACCCGGCCACCGCGCTGAATGCCGACGCCAGCGTGCTGAGCCTGGTGAAAACCGCCTTGCAGGTGGCCAACGCCGATTCGGCCGCGGCCCTGCAGACCTCGCTCGACCTCGGCCTGCTGGCCAAGGCCACGGTGGCCGCCAAGGTGATCGAGCCGCCGGTCATTGCCGTGGGCCCGGCAGGCACGGATGGCAGCGGCAGATACATGACAACGGCGCATACCGGCCAGGTGCGCCTGAACCTGAACCTGCAGGTGGTGAATTCGCTGAGCGCCACTGGCAATCTGCTGGACCTCAACCTGCTGCTGCTGCGCCTGCGGGTCTCGCTGCCGACCAACCGGTCCGCCATCAACCTGCCCGTCTATCTGGAGGTGGCTTCGGGCGATGCGCGCCTCAAGGAGATTGCCTGCCACCAGTACGGCAGCAACGTGCACAAGGCAAGCATCGATGCCAAACCCGGCGTTGCCAGCCTGCTTCTGGGCCAGGCGCCCGATGCCATGACGAACACCGGCGCGCCCTGGACCAGCCTGTCCAAGGATTTCTTCCATCTTCTCGACCTGAACGTCAAAGCCACCTTGCTGGGCGACCTGATCACCGTCGTCGAGGCCCCGGTCAAGCTGATGGCGCGGCTCGACCTGGACACCACCGACACCCAGAACGCGGCGGCGTACCAGCAGCTCGATTTCCGCTATTCGACCGAGACCGCGCGCTCGGCGCAGGATCTGGTCAAGACCGCCGGCACCCGCAACCAGCTGGGCTCCTATCTCGGCAATGCCTTCAACCAGAACCTGCTGCAGTTCCGCCTCGATACCAGCGGCCTCACGCTGCTGGGCCTGCGGCTCGATTACCTGTCTTCGATAGTGGACGGCCTGGTCAACAGCCTGTCGGCCATTGTCTCGGCGCTCACGCCCCTGCTGTCCGCGCTGCTCACGCCGGTGTTTGCATTGCTCGATTCGCTGCTGGGCCCGTTGCTCAGCGCACTCGGCCTGCAGGTCGGCTATGCCGATGTCGAACTGCTCTGGGCCGACTGCAACCCGGCGCAACTGGTCCATTGAGCGCATGCATGGGCAACCCATCGAATTACAAGGAACGCCACAGTGAATCAGAGTGATTTGGTCATCTACGTCTGGGAGGGCCAAGCCGATATTGCCGAGCGCGTGGAACGCTGCATGCTCAGCATGGACGTCGAAGTCGTGCGCGCCGACGGCCTCAACGCGCCGCCGCTGGCCGCGTCGAGCCAGAACGCGATCTCCATCGTGAGCGTGTCCGTGCTCGAAGGCGCGCGCTTCAGCCGCCAGCATATCGAGGGCACGTTCGGCGGCATGCCGGTGCTGTGGGTCAGCTCCAACCTGCGCGGCGCCACCGCCGGCAGCTATGCCAACGAGTATTCGCATGTGCTGCCCTTCGACTTCACAGGCGCCGAACTGCGCGCAATGCTGGCGCGCATCCTGCAGCGCCTGCAAAGCTCGCACCACCAGCCGCAGCGCTCGGACGACATCATTGCCGTGGCCGACTGCATGCTGGGCCTGCTCAACGACGTCGACACCTTTGCCGATTGCGAACACAGCGTGCTGATCAGCGGCGAGACCGGCACCGGCAAGGAGCGCATCGCCGAGCGCCTGCATGTGCGCAACACGCATTACGGCCAGGGCCCGTTTGTCGTCGTCAACTGCGGCGCGATCCCCGACGGGCTGTTCGAGTCGCTGTTCTTCGGCCATGCCAAGGGCTCGTTCACCGGCGCCGTCACCGCGCACAAGGGCTTTTTCGAGCAGGCCAGCGGCGGCACGCTGTTTCTCGACGAGATCGCCGACCTGCCGCTGTACCAGCAGGTCAAGCTGCTGCGCGTGCTCGAGGAGCGCACCGTGACCCGGCTGGGCTCGGCCACGCCGGTGCGGCTCGACTTCCGCCTCGTTGCCGCGACCAACAAGCCCCTGCGCGACCAGGTGCATGCGGGACGCTTTCGCGCCGACCTGTTCTTCCGGCTGGCCGTGGTGGAGCTGCAGATGCCCAGCCTCGAAGAGCGCGGCGAGGCCGACAAGCTCGCGATCTTCGCCAGCATCCTGCACAAGGTGGTCGGCGAGGAGCTGATGGCCGAGCTCGGCGAGCCGCCGTTCTTCATTCTCGATGCGGTCGCGCAGATGTACTTTCCAGGCAATGTGCGCGAGCTGCGCAACCTGGCCGAGCGCATCGGCGTGGCCGCGCGCCAGACGCGCAACTGGCTCGCGGGCGGCGCGACCGAGCGCATCCTGCAGCAGGCGCAGAACCTGTCGGCCCTGACCCTTCCGCCACCGCCCGCGGGCGCGAGCGAGCCGCCGCCGGCCAGCCGCGCGAACTGGGATCTGGAGGAGCGCAACCGCATCATTGCCGCGCTCGGCGCCAACGACTGGAAACGGCAGAACACCGCCCAGCAGCTGGGCATCAGCCGCAAGGTGCTCTGGGAGAAAATGCGCAAATACCAGATCAGCGATGGCGAGCCCGAGGTTCCCGTGTCCACCAGCAGCGCGCCAGAGATCGAGGACGAAATCGACCGATGACGCGGCCCGCGCCCGTCCCCTTGCCTGCCCATTCGCGCGGCGCTGCCGCCGTGCCCTGACCCATGCAAAAACCCCTGATCGTTTTCGTCGGCGCCGTCTATCCCAGCCAGTACAGCCTGCTGTGCAGCCACCTGCGCGCCACCGGCATGGCCGACAGCTGGTTCATGACCACGCCCGGCCACAAGGCCAACCATGAGAAGGACTGCGACCACCTGCTGTCCTTCCAGCCCGACGGCAAGATCGTCGGCCCGCAAAGCTACTACTACTCGAGCAAGGTCGAACGCTCGGCGCGCATCTGCCGCGGCGTGCTCAAGGCGCTCAAGGACTTCGAGCAGGCCCAGGGCCGGCGCATCGATGTCGTGGTCGCGCATTCGCTGTGGGGCGCGCCCAACTGGCTTTACGACGAACTCGATGCGGCCATCGTCAGCTACATCGAATTCCCCAGCTACCGCGCGCATGGCAACGACGCGGCCTACCCGCCCGACGAAGCCCAGCGCCTGGCGGACCGCAATACCGAGATGCTGCATTTCCACCAGGTGCTGTGCAGCGACCTGACCATCGTGCCCAGCGCGCATGCGCGCGCGATGTTTCCCGCCGCGCTGCAGGACCGCATCGCGGTGCAGTTCGAGGGTTTCGACATCCAGGCGCCGCTGCGCGAGCGCCCCGCATCACCGGAAGAAACGCAGCCGTTCACGGTGGCGTTTTCCGCGCGCGACCTGTCCAGCGCCAAGGGCTTCGAGACCTATATGCGCCTGGTCGACCGGCTGGTGCGCGAAGGCGACGCCGAAGGCACGCGTTTCATTGCCATTGGCGACCCGACCGCGGCCACCTACGGCTACGAGCAGCAATGGGTCGAGCGGCGCTACGGCGGCAAGGTGGCAAGCTTTCGCGACCACCTGCTGCAGGTCTATCCCGGCGCCCGGGTGGTCGAGTTCCCGGGCCGCCTGCCCTATGCGGAATTCGCCGCGATGCTGGCCGGCGTGGATCTGTTTCTCTATCCCCTGCGCTACGGCGTGGCGAACTGGGGGTTGATGGAGATCCTGGCGCGCGGCGGCTGCATCATCGGCTCGAACTGGGGCTTCACTCCCGAGCTGGTGCAGCACGATGTCAACGGCCTGCTGCTGCCCGACAACGACGATGCCTGGATCGACGCGATCCGCGCGCTGCGCGCCGACCCCGCGCGCCGCGCGCGCTACAGCCAGGCGGCGCGTGAAACCGGCCGCCGATACCACATCTCCAGCGTGGCGCCGCGCTTCATGGCGCTGTTCCAGCGCGCCATGGCGCAGCGGCAGGCGCCGCTGACCCTGCCCGCCGCCGCGCCCTGAGCCCAACAGACCGGTGTGGCGGCCGCGCCGCAGTGCGCGAAATGTGCGCCGCGGCACGAAGTGCCTGGCTATGATACGTTTTGTATCAACTTGCGCCAGCGAGACGGTATCTCGCTGGCGGGCTGCGCTGCACGCCCGGGCCGCCGCAGCATGCCATCCCGCGTCCCGCTCAGCCCGTCCTCTCCCGCTCCATGTCCCGTCCGAAAGTCCATACCCTGCGCCAGCGCGTGGACGCCCTGCTGCGCGATGCCCTGTACCTTGGCGGTGCGGGCGAGGGCTGGCGGTGTCCCGGCCCGCTGGCATTGCTGCTCGGCTTCATGCTGCTGGCCGCGGTCTCGTTCGGCATGCTCTGGCTGGGTGACCGGATCAATGCGCAGGGCATGGCCGTCACGCGCTTCATGGCCAAGGCGCAGGCACCCGTCAGCGCCCAGCTGGCCTATCCCGCCAAGGGCCGCGATGCCATCACCGTGGTGCTGTACGACCAGCCCTTTCTCGACGGGCTGGGCACGGCGTGGCCCATTTCCTACCAGGAACATGCCGACTGGCTGGGCCGCCTCGTGGATCTGCCCGGCGCCCCGCCCAAGGCGGTCATGGTCGACATCACCTTTGGCCAGGAGCGGCCCGACCCGAGCTGGGCCGCGCTCGAGCAACAGCTATGCGCGATGCACGCGCGCGGCATCGCGGTATTTCTCGCGGCACTGCCCGACGCGGCCACCGGCCGGCTTGCGGTGCGGCGCGAACTGATGGACGCGAGCAGCCGCTGCTTCGCGTTGGTGGGCGTCGACTATGTGCCCGACCCGCTCGATGCCGTGGCCTGGACCTATCAGATGCAGCGCCATTTCAATGGCACCGCCTGGGTCGAGGGCCCGTCGCCCGACCCCCAGGCGCAGCCGGCCTATCGCAGCGCGGCGCTGGCCATGGCCGAGGACGTGGCCGGCATCGCGCGCGGCGCGCATCCCCAACCCATGGCCCTGGTCTGGGGGCACAACTCGGCGCCCGCGGCCGCGGGCACGGCGCGCCACTGCGCGCCTGGCGAGCGCCGCTGGAGCAGCCTGGTGCCAGGCCTCGTGCGCCAGCTCTGGGAAGACGCGCCGACGCAGGCGCTGTGCCCGTACCACCGAACGCTGACGTTCAGCGACATCGCGGGACTCGACGAAGCGGCCCTGGCGCAGCACGTCTCGGGCAAGTACCTGTTTGTCGGCGCCCAGGTCGCGGGCTACAACGACTATGCGCAGTCGCCGGTGCACGGCCGGGTTGCGGGCGTGCACATGCATGCGATGGCGCTGGACAACTTCCTGACCTATGGCAACGACTACAAGCAAAGCGCCGAATGGACGCTGCCGCCGCCGCGCGCACTGCTGCTGCCGGGACTGAGCGCCATTGCCGCGGTGTTCCTCGTGCACCTGGTCTGGAATTTCCTGCGCGCGCGGCTGCGCCGGCGCGGGTCGGCGCTGCGTGACGCGGCGCTGCGGCGCTGGCCCGGACTGCCGCGGCCGCTGTCGCCCGACGCGCCCTCGCGCCTGCGCACGCGCCTGGCCTGGTGCGCGCTGGCCGCGGCCGGCTGGATAGCCGCCATCACGCTCAAGGCAATTGCCGCCATGGCGCTGATTGCCGCGTTCCAGCATTTTTCGCGCATCGGCATGCTGCCCGTCGTCGAGCTGGTCGGCATGACGCTGGTGGCCGAAGGCCTGGGCTATCTCGCGCGCCTGCGCTGGTTGCTGCTCGGGCCCGATCCCGAGCCGGCGGCGCGGCCATCCCCATCCCCTCGAACTCCTGGAGACCGTGAATGAAAACCGCTTTCTTCCTTGCTGCCTGCCTGGCCGCGGCCGCGTGCACCGCACAGGCGCAGGACCGCATCGTTGCCGCCAGCCCCAGCAGCAGGACCACGGTGGACCTGTTCGCGTCCGCGGGCGCGGCGGCTGCGGCGCGCCAGGCGCCGGTGGCGGAACTGGGGCTGCCGCTGACCATCGAGGAATCGAAGTCCAGCTTCCATCGCGTGCGCATCGCCGGCCAGGACTACTGGATCAAGGGAGTGCACGTGCGCATCCTGCGCGGCGCCGAGGGCGGCTGCGCCACCCAGCGCGTCGACAGCCAGCCGACCATCGCCACGCCCGGAGCAGGACCCAATGCCTGCAAGTGAGGCCCGCCGCGGGGTTGCCCGCCACGGGATCGCCCGCCGCGGCCTCTGGCCACTGGCGCTGCTGTGCGCGCTGCTGGCCGGCTGCGAGACCATGCCGCAGGCGTTGAACCAGCTGCCGGGCATGTCCAGCCTGGCACAGAAGCCCGCCAGCCCGCTCGAGGCGCTGCCGGCGCCCGAAGCGCGCGCCTGGCCCGATCCGCAGCAGGACGTGATCAACCAGCGCGCACGCGGTTTCGGCCTGGTGCATGCGCCCGAAGCCCAGCGCTATCTCAACGGCTTGCTGGCACGCATCAAGGCCGCGGCGCTGGTGCCCGACTGGCCCGGCGACGTGTATCTGCTGGCTCAGTCCTCGCTCAGCGCCTATGCGACCGCTGCGGGCAACATCTATGTCTCGCTGCCCTGGCTGCAATCGGTCCAGAGCGAGGACGAACTGGTGGCGCTGCTGGCCCATGAGTTCGGGCATATCTACCTGCACTACCACAGCCTCGAAGGCGCGATTGCCGGCGCCGACACGGCCGCCGGCTTTGCCTCGCTGGGCCTGGGCATCGCGTACAAGACCGCACAGGCCACCGGGTGGAACCAGGTCGACACGCTGCAGGCCTCCTATGCGCTGGGCAAGACGCTGACCACGGCGCTGTATGGCCAGACCCAGGAAGGCGCGGCCGACCGCTTTGCGCTGCATGTCACGCACCGCCTGGGCTACAGCTATGAGCATGGAGCCAAGGCCTTTCTCGAGCGCCAGGCGGGATGGGAGCAGCAAAACGAAACCCTGGAGCTGCAAAAGCAGGAGGCACTGAAGCAGGCACTGCAGGCCAGTACCATCGAACGCGCCAGGCGCACGGCACCCCAGAGCAACAACGCGGTGTCCACCGCGCTCAACGATGCCTCGGCCAATCTGCAGGCCGGAATCAATGGCGGCCTGAACCAGGCCAGCTTCGATTTGTCGCGCTGGATCGGCAAGCTCACCAGCGCGCATCCCGAAACCGTCAAGCGCCAGGACAGCCTGGCCGAGATCGCCGAACGCTACCCCGAGGTTGCCGAGGACCGCGCGCCCACGCAGGCGCCGCTGCAGGCGGCGCTGGCGCAAAAGCGCACCCAGCTCATCCTGAAGAACTACCAGGCCGCATACAAGGCCATGGAAGCGCCGCAGTCGCCCGGCGCCGTGGCGCTCGCCCGCCAGGCCGCGTCGGGCCCGACCGCGACGCACGCCGTGCCCTTGTTCGCCCTGTACAGCGCCGCCAGCGCGCAGCCGGGCGCGGTGCGCGGCCTGCCGCGCGACCTGGGCAGCCTGTTCGAGGCCAACTTCAATTCGGAGACCGATCGGGCCTGGGCGCTCTACACCGAGCGCAGCACGCGCCTGAAGGAAAGCGGGCAGCGCGACGCATCGAAAAAGCTGCTCGAGCGCGGCCTGCAGCACTTCGCCGTGGCCGAGGAGACCATGCCCTACGCGGTCAGGTTCTACGGCGAGGTCGATGGCTGGGAGCGCGCAAAGCAGCAGGCCCAGCAATGCCGCCAGCGCTTTCCGCGCGTTGCGGGACGCTGCGACAGCGCGGCGCGCAGCCCGCAGGAAGTGGCCGAGATCGACCGGCGCACCGAAAAGAAGGCCAGCGAGATCACCGACCGCTGGCTGAAGAAGAAGTAGCCGGGCGCGCCCGCTCAGCCGGGAATGACGCCGCAGGCCATGCGCGCGCCGCCACCGCCCAGCGGCGCGGGATGGTCGGAATGGTTGTCGCCGCCGACATGCACCATGAGCGCGCGCTGGCTGACGTCCGCCAGCTTCAGGCGCGGCGCCAGCACCGGCGAGGTGGCGGTGCCGTCGGCAGCCACATAGAGTGCTGGCAGATCGCCCAGATGGCCGTCGCCCCAGGGCTCGCCATGCTTGCCGCTGCCCTTGGGATCGTAGTGGCCGCCGGCGGCGCCCGCGGGCGTCTTCACGCCATCCTTTTCGGTCGGTGCGCACGAGCCTTTCTCATGCACATGGAAGCCATGCTGGCCGGCGGTCAGCCCCTTGAGGTCGGGATAGAACGCCAGGCCGTAGGAGGTCTCGACGATGCGCACCGTGCCCACGGCCGGGCCTTCGCCATTGGCGGTGGCCGTGTTCAGCGTGACGGTGCGTTCCGCGGCGCCCGCGGACAGCGCGGCAAACGACATCAACAGGCCGCAGGACAGAAGGGAAATCTGCTTCATTCGGTGGTTCCTTGGTGGTTGGACACGGGAAGAACCACTATATGCGAGCCCCCGGCCTCGGACAACGCCTGCGGCCGCAAATGCAAAAAGGACCCGAAGGTCCTTTTTGCTGCTGACGAATTCAGCGGTGTTCTGGGGTGGCTGATGGGGCTCGAACCCACGACAACAGGAATCACAATCCTGGACTCTACCAACTGAGCTACAGCCACCGTATTCACGAATTATAGCGTGGTTTTTTGACCTGTCGAAGCAAGTGGCAGGAATGTGCATCAGCCCGCCACGGTATGCGTGCGCCGCATATCCATGCGCCAAAAACTCACTTGGCGGCCGCGGCACGCGCTTCTACATTCAGTTGCAAGTGCTGGCCGCGGAGGCTGGCGCGAATCCCTCCGTCTCCCAACCCATCAAGGATCACCATGACAACGACAGCTTTCGCCCCCGGCCTGCGCGCCCTTGCCACGGTCTTGCTGGCCAGCGTGGCCGGCGCGGCACTCGCCAATACCCCACCGGCCGCCGCGGCAGCCGCGGGCCCGCTGGTCACCACCGAATGGCTGGCGCAGAACCTCAACCGCTCCGACCTGCGCGTGATCGAAGTCAGCGTCAATCCCGGCGTCTACGAGCGCGCGCACATTCCGGGCGCGGTGAACTTCTCCTGGCACACCGACCTCAACGACAAGCTGCGCCGCGACATCGTCGGCAAGCAGGACTTCGAGAAGCTGCTGTCCAAGGCCGGCGTGAAGGACGACACCACGGTGGTGCTCTACGGCGACACCAACAACTGGTTTGCCGCCTGGGGCGCATGGGTGTTCGACATCTATGGCGTGAAGAACGTCAAGCTGCTCGATGGCGGCCGCAGGAAGTGGGAGGCCGAAAGCCGCGCGCTGAACAACCGCGCGCCCGACTACGCCGCCACCAGCTACCGCGTCGGCAAGGTCAACCTGGACCTGCGTGCGCGCCTGAGCGATGCGCTGGCCGTGGCCGAAGGCAAGTCGCAGGCCAAGCTGATCGATATCCGCTCGGGCGACGAATACCAGGGCAAGATCTTTGCCCCGGCCGGCGTGCCCGAACTCGCGATCCGCGCCGGCCACATTCCCGGCGCGGTGAACGTGCCCTGGGGCCAGGCGGTGCAGGAGGACGGCACCTTCAAGCCCAAGGAAGAGCTGCGCAAGCTCTACGCCGGCGTGGGCATCGACGGCAGCAGGTCGGTCATCACCTACTGCCGCATCGGCGAGCGCTCCAGCCACACCTGGTTCGCGCTGTCGAAGATCCTGGGCTACGACGTGAAGAACTACGACGGCTCCTGGACCGAATACGGCAACGCCGTGGGCGTGCCCATCACCAACCCGGCCGGCACCGTCTGGGCGGCGAAGTAAGCAAGACGTTCATGGCGGGCCAACCACACCGTTTGAGGTCAGCCTGCCGCTTCACCGTCCGTCCTGAGCCTGTCGAAGGATGAACGTCCTGCTCTCGAGAACAAGCATGTCCGTTGTAGAAATACCCACCCAAAGCCCGCCCGCCCCCACGGCCTGGCAACCCTGGGCCGCAGCTGCGCTCCTGGTCCTGCTGGGATGGTTCTCCACCCAGCTGCAGACCTGGACCGGCGGCCGCACCCTGGTCTTCGCCCTTTCCATCGGCATGGCACTGGGCGTGGTGCTGCAACGCACACGCTTTTGCTTCTACTGCCACGCGCGCGACTGGCTGCAGCGGGGCGACCCGCGCGGCATCCTGGCCATCGTGCTGGCATGGGCCGTGGGCGTGGCGGGCATGACGGTCGTGCAGGGCAGCTGGGTGGCCCATCCGCAAGCCGGGCAGCTCCCTCCCGAGATGCATATCGGCCCGGTGAGCTGGGTGCTGGTGCTGGCCGGGCTGGCCTTCGGCGCGGGCATGGCGGTGTCGGGCTCGCGCATCAGCGCGCACTGGTACCGGTTGGCCGAAGGCTCGGCCGTGGCGCCCTTTGCGCTGATCGGCACCGGCCTGGGCTTCGCGCTGGGCTTCCACAGCTGGAACCCGTTGTACAGCGCGGCCGTGGCCGATGCCCCCGTGGTCTGGCTGCCCCGGTATCTGGGCTATGGCGGCGCGCTGGCCGTGCAGCTCGGCGCGCTGGGGCTCTCGGCGGCCTGGATCTGGCACCGCCATCTGCAGCGCCAGGCCGGCAAGCCGCGCGCCAGCGCCGCGTCCGCGCCGCAGGATCTGCGCAGCCTGTGGCAGTCGCTGTGGACCGGCCGCTGGAACTATGCGCTGGGCGGGCTGCTGGTCGGGCTGATCAGCGTGGCCGCCATCGTGCGCATGCGGCCGCTGGGCGTCACGGCCACGCTGGGCAGCCAGGTGCGCGGCGCGCTGCAGCAGCACGGCTGGGTGCCGGCTCGGCTCGATGGACTCGATGGCTTTGCCGGCTGCGCCACGCTGCCGCAGGAAAGCTGGGCCACCCCCAATGCGCTGGTGCTGGTGGGACTGATCGGCGGTGCCTTCGTCGCCGCGCTCGCGAGCCGGCAATTCGCGCCAAGGCTTCCAACCGCCAGGGATGCGCTGCGCGGCATTGCGGGCGGCACGTTACTGGGCTGGGGCGCCATGACGGGATTGGGCTGCACCATCGGCACGCTGCTCTCCGGCGGCATGGCCGGCGCGCTGAGCGCCTGGGTATTTGGCGCCGCCATGCTCGCAGCGCTGTGGCTGGTATTCCGCTGGCAGGATTGGCTGGCAGCGCGCCGCGCCGCCTGAGACCGGCTTACTTCGCCGGCGCCACGCGCCACAGGGTGTTGCCGACATCATCGGCCACCAGCAGCGCGCCCTTGCCGTCGAGCGCCACGCCCGCGGGCCGGCCGTAGGCCTTGCCTTCGTCGTTCAGGAAGCCGCCCAGGAACTGCACCGGTGCGCCCGAAGGGCGGCCCGATGCGAACGGCACGAACACCACGTTGTAGCCGACCAGTTCCTTGCGGTTCCACGAGCCGTGCTGGCCGATGAACACGCCGTTGGCATAGGGCGCAGGCATGCGCGCATCGGAAAACGCCATGCCCAGCGGCGCCACATGCGCGCCCAGGCCGTAATCCGGCGCAATCGCCTTGGCCACCATGTCCGGGTTGGCGGGCTTCACGCGTTCGTCGACATGCTGGCCCCAGTAGCTCCAGGGCCAGCCGTAGAACGCGCCGTCCTTGACCGAGGTGAGGTAATCGGGCACCAGGTCGTTGCCGAGTTCATCGCGCTCGTTGACCACGGTCCAAAGCGTCTTGGACTGCGGCTCCCATCCCAGGCCGTTGGGATTGCGCAGGCCGCTCGCGAACAAGCGCTTGTTGCCGCTTGCCACGTCGACTTCCCAGATCGCGGCGCGGCCCTCTTCCGCGGCCATGCCGTTGTCGCCGATATTGCTGTTCGAGCCCACGGTCGCATACAGCTTGCTGCCGTCGGCGCTGGCCAGAATGTTCTTGGTCCAGTGGTGGTTGGCGCCTGCGGGCAGGTCGGTGAGCTTGACCGGCGTGGCCGAGATCGAGGTCTGCCCGGTCTCGTAGGGCACCTTGACGATGGCATTCGCGTTGGCGATGTAGAGCTCTTTGCCGACCAGTGCCATGCCGTAGGGCGACACCAGGTTCTGCAGGAAGACGCTGCGGGTCTCGGCCACGCCGTCGCCGTCGGCATCGCGCAGCAGCGTGATGCGATTGGCGCTGGGCGTGCCCGCGCCCGCGCGCTTTTGCACCATGCCCATGGCCTTGCCGCGCAGGCCGTCGGCATGCACGTTCTTCGCGCCCGCTTCGGGTTCGGGCTTGTTGCTCTCGGCCACCAGCACGTCGCCATTGGGCAGCACATAGACCCAGCGTGGATGGTCCAGTCCCGCGGCCAGCGCCGTGACCCGGAAGCCTTCGGGCGCCTGCGGCATGCGCCCTTCGGCCCAGCCCAGCGCCGGGGCGATGTTGACCGTGGGCAGCAACCCGCCCTTGTCGGGCGCGGGCAGATGCGGGTTCACGCCCATGCCGGGCGCGGCCAGTTGCTGGGCAGAGGCGCCGGCCATGCTGCCGGCCAGCGCCAGCAGCGAAAACCAGCGCAGGGAATGGGAAGGAGCGGGCTTGTTCATGCGCCGAGTATGGTTGGGCGCCTTGGCGCTCCCCTGTAGTCCGGTGCCGCAAGCTCCGGCAGGTACGGCATCAGCCGCCCCCGCCGGCCCCCACCCTCTCAAGGCTGGGCTTGCGGGCCCAGGTACGACCTGGTGCTGTAGAGCGCGGCGTCAAGCGGGCGCAACAACGGCAGTCCGCTCACCGGATCCTTGGCCTGCTTGTCGATATAGGCCTGGAACACATCGGCGTCCAGCACGCCGATATCGAGACGGCGCGCGGCCGGCACGGCCTTCAGCGTGTCATAGCCGTCGCCGCCATTGGCATTGAAGCTCAGCACGAACAGCTTGTAGGTCCTGGCCATGTCGAGCACGCCCCACAGCCCCGTGGCCGCGTCGCGCACCTCGACATTGGCCACGCGGCTGCCGCGCGCAAGCCCCGCGTTCACGTCGAAGCGCAAGCCGCCGGTGTAAGGGTACGAACCGGTGGAGTTGCCGCCATACACGGCCTGCAGGCCGTCTTCCAGCATGCTCTTGACTTCCTGGCCCGTGACTTCGAGGCGCATCAGCATATTGCCGAATGGCAGCACCTCGATGACATTGGCCGCCGTCACATTGCCCTTCAGCGGCACGCGCACGCCCCCGCCGCTTTGCAGCGAGATGTCGGCGCCGCCATAGCTGGCGTTGGCCACATCCACATAGGCCTGGGCCACCAGTTGCTGGATGTCGCCGCCGCGCAGGCTCACCTGGCCCAGCGCATTGCAGTCCGCGCCGGAACGGCTGTAATCGACGCTGCCGACACCCCCGGGCACGCGGCGCGAGCACAATTCCTGCGGCGCCGTCGCGACCTGGCTCTTGCTGAACACGTCGACCTTGTCCTTGAACGGCTGCAGCGTGGCGGTGGCGGCGGCGCTGGGCGCGGTCACGCGCAGGAAGCCGCTGGCGTTCACATCGGCCAGGATGCTGGCTTTCTGCGCCTCGGTGGCGGCCGCCTTGGCCACCGTGAAGCCGTCGCCGATCAAGACGTGCGGCGTGCCCACGCATTGGGTCACGTCGCCATTGGCATCGAACGACACCTTGAGTTCACCGACCACCTGGCTGTATTCCCAGGCATGCACCAGGCACACCGGCTTGCCG
This sequence comes from Comamonas antarctica, assembly GCF_013363755.1. NCBI lineage: Bacteria > Pseudomonadati > Pseudomonadota > Betaproteobacteria > Burkholderiales > Comamonadaceae > Comamonas > Comamonas antarctica. Next base: position 2,475,495 of record NZ_CP054840.1, read on the forward strand.
TCCTTGTTGGTCAGGCGCGTCGGGTAGTCGCCGGCCGGCGAGCCGACGCCATAGGTTTCGAGGCTGGCGGGACCCAGCAGGGTGTGGGAATCGCCACCCACGACCACGTCCACGCCACTCAGCTTGGGAATGATGGCCTTGTCGTAGTCATAGCCGATGTGGCTCATCACCACGATCTTGTTGATGCCGCGCGCGCGCAGCGCATCGATCTCGCGCTGCGCCGCCACGGTTTCGTCTTCGAACGTGGTGTCGGCGTCGGGGCTCGACGAAGCCTTGGTCTTGCTGGCGATGGTCAGGCCGACCAGGCCGATCGACTGGCCGTCGCGCTGCACGACCACCGACTTGTTCACGTAGCCCGGCGCCTTGGCCGGGAACAGCGCCGAACTGGCGCCGAACTCGACGTTGGCGCTGAGCACCGGCGTCTTGCAGCTGCCCTTGTGCAGCAGGTCGATGAAGCTCTTGAGGTTGCTGTCGCCCTTGTCGAACTCATGGTTGCCCAGCGTGAACGCATCGAAGCACACGGTATTCATCAGCGCCGCGTCGGCTTCGCCGTTGGCGCCCGCGCGGTTGAAGTACAGCGTGCCGGTCTGCGCATCGCCGGCATGCAGCTTCAGCACGTTCTTCGACTGGGCGGCCAGCTGCTCGATGGCCGCCGTGACGCGCGGAAAACCGCCCGCATCGGCGGTCACGGTGCCAGCGGCCGCGCCAGCGCCGGTCTTGAGCTTGAGGTCCTTGCTCTTGCTGTCGAGGTTGGAGTGGTGGTCGCCGACATGCAGGATGGTCAGATCCATGGGCTGCGCGGCGGGGCCGGTGCCGGTGCCGGTGCCCACGTCAACACCATTGCCATTGCCGGCGCCCGGGGTGGCGACATCGCCGTCGCTGCCGCCGCACGCCGTCAGCACGGCGGACACGATGAGACCCAGGGAGAGGACGTAAGGAACGCGTTTCAAGGCTGTCTTTCGGGTTTGCAAAGCGCCAAGCTTGCCGGGCGCGCATGAAACCCCCGTGACACTCCCTGAAAGCAGTGACGCACTGCCCGCTTCAGCCCCCCATCCAGGCCGGCAGCCAGCGCACCAGCGCCATGCCGACGATGGCCTGCGCCACCGTGCCGTGGAACATCAGCGCCGTGTTGTCGAGCGTGGCGCGCGCATCGGGGCGCAGCCAGCCGGCCCAGGAGCGCGCCAGCAGATAGCTGCCCATGACCAGCAGCACCAGCGCGTGGAAGCACTGCCACGACACCAGCGCCGCCACCGTGGCGCTCCAGGCATCGGCGCGCGGCGACAAGCCGTCGCGTAGATGCAGCCCCAGGTCCAGCCCGATCGCACCGATGGCTGCCAGCATGGCCAGCAGCACGGCCAGCCGCAGCACCGACTGCGGCTTGCGGCCCAGGCAACGCTGCGCCCACACCATCAGTCCGGAAGCCGCCAGCAGCATCCCCGCAGGCCACAGCCGCCCCACGGGCAGGCTGGCACCGGGCGGCGGGCAGACATCGAGTGCCATCGATACATGGATATGCGCAAAGCCAAACGAGGCAAAGATCGTCGCATCGACGGCCAGCAGGATCAGCGTCGCCCACCACGAATGCGAGGCGCGGCCCGTGGCCACCGATGGCACGCTCACGCCCTCGCCGATCTGGGCCGTGGGCCGTGGCGGCGGACGGTCCGAGCCCCAGAGCCAGACCAGCATCGCGGCCAGCGAGATCGCCGCCGAGATGAAGGCCGGAATGATCCAGTACACCGTGAGCAGCAGGAAGAAACCCGCCGTGCCCGCGGCCGCGATGAACGGCGGCCAGCCATCGCCGGGCAGGCGCAGCAGATGGCGGATCTGCGCGCTGCCCGGGCTCGTGACCAGCGTCTCGCGCCCGCCGAACACCGTGCCCGGCAGCCAGTGCCGGCCCGCGGGCACTTCCTCGGCCAGCGCCGGCCGGTGCCACAGCGGGGCGCGCGCCTCGATCTGCGGAATGCTGCGCACGCCGTAGTCGCCCTGGGGCAGCCATTCGAGCGAATCCGCGCCCCAGGGGTTGCCCGGCTCGCGTTCCTTGCGCAGGAAGGTGCGCACCAGATCGACCAGGCAGCACAGCACGCCCGCGGCAAACACATAGGAGCCCACCGTCGCCAGCAGGTTGAGCAGCCCCCAGCCCAGACCGTCGGCGTAGGTATAGACGCGCCGCGGCATGCCCGCCAGGCCAGCGATGTGCATGGGAAAGAAGGCCAGGTTGAAGCCGGCAAACATCAGCCCGAAGCTCCAGCGCGCCACGCGCTCCGACAGCGCGTGGCCGTTGTACAGCGGCGCCCAGTAATAGATGCCGGCGAACAAGGGGAACACCAGGCCGCCGATGAGCACGTAATGCAGGTGGGCGACGACGAAGTAGCTGTCGTGCGCCTGCCAGTCGAAGGGCAGCACCGCGAGCATCACGCCGGTGAGCCCGCCCAGCACGAAGATGAAGTGAAAACCCAGCAGGAACAGCGAGGGCGCAGTCATCTGCACCCGCCCCTTCCAGAACGTGGCGATCCACGAGAACACCTGCACGCCGCTGGGAATCGCCACCGCGAAGCTCGCCACCGACGTCACATGCAGCGCCAGCGGCCCCAGGCCCGCGGTGAACATGTGGTGCATCCACAGCAGAAAGCTGATCGTGCCCACGCCCACCAGCGCCCAGACGATCGCGCCGTAGCCCACGAGTTTGGTGCGCGCCATCACCGGCACCATCATCGTCACCATGCCGGCCGCGGGCAGGAAGATGATGTAGACCTCGGGGTGGCCGAAGAACCAGAACAGGTGCTGCCACAGCAGCGGGTCGCCGCCGCGCGCGGGAATGAAGAACGGCCAGTCGAAGGCGCGCTCGAGCTCGAGCAGCAGCGTGCCCGCGATCAGCGCCGGGAACGCAAAGATGATCATCAGCGCTGCGACCAGCGTGGCCCATGCGAACAGCGGCATCTGCATCAGCCGCATGCCGGGCGCGCGCGTGAACAGGATGCCGATGATCAGCTCGATGGCTCCGGCGATGGCCGAGATCTCGATGAAGCCGATGCCCAGCAGCCACCAGTCGGCGCCTATGCCCGGCGAATACTCCTTGCTGGTGAGCGGCGGGTACATGAACCAGCCGCCATCGGGCGAGGCGCCGAAGAACAGCGTGATGAAGAAGGCCAGGCCGCCGATCGCATAGGCCCAGAACGCATAGGCCGACAGCCGCGGGAATGGCAGGTCGCGCGCGCCCAGCATGTTGGGCAGCAGCCAGACCGCGACCGCCTCGACCACCGGCACGGCAAACAGGAACATCATCACCGAGCCGTGCATGGTGAACAGCTGGTTGTAGCTGCCCGCATCCACCAGCGTGTTGTCCGGCACCGCGAGCTGGGTGCGCATGATCAGCGCCAGTATGCCGGCCAGCACGAAGAACAGCAGCGCCGTCGCGAGGTAGTAGACGCCGATCTGGCTGTTGTTGACGGCCGAGATGCGGCGCCAGCCCCGGGGCGGCTGCCAGGCGCGCTGCAGCGCCTGCAGCTCGCCCTCGGGGCGTGGCAGGCGGTTGGGCAGTTCGCGCTGCGCGGGCACGGCGTTCATTGCAGCGATCCCAGCCAGTCACCCAGGGCATCCAGCGTGGCGGGGTCGAGTCGGTCGTAGGAAGGCATGCGGGCTCCGGTTTTGATCTGCTGAATATGCGTCAGCCAGCGCTCGCGGCCTTCGGGCGTGTTGGCCAGCATTCCGGCGCCCAGGTGCAGCCGGCTGCCGAAATGCGTGAGGTCCGGACCCAGCCGCGATTGCTCGCTCACCCCGCGCACGGTGTGGCAGGCGTTGCAGCGGTTCTCCACAAACGCGCTGCGTCCCAGTTCCTGGCGCGCGCTGGCCGGCGCGGGCGCGGGCCGGGCCTGCGCCGCCAGCCAGGCGTCGAAGGCCTGCGGCTCGAGGCCGACGACATGCAGCGCCATCTGCGCATGCTGCGCGCCGCAGAACTCGGCGCACTGGCCGCGCCAGACGCCGGGCTCCTTGGCCGTCACCAGCAGATGCTGCATGCGCCCGGGCAGCATGTCCATCTTGCCGGCGAGTTGCGGCACCCAGAAGCTGTGGATCACATCGGCGCTGGTCAATGCGAAGTAGACCGGTCGGCCCACGGGAATCCGGATCTCGTTGGCCGTGCGCACATCGGCGCCGGTGGCGGGATCGCGGTAGCGCACCTCCCACCACCACATATGTGCGTTCACGGTGACGATCAGCGCGTCGGCGGGCGGCACGGGCTTCCAGGCCGGCATGCGCGGCAGCACCCAGACGAACAGCGCGGTGAGCACCAGCGCGGGAAACACCACGCCGCCGCCGATGACCCACAGCCTGGGCCGCAGGGCGGACGCGCGCGTGCGCAGCGACCAAGCCAAAAGCAGCATCACGCCGATAAAAATCAGCAATCCGCCGCCTATCAACACCCAGGTGACGGTTTCTATGGTCTGCGCGGCATCGCCGGCCGCGAAAAAGGCGCCGTCCTTCATTCGAGCGAAAAGAGAAAGGCGGCCATGGCCCGCGCATCTTCGGGCGAGACGCCCATGCTGGGCATTGCTGTCCCCGGAACCAGTGACTGCGGCGCGATGATCCACCGGGCCAGCGTGTCCGGGCGGTTGGGTACGCGGCCGGCGATGTAGCTGCGCTGGCTCCACGCATCGAGGGGCTGCGCCACGGGTCCGCGCGCGATCGGCACGTCCGGAATCGCATGGCAGGAGCCGCACTGGTACTGCCCCAGCAAGGCCTTGCCACGCTCTATGAGAATGTGGTCCTGCTTGGGGGTGGTGGCGGAATTGTCTTGCGCCTGGATTCCGGTAGGGACGCAGGCCAAACCCGCGAACAGCACCGGCAGCAGCGTAGGCGAAAAGGCATACTTGCGGTTCATTAGCCCATTCTGTCGCACGAATGAGCTCAACTGACGCAAAATCGAAGCAGATGAGAAAAAACCAGCTGTTTCTGATTCTTGCTGTCACGGCGACTGGAATTGCGCTTACAGCAGCCGTCACCGCGGCTGTCGTGGTCTATTCGGGCGCCTACGACATTTCCGCCACGCGCCAGCATTGGCAAGCCACCCATTCGCTGATGGAAGTCGCGATGCGCCAGTCGGTGCGCCGTCAAGCCAGGGATATCGACGAGCCCGCCCTGTCCGACCCGCAGATGGCGCTGCGCGGCGCCGCCACCTACCAGGCCAAATGTGTGCAATGCCATGGCGCGCCCGGCGTGGCGCAGTCCGACATCGGCCTGAGCATGCAGCCGCTGCCCGGCCCGCTGGTCGACGCGCAGCAGCACTGGAAGCCGCGCGAGCTCTACTGGGTGGTACGCCATGGCATCAAGATGACCGGCATGCCGGCCTGGCAATATCGGTTGGAGGATGCGCAGATCTGGGAACTGGTGGCCTTCATGCAGCAACTGCCCCAGCTCAATGCAACCCAATATGCGCAGTGGACCCGGTCGGCGCCCGCGGCCACCGACCGCGTGCGCTTCGAGGCAGCGCTTCCGCCCGACTTCGTTGCCGATGTCGAACGCGGCCGCCAGGCACTGCACCAATACGCATGCAATGCCTGCCACAGCATTCCCGGCATCACCGGCGCCGATGTCTATGTCGGCCCGCCGCTCAAGGGCATGGGCAAGCGCACGCTCATTGCCGGAAGCCTGGCCAACACGCCGCAGAATCTCGCGCGCTGGCTCACCCACACCCAGCAGGTCAAGCCCGGCACGGCCATGCCCCAGCTGGGCGTCACACCCCAGGACGCTCAGGACATGGCGGCGTTCCTGTCCACGCTGCACTGAGCATCGCTCAGCGCCAGGCGCTGCCGACCTGGATGTAGTAGGTGCCGCTTTCCGGGCCGCGCGCATAGTCCAGGCCAACCCAGAGCCCCAGCTTGCGCGCCAGCAGATAGCGCACGCCGACGCCCTTGCTCACCGCCGTGCTGGCATCGTCGAACGAACCACCCTTGCCCCAGGCGCGCCCGGCGCCGATGAATCCGACCGCGGCCCAGCGCGGCGTGAAATTCCAGCGCAGCTCGGTCTCCATCACGGCGGTGTTGCGGTCCTGGTAGCGCGCCGCGGGAATGCCGCGCATGTCGATGAAAGGCAGCATGTAGAACGGCACCTGCCCGCGCGCCGCGCGCCCGTCCACCCGCCCCGCGAGCACCACGTCCTTGCGCACTGGCCAGTAGCCAAAGGCATGGCCGCGGTAGCTCTGGAACCGGGTCGCGCTGCCGATGTCCGGGTCGTAGAACATCGCATCGACCGCGCCGGTCCAGCCTTTAGAAGGGGTGAAGACGTTGTCGCGCGAGTCATGCTCCAGCGTCAGCCCCAGGCCCGAGGCCTTGCGCGCGACCTCGTGGGGCTGCAGCGGAATGCTGGGATTGCCACGGATGTCGAGCTTGTTGCTGAGGTTCATGTAGATCCAGCGCGCGCCCAGCCAGTTGTTGCTCTGGCCCAGCCGCGCCAGCACCTGCTGGCTCGACATCCATCCATCGAGCGAATAGTCGATGCCCGTGGTGTTGCCGCTGGTGCCGTAGTAGGCCAGGTTCACATCGGTTTTGCCGACCGCTCCGCGGTACTTGAAGCGCCCGTCGCCGAAGGTCTTCATGCCGCCCGCAAAGGCCGCCTTGGTCCCGTTCTCGGTCGCCGCCGCGCCCACGACCCAGATGTCCGGCGACACCGCCAGGCCGGATTCCTTGGCCTTCTGCGCCGACTCGGCCATCGAATTGCGCAGGAACATCAAGGCCACGCCACCGCCGTTGCCCACCGCCGGTTCGGTGATGACGATGGGAATGGGCAAGAACCCCTTGCGTTCGATGAGCCAGTCGGACAAATCGAGCTTCCCGTCCTGTTTGTCGGTGATCGCCTCGGGCATGGCCCAGGCGGGCGCCGACGCGCCGAGCAGGCTCAGCAGGGCCATGGGAACGAGGGGGCGAAGGGACGGCAAAGGAATCTGCATTGGATCTCCTGGCGTGATCGAGGTGGCTTGGCGAACCGGGGCACGGGTGCCCAGCCGCCATCACATACAGGCTGAGACGTGCCTGCCCATTGTCCCGATCGAAGTCACACTTCGCGTGTCCCTTTAGGCCTATATGCGCCTCGCGCCCTGCCCTGCGCACTTCGCCCCCACCCGCCCCTTGAGCGCACGGTCGGTCCTCAGAGCGCCACCACCCAGGAACTGAATGCTGTGGGCATGGGGCAGGCACGAAAGGCCCGGGCGGCGAACCGGAAGCGCAACGAAAAAACGCCCGAAACTTGCGCTTCGGGCGTTTTCAATATTTGGGGTGGCTGATGGGGCTCGAACCCACGACAACAGGAATCACAATCCTGGACTCTACCAACTGAGCTACAGCCACCGTAGAAGCATCTATTGTAACCGCAAAAACACGGCCCGATGGCGAATCGCGCCATCCGGCCGCATTTAATCTCAGGGGCGGTCGACCTTGATCTGCACCTTGAAGCGCGACTTGAGCGTCTCATAGTAGGCCGCGCCTTCGGCGCCCGCCCACCACTGTGCGAGTTGCTGCTTTTGCGCGGCCACGATCTGCGCGTCCTGCGCCGGGCGCTCGGCCACGGCATTGACCTTGACCACGGCATAGCCCAGATTGCCCAGGTCCACACCGGTCCATGCGGGCAAGGCATCGACAGGCGCGTGCAGCGCGGCGTCGATGACTTCGCGCGGCAGGCTTTGCGACTGGTCGCGGCCCACCACCACGGCGTTGCCCAGCGCGGCTGCGGCGGGCTGCGCCTTCCAGGCTGCGAGCTGCTTCTGGCCTTCCTCGCGCGCCAGTTCGGCGGCCTTTTGCGCCACGAACAGCGTGCGCACCTTGTCGGCAACTTCGTCAAACGCCAGCGTATGCGCGGGCGAGTACGACAGGATGCGGCCGGCGGCCATCACGCCCGAGCCGATCTCGATGGCGTCGGTATTGCGCTTGCTTTGCAGCGATTCGGACGAGAACAGCGCTTCGAGGAAACGCGGGCTGGCCAGCGGGCCTTGCGCGTCACCGGCCGGCACACGCGTCACGCCTTCGGCCTTGCGCACGGTCAGCTTGAGCTTGTCGGCCACGCCCTGCAGATTGTCCGCCTGCTCGTACACGCCATTGGCAAACTGTTCGGCGACCTCCGCGAACCGGCGCTGCGCCTGCTGCTCCTTGAGTTCCTTTTCCAGGCGCGGACGCAGTTCGGCAAAGCTCGGCTGCGGCGGCGTCTTGATGTCGGTCAGCTGGATGATGTGGAAACCGAAATCGCTCTCCACCACGTCGCTGATATCGCCCTTCTTCAGCGCATAGGCTGCGTCCTCGAAAGGCTTGACCATGGCGCCGCGGCCGAAGAAGCCGAGATCGCCGCCGCTTTGCGCGGTGCCGCTGTCTTGCGACGACTGCTTGGCCAGCGCGGCAAACGACGATGGGTCCTTGCGCAGCTGCGCCAGCAGCGCCTGCGCCTGCTCGCGCGCCTTCATGCGGTCGTCGGCCGACATGTCCTTGGGCGCGTTGATCAGGATGTGGCTCGCACGGCGCTCTTCCTGGCCCGCGATGCGCGACAGGTTTTCCTGGTAGTAGGTGCGCAGATCGTCCTCGTTGAGCACCATCGAGGCCTGCACGCTGGCCGTATCCAGCACCACGTACTCGACGCTGGCCTGCTCGGCCTGCTGGAAGCGGTCCGGATGGGCCTTGTAGTAAGCCTGCAGGTCTTCGGGCGTGGGCTGGACCTTGGCCGCGAAGTCGCTGGCCTTGAACTGGGCCACCTGGATCTCGCGGCGCTGGTACAGCGCATCCATTGCCAGCTTGAGCTGGCTGTCGGTCACGAACGAGGAGTTGATGGCCGAGCCCAGCACCTGGCTCAGCGCCAGGTTGCTGCGCAGATTGGCCTCGAAACCTTCGGGCGTCATGCCCTGCGCGCCCACCAGCGCGCGGTAGGCCTCGGCATCGAGCGTGCCGTCGGCACGCTTGAGCGCGGCAATCGCCGGGATCTGCTGCAGGCTGCGCACCAGTTGCGCATCGCTGGCAGTGAGGTGCATCTTCTGCGCCGCTGCCACCAGCACGCGGTCACGCACCATGCGCTCCAGCGTGGCATAGCGCGCCTGCGGCGAATCGAGCAGCTTGGCATCGAGCTCGGGGTTCGCGGCGCGCATCTGATCGCTTTCCATGCGGTGCGCATTGTCCCAGTCCGACTGCTTGATATCGTGGCCATCCACCCGAGCCACCGTCGGACTGGATTCCGAGAAATAGTTCTGGTCGATGCCGACGAAGATGAACGAGGGAATGATCAGCAAGAACAGCAAGATCATCACGAACTTGGAGTGCTTGCGGATGGCTTCAAACATAGTCGATCTTTCTGTGGAAGCAAGAAAAAAGGCGAACCATTGTTCGCCTTTGTACGGTGCCGAGTGCCAGCCAAGCCCGATCGTGGAAATATGTCTAGAAAGGGTTTGAACTCCCTTGTTGAACTCTCCATGCACATGCCTGCCAACGAACCCAGCTCCCTGGTGAAGGAAACTGCGCAGATTCTACCTGCTGCGCCTGATGGCCCCAGCAGCCGATGGCAGCAATGAGGCCCGCAAAGCTTCGATTGCGGTCCGCAGGCCGCGGCCAGGCAAAGAAAAAGGGCCTTGGATTGCTCCAGGCCCTGGTTCTCGTGGGATGGTGGTGGGTGCTGACGGGATCGAACCGCCGACCTACTCCGTGTAAAGGAGCCGCTCTACCGACTGAGCTAAGCACCCCATCGCAACTGCGGGTCAGTTCAACGCGTCTTTCAACGCCTTGCCCGGACGGAATTTCGGCACCTTGGCGGCCTGGATCTCGATCGTGGCGCCGGTGCGGGGGTTGCGGCCGGTGCGTGTGGAACGCTCACCGACGGTGAACGTGCCGAAACCGACGAGCGATACTGTACCACCCTTTTTGAGGGTTTTCTTCACGGCTTCGATGGTCGACTCCAGGGCGCGCGCAGCGGCGGCTTTGGAGATGTCGGCATTGTTCGCGATGTGCTCAATCAGTTCGGTCTTATTCACAACAGGCCTCTCGAGAAATAGTGGATGGAATGTCGCTGCTGCCCGATGCCGATGCATCGTGCGGCCAGCCCGCAAGCCTGCGGTGCATGCCATCGACCTTCCAAGTGTCAATGTTATCCGCTGCAATCCCAGCGGCTGCAGCGATTCTAGCTGCAATTGCCCCCCTGCCAGGCGTGCGCCGCGGTTTTTGTCGCGCGCCGCCGCGAGCGGCTAGCGGCCGACGCGGGCGCGGATTTCGGGCACCGCCTTTTGCAGGTAGTAGACCATCGACCACACGGTGAGCACGGCGGCAATCCAGATCAGCACATGGCCCCACACGCCGGTATCGATCGCGCCGAACAGCACGCCGTCATAGAGCAGGAAGGGAATCGCCACCATCTGCGCCGTGGTCTTGAGCTTGCCCAGCATGTGCACCGCCACGCTCTTGCTCGCGCCGATCTGTGCCATCCACTCGCGCAGCGCCGAGATCGCGATCTCGCGGCCGATGATGATCAGCGCGACGAACACGTCGGCGCGCTGCAGGTGCACCAGCACCAGCAGCGAGGCGCAGACCAGGAACTTGTCGGCCACCGGATCGAGAAACGCGCCGAAGGACGAGGTCTGGTTGAGCTTGCGCGCCAGATAGCCATCGAGCCAGTCGGTGGCCGCGAACACGACGAACATGACCGTGGCCAGCAGGTTGCGAACGCCCGGCTCCATGGGGGTGTAGAACACCCCCACGATCAAGGGTATCGCGACGATGCGCGTCCAGGTCATCAAGGTGGGGATGGTCAGAAACATAGCGCGATTGTGTCATGCGGCAGGGGCTCGGAAGCACTCCGTTGCATCATGGTCAATGCAGTGCCCGGTAAATGGTATCGGCCAAATCGCGTGAAATACCTTCGACCTTCATCAGGTCTTCGATGCTCGCGTCGGCCACGCCGCGCACGCCGCCAAAGCGCTGCAGCAGGCGCGCGCGTTTCTTCGGCCCCACGCCCGCGATCTCCTCGAGCTGGCCGCCGCCGATGCGCACCTTGGCGCGCGCCGCGCGCATGCCGGTGATCGCAAAGCGGTGGGCTTCGTCGCGGATCTGCGCCACCAGCATCAGCGCCGCCGAGTCCTTGCCCAGATAGACCTTCTCGCGGCCGTCCGCAAACACCAGCTCCTCCAGGCCGACCTTGCGCTTGTCGCCCTTCTCGACGCCGACGATGCGCGACAGATCGAGCCCCAGCGATTCGAACACCTCGCGCGCCATGCTGACCTGGCCGACGCCGCCGTCGACCAGCACCAGATCGGGCAGGCGCGCCTGGCCCGCGGTTGGCTCCGCGCCGCCGGCTTCGCGCTGGGCTTCGGCCACGCGGCCGTAGCGGCGCATCAGCACCTGGCGCATGGCGGCGTAGTCGTCGCCGCCGACGATGCCCTCGATGTTGAACCGCCGGTACTCGCTGCTTTGCATCTTGTGGTGATGGAACACGACGCAGGAGGCCTTGGTGGCCTCGCCCGAAGTGTGCGAGATGTCGAAGCACTCGATGCTCAGGTTGTCGAGATCGTGCGTGGGCAGGTCGAGCGCCTCGGCCAGCGCGCGCGTGCGCGCCTGCTGCGAGCCTTCCTCGGCCAGCAGCCGGGCCAGCTGCAGCTCGGCATTGCGCTGCGCCATGTCGAGCCAGGCGCGGCGCTGCTCGCGCGGCTGGTGCAGTGCCGAGACGCGCACGCCGCTGGACTCGGACAGCGCCTTGACCAGCGCCTTGTCGACCGCATGGCTCAGCACCAGCACCGGCGGCACGGGCACGCTGGTGTAGTGCTGCGCCAGAAAGGCCTCGAGCACCAGGACCTCGACCGGCTGGGCCGCAGCCCTTTCACCCTCGCCTTCGGCTTCGTCCTCGGCATCGTGCACTGCCGCGGCATCGCCCAGCTGCGACGGGAAGTACGGCCGGTCGCCCAGATGGCGGCCGCCGCGCACCATGGCCAGGTTCACGCAGGCGCGCCCGCCCTGCACGCGCACCGCGAGAACGTCCACATCCTTGTCCGACGTGGTTTCTATCGACTGCTGGTGCAGCACGCGCGACAGCGCCGTCACCTGGTTGCGCACCTCGGCCGCCTGCTCGAATTCCAGCGCTGCGGAATGCGCGAGCATGCGGGTTTCAAGCTGCTTGAGCAATTCCTCGGTTTCGCCGCGCAGCATGGCCTCGGCATTGCGCACGTCCAGCGCGTAGGCCTCGGGCGAGATCAGGTCCACGCACGGGCCGGTGCAGCGCTTGATCTGATAGAGCAGGCAGGGCCGCGAGCGGTTGGCGAACACCGTGTCCTCGCAGGTGCGCAGCCGGAACACCTTCTGCAGCAACTGGATGGTCTCCTTGACCGCCCAGGCGCTGGGATACGGCCCGAAATAGCGGTTTCTCTTGTCGACGCTGCCGCGGTAATACGCCATGCGCGCAAAGCGCTGGCCGGGCTGCGGGCCCTCGCCGTCGCGCGCAGCCACGCCCGAGATCATCAGGTAGGGGTAGCTCTTGTCGTCGCGAAACAGGATGTTGTACTTGGGGTGCTGCGTCTTGATCAGGTTGTTTTCCAGCAGCAGCGCCTCGGCCTCGGAGCGCACCACCGTGGTCTCTAGACGCACGATCTTGCTGATCATGTGGCCGATGCGCGTGCCGCCATGGCTTTTCTGGAAGTAGTTGGCCACCCGGCGCTTGAGATTGCGCGCCTTGCCGACGTAGAGCAGCCCGCCCTGGGCATCGAAGTAACGGTAGACGCCCGGCAGCGACGGCAGCGCTGCGACCTGGGCCAGCAGTTCATCGGAATGCATTTGAGACATGGCGCTATTGTGGCGGCGCTGGCGCCGGCTTTCGGCAAGCGCCGCGAGAGCCCGTACCGGTGTGGCGAAAGCGGTACCATCGGCGCGCCATGTCTCCAGGCCTTTCCATGACTTCGAACCGCTCCCTCCGCTGGGATATCTTCTGCCAGGTGATCGACAATTTCGGCGACATCGGCGTCTGCTGGCGCGCGGCCGCCGAACTCGCCGCGCGCGGCCAGCAGGTGCGGCTGTGGCTGGACGATGCCAGCGCGCTGGCCTGGATGGCGCCCGCGCCGTATCCCGCAGGACTGAGCGTCCATGCCTGGCCTGACAGGGCCGAGTGGCTGCCCGCAGAGGGCGTCGGCGATGTGGTCATCGAGGCGTTTGGCTGCACCATTCCCGCGCCCTTCCTCGAGCTGCTGGCGCAGCGTCAGGCGCGCCAGGCGCCAGGCGCTGCGCAGGCCCCGGTTTGGATCAACCTCGAATACCTGAGCGCCGAGCCCTATGTCGAGCGCTGCCACGGCCTGCCCTCGCTGCTGATGAGCGGCCCGGCCGCGGGCCTCACGCGCTGGTTCTTCTACCCCGGCTTCACGCCGCGCACCGGCGGCCTGCTGCGCGAGGCCGCGCTGGGCGCGCGCCAGGCGGCGTTCGAGCGTGCGGCGTGGCGCGCCGCGCGCGGCATCGACTCCGCGACGCGCCTGGTCTCGCTGTTTTGCTACGAGCCGCCAGCGCTGCCGCAGCTGCTGTCCCAGTTGCAGTCCGGCGATGCACCCAGCCATCTGCTGGTCACCCCCGGACGCGCCGCGGCTGCAGTGCGCGCCGCGCTCGACGATCCCTTGCAGGCGGCGCCGCCCTGCACCTGGCTCGCCCCCTGCGCACAGCCCGCATTCGACGAGATGCTCTGGGCCAGCGATCTGAACCTGGTGCGCGGCGAGGATTCGCTGGTGCGCGCGCTGTGGGCCGGCGAAGCCTTTGTCTGGCATATCTATCCCCAGCATGACAATGCCCACCACGCCAAGCTCGACGCCTTTCTCGACTGGCTAGAGGCCCCGCCTTCCCTACGGTTGTTCCACCACCACTGGAACGGCATGCCCACGCGCGCGCCCCTGCCCGTTCTGAGCGCGGCGATGCTGGCCGAATGGCGCGATTGCGCACAGGCCGCACGCGCATGCCAGATGGATTCCAGGGATCTGATCAGCCAACTGCAGCAGTTTGTGGCAGAAAAAAGCTAAAATCCCGGTTTTGCCGCTGGAGCTCCAGCGCTTTCGTTTCCCCCCGCCGCGGAACATGTTTCAATGCAGCAGCCCCCAGGGCGGCGCAGCTGGACGCGTTGAGCGGCACAACCCCCAGCAAATCTAGCTATGAAAATCGCCCAAGAAATCCGCGCCGGCAATGTGATCATGCACGGCAAGGACCCGATGATCGTCCTGAAGACCGAGTACGCCCGTGGCGGCCGCGGCGCAGCCACCGTCCGCATGAAGCTCAAGGCCCTGCTGGGCAACATGGGCACCGAGAACGTGTTCAAGGCTGACGACAAGATCGACAACGTGATCCTGGACAAGAAGGAGTGCACCTACTCCTACTTCGCCGACCCGATGTACGTCTGCATGGACGAAGAGTTCAACCAGTACGAAGTCGAAGCCGAAAACATGGGCGACGCGCTGAACTACCTCGAAGACGGCATGGCTGTCGAAGTGGTGTTCTATGACGGCAAGGCCATCTCGGTCGAACTGCCCACCAGCGTCGTGCGCGAAATCACCTGGACCGAACCCGCCGTCAAGGGCGACACGTCGGGCAAGGTGCTCAAGCCTGCCAAGATCGCCACCGGCTTCGAAGTCGCCGTGCCGCTGTTCGTGGCCCAGGGCGACAAGGTCGAAATCGACACCCGCACCGGCGAATACCGCAAACGCGTCTGAACATGGCGGCCTCCAGCTGCTGTGCACACAAAAGGCTTCCCACGGGAAGCCTTTTTTTGTGCCTGAAACCGCTCAGGCTGCGCCGGCCAGCATCTTGAACGTGGCCAGCACCGCCGCTTCGTTGAAGGACTTCACGATCCAGCCCTGGATGCTGACACCAGTGCCCTCAGGACTCCAGAGACCGCTGGCGCCAGAATGCCGCACCAGGAATGGTGCCCATCCCCGCCGCGGCGTTGTCGGCCATATGTTCAGGACGGCTGGTACCCGGGATGGCACACGTGACCGCGGGGTTGCTCAGCACGAACTTCAGCAGCACCTGCGCCCAGCTGGTGCATTCAATCTCGTGCGCCCAGGCCGGCAGCGGGCGGTCGCGCAACTGGCGCAGCAGGCCACCACCGCCAAAGGGCTTGTTGACCAGCACCGCGATGCCCTTGTCGGCCGCGAGGGGCAGCAGGCGTTCGGCCGCGGCCCGGTCGTCGAACGCATAGTTGATCTGCAGGAAATCGATGGGCTCGCGGCGCATGACGGCCTCGAGCTCGCGGTAGGCCGACTGCGTGTAGTGCGTGATGCCGATGTAGCGCACCCGTCCCTGCGCCTTCCACTCCTTGAGCGTCTGCAGCTGGGTCTGCCAGTCCACCAGGTTGTGGACCTGCATCAGGTCGAGCTTTTGCGCCCCCAGCAGCGACATCGACTCCTGCATCTGGCGGATCCCCGCCTCGCGCCCCGTGGTCCAGACCTTGGTGGCCAGAAACGCCTGGCCGCGGCGGCTCGAGCGGGCCAGCAGTTCGCCCGTGGTCTGCTCGGACCGGCCGTACATCGGCGAGCTGTCGAGCAGCGTGCCGCCCGCGTCGAACAGCGCTTCGAGCACGCCCGGCAGGCGCGCGTACTCCGGCGTGCCGGGCGCATGGCCGAAGCCCACCCAGGTGCCGCAGCCTATCACCGGCAGTTCCTCGCCGGTCTTGGCGATCCGGCGCTTGCGCATCTGGCTGGCGGGTGCGCTGCCGGCCGCGGCCGAGGCACCGCCGGGCAGCGCCACCGCGAGCGAGGCCGCAAGCGATGCGCGCAGGAAGCCGGCGCGGTTCACGCCCGCGTTTTCGAAATGACTGGGATTCATGATTTCTCTCCAAGGTTTGCCGCAACCGCCGTGACGCCGGAGACGGACCGCCCACGCAGCTGCTCCTGGCGCCTGCCCAGCCAGACGCACAGCGCGCCCCAGCCCGCCGCCATCGGGATGGCCAGCAGCGCGATGCCGCCGACGCCGACGCCCAGCGCGCCGAGCGCGGAGGACAACCACCCGCTGAGGGCATCGCCGCCGCGGTAGACCAGCGTCTCGATGGCGTTCTTCGCCTGGTACTTCTCCTGCCGGCTCACGACGGTGAAAAGCACTTCGCGCGCGGGCCGGGCAATGCCATAGTCCAGCGCCCTCCTGGCCACCTGCGCACAGGCCAGCACGGCCAGCGTCGGCGCCAGCGCCAGGGCGCCAAAAGCCGCGACGGTCACGACGGGCAGCATGGCGAGGCACAGCACCAGGCCGAACCGGCGCATCAGCCGGCCGGTGACCAGCAGCTGCAGGCCCAGCGTCAGGCAGGAGACGCAGAAATCGACGACCGCGAAAAAACGCGTGCGCGCCGCGGTGCCGTCCAGTGCGTCCGCGACGATGCGCGCCTGCTCGAAATAGAGAAATGTCGACGCCGCCGTGTGCAGCAACAGGTAGGCGCAGATGCCCAGCAGATACGGGGAGCCGGCAATCAGCGTCAGCCCGGCCCAGACCTGGCCGCCCACGGGCCGCACAGGCGAGGAAGCACCGGGCGCACTGTGGGGGTAGATGCCCCGAAAGCAGCGCAACGCCAGCTCCAGCAGCAAGGCGGCAAGCAAGGCCAGAACCATGGGGCCGAACACGCTCACCGCGGCGGCGGCCAGCAGCGGGCCGATCACCGTGCCGAGCGTTCCGCCGGCCGCGATGAACCCGAAAAGGCGCCGGCCCTGCTCGTTGCTGAAGCAATCGTTCAGCACGCTCCAGAAGATGCTGACGATGAACAGGTTGAACACGCTGACCCAGACAAAGAAACTGCGCGCCAGCCACACGCTGTCCAAATGCAGCGCCAGCAAGGCGCTGAAAGCCAGCAGCGTCAATGCAAAGAAGCGATAGGCATACGGCACGAAGCGGCGTGGCGGAAAGCGCGCCACCAGCCACCCGAAGGCCGGCACCAGAAGCAGCATTGCCACGAAAGTGGCGGTGAACAGCCAGCGCAGCTCCTGCGCGCCACCGACCAAGCCCAGCGCATCGCGCAGCGGCCTGAGCAGGTAGTAGCCCGACAGCAGGCAGCAGAACCAGGCAAAGCCCAGCAGCGTGGCCCGCACTTCGTGCGCCTCGATGGCGACCAGGCGGCTCAGCAGCCGGTGGATGCGGGGTGCGGCACGGTACATGCAGGCCGCCGGCTCAGGGGTGGATGGCGTCAGTCATCGCAGCACCATAAACCACCCGCGCCATCCTGCCACAAGAAAAAACACCCCGCAGGCCGGGAATGGCCTGCGGGGTGTTGTTCATCCGGTGACCCTGCACGCAGGGTATCCGCCAGATCAGATCGGCACGCCGACCAGATCGTGGCCCTGGGTGCCGACGATGCGCGCACGCGTGAACTCGCCGGCCTTCATGGTCTTGCTGATCTTCTCGGGCGGCAGCAGATGCACCACGCCGTCGATCTCGGGCGCATCGGCGTAGCTGCGGCCCACGCCGCCCTTGCGGCCCAGCGCGGGCGCGGAATCGACCAGCACCTGCATGGTCGAGCCGATGCGCCGGCGCAGGCGGTTGGCCGAGACTTCCTCGGCCACTTCCATGAAGCGCGCGCGGCGCGCCTCGCGCACCTCGGGCGGCAGCATGCCGGGAATGTCGTTGGCGGTCGCGCCTTCGACCGGGCTGTAGGCAAAGCAGCCGGCGCGGTCGATCTCGGCCGCGCGGATGAAGTCCAGCAGGTGCTCGAACTCCTCCTCGGTCTCACCCGGGAAGCCGGCAATGAAGGTCGAGCGGATGATCAGGTCCGGGCACATCTCGCGCCAGCGCTGGATGCGCTCGAGGTTCTTCTCGCCGCTGGCGGGGCGCTTCATGCGCTTGAGCACATCGGGGTGGCTGTGCTGCAGCGGCACGTCAAGATAGGGCAGCACGCGGCCCGACGCCATCAGCGGAATGATCTCGTCCACGCTGGGGTACGGGTATACATAGTGCAGGCGCACCCAGGCGCCATGCGGCTCGGCCAGTTCGCCCAAGGCCTGTACCAGCTCCAGCATGCGCGTCTTGACGGGCTTGCCGTCCCAGAAACCGGTGCGGTACTTGACATCGACGCCATAGGCCGAGGTGTCCTGGCTGATGACCAGCAGTTCCTTGACGCCGCCCTCGAACAGCGCCTTGGCCTCCTTGAGCACATCGCCGACAGGACGCGAGACCAGATCGCCGCGCATCGAAGGAATGATGCAGAAGGTGCAGCGGTGGTTGCAGCCTTCGCTGATCTTCAGATAGGCGTAGTGCTTGGGCGTGAGCTTGAGGCCGGCCTCGCCGAACGCACCGGGAATCAGATCGACGAAGGGGTCATGCGGCTTGGGCAGGTGCGTGTGCACCGCGTCCATGACCTCCTGCGTGGCGTGCGGGCCGGTCACGGCCAGCACGCTGGGGTGGATCTGCTGCACCATGTTGCCACCGTCGGCACCGGTCTTGGCGCCCAGGCAGCCAGTGACGATGACCTTGCCGTTTTCCGCCAGCGCCTCGGCAATGGTGTCCAGGCTTTCCTTGACGGCGTCGTCGATGAAGCCGCAGGTGTTGACGATCACCAAGTCGGCGCCATCGAAGGTCTTGGACGTGGAATAGCCTTCGGCGCTGAGCTGCGTGAGTATCAGTTCGGAGTCGGTCAATGCCTTCGGGCAGCCCAGGCTGACGAAGCCGATCTTTGGAATGGATGCGCTGCCGGACGTCGCGACTGCGTCGAAAGTATCTGATCTCATTGTTTTTCGCAGGGCGACCTGGCGGATGGGTGGGGCAAGTATTGTAAGCCAGACCCCGGAATTTCCCTTATCCAGACGGCATCACCCCATGGCGCGCTTCTGCGTTGCCGCGCGCGCCCGCATGTTGGCGGTGTTGGCGCACGCCCCACGGCGGCGTTGGGGCCTTTATTTGACCAGGTGCTGCCACATGCGCAGCATGAAGCCGGCGCGTTCCACATCGGCCTGCGCAACCAGCGGCGCTTCGCCCACCGGCTTGCCGTTCGACTCGGCGATCACCTTGCCGATCACGGCACCCTTGGCGACCGGCGCCTCGAGCTCGGGCTTCAACTGCACCGAAGTCTGCAATTTTTGCCCGCGCGGTACGGTCAGCGTCCATGGCGCACCCAGGCCGGCGGCCACGGTGTCGGCCTTGCCGAAGCCGAGCTTGGCATTCGTGACCACGGCGTCGGGCGCAAAAGGCGTGGCTTTCTCGAAGCGGCTGAAACCCCAGCCCAGCAGCTTGCGGCTCTCGTCGGCACGCGCCTTGGCACTGTGGGTATTGAGGATGACGGTGATCAGGCGCATGTCGTTGCGCTTGGACGAGGTGACCAGGCAGTAGCCGGCCTCCTGGGTGTGGCCGGTCTTGAGCCCATCCACCGTGGAGTCCGTATAGAGCAAGGCGTTGCGGTTGCCCTGCTTGATGCCGTTGTATTTGAACTCGCGCTCGGCGTAGAGCGGGTAGTAGTCGGAGCTGTCGCGGATGATCGCCCGCGCGAGAATGGCGAGATCGAGTGCCGAAGACCTGTGCGCCGGGTCGGGCAGGCCCGTGGAGTTCACGAAATTCGTGTGCGTCATTCCCAGGCGCCTGGCTTCGGCATTCATGAGTTTGGCGAAGCCATCTTCCGAGCCGGCCAGGTGCTCGGCGATGGCCTTGGACGCATCGTTGCCCGACTGGATGACGATGCCGCGCAGGATATCGATGACCGTGGCCTGGCCGTTCAGCGGCAGGTACATGCACGACTCGGTGCTCGAACCCCGGCACCAGGCGCTCTCGCTGACGGAGACCAGATCGTCTTTCTTGAGCTTGCCCGAGCGAAGCGCCTGTTCGACCAGGAAGCTGGTCATCATCTTGGTCAGCGACGCGGGCGGCAGCGGCTCATCGGAATTGGCCGAGGCCAGCACCGCGCCGGAGTCGTAGTCCATCAGCAGCCATGCCTTGGCCGGGATGGCCGGCACGCCGCCCTCCACCACGGATTGCCCGGCCAAGGGCTCCGGGGCAGGCGTTTCGGCGGCGGACTTCTTCTGCGCGACCGGTTTGGCTGCGGTCGCCGCGCCGGGCACCAGCACGCCTGCAACCAGGGAAAGGACGAGAGGCAGGAAGGCAAATTGGCTGAATTGCATGGAATTTCCTGATCGTGACGCCCCATTGTGGCGGACCGCAGCCCGCTTTGCGCGCGTCCATGGAAGAGATTTTTGTCAGCGTGCGCCTAGCGTCGCCACGGCATGGCGCGGCGCGCCATACATCCCATGCGTCGCGGTCCCTACGCTGGCGCACGGTGGAGCGCGGGCCCACGGCCTGGACCCGCTTCCCCGCCAGCCGATACACATCCCGCCGGCATTGGCGCCCCGGGAAAACCATGGACAAATGGCGGACACCGCCGCGCCATAGGCATTTACAGTGCACTGGCGCAACAATTCGAGGCAAAAAAGCGTATGCGCTACTTGGAAAGGCGAAATTTTCACAGTAGCATCTGCTGAACCGATAAGAAGCACCTGCTTGGCATTGGTCAAGAATTCTCACCAACTAGGAAAAGCAACATGGCAACTGCAAAGAAGGCACCGGCCGCAGCTTCTGCGACACCCGCTAAGAAACGTACCCCCAACGCCGCCTTCATGAAACCGCTGACCCCCAGCCCGGCCCTGGCCGCGGTCGTGGGCTCGGCTCCGCTGCCACGCACGGAAGTCATCAGCAAGCTGTGGGTCTACATCAAGGCCAACAAGCTGCAGGATGAGTCCAACAAGCGCATGATCAACGCCGACGCCAAGCTCAAGGAAGTCTTCGGCAAGCCCCAGGTTTCGATGTTCGAAATGGCCGGCCTGATCGGCAAGCACGTGAAGTAATTCACCCTGCTCTCAAGAAGCCGGCGCAAGCCGGCTTTTTTTTGCCCGGAATTTGGCAAAAGCGTTGTGTAAAACAAACTACACAATGCGAATCGATCCTATTTGCACCTATGATTCGCTCCGGCCGGAGAAGCGGCATCCATGCAGGTGTCTGGATGCAAAGCGCCACGGCCCCAATATCAAGCGGCCTCTCGCAGAGAGGCCCAATATCAGTTCCGGAGCATTATCTTGAAGACCACAGCGCCCATGGCGGCTGCCGATTGCAGCACCGCCTCCCTTCCCGCGTCCCCCGCCGAAAAAGCCCTGCTGCCCCTGGGCGCACTGATGCTGGCCGCCTCCGTCGGCAGCTGGGCCCAGGTGCCGGCCTCCGAAGCCACCATGGGTACGGTGACCGTGCGCGAAACCGCGGAAGTGCAGAGCAAGGATAGCTTGCTCGTCAAGAAGACCACGATCGGCAAGGGCACGCAGGATATCAAGGACATTCCCCAGTCCGTCACAGTGTTCACAGAGCGCTTGATGGCAGATCGCAATCAGGACGACTTCCGCGAAGTGCTGCGCACCACGGCTGGCGTGACCTTCCAGGCCGGCGAAACCGGCGAAGAGGACGTGCGGCTGCGCGGCTTTTCGCTGGCTCAGGCTGGTGACATCTACATTGACGGAATGAAGGATGCTCCTCTGTATGAGCGCGATACCTTCAACAACGACCGCATTGAAGTGCTCAAGGGCTCGGCGTCCATGCTGTTCGGCAAGGGCTCGACCGGTGGTGTGGTCAACCAGGTCAACAAGGCGCCTTTGCTCATCGACCAGCATGAGCTTTCGTACACGCTGGGTACCGGCAAATTCAACCGGTTGCAAGGCGACTTCAATTTCAAGACGGGCGAGAATGCGGCCTTGCGCGTCAACGCCATGATCCACGACTCGGACAACTACGGTGCCAAGCAGGATAAGCGCGGCATTGCACCGAGCTTTTCCTGGGGCATCGGCACGCGCGACGAGTTCTCGGTGGGCCTGTATTACCTCGACATCAAGGGCCGACCAAACTACAACCACCCCTGGATCGTCAGCAACGGCAAGATCATTCCGACCCTGCCGGCAAAGAACTACTACGGACTTGCCAGTGACCACCTCAATACCTCGGCGCAATACCTGACGCTGGGACATATTCACCGCTTCGACAATGGCGGCGAACTGCAGACGCGACTGCGCCACGGCAAGTACGAGCGCGATCTGCTGGCCAGCGCAATCGGCTTTGCCGGCACCCGCCCCACGGCGCTGGAACAGATCACCGGCAGCACCCCGCTTTCGCGCACTTCCAAGGGCCGTATCGGCGAAAGCACGCTGACCCAGATCCAGAGCGATTACTCCAATACCTTCGATTGGGGTGGCCGCAAGCACCAGATTCTGGCCGGCCTGGATTACTACCACGACGACGCCCAGCGCATTCCACAGTACTCGAACGCGGCGGGCAACTCTTCCACCAATCCCAGCCTGCTGACCACCGTTGGCTCGCCCAACGATGGCGCCTCGGCCCCGGATCGCCGCGCAGCTCCGGCGTTCAACACCTTCAAGGCACAGAACATCGGCCTATATCTGCAGGACACCATGGACCTGACCTCGACCGTCAAGCTGGTCGGCGGTCTACGCTATGACCAGTTCAAAGCCGATTACCGCAATGCCACGGGCGCACTGAGCGACTCCACGTCCGACGGCCTGTGGAGCCCGCGTGTGGGCGCCATCTTCCAGCCCGACGAACTGAGCTCGTACTATGTGTCGTTCGGCACCTCGTACAACACTTCTGGCGACACGTACCAGTTTGGTGGTATCACGGCAGGCAGCGCGACCCAGGCCAGTACGGAATCGCTGGCCAACACTCCGCCCGAAAAGAGCCGCAATCTGGAAATCGGCGGTAAATGGGAGTTGTTCGAGCGCCGGGCATTGTTTGGCGCCGCGGTTTTCTACAGCGAGAAGTACAACGAGCGCAATACCGATCCGGATGCTCCCGTCTACCTGCTGTCTGGCAAGCGCCACGCGGCCGGCATGGAGTTCAACCTGGCAGGCCACATCACGCCGCAGTGGGACATCTTTTTCAACCACACCTGGATTCCTGACGCCAAGATCGACCGCAGCGCAGTCCGACCTGCAGCTGGCGGCGGTGGTGCACAGGTCCAGGGCGACCGCCCCGGCCTGACACCCAAGCACAGCGGCAGCGTCTGGACCACCTATGCACTGACGTCCAAGCTGCGACTGGGTGCGGGCGTGACCTACCGTGACAAGCAGAACCCCGACCTGTCGCGCAACACGACGGCCAGCGGCTTTGCCACCATTGATGCCATGGCTGAGTACACTTTCGACGAAAAGACATCGCTCAAGCTGAATGTCACCAACGTCAGCGACAAGCTGTATGCCGACACGCTGTACCGTGGTTTCTATGCACCGGGCGCCGCACGCGCGGTGCAACTGAGCGTCAAGACCCGCTTCTGATCCTGCCTTGCCTGCCCGCCATGTTCCTGCACCTGAAACAGGTTTTCACTCCGGACGAAGTCCAAAGCGCGCGCCTGCTGCTGGGCGCGGACGCACCCTGGGTGGATGGCAGGGCCAGCGCGGGCGGACAGGCCCAGGCCTCGAAGCAAAACCAGCAACTGGCGCAAGGCAGCGATGTCTCGCAGCAGTTGCAGGCCCAGGTACAGGCCGCGCTGGGCCGGGACGCGCTATTTTTCTCGGCGGCCCTGCCCAAACGCATCTTCAACCCCTTGTTCAACCGCTATAGCGGTGACTCCAATTTCTACGGCGCGCATATCGACGGCGCCGTCTTGCATTCGCAAAACCCGGCGCAGTGGGTACGCAGCGATATCTCGTGCACCTTGTTTCTGAGCGCACCCGAGGAATATGACGGTGGCGAGCTGCTGATCCAGGAGCCTCTGGGCGAGCGTCGCATCAAGCTGCCGGCTGGCGACATGATCCTTTATCCAAGCAGCACCGTGCACCAGGTCGCACCTGTCACACGCGGCGCGCGTATCGCGAGCTTCTTCTGGATCGAAAGCATGGTCCGCAGCACCGAACAGCGGCAGATGCTGTTCGATATGGACATGGCGCTGCTCAGGCTGCGCTCCGAGGTCGGCGAGAAGCACCCAAGCATGGTGCAGCTTACCGGCACCTATCACAATCTGCTGCGGCTTTGGGCCGACGTCTGAATTCGCAGCAACCCGGTCATGGCATCTTCCCTCCCCGCACTGCAGGCCATCGCCGCCGACATCGTCAGCCTCGGCGACCATGAACGGCGCGCCGCCGAAGTACTGCACAGCAATGCCTGGGCCTATTTCAGCGGCGCCGCGGGCGACGAGCGCACCCTGCAAGCCAATCGCAGCGGCTGGGACGCATTGGCGCTATGGCCGAATGTGCTGCGCCCTCTCGCAGAAGGACATACGCGTGTCACCTTGCTTGGACAGGAGTATGCCCATCCACTGCTTGTGGCGCCAATGGCTTTCCAACGTCTGGCCCATGCCGATGGTGAATTAGCCACTGCCTACGCTGCGGCGGCACTGGGCGCCGGCTTCACGCTGAGCACGCAGTCAAGCTTGGCGCTGGAATTGCCAGCCCGTGCGGTGCTGGAGACCACCGGGCGTGGCCCGCTGTGGTTTCAGTTGTATCTCCAGCATGATCGGGGTTTCACACGTGAACTGTTGCAGCGCGTCGAGAGCGCAGGCTACGAAGCGCTGGTGCTGACGGTGGACGCGCCGGTCTCGGGCGTACGCGACCGCGAACGTCGTGCGGGCTTTCGACTTCCAGCAGGCGTTTCCGCGGTCAACCTGCAGGGCCTCTCCAGCCTGCCTGCAAGCCGAGACGATGGCATGTGTGCCGGCATGCTTCGCCACGCGCCCAGCTGGGACGATCTGGCTTGGCTCCAGTCGCAGACTCGACTACCCGTTGTGCTCAAGGGCATTCTGCGCTCGCGCGATGCGCTGCAAGCCGCACGCCTGCAAGCCGCTGGCATCATCGTTTCCAACCATGGCGGTCGCACGCTGGACAGCGCGCCTGCTACGGCCACCGCGTTGCCGCGCGTCGTCCAGGCTTTACGGTCCGGCGGCCACGCGCTCCCCATTCTCGTCGACGGGGGTATCCGCCGCGGCACCGATGTGCTGAAGGCGATCGCCCTGGGCGCCAGCGCCGTGATGATCGGACGCCCGGTGATCTGGGGCCTTGCCAATGCGGGCGCTGCCGGTGTGGCGCATGTGCTGCGGCTGCTGCGCGACGAGCTGGAAATCGCCATGGCATTGACCGGATGCGCCACGCTGGCGGACGCTACCGAGGCACTTTTCGGCGATGAAAGCCCTTGATCGAACAAGGTAGTGCACGCCAGGATTACGAATGCGATAGGTTCTCATTTATAATTGCGCTATTCCCTCAATAGCCAGCCACCACTGCCTGCTGCCATGATCGTCTGTGTTTGCCGCCGGGTTTCTGACCGCGAAATCGCACGCCACGCGCACGCGGGCATGAGTTTTGATGAAATCCAGTTTGAACTCGGTGTTGCCACGCAATGCGGACGCTGCGAAAGCTGCGCGCGCGACGTGGTGGCGCAGTGCAGTGCATCGGGAGCGGTTGCCCTGATCCAGAACGCAACCCAGCCGATCCAGCTTGCCAACAATATCTTGGAAAGCAAAGCATGGCCCTCTTCTGCGTTCTGCTCGGCAGCCTGATCCTTGTCGTAGGATGCACCTGGTGGATCTTCCGCCAGTAAGATCCGCCTTCATCCAGCTGCCCGGGTGCACTGCGCGCTGACCCACCCTCTCGTATATGTCCCAGTCTGATAGATTTGCCCCTTCCGGGGGGATGAGCCGCAATGTGGTCATTGCCGGTTCCGTGGTGGCGCTGCATGTGGCCGGTATCTGGGCCCTGCAAAGCGGCCTGATGCGCAAGGCCGTTGAAATCGTGGTGCCGGCCGAAGTGCTGGCCGAGTTCATTGCTCCGCCCGCGCCCGAAGTCGCGCCGCCACCGCCGCCGCCTCCACCCCCGCCCAAGCCGCAACAGAAGCCGGTCGTGCGCAAGGCCCCCATGCCCAAGGCCGTGGTGTCTCCGACACCGCGCCCCGAAGCGCCCGTGGGCGTGGTCGATCCCGAACCCGCGCCGGTGCACGAAGCGCCACCAGCGCCCCCCGCTCCTCCGGCCCCGCCAGCGCCACCGGCCCCGCCCGCGCCGCCGGCGCCGCCCGTGATCCAGTTGCCGTCGAGCAATGCGGCCTATCTGAACAATCCCAAACCCAACTATCCGTCGATCAGCCGGCGCATGGGCGAGCAGGGCAAGGTCGTGCTGCGCGTGTTCATCGACGCCGAAGGCAGGCCGCAGACCATCGAGATCCGCGAGTCGAGCGGCTATGAACGCCTGGACCAGCAGGCCGTCGAATCCGTCAAGCGCTGGCGCTTCGTGCCCGGCAAGCGCAATGGTGTTCCCGAAGCCATGTGGAACATCGTGCCCATCAATTTTGTTCTCGAATAATTTTCAGGAGTATTCATGGATTCCCATTTCGGCATTGCCAACGTCTGGACCCAGGGGGACTTCGTCACCCGCGCCATCGCCGTCATTCTGATCGGCATGTCCCTCGTGTCGTGGATCGTCATCCTGCTCAAGGCACTCGACATCTTCAAGTACCGCAAGTTCGCGCGCGCCGCCCATGACTTCTGGCACAGCGAGGACTTCAGCGCCGGCATGGACAAGCTCGGCACCGACCCGGCCAACCCGTTCCGCCACTTGGCCCTCGAAGGCCGCGAAGCCACGGCCCACCACCGCAAGAGCAGCGCCCACCTGCATGACGCGCTGGACATCAGCGACTGGGTCACGCGCTCGCTGCGCAACTGCATCAACGAGTTCACCGCGCGCCTGCAAGGCGGCCTGGCCATCCTGGCCTCGGTGGGCTCGACCGCTCCGTTCATCGGCCTGTTCGGCACGGTCTGGGGCATCTACCACGCGCTGGTGGCCATCGGCTCGACCGGCCAGTCGACCATCGACAAGGTCGCCGGCCCCATCGGCGAAGCGCTGATCATGACGGCCCTGGGCCTGGCCGTGGCCATTCCCGCGGTGCTGGGCTACAACGCCCTGGTGCGCGGCAACAAGTCGATCCTCAACAACCTCAACAGCTTTGCGCACGACCTGCACGCCTACTTCGTGACCGGTGCCCGCGTGAACATCCAGAATGACGGCGAGCCAGCCAAGGTGCTGCCGCTGAAGAAAGGTGCCTGACCATGGCGTTCGGAACCCAGGACGATGCCGATGAGGTGATGAACGAGATCAACATGACGCCGCTGGTCGACGTCATGCTGGTGCTGCTGATCATCTTC
Organism: Comamonas antarctica; assembly: GCF_013363755.1. Lineage (NCBI taxonomy): Bacteria > Pseudomonadati > Pseudomonadota > Betaproteobacteria > Burkholderiales > Comamonadaceae > Comamonas > Comamonas antarctica. The sequence continues at coordinate 2,502,594 of NZ_CP054840.1, forward strand.
ATCATCACCATTCCGGTGATGAAGCATTCGGTCAACGTCGATCTGCCCCAGGCCACCAACCAGCCTGAGAACGTGAAGCCCGAGACCGTCAACCTGAGCATCGATGCCCAGGGGCAGTACCACTGGAACGCCCAGCCGATCACGGACGAGGCGCTGGTGGCCCAGCTGCAGGCCGAGGGCGCGAAGGAGCCGCAGGCCGACCTGCATATCCGTGGCGACAAGAACGTGCGCTACGAGCGCGTGGCCCAGGCCATGGCGGCCGCGCAGCGCGCGGGCGTGCGCAAGATCGGCTTCGTGACCGACCCGACGCAGTAACCCCTGCCCCTGCCCGCACTTCGCGACAAGCCCTGCCTCCAGCCCGGAGCCAGGGCTTTTTTCCATGGCGCAGCGCCGGCCTGCATGGCTGTTTAACTTATTTACAAAAGCCATGCGCCAAAGCGTTGACATGTTATTGAGAATCAATATCATTAGCGTACACATCGACCTGAGGATCAACCCCATGCCCGCTACCCTTTCCCTGCCCCGTACAGGCCAAGCCAGCCAGATCTCCCTGCAGATGTCCCAGCCCGCAACGCTCGCGGACAATGCGCTGGGCATGAACAGTTCCGAACTGCTGCAGGGACGCAAATCCGTCACCATCCTGCACAACGGCATGCCCTATCGCCTGCAGGCAACCAAGCTGGGCAAGCTGATCCTGACCAAGTAAACCAGTTTCATCGTGGGGCGACTCCCCGGCAGCAGTGCCGGTCCGGGTCGTTTTGCCAGCCAACGGCGCTTGTCCGCGTAGCCAGGCTTTTTTTCCCTCACGGCACCATGCAAAAAGCCGGTCAATGACCGGCTTTTTTGCTGATGCTTTAAGTGATTGCCCCGTTTACTGTCTTATGAATCTGGCATGTACCAGCAAAGGACACCGAGCAAGGGCCGCGCCTGGGCGGCCCCCCCCCGCAACGATGGTGTCGTCCCTAGCCGGGCGCCCCCCTCCACCGAAGGATGAGAGGGGGAAGCGGGGCTCGGCGCCTGCCGCGTGAGCCGCTCAGGGGGTGCTTCTTACAGTCCGATGGCAGCGATGCCGGCGCGCGCGATCTGTGCGTCTTCGTGCGACTTCACGCCGCTCACGCCGACGGCGCCGATCACCTGGCCGTCCTTGACGATGGCCACGCCGCCTTCGAGCAAGCCTTGCAGCGCGGGAGCGCTCAGGAAGGCGGTGCGGCCGCCATTGACGATGTCTTCGTAGATCTTGGAGTCGCGGCGGCCCAGGGCCGAGGTGTTGGCCTTGGCGGGAGCGATCTGCGCCGAGATCGCGGCCGCGCCGTCCAGGCGCTGCAGCCACAGCAGATGACCGCCGTCGTCGACGATGGCAATGCTCACGGCCCACTTGTTTTTCAGGGCTTCGGCTTCTGCCGCAGCGGCAATGGCTTTCACGTCGGCGAGTTCGAGTTCGTGCTTGGTCTTCATGCAAAAGGCTCCAGTTGAGATCGGCGAAAACTCACAGCATAACGGGCAAACCGCCGCCAACTCGGCACTTCCAGCGCAAAAGATTCACAACTAAAACCAATTGAGCGCAACCGGGTATTGAAATGGCCGTTTGCCATCGCCACCTAGAATGGGCTATGCAATCACGCATGAACGAAGGAGAACGTCCGAATGAATGAACAAGTCACCACACTGGGCTCTGCGGGCTACGGTGTCTCGCAGCAACAGCGCAACAAGGTCTTGCGCAATACCTACTGGCTGCTCGCCCTGAGCCTGCTGCCAACGGTACTCGGCGCCTGGGTAGGCGTTGCCACGGGCATCACGGCATCGCTGAGCGGCGTGGTCGGGCTCGTTGTCTTCCTGGGCGGCGCCTTCGGCTTCATGTATGCCATCGAGAAGACCAAGCATTCGGCCGCGGGCGTGCCCGTGCTGCTGGGCTTCACCTTCTTCATGGGCCTGATGCTGTCGCGCCTGATCGCGCAGGTGCTGGGCTTCACGAACGGCTCCGAACTGGTCATGACCGCGTTCGCGGGCACGGCCGGCGTGTTCTTCGTGATGGCCAGCGTGGCCAGCGTGATCAAGCGCGACCTGTCGGGCATGGGCAAGTGGCTGTTCGTCGGCGCGCTGGTGCTGTTCGTCGGCATCATCGTCAACATGTTCGTCGGCTCGTCCGTGGGCATGATGGTGATCTCGGTGGCCGGCATCGGCATCTTCAGCGCCTTCATGCTCTATGACCTCAAGCGCATCATGGACGGCGGCGAGACCAACTACATCAGCGCCACGCTGGCGCTATACCTGGACCTGTTCAACGTGTTCCAGTTCCTGCTGTCCTTCCTGGGCATCATGGGTGGCGATCGCGAATAACGCGCTTCGCTTCCAGCGAAAAGGCCCTGCGGGGCCTTTTTTCATGGCGGCTGCGTTGTCACGGCAAAAACATCGCTCTCAACTTTTCACACCGGCTGCCGATAATGCAGGGGACATGCACAAATACGCCCTTCCCCCCATGCGCTCCGCCCTCCTCGCCCTTCCCCTGCTGCTGGCCGGCTGCGACATTCCGGGCCTGGGCCCGACGCCCCAGGCGCTGGCGCGCGAAAGCGAAGCCAAGGCCGTGGGCAGCGCCTGCCGCCACGCCATGCGCGGCCTCGAGGATTGCTATGTGCTGAACCCGAAAGCCGTCAAGGCGCAGGTGTTTGCCGGCTGGAAGGAAATGGACCAGTACATGCGCGAGAACAAGATCGAGGGCGTGCCCTCGGTCATCACGCAACGCGAAAAGCCCGCGCGCGCCAAGGACGACGACATCGAGACCGAACTGCGGCCATCGGCCGCACGCGGCCGCAGCTGATGGCGCACGGGGCCCAGGCGGCCCCGGTCAGGGCATCCCACGCCTGACCGGAGTCAAGGTTCAGACCCGCTCAAAGACCGCCATGCTCTCGACGTGCGCGGTGTGCGGGAACATGTTGATCACGCCCGCGCTGACGCAGCGGTAGCCCGCGCGGTGCACCAGCAGGCCCGCGTCGCGCGCCAGCGTGGCCGGGTTGCAGCTCACGTAGACGATGCGCTGCGGCGGCTGCCAGGCTTCGCTGCCTTCGGGCAAGGGCTCGGCGTCTTCGGCGCCGATGCGCGCCTGGTGGATGGCGGCCAGGGCCTGGGCCAGCGCGAACGCGCCTTCGCGCGGCGGGTCGACCAGCCACTTGTCGGCCGTGCCGTCGGCAATCAGCATCGCGGGGGTCATGTCGAACAGGTTGCGCGCGACGAAGTCGGTGGGTGCGAGCGCGTCGCCGGGCGCGCGCTGCGCCTGGTTGGCGGCGAAGTTCTCGCGCGAACGCGCCACCAGCGTCTCGCTGCCTTCGATGCCTAGCACTTCGCGCGCCTGCGTCGCCAGCGGCAGCGTGAAATTGCCCAGGCCGCAGAACCAGTCGATCACGCGCTCGCTCTTTTGCACGTCGAGCAATCGCAGCGCGCGCGTCACCAGCACGCGGTTGATGTGTGGATTGACCTGGGTGAAGTCGGTGGGCTTGAACGGCATGGTGATGCCGAAGTCCGGCAGGCCATAGGACAACTGCTGCAGCGGCGGGTCCATCAGCTTCACGGTGTCCGGTCCCTTGGCCTGCAGCCACCACTGGACGCTGTGCTCGGCGGCAAACGCGCGCAGCCGCTCCTGGTCGGCATCGGACAGCGGCTCGAGATGGCGCAACACCAATGCGGTGACGTCGTCGCCGCACGCGACCTCGATCTGCGGCAGCGTTTCGCGCGCATCCATCGAGGCCACCAGCGCCCGCAGCGGCATCAGCATGTTGTCGACATGCGGCGGCAGCACACGGCAGACTTCCATGTCGGCGATGTAGCGGCTCTTGCGCTCGTGGAAGCCGACCAGCACCTTCTGCTTCTTGATCACATAGCGCACCGACAGGCGCGCGCGGTAGCGGTAGCCCCAAGCCGGGCCTTCGATCGGGCGCAGCACCATGTCGGCCTTGATCTTGCCCAGATGCCACAGGTTGTCCTCGAGCACGCGCTGCTTCACGGCGACCTGGCCGGAAACATGCATGTGCTGCATCTTGCAGCCGCCGCAGGCGCCGTCGTGCAGCCCGAAATGCGGGCAGCCGGGCCTGACGCGCTGCGAGGATTCACGGTGCACGGCCGTCAGCGTGCCGGATTCCCAGTTGTTCTTCTTGCGGTGCACGTTGGCGCTGACCCATTCGCCGGGCAGCGCGCCATCGATGAACACCACCTTGCCGTCGGGCTGGCGCGCCACGCCCTGGGCGTCCATGTTCATGGACTGCACCTCGAGCCAGCCGGGTGGCAGGTCGGGGTTGGATTCGTGGAGGATCGCGGGGGGATTGTTTTCGCTCATGTCGCTCATGGGCGAGATTGTCTCCGAAGCCCGGCAGGGCGAGCGCGGTGCGGGGCCATTGGCGGCGGCTGCCCATAATGGCGCCATGAACGCATCGACCATTGCCGCGCGCCTTGCGCTTTCCCCTGGCAGCATCACGCGTGTGCAGGGCATCGAAGTCGGCCACCATACCGATACCCGCCGCCCCACGGGCTGCAGCGTGGTGATCGCACGCGCGGGCGCCGTGGGCGGCGTCGATGTGCGCGGCGCGGCGCCGGGCACGCGCGAAACCGACCTGCTGCACCCGACCAACCTGGTCGAGCGGGTGCATGCCGTGCTGCTCGCCGGCGGCAGCGCGTGGGGGCTCGATGCGGCCAGCGGCGCGGTGCGCTGGCTGGAGGAGCAAGGCGTGGGCCTCGATGTGCGCTACGCCCGGCTGCCGCTGGTGCCGGCCGCGGTGCTGTTCGACCTGGGCGTGGGCGATGCGCGCATCCGCCCCGATGCGGCTTCGGGCTATGCGGCCTGCGCCGCCGCCAGTTCCGAGCCGCCGGCCGAAGGCAATGTCGGCGCGGGCGCGGGCGCCTGCGTGGGCAAGGTGTTCGGCATGGGGCACGCGATGAAGGGCGGCATAGGCACGGCCTCGGTGACGGTGGAGGGCGTCACCGTGGGTGCGCTGATCGCCTGCAATGCGCTGGGCGATGTGGTGGACCCGGATACCGGCGCGGTGATTGCAGGCGCGCGCACCGAAGGCGGACGGCAGCTGCGCGACACGCGGCGCGCGCTGCTGCGCGGCGAGCTGCCCAAGCCGGTGCTGGCCGGCACCAACACCACGATTGGCGTGATTGCCACCGATGCGCAGATCACCAAGGCCCAGGCACACCGCCTGGCCGTGGTGTCGCACGACGGACTGGCGCGCGCGATCAACCCGGTGCACACCATGTCGGACGGCGACACGCTGTTCACGCTGGGCACGGGCGCCAGCGGCAGGGCGCTGGGCATGATGGCGCTGGCGACGATGGCGGCCGAGGTGACGGCGGTGGCGACGCTGAGGGCGGTGCTTTGCGCGCGGGGGATCACGACGGCGGACGGGCTGTGGCTGCCGGCGGCGGGGGATCTCTAGGGCGGGACGTCCATGGTTCGACAAGCTCACCACGAACGGTAAAGACAAGCTCGCAACGAACGGTGAAGCCAGGCTCAGCACTACATTTCGATCCCGTTCGCCCTGAGCCTGTCGAAGGGTGAAGGGCCTGCACTCAAAGATGTAAAGCGCAACGAAAACAGGCTCCACCAGGGAGCCTGTCCTTCGACCCAACGGCCTGCGCAAGCGCAGGCCCCACTGATTACTTCAAGGCCTTGTAGCGCATGCGCTTGGGCTTGGCGCCCTCTTCGCCCAGGCGGCGCTTCTTGTCGGCTTCGTATTCCTGGTAGTTGCCGTCGAAGAACACCCACTGCGAGTCGCCTTCGGCAGCCAGGATGTGGGTGGCGATGCGGTCGAGGAACCAGCGGTCATGCGAGATGACCATCACCGTGCCCGCGTACTCGAGCAGCGCGTCTTCCAGCGCGCGCAGGGTTTCGACGTCCAGGTCGTTCGAGGGTTCGTCAAGCAGCAGCACGTTGCCGCCCTGGATCAGGGTCTTGGCCAGGTGCAGGCGGCCGCGTTCACCGCCGGACAGGTTGCCGACCTTCTTTTGCTGGTCCTGGCCGTTGAAGTTGAAGCGGCCCGCGTAGGCGCGCGAAGCCATCTGGAACTTGCCGACGTTGATGATGTCGAGGCCGCCCGAGATGTCTTCCCACACGGTCTTCTCGTCGGACAGCGCATCGCGCGACTGGTCGACGAAGGCCATCTTGACGGTCTGGCCGATGTCGACCGTGCCGCTGTCGGGCTGCTCCTTGCCGGCGATCAGCTTGAACAGCGTGGATTTACCCGCGCCGTTCGGGCCGATGATGCCGACGATCGCGCCCGCGGGCACGTTCATGCTCAGGTTGTCGATCAGCACGCGGTCGCCAAAGCTCTTGGTGACGTTGTTGAACTCGATGACCTTGCTGCCCAGGCGCTCCGCCACAGGAATGAAGATTTCCTGCGTTTCGTTGCGCTGCTGGTATTCGTGGTCGCTCAGCTCCTCGAAGCGGGCGATACGCGCCTTGGATTTCGCTTGGCGGCCCTTGGAGTTCTGGCGCACCCACTCGAGTTCCTTCTTCAGGGCCTTGGCGCGGGCTTCCTCGCCCTTGTTTTCGGCTTCGAGGCGGTTGCCCTTCTGGATCAGCCACTCGGAGTAGTTGCCCTTGTAGGGGATGCCGTGGCCGCGGTCGAGTTCGAGAATCCACTCGGCGGCGTTGTCCAGGAAGTAGCGGTCGTGGGTGATGGCCACCACGGTGCCGGTGAAGCGGTGCAGGAACTGCTCGAGCCAGTCGACGGATTCGGCGTCCAAGTGGTTGGTGGGTTCGTCGAGCAGCAGCATGTCGGGCTTGGACAGCAGCAGCTTGCACAGCGCCACGCGGCGCTTTTCACCGCCCGAGAGCTTGCCGATGACGGCGTCCCAGGCCGGCAGGCGCAGCGCGTCGGCGGCGATTTCAAGCTGGTGCTCGGAGTCGGTGCCGGCCGCGGCAATGATGGCCTCCATCTCGCCCTGCTCGGTGGCCAGCGCGTCGAAGTCGGCATCTTCCTCGGCGTAGGCGGCGTAGATCTCGTCGAGGCGCTGGCGCGCGCGGTTGACGTCGGCCATCGCTTCCTCGACGGCCTCGCGCACGGTGTGCTCGGGGTTGAGCTGAGGCTCTTGCGGCAGGTAGCCGATCGACAGGCCAGCCATGGGAATGGCTTCGCCTTCGATTTCCTTGTCCACCCCTGCCATGATCTTCAGCAAGGAGGACTTCCCGGAGCCGTTAAGGCCCAGCACGCCAATCTTTGCGCCGGGGAAAAAGCTGAGAGAAACGTCCTTCAAGATCTGCCGCTTGGGCGGCACGGTCTTGGTGACATGGTTCATCGAAAAAACGTATTGGGCCATGGATTTGTCTGTTGATTCTTCAAAAACTGGGCAACAAAATGGTTGCACGCCAACCGCGATTATCCGCGCATGCGACAATACCCTCAGTTACGGGTTCCAGTTGCCCGCAACATCAGCATTCCAGCTGGGGACAATGGACGCAGTGCCGGGCTCCCATCTTTGAACCTCATCTGCCTAGGACTGGCGGCAACCGCCCAAAGGTTGCCATGACAGGCTGATACCCCCGCGCCCAGGACGGGCGCACCTGACCACATGACATTTGAAGAACTGAATCTGGCTCCTGCCATCCTGAAGGCCGTGCTCGAACAGGGTTACAACAACCCCACGCCCATCCAGGCCCAGGCCATTCCGGCCGTGCTGCAGGGCCAGGATCTGCTGGCCGGCGCACAGACCGGCACGGGCAAGACCGCGGCTTTCGCGCTGCCCATGCTCAACCGCCTGCTGGACAGCGATCCGGCGACGAGCAAGTTCGGCAACAAGGGTGTGCGCGCGCTGATTCTCACGCCGACGCGCGAACTCGCGGCCCAGGTCGAGGAATCGGTCCGCGCCTATGCCAAATACCTCGATGGCATCAACTCCACGGTGGTGTTCGGCGGCGTCGGCATGAACCCGCAGATCGACCGCATCAAGCGCGGCGTCGACATTCTGGTGGCCACGCCCGGCCGCCTGCTGGACCTGCAGCAGCAAGGGTTTCTGGACCTGTCCACGGTGCAGATCCTGGTGCTGGACGAAGCCGACCGCATGCTGGACATGGGCTTTATCCATGACGTGAAGAAGGTCTTGGCACTGGTGCCCAAGAACAAGCAGAGCCTGCTGTTCTCGGCCACGTTCAGCGACGAGATCCGCGAACTCGCCAACACGCTGCTGAAGAACCCGCAGAGCATCCAGGTCACGCCCAGCAACACCACGGTGCAGCGCATCACGCAGATCATTCACCCGGTGGGCCGCGGCAAGAAGAAGCAGGCGCTGCTGCACATCATCCAGGAACACGACTGGAGCCAGGTGCTGGTGTTCACGCGCACCAAGTTCGGCGCCAACAACGTGGCCGACTTCCTGACCAAGAACGGCGTCAGCGCCATGGCGCTGCACGGCAACAAGAGCCAGAGCGCGCGCACCCAGGCGCTGGCCGGCTTCAAGAGCGGCGACATCCGTGCGCTGGTGGCCACCGACATCGCTGCGCGCGGCATCGACATCGACGAACTGCCCCACGTCGTCAACTACGAAATCCCCAACGTCTCGGAAGACTACGTGCACCGCATCGGCCGCACGGGCCGCGCCGGCCGCGAGGGCCATGCGGTGAGCATGGTCTGCATGGATGAAGAAGGCTTCATGATGGACATCGAGCGCTTCACGAAGCAGGAGATCCCAGTGCAGGTGCTCGAAGGCTTCGGCCCCGAGGAAGGCGAGAAGGCCGAACCCATTGCCATGGGCCGCCAGACCATCTGGGGCGGCGCGGGCAAGCCGCCCAGCCGCGACGTGATGCAGGCGGCCGCCAAGGCCGCGCGCTCCGAGATGATGGAGCGCATCCGCGCCAACAAGCCCGCCGCCGGCGAACGCGGCGCCAAGCCGCAGGGCGGCGGCGCGCAGGGCAATGGCGGTGGCCGCTCGGGCGGCCGCGGCGCGGCCCAGGCCAACGGCGAAGCCCGTGCGCCCGGCAACGGTCCGCGCAACGCCAACGGCGCGCGTGGCAATGGCGGCCGTGGCGCCGGTGCGCGCGGCAATGGTCCGCGCCAGGGTGGCCAGGGCTTTGGCGGCGATCGCCATGCCGAAGGCCGCCATGACGAGCACCGCGCGCCGCGCCCTCCGCGCGAAGGCGGCAACTCGCGTTTTGACGACCAGCCGCCGCGCGCCAACGCGCACCTGGGCACCCAGCTGGGCCGCCCGGTGACGCCGCGCGGCAGCTCGGCGGGCGGCCAGCCCGATCCGATGCGCACCAGCGTCGACAGCATGGCCCAGGCAGGCCGCCGCAGCGGAGGCTTCCGCAACGGTGGCGGTGGCGGCGGTTTTGGTGGCGGCCGCAGCGGCGGTGGCGGTGGTTTTGGCGGCGGCGGCCGCAGCGGTGGCGGCGGCGGCCGCGGCGGTTTCGGCCGCTGAGCCCTGGGCTCCGGGGGCGCTGCGTGCCGGCGCCCCACCATTTCTGGCTGTTGCCACGCGCCCCAGCGGCGCGTGGCATCGGCCTGGCGCGCGCTGCCCGCGTCTGCCGGTAGCCACCGCTCGCTCGATGCGTTGCACGGTTTGCGCTGACATCGAAAGCATGTTTGAGCGGGTTAACATCCCTGCACCTCAGACCTCCGCCCCCTACGGTCGGCTTTCGGAATAAAAAGGCCCTCACCATGCAACCGCACCCCGCCCTCTCCGGCCGGCTGAACTGCGTTCCGCAGTTGGGCTGGACCGTGCGTCTTTCCGCCATCGCGATGGCTGCACTGCTTGCGGCCTGCAGCAGCACGCCGCTGCCTCCCTGGCCCGGCCCCGGCCCGGTCACCCCTTCGCGCCCTGCCGTGCCCAGCGTCCCGGTGGCGCCCGGCCCGGCCGCCACGGTCACGCCCGTGGCCCCTCCTCCCATCCTGGGCACGTCGCTGCCTGGCGCGCGTCCCGCGCAGGCGCTGCCCTACAACGAGGCGGTTGCCGCGCGCTTTCCCGACCCGTCGGTGCGCTATGAGACGCCGGGCCTGCAGGACAACCGCAACAACTTCACGACCCAGGCCGAGATCGCGCAGTGGCTGCGCGACATCGCCAGCAAATCGCTGGGCAGCGGTACGCTGCTGGGTGTGGTGACGGCCGGCACCTCACAGCGCGGCGAACCCATTCAGGCTCTGGTGGCGACGCGCGCGCGCAGCATAGAGCCACGCGCGCTGGACGCGCTCGACCGCCCGACCGTTCTGCTGGTCGCCCAGCAGCGCGGCGACGAGCCTGCGGGCAGCGAAGCGCTGCTGGCGCTGGCGCGCGAACTCGCGCCCGGCGGCCTGCTCGAGCCGCTGCTGGCGCGCATCAACGTGGTGGTCGTGCCACGTGCCAATCCGGACGGCGCGCTCAGCGGCCAGCGGGCGACGGCCAATGGCGTCGACATGACCCACGACCACCTGCTGCTGCGCACCCCCGAGGCGCAGGCCCTGGCCGGGCTGGTGCGCGACTACCGCCCGACGGTCGTGATCGATGCGGGCGAGTTCGAAGTGGCGGGCCCTTATCTGCGCAAATACCGCGCGCTGCAGCGCCCCGACGTGCAACTGCAATATGCGGGCACGGCCAATGTGCACGAGTTCGTCACCAAGGCGGTGCGCGAATGGATACAGGAGCCGGTGTCGACGGCGCTGACCAATGCGCAACTGAGCAGTGACTGGTATGCCACGACATCGCCCGATTCCCAGGTGATGACGCTGTCGATGGGCTCGATTGCCCCCGATACCCTGCGCAATGCCAGCGCGCTGCGCAATTCGCTGGGCCTGATGGTGCGCACGCGCGGCGTCGGCATCGGCCGCGCCCATCTGCAGCGCCGCGTGCACAGCCAGGTCGTGGCCATGAGCAGCGCGCTGCGCAGCACCGCCGACCGCGCGTCGGAACTGGCCCAGGTGCAGTCCTTCGTGCGCCGCGACATCGCCGCCCAGGCCTGCCGCCAGCAGATGCTGGTGCAGGCCGAGCAGACGCCGGGCCAGCGCGACGTGGTCATGCTCAATCCCGAGACCGGCGCGGATTACGGCGTCAAGGTCGACTGGAACTCGTCGCTGGCGCTGCGTCCGCTGGCCTCGCGCGTGCGCCCCTGCGGCTACTGGCTCGCCGCCGATGCGGCCACGGCCGTGGAACGCCTGGAACTGCTGGGCGTGCAGGTGCTGCGCGTGGCCGAGGGCGCGCCGCTGATCGCCGACAACTTCACGCCCACGCCCGGTGCCTCGGCGCCTGCGGGCGGCAGCGTGCGCCGGGTACAGGTCACCCCCACGCGCGGCGGCGTCGAGGCGGCTCCGGGCAGCTACTACGTGCCCATGAACCAGCCCGCGGCCCATCTCGCGGCGGCGGCGCTGGAGCCCGACACGGACTTCAGCTTCTTTGCCAACCATGTCATTGGCAATCTCAGCGATGTGGCCCGCGTCATGGTGCGCCCGGCGCTGGTGTTCGAGGAATGATCCGTCAATGCGCCTGAACGCCCTGTACCCGCTCGTGCTCGTTGCCGTGGCCGGCCTGGCCGCCTGCGGCAGCGCACCCCGGTCCGCCCCCCAGGACCCCAACGCCGCAGCGCCTGCGGGAACGGCGCCCGCGCCGCTGAAGATCGGCATCGCGCTGGGTGGCGGCGCGGCCAAGGGCTTTGCGCACATCGGCGTGATCAAGATGCTCGAGGCCAACGGCTTGACCCCAGCCGTCGTCTCTGGCACCAGTGCCGGCAGCGTGGTCGGTGCGCTGTATGCCAGCGGCATGGATGCGTTCGCGCTGCAGGAAAAGGCTGTCGGACTCGATGAGACCAGCATCCGCGACCTGCAGTTTTCCTCGGGCGGACTGGTCAAGGGCCAGAAGCTCGAAGACTATGTGAACGAGCAGGTGCAGCGCCGCCCGCTCGAGAAGCTGGCCAAGCCTTTCGTGGCCGTGGCCACGCGCCTCGAGGACGGCGAACGCACGGTGTTTGCGCGCGGCAACACCGGCCAGGCGGTGCGCGCCTCGAGCAGCGTGCCGGGAGTGTTCCAGCCCGTGACCATAGGCAAGTACCACTTCGTCGACGGCGGCGTCGTGAGCCCCGTCCCCGTGGATGCGGCGCGCCAGCTCGGCGCCGACATCGTGGTGGCGGTCGACATCTCCAGCAAGGCGCGCGGCCAGTCGCCCGGCGACATGCTGGGCACGCTGGGCCAGTCGATTGCGATCATGGGCCAGAAGCTCGGCCAGGCCGAACTGGCGCGCGCCGACGTGGTGATCCGCCCCAAGGTGCTGGACATCGGCGCCGCCGACTTCACGCAGCGCGGCAGCGCCATCCTCGAGGGCGAGAAGGCGGCGCTGGCGGCCATGCCGCAGATCCGCGCGCGCATCGCGCAGCTGCAGGCCGAACGCGCGCAGGCGCTGCAGCAGGCACAGCAAAAAGCCGCCCAGGAGAGATACCAGGCCTGCCTGGACCAGCGCAGCCGGCTGCAGAAGATTTCGGGAATGGTCGGCTTGAACGAAGCCTGTACGCCGCCTTGAAAGGCAACGCCATGGGGAAAGTGGTGCGGCGTACTGGAATCGAACCAGTGACCCACAGCTTAGAAGGCTGTTGCTCTATCCAACTGAGCTAACGCCACCACGGGAGGTGCACAGGCAGAACGCCGGTGCGGTGCGGGGCAGCGGTCTACGGCGCGTGGCCGCGCTGCCCAGGGGCCATATCATACCCGGCCCGCTGCCTTGCCCGCATGAAAAGCCGCGCATTCACGCTTGGCCCCGCGCCCGCGGTGCGGCGGCCACCGGCACAGCCGCACGCGCATGCGCAACGCCGCGCACCAGGTCCCAGACGCGTTGCACCACGGGTGCCAGCCGGCGGTGGCGCCGGTGTACCAGCATGATCTGTCTTTCGACGGCCGGCAGCAGCAGGCGGTGCGCCAGCTGGGCACTGGCCACGCCCTGCTCGGCCACCGCCAGTTGCGGCACCACGGCCACGCCCAGTCCGGCCTGCACCATGCTGAAGATGGTGGTCGTGTGCCCGACCTCCTGTACCACCTGGCAGCCCGGCGCATGCTGCTCCAGCACGCGGTCGATGAGACGGCGGCTGCCCGACGCATGGTCCAGCAGCACCAGCGGGTGGCCCGCCAGATCGCGCCAATGCACTTCGGGCAGTTGCACCAGCGCGTGGTCTGCGGGACACACCAGGCAAAAGGGTTCGCTCAGAATGGTTTCGCAATGCAGGTCCTCGGGTTCGGTGGGGTCGATCACCACGCCGAAGTCGACCTCGCCGGCACGCACGCTGTCGAGTGCGCCCTGCTGGATGCGGTCGAGCAGCTGCAGTTGCAAGCCCGGGTGCTGCTGCGCGCACAGGGCAATGCACTGCGGCATCAGGTGCGCGGACAGCGTGGGGCTGCTGGCCACGCGCACCCGGCCATGCGGCTGCGTGGCAAGTCCGCGCACTTCCAGCAGCGCCGCATCGAGTTCATCGAGCACGCGCGTGATGCGCCCTTGCAGCATGCGGCCCGCATCGCTGAGTTCGACCTCGCGCGTGCTGCGGTGCAATAGCTCCAGCCCCAGCTGCTGCTCGAGATCGGTGATGCTGCGGCTCACGGCGGGTTGGGTCAGGCCCACGGTCTCGCCGGCGCGGCTGAAATTGCGCTCGTGCGCGACGGCAAGAAACACGCGCAGCTGGCGCAAAGTTACATTCATGAGAAAAAAGTATAGAACAATCAGATAAATACATTTCACTTTTGAATGCGGATGCAGTCCAATCGGCGCCATGTTCGCGCCCGCGGCGCATTGCAATCCTTGAAAGCCCGGCATGGCCCGACCCAGATTCCTCCCTGACAATTTCACCCTGATGCTGGTGGCCACCGTGCTGCTGTCGAGCTTTCTGCCGGTCTACGGCAGCGTCGCGCGCGGCCTGGAGTGGGTCACCGTGGGCTTGATCTTCATGCTGTTCTTCCTGCATGGCGCCAAGCTGTCGCGCCAGGCCATCTGGGCCGGCATCAGCCACTGGCGGCTGCACCTGATGGTCACGGCCATCACCTTCGTGGTCTTTCCGCTGCTGGGCTGGGGCCTGCGCCCGGTGCTCGAACCGCTGCTGACGCCCGATCTCTATCTGGGCGTGCTGTTCCTCTGCACCCTGCCCGCGACGGTGCAGTCGGCCGTGACGCTCACGGCCATCGCCCGCGGCAACATGCCGGCCGCGATCTGCAGCGCATCGGGCTCGACGCTGATGGGCATCGTGCTCACGCCGCTGCTGGTCGGACTGTTGCTGGCGCAGACCGCCACCAGCAGCGACCCGTTGCAGGCCATGGGCCGCATTGCGCTGCAATTGCTGCTGCCGTTCGCGCTGGGCCATTTGCTGCGGCCCTGGGTCTCGCCATTCCTGCAGCGCCACGCGGCGCGCATCAAGGGCATCGACCAGAGCTCCATCCTGCTGGTGGTCTACTCGGCTTTCAGCGCCTCGGTGGTGGCTGGGCTCTGGAGCCGCATTCCGCCGCTGGCGCTGGCGGCGCTGGTGCTGGTCTGCGCCTTGCTGCTGGCCCTGTCGATGGGTCTCAGCATCTGGCTGGCGCGGCGCTTCGGCTTCTCCAAGGAAGACGAAGTGGCCATCGTGTTCTGCGGCGCGCAAAAGAGCCTGGTCAGCGGCGTGCCCATGGCCAAGGTGCTGTTTGCGCCCAGCGTCATGGGCGGCATCGTGCTGCCCTTGATGATCTTCCACCCGATGCAGCTGCTGGTGTCGGCCTGGCTCGCGGGGCGCTACGCGCGGCGCGCGCCCGACCCGGCGCTGGCTGCCGAGACACCGGCGCCGGCGAAAGCCTGAGGCCCGAGCCCGACTCACATGCCGCTGTAGTCCTCGGGAAAGATGGCCGTCCATGCGGCCTCGCCCTGGCGCTGCAGCCCGCGGTACATGCCGGCGCTGTTGAACGGCATGCTCACCGCGCCGTGCGCATCGACCGCGATCACGCCGCCCACACCGCCCATGCGTTGCAGCTCGCCAAACACCACATCGGCTGCCGCTTCCTGCATTGCCTGGCCGCGGTAGAGCATGCGCGCATGGATGTCATGCGCGGCCGCGCAGCGGATGAAATGCTCTCCGGTGCCGGTGGCCACCACGGCGCAGCTCAGGTCATTGGCATAGATGCCGGCGCCGATGACCGCCGAGTCGCCGGCGCGGCCCGGGCGCTTGTTGGTCAGCCCGCCGGTCGATACCGCGGCCGCGAGGTGGCCCGAAACATCGAGTGCCACGGCACCCACCGTGCCCTGTGTGCCCTGTGTGCCCTGGGCCAGCAGCGGCGCCGGGGCCGCGGACGGCACCTGCCGGCCCTGGGCGCGGCGCAGCTCGGCCAACCGTTCGTCGGTGTGGAACCAGGCGTCTGACTCGATGGCCAGACCCATCTGCTGCGCGAAGCAGCGCGCGCCCGCGCCCACCATCAGCACATGGCCCGAGCTCTGCATCACGCTGCGCGCGAGCGCCACCGGATTGCGCACGCCCTGCACGCAGGCCACGGCGCCCGCGGCCAGGTCCTGCCCTCGCATGACCGCGGCATCCAGCTCGTGGCGCGCATCGGCCGTATAGACCGCGCCGCGCCCGGCGTTGAACAGGGGACAGTCCTCGAGCAGGACCACCGCCGCCTCGACCGCGTCCAGCGCCGCGGCGCCGTGCTCGAGCAATTCGGTGCCAGCCGCCAGCACCGCCTTCAGCGCGCGGTGGTAGGGGCTGGCGTCGGCCGGATCGGAGGCGATGGCGCCGGCGCCGCCATGCACGGCAATCACATAGCGATGGTGTTCCATGGGGCTCTCCCGCAATGGCGGTGGAGTTCCATGCTGCGCCCGCGCGACGTGGCGCGGCGGTAGGCGCAGGCCAAAGGCCCATGCCAGCCGCGGCAGGCGAAAAAAAAGGGAAGCCGCAGCTTCCCTTTGCCATGCGGCCCGCGCCGCGCTCAGCGGTGGGTCAGCGGTGGGTCAACGATGGCTAAGGCGGCGCACCGCCCAGTCGCCCAGGCTCTGGATGGCTTGCACGAAGAAGATCAGCACGATCACCACGGCCAGCATGACGTCGGGCAGGAAGCGCTGGTAGCCATAGCGGATGCCCAGGTCGCCCAGGCCGCCGCCGCCGATGGCGCCGGCCATGGCCGAGTAGCCGGTCAGGCTCACGAAACTGATGGTCAGGCCGGCCACGATGCCCGGCAGGGCTTCGGGCAGCAGCACCTTCCAGACGATCTGGCTGGTGGTCGCGCCCATGGCCTGCGCGGCTTCGACCAGGCCGTTGTCGACCTCGCGCAGCGCGGTTTCAACCAGGCGCGCAATGAAGGGCGCGGCCGCCAGCGTGAGCGGCACCACGGCGGCGCCGGTGCCGATCGACGAACCGGTGATCAGCCGCGTGAACGGGATGATTGCCACCAGCAAGATGATGAACGGCGTCGAGCGCACGGCATTGACGATCCAGCCCACGGTCTTGTTCAGCGGGCCGTTTTCCAGCACGCCGCCGTTGTCGGTGAGGCGCAGGAACACGCCCAGCGGAATGCCCAGCAGCGCGCCGACCAGGCCCGAGATGCCGACCATGACCATGGTTTCCCACAGCGAGATGGCAAACAGCTCCAGCATCATTTCAGAGAAATTTTCAAACATCGCTCAACCCTCGATCTGCACGGTTTCGACCTGTACGCCCGCCGCGCGCAGGTGCGCGACGGCGGCCTGGATCTGCGCCGCGTCGCCGCTCGCAAACACGGCCAGCGAGCCGAAGGTCTGCTCCTGGATCTCGTCGATCTGGCCATGCAGGATGCTCAGGTCCAGACCGAAGTCGCGGATCATCTGCGACAGGATGGGCTGGTAGGCGCTCTCGCCCGCATACGACAGGCGCAGCAGCTGCCCCGAGGCGCCCTGCAGATTGGCAGCCAGCGTGCGCACGCGTGCCAGCACGCTCACCGGCAGCTCCTGCGGCAGGATCTCGTCGATCAGGCTCTTGGTGATGGCTTGCTGCGGGCGCGTGAACACGTCGATGACGGGCCCCATTTCCGCAATGCGGCCCGCGTCGATGACCGCCACGCGGTCGGCGATCTGCTTGATGACCTGCATCTGGTGCGTGATCAGCACCACGGTGAGGCCCAGCTCGCGGTTGACCTTGCGCAGCAGGTCGAGGATCGAGCGCGTGGTCTCAGGGTCGAGCGCCGAGGTCGCTTCGTCGCTCAGCAGCACCTTGGGATTGCTTGCCAGCGCGCGCGCAATGCCCACGCGCTGCTTCTGGCCGCCCGAGATCTGCGCCGGATAACGGTCGCGCAGCGCCGTGAGGCCCACCAGTTCCAGCAGCGGCTCGACGCGCGCGCGGATCGCTTCCTTGGACATGCCCACCAGCTCCAGCGGCAGCGCGGCGTTGTCGAACACCGTGCGCGAGGACAGCAGGTTGAAATGCTGGAACACCATGCCGATGTCGCGGCGCGCGGCGCGCAGATCGGTGTCGCCCAGCTTGGTCAGGTCGCGGCCGTTGACGATGACTTCGCCCTCGGTCGGACGGTTGAGCAGGTTGATGCAGCGCACCAGCGAGCTCTTGCCCGCGCCGCTGCGGCCGATGATGCCGAACACCTCGCCCGGCTGGATATGCAGGTCGATGCCGCGCAAGGCCTCGACCGGCCCGGTCGGACCCTGGTAGATCTGGGAAAGCCCCCGAATGTCGATCATGAATGTGCTTTGGCGCAGTGCAAGACCGGGCCTGCCCGCGCGCGTTGGATGGAAAAGGAAAAGCGCCCGCACCGGTGAAGGTGCAGGCGTCAATGGAGCCTACCGGCGGCCCGTGCCGCTTCGGTGTAAACCCTCAACTATGCCTCAAATTGTGACAGAGGGCCGCTATGGCGCCTATTTCCCTGCTTTCCGGCCGTGACGGCGCGATTTTCCATGCAAGGGCCCGGGCGGCGCGCGAAAAGTCAGCGCACCATGCAGGGGCGCTTGTTGTCGAAGGTCCAGCCGGGCACCAGGTATTGCATCGCGGTGGCGTCATCGCGCGCGCCCAGGCCATGCCGCAGGTAGAGCTGGTGGGCGCGTTCCACCGCGTCCATGTCCAGCTCGATGCCCAGGCCGCCGCGCTGCGGCAGCGCGATGTAGCCGCCCTGGATCTGCAGCGGCTCCTTGGTGAGGTGCTGGCCGTCCTGCCAGATCCAGTGGGTGTCGATGGCCGTGACCCGGCCCGGCGCAGCGGCGCCGACATGCGTGAACATCGCCAGCGACACATCGAAATGGTTGTTGGAGTGCGAGCCCCAGGTCAGGCCGAAGGCCTGGCACAACTGGGCCACACGCACCGAGCCGGCCATCGTCCAGAAATGCGGGTCGGCCAGCGGAATGTCCACCGATTGCAGCGACAGCGAATGCGCCATCTGGCGCCAGTCGGTGGCGACCATGTTGGTGGCCGTGGGCAAGCCGGTGGCGCGGCGGAACTCGGCCATCACTTCGCGCCCCGAGAAACCGTCTTCGGCGCCGCACGGGTCCTCGGCATAGGCCAGCACGCCGTGCATGTCGCGCATCAGGCGCACCGCGTCCTTGAGCAGCCAGCCGCCGTTCGGGTCGAGCGTGACGCGCGCCTGCGGAAAGCGCTCGTGCAGCGCGCGGATGGCTTCGACCTCTTCCTCGCCGCGCAGCACGCCGCCCTTGAGCTTGAAGTCCTCGAAACCGTAGCGCGCATGCGCGGCCTCGGCCAGGCGCACGATGGCCTCGGGCGTCATGGCCTTCTCGTGGCGCAGGCGCAGCCAGTCGTCGGCCGCGCCCGGGTCGATCTGGTAGGGCAGGTCCGTGAGCTTGCGGTCGCCCACATAGAACAGATAGCCCAGCATCTGCACCGAGGTGCGCTGCACGCCCTCGCCCAGCAGCGCCGCGACGGGCACGCCCAGGTGCTGGCCGAGCAGGTCCAGCAGCGCCGATTCGGCCGCCGTGACCGCATGGATGGTGGTGCGCAGGTCGAAGGTCTGCAGCCCGCGGCCCGCGCTGTCGCGGTTGGCGAATTCGCTGCGCATCGCATTGAGCACGGCGTTGTAGTTGCCCACGGGCTGGCCGACGATGAGCTGGCGCGCATCTTCGAGCGTCTGGCGGATCTTCTCGCCGCCCGGCACTTCGCCGACGCCGGTGTTGCCCGCGCTGTCGGTGAGCACCAGCAGGTTGCGCGTGAAGAACGGCGCGTGCGCGCCGCTCAGGTTGAGCAGCATGCTGTCATAGCCGGCGACGGGAATGACCCGCAGTTGGGTCACGACGGGAGTGGAGGAGCTTGCTTGCGAGACGGCCATGGTGGAATCGAATGAAGAGAGAAGCGGCCCGGAGGTCATCCAGGCCCGGAGGGAAAAAATGCGTCAGTTGGCCGTGATGCCGCCGGTCTCGATCACCTGCTTCCAGCGCGCGAACTCGCGCGCCTGGAACTGCGTGAACTCCTCGGGGCTGTTGCCCACGATTTCCAGGCCGACATCGGTGAACTGTTTGGTCAGCGCCGGGTCCTTCAAGGCCTTGACGATACCAGCCTGCAGCTTGGCCTTGACATCGGCCGGCAGGTTGCGCGGCGCGGCAATGCCCTGCCACGAATAGACCTCGACGCCCTGCAGGCCCGATTCCGCAATCGTCGGCACATCGGGCAGGACCGGCGAGCGCTTGTCACCCGTGACGGCAATGGCCTTGAGCTTGCCGGCCTTGATGTGCTGCACGACGGCATTGACGTTCTGGAACGACATGTCGACCTGGCCGCCGAGCAGGTCGGTGATGGCCGGCGCGCCGCCCTTGTAGGGCACGTGCAGGCCCTTGGCGCCGGCCTTCTGCCAGAACAGCTCGGCCGTCAGATGGTCCGACGAGCCCGCGCCCGACGTGGCGAAGCTCACCGCGCCGGGCTTGGCCTTGAGCATGGCAATCACGTCCTGCAGGTTGTTGAGCTTGGGCGCCAGCGTGGGGTTCACCACCAGCACATTGGGCGCCTGCACGGCCACGGTGAGATAGGTGAAATCCTTGAGCGGATCGTAGGGCAGGTTCTTCATCAAGTGCGGAGCGACGACGAACGGCGCCAGCGACGACACCAGCAGCGTGTAGCCATCGGCGGGCGAACGCGCGACCTGGGCCGCGCCTATGCTGCCCGTGGCGCCGGCCTTGTTCTCGACCACGAAGGTCTGCTTGAACTGCGTGCCCAGATGGTTGCTCACGGCACGCGCGATGGTGTCGGTGGCGCCGCCCGCGGGGAACGGCACGATGACGTTCACGCTTTTGTCGGGCCAGGCAAATGCGGGCGCGCTTGCGCCCAGGGCGGCCAAGCCGACGCACAGGGCAGCGGTCGCAGTCTTCAATGCTTTCATCTGTTTGTCTCCGAAATGGCCCACAGGGTTTTCCCAGCGCAGCCGGTTATTAAAAAAGTACAGATATCGATAACATTTCGTCAAAAGCCGATTGTTAACGTGAACATAACCGTTTGAATCAGTGCTAACCCTAGTTCAAGCGAATTTCTGGCTCTCATGGCCTCGCGAAAGCCGTGCGTGGGCTGAATACAATCGCGCGAGCCTCCGCTGCTTCACCGCCCCCACGCAGGGGTTGCAATCTCCAGGTGGCCCATTTCCGCGCTGCCCCGCTGCCAACAGGAATCGTTTTGTCCCACAAGCCCGCTACCGTTCAGGATGTCGCCCAGCTCGCCGGAGTGTCGGCCATGACGGTCTCGCGTGCGCTGAACGCGCCGGGCAAGGTGACGCCCGAGACCCTCGCCCGGGTAAGGACGGCAGTGGATGCGCTGGGCTATGTGCCCAATGCCATGGCCAGCGGCCTGCGCATGGCGCGTGCGCGCATGGTGGCCGCGCTGCTGCCGACGCTGGTCGGACCGGTGTTCCAGGAGCTGGTCGAGTCGCTGGCCGAGTCGCTCAAGCGCAGCGGCTACCAGCTGATGATCGGGCAGGCGGGCTACGACGCGGCCCAGGAAGAGGAACTGATCAAGACCATCATCCAGCGCCGCCCCGACGGCATCGTGCTGGTGGGACTGGTCTCATCGCCGGGCGCGCGCAATGCGCTGCTCGCGTCGCGCATTCCAGTCGTTGAAACCTGGGACTTCACCGACCATCCCATCGACATGCTGGTGGGTTTCTCGCATGGCGCCATTGGCGCGTCGGTGGCGCAATTCCTGCACGACCGCGGCCATCGGCATGTGGCCATCATCACCGCCAACGATGCCCGCGCCCAGGCACGCACCGCGGCATTCATGGAACGCTCCAAGGCGCTGGGCGCGCAGTCGGCGCAATGCTTTCTCACCACCGCCCCCAGCACCGTGGGCGCGGGACGCAAGGGCCTGGCCACGCTGCTGCAGACGGCGCCCGAAATCACCGGCGTGTTCTGCAGCTCCGACAGCCTGGCGCTGGGCGCGTTGATCGAAGCCCAGCACCAGGGCCGGCGCGTGCCGCAGCAGCTGGCCATCGTCGGCCTGGGCGACCAGAGCTTCGCGCAGGACGCGCAGCCCGCGCTGACCACCGTGCGGCTCGACGGCACACGCATCGGCGCCCTGGCGGCGGAGCTGATGATCGCGCGCGCCGAGGGCCGGCCCGTGGCCGAGCCGGTCGTCGATGTCGGCTTCCATATGGTGGTGCGCGACAGCACCTGAGCGGCACCCCGGGCGCGCATGCGCGCGCTCACTCCGGCCGGATTCCGCTCTTGCGGATCACCTCGCTCC
Organism: Comamonas antarctica; assembly: GCF_013363755.1. Taxonomy (NCBI): domain Bacteria; kingdom Pseudomonadati; phylum Pseudomonadota; class Betaproteobacteria; order Burkholderiales; family Comamonadaceae; genus Comamonas; species Comamonas antarctica. Next base: position 2,524,177 of record NZ_CP054840.1, read on the forward strand.
ATTTCGCGGTCTCTTCCTGGATGCGCTGCGCGAACTCGGCCGGCGTGCTGCCCACGGGCTCGAAGCCCATGGCCTTGAGCCGCGACTGCATCTCGCCGCCGCGGATCGAAGCGCGCAAGGCCTGGCTGATGCGGTCCACGGCCGCCGCCGGAATGCCCTTGGGCGCGACCAGGCCGAACAGCGGCGTGATGTCCACGCCGGGCAGCCCGGCCTCGGCAAACGTCGGCACCTCGGGCAGCAGCGCCGAGCGCCGCGCGCCGGTCACGGCCAGGGCGCGCAGCTTGCCGGCCTTGATGTGCTCGGCCAGCGTCGGCACCGTGGCAAATGCAAACTGCACCTGGCCGCCCAGCAGGTCGGTGATGACGGTGCCGCCGCCCTTGTAGGGAATGTGCACGACCTTGATGCCCGCCTGTTGCGCCAGTTGCGCGCCCGCGAGGTGCGGGCCGCTGCCGACGCCGGCCGAGCCATAGGCCAGCGTGTCCGGCTCGGCCCTGGCCTTGGCGAGGAAGCCGGCCAGGTCCTTCACCGGCACCGAAGCATGGGTCACCAGCACGAACTGCGCGGTGGCGATCAGGCTGATCGGCGTGAAGTCCTTTTGCGTGTCGTACGCCAGCTTGCTGCCCAGCAGACCGGGATTGATGGTGAAACTGCTGTCGACCATGCCCAGCGTGTAGCCATCGGGTTCGGACTGCGCCAGCGCGCGCGTGCCTATGGTCGTGCCGCCGCCGCCCTTGTTGTCGGCAATGAACGACTGGCCCAGGGCCTGCTGCAGCGCCTGGCCCGCGAGCCGGCCCAGCGTATCGGTCGCGGCGCCCGCGGGATAGGGAATGATGATGCGCACGGTCTTGTCCGGATAGGCGCCGGCGGCGGCAAAGGTCCATGGCGCGGCGCTGCCCAGCGCCAGCGCGGTGCAGTGGTGGATGAAGCTGCGGCGGTTGCGGTGCATGTCTGTCTCCTTGTTGTGCATTGAATTCCGGGCGGCTCAGCAGGCGTACCGGCCCTGGACCAGATCGGCCTCGGGATCGGCGCCCAGCCCCGGGCCGTCCGGCACCTGCAGCCAGCCGCGTTCGATCGGCACGCTGCGGCCATAGGGCACGTGCGCCAGCTCGACATAGAGGCGCTCGAGCGACACTTCGCTGCGCTGCGCGGCAATTAGGTGCAGGCTGGCGAGAAAGCCGGGCCCGAAGAATGCCACCTGGGGCGCGCAGGTCACGCGCGTGCCCTCGCAGGCTTGCGCGATGTCCCAGGCGGCGCTCAGCCCGAGCTTGATCACGCTGGGCTGCACGTATTGCACCGTCGCGTTTTCGACTATGCGCTGCAGCGCCAGCGCGCAGCTGGCGTTCTCGCCCACGGCGAGTGGCACGTCCACGCGCGCGCGCAGCGCGGCCAGCGCCTGGTCGTTCTCGGGCGTCCAGATCGGCTCCTCGATCCAGAACGGGTCGTGGGGCAGCATCTCGGCGATCGCGTCCTCGGCCTCTTCGGGCAGCCAGGCGCAGTTGGTGTCGACCATGACCGGGATATCGCGGCCCACCGCGCGGCGCACCGCGGCCAGCGCCGGCGCGGTGCGCTCGTGCAGCTTGATCTCGGTATAGCCCTCGGCCAGCGCGCGCTGCGTCACCTGCTCGAGCAGGCTGGCATCGGCGTAGTACTGCAGCAGCGAGGCATAGACGCGCACGCGGTTGCGGCGCTTGCCGCCCAGCATCTCATACAGCGGCACGCCGGCGCGCTTGGCGCGCAGGTCCCACAGCGCGATATCCAACCCGGCCAGCGCGTGCACCACGGGGCCGGAACGTCCCAGGTTGTGCAGCATGCGCTGCATCGATGGCAGCAAGGCCGCGTCGTCGGCCTGCCGGCCGCATGCCAAAGGCGCCACCAGGGTCTCGAAGATGGCTTGCAGCGCGCGCGGCTCGACGCAGTAGGACTCGCCCCAGGCCACCGTGCCGTCCTCGGTCTCGATACGCACCAGCGCGCTGTCGAGCTTGTCGCGCGGCCGGCCCGCAAACAGCGGCGGCGGGCTCCAGTGGTGGAACGGCAGGCGCATGGGAATGCAGGTGAGCGAGGCAATGGTGTTGGCGGGCATGGGCACTGGCAGTAATGGCGGATGGGCTATTTTTCGCGCGCCATATCCTATGGTCAAATAGCTAAACACACTCATTTCATACAAAATTCATATGTTGAGCCGCCGCGAACTGCTGCTGCTGCGCGCGATGTACCAGCAAGGCACGGTCACCGCCGCAGCGCATTCCATCCACATGACCCAACCGGCCGCAAGCGCGCTGCTCAAGGACATGGAAACGCGCCTGGGTTTTGCGCTGTTCAGCCGCGAGAACCGGCGCCTGCATCTGACCAGCCAGGGCCGCGCGCTGATTCCCGAGGTGCTCAATGCACTGACCGGTATGGAAGCCGTCGACCGCCTCGCGGGCGACATCCGCAAGGGCGCGTCGGATCGCCTCAGCATTGGCGCCGTGGCGGTGGCGTCCTCGATGCTGCTGCCGCAGGCGCTGGTCACGGTGCGCCGCGCCTACCCGGGCATTACCTTCGCGGTGCGCGCGGGCTCGGGTCTGGAGATCGTCGAGATGGCGGTCGACCACCGCATCGACCTGGGCATCGTGATCGGTTCATCGGCGCCCAACGCGCGCGTGCGCAAGGAGGCGCTGGCCGCGGTCAGCCTGTTTGCGATTTTCCACCCGGGGCACCCGCGCGCGCAGGCCGCGGCGCTGACGCTGGCCGAGGTCGGGGCATTGGGCTTGATCGCACTGTCGCCGGCGCTGCCCGCGGGCTTGGCCACGCAGCAGGCGTTCCAGGCACAGGGGCTCGACTACCGGCCGCTGATGGAAGTCGCCCAATCCTTCACCGCCTGCGAGCTCGCGGGCCAGCAACTGGGCGTGGCGGTGGTGGAATCGCTGGGCGCGCGCTACGCGCAGCGCATGGGGTTGGTGGCCCGGCACTTGCAGACCATGGACGATGCGGCGCTGTCGCTGGTCAGCCCGCGGGACCGCCCGCTCGAAGGCGCGGGCCTGTGCCTGCGCGATGCATTGCGCGCCGGGGTCGCCGAACTGGCCCGCCCGGGCTGGCAGGACGGCCGCGGCGCGGCTTAGCGCTTCAAGCCCATCGCGCCCAGCATCTGCTCGGTCTGCTTGTGCATCTGTTCCTGCATCTGCGTGAGCATCGCCTGCGACTGCCCCAGGTAGCTGCTGACCATGCCTTGCATGACCGTGGGCTGCATGCGCAGGAACTGGCTCCACAGCTCGGGTGTGGCACCCTGCTCCGCCATGCGCGCCTGGAAGTCGCTGAACATCTGGACGTTGCGCTCGAGGCTCGCACCCATGCTGCCCTGCATCGCGTGGCCGTAGAAGCGGATGATGTTGGCCAGCACGGCCTCGGTGAACATCGGCGCGCCGCCGGCTTCTTCCTCGAGAATGATCTGCAGCAGGATGCTGCGCGTGAGATCGTCGCCGGTCTTGGCGTCGCGCACCACGATGGGCTCGCTGGCCATGACCAGCGCCTTGACTTCGGACAGCGTGATGTAGGTGGAGGTATCGGTGTCGTAGAGCCGGCGGTTCGGGTATTTCTTGATGACGCGCGCCCGGGGACTGTTCTGGGCGGTCGATGTCTGGTTCTCTTGCACGGCTGACTCCTCCGGGCGTGGCGCCCACTGCACTGCAACGGGGATTTTAGACACAGCCCCGCCCGGCCCGCGCAGAGCTTACCCTAGCGCCGGCGCTGGGCGACAATGGCGCTCTCCCCACCTGCGGCCTGCATCGCCGCCTTTGCCATGACTGCAAGCAATCCCCCCGTGCGCCGGCACCGCGGACCGAGCCCGCAGAAAACCGATCTGACGCGCCAGGAGATCGTCAGGGCGGCGCTGGCAGAGTTCACGCAGGTCGGTATCGCACGCGCCACGATGGACAAGATCGCGCGCCGCGCGGACCTGTCGAAGGCCACGCTGTACCTGTACTTCCCGTCGAAGGAAGCGTTGCTGCAGGGCGCGCTCGACGAGACCATAGGCACTTCGGCGCTGGCCACCATGCACCAGCCGCGCAAAGCCGGCGAAACCGTGCGCAGCCACATCACCCGCATCCTGCTGCCCACCATGGAGAATTTCCATGGCTCGGGGCGCGGCGAGCTGGCGCGGCTGATGCTGGGTGAAGCGCGCAGCTATCCGGGCCTTGCGCATTTCTACCGCGAACATGTGTTCGCGCCCTGGCACCGGCATTTCGAGGCCTTGCTTCAACAGGCCGTGGACGAAGGCGAGCTGCGCGGCATCGCACCTGCCGCGGCCTCGCTGCTGCTGGGCGCGCCCTTCTGGCTGTCGATCGCGCATGACACCCTGCATGGCCCGGCGCAACCGGGCACGATGCCCGCCGAACTCACACGCCACCAGATCGATGCGCTGTTCGGCGCGCTTGGCTGAAGCCAGGCCGGCATGAAAAAACCCGCTCCTCCTGGCGGAAAAGCGGGTTTTGCGCGGCTGCCCGCAGCTTACTTCTTCAGGGCATAGGCAATCACGTAATCGCCGCGATCGGCGGTCATGCGCGCACCGCCGGCGGACACCACGACGAACTGGCGGCCCGATTCGGGCGACAGATAGGTCATGGGCGTGGCCTGCGCGCCCACGGGCAGGCGGCTCTTCCACAGTTCCTTGCCGCTCGCGCTGTCGAACGCGCGCAGGTAGTAATCCTGGCTGCCGGCAAAGAAGGTCAGGCCGCCCGCCGTGGAGAATGGGCCCGACAGCGAAGGCATACCCACCGGCACGGGCAGGCCGAAGCGTACGCCCTCGAGCTTGCTGTCTTCGACGGTGCCCAGCGGGACCTGCCAGGCAATCGACTTGGTGTTCATGTCGATGGCCGTGAGGTTGCCCCACGAGGGCTGGTGGCACGGCAGGCCCAGGAAGGAATTGAATGCGCCGCGCAACGCCTGGTAGGGCGTGCCTTCCTGCAAATGGGTCGCCCAGGAGGCGTGGGTGATGTCGTTGTTCTTCAGTTCGGCGAGCTTTTCGGCCGCGCCTTGCTGGGGATGCAGGAAACCGATCTGCGGCATGACCATGTCGTTGACGATGAGCATGCCCGTGCGCTTGTCGTAGGTGTGGCCGCCCCAGTTGAAGCCGCCGTAGTAGCCGGGGTAGATCAGCGTCATCTTCTCGGTCAGCTTGGTGTACGGGCCCTCATAGTGCAATTGCTTGAACTTGATGCGGCAGTACAGCTGGTCGAACAGGGTCGCGCCCCACATATCCTTCTCGCGCAGTTGCAGGTTCGCGACCTGGGGCATGCCCACCGACCAGGGCTGGGTTGCAGCGGCCGGCGCATCGCCCGTCATCACGTCCTGGGGTGCGGCGCGCTCCTGCACGTCGGCCAGCGGCTTGCCGGTGGCGCGGTCAAGCAGGAACAGCTGGTGGGTCTTCGTCGCCAGCACCAGGCCCGGTGCGCTGCCGCCCTGGCCATCGGGCACATCGACCAGCGTCGGCGGCGTGCCGTTGTCGTAGTCCCAGGTATCCATGCGCAAGGACTGGAAGTGCCAGGCTTCACGGCCCGTATCGGCGTTGAGCGCGACCACGGACGTGGAATACTTGTTCATCGCCTCGGTGCGATGCGCGCCCCAGAAGTCCGGGGTGGCGTTGCCCAGCGGCAGGTAGATCAGGCCCAGCTTGGCGTCATAGGCGCCATGCGACCAGAAGTTGGGCGTGCCCGCGGTATAGCTCTCGCCGTCTGCGGGCAGCTTGGTAGTGGCGGCATTGCCAAGGTCCCACGCCCAGTCGAGCGTGCCGTCCTTGAGGCTGTAGGCGCGCACCACGCCCGAAGGCTGGTTGGTCTTCTTGCCGTCCCACACCCAGCCGCCAATGACCACGCGGTCGCCGGCCACGAGGGGCTGCGACGTGGGCATGTAGTAGAAGTCCTGGTAGGGACCCATGCCGGTGCTCAGGTCGCTGTAACCCTTGCCGGTATCGCCGAAGCCCTCGCAGACTTCGCCCGACTTCGCGTCCAGCGCCCACAGCCGGCCCTGCTTGTCGGTGGTGATGATGCGGGCATCGCACTTGCCCGCGGGCCGGGCGCCGGCGGCGTCCTGGACCTTGGGCACTTCGTAGTACGCCACGCCGCGGCAGCGGCTCCACCATTTGTTTTCCTGCGCCTTGGGGTCGAAGACCCACTTCTCGGCGCCGGTTTCGGCATTCAGCGCGATGACCTTGTTCTGCGGCGTGCACAGATAGACCGAATCGCCGACCTGGATCGGGGTGTTCTGGTCTTCGTTGCCGCCGCCGGTCTGCGCGCCCGTGCGGTAGGTCCAGGCGACTTCCAGTTGATTGACGTTCTTCGCGTTGATCTGGTCGAACGGCGCGAAGCGGGTGCTGTCGGCATCGCGGCCGTAGTGCTTCCAGCTGTTGGCGTCGCTCGTGGCATCCTTCACCGCGGGCATGTCGTTGACGATGGCCGTGCCCTTGTGCGCGGTGTTCTCGATGCTGCCGTGCGGCGTGAACAGCGCGGCCGCCCCCGCGACCAGCGCCAGCGCCTGCAGGCCGGCTACCGGCAGTGCGATCCTCGACGCACGCAGGGTGCGCAGCACGACCGCGGCCAGCAGGCCCAGCACCAGCATCGGCGCCAGGCGCGGCACCAGGCCCCAGAAACTGGTGCCGACCTCGGCCAGCGCCCAGAGCACGGTGGCAAGAACCACCAGCAGGAACAATTGCGCACCCAAGGCCTTGCGTTTGAACAGCAGGCCGCCGGAGACCAGCGAGGCGATGCCCGCCAGCAGGTAGAACCACGAGCCGCCGAGCAGCGCGAGTTGCACGCCGCCATACGCCAGCGCCAGGCCCACCAGGGCCAGCACGGCGCCGAGCACGGGCGCCGCCCAGCCTCTTGACGGTGGAGAGGAAGATGAATTTGCCATGGAAAACCTTTGGACGGGTCAATGCCCGGCGCTATCGACACCAGGCGTGAAAACGGAAATACGGCCAGCGGGCCGTAACTCTTATAGAAGAATTGTACTCATTGGTTATTTTTGCTGCCCAGGTCGCAAATATCCCTCACAGCTTGTTTTCAAAAGTTTTTCTTTATTCAGAAAGAACTGAAATAGAAATGCGTGTTCTCGCCTCTGGCTGCGGTCCTGCATGCCCACGGTACAAGGCCTTACACCACGCAATCGGCGGCAATGCGCACCATCGTGGCAACGGAGGCTCCCACATGGGCACCAACACCGAGCTGACGCAACGCCGCATTGCCGCCATGCCCCGCGGCATCGGCGTGCTGTGCGACTTCCACGCCGTGCAAGCCGACAATGCGCTGCTTACCGATGCCGAGGGCCGGCAGTTCATCGACTTCGCGGGCGGCATCGCGGTGCTCAACACCGGCCACCGCCACCCGCGCGTCGTCGCCGCGGTCGCGCAGCAGCTCGAACGCTTCACGCATACTGCCTTCCAGGTCGTGCCGTATGAAAGCGCCATTGCCTTGGCCGAGCGCCTCAATGCGCTGGAGCCCATCGACGGTCCGGCCAAGACCGCGCTGTTCACCACCGGCGTCGAGGCCGTCGAGAACGCCGTGAAGATCGCGCGCCATGCGACTGGACGTTCGGCGCTGATGGCGTTCAGCGGCGCCTTCCACGGGCGCACGCTGCTAGGGCTGTCGCTGACCGGCAAGGTCGTTCCTTACAAAGCCGGCTTCGGCAGCATGCTGCCCGAGGCCTACCACCTGCCCTTTCCCGCGCCGGCGCTGGGCGTGGATGTGGACGATGCGCTGAATGCGCTGGCACGGCTGTTCAAGGTCGATGTCGACCCGCAGCGCGTGGCCGCGATCATCATCGAGCCGGTACAGGGCGAAGGCGGCTTCTATCCCGCGCCGCCGGCGTTGCTCGAGGCGCTGCGCGCGCAGTGCGATGCGCATGGCATCGTGCTGATTGCCGACGAGATCCAGAGCGGGTTCGCGCGCACGGGCCGCTGGTTTGCGATGCAGCACCACCGCGTGCACGCCGACCTGATCTGCATGGCCAAGAGCCTGGGCGGCGGCCTGCCGCTGGCCGCTGTCGTGGGCCGCGCCGCGCTCATGGACGCACCGCCGCCCGGAGGCCTGGGCAGTACCTATGCGGCCAACCCGCTGTCAGTGGCGGCGGCGCATGCGGTGCTGGACATCATCGAGGACGAGCAGCTGTGCGCGCGTGCCCAGGTGCTGGGCGACCGGCTGCAGGCGTGCCTGAAACAAGTGCAGGCTGCGGACGCCGGCCTGGCCGAAGTGCGCGGCCTGGGCTCGATGGTCGCGGCCGAATTCCGCAAACCTGGCAGCGGCGCGCCCGATGCCGAACGCGTGAATGCGATCGTGCAGGCCGCGCAGGCCCGGGGCCTGCTGCTGCTGAGCTGCGGACTGCATGGCAACGTGCTGCGCTTTCTCTATCCGCTGACCATCGAGGACGCGCTGTTCGAGCGCGCGCTGGGCATTCTCGACGAGGTGCTGCGCGGTGCTTGAATTCAGGCCGGCGGCGCGGGCACGGCATAGACCAGCGTTGGCGTCTCGCCATCGGCATTGACGCTTTCAAGCTGCACCCCGAATCCCCACAGCCGCGCCGCGTGCTTGAGCACTTCCTGCACGTCGCTGGTGAGCGGCCGGCCCTGGTGGCGGATATGGCGCAGCGTGAGGCCGCGGTCGCCGCGCAGGTTCACGTTCCAGACCTGGATATTGGGCTCGCGCGCGCCCAGGTCGTATTGCTGCGACAGCGTCTGGCGCAGCGTGCGGTAGCCCTCCTCGTTGTGGATGGCGCTGACCAGCAGCTCGCGCTGGCTGGCGTCGTCGTGGATGGAAAACAGCCGCATGTCGCGCATCAGCTGCGGACTCAGGTACTGGCCGACGAAGCTCTCGTCCTTGAAGTTCTGCATCGCATGGTGCAGCGCGGGCAGCCAGGGCGTGCCGGCGAGATCAGGGAACCAGCGCCGGTCCTCGTCGGTGGGCTCCTGGCAGATGCGCCGGATGTCGCGGTACATCGCAAAGCCCAGCGCGTAGGGGTTGATGCCGCTGTAGGCGCGGTGGCCCGCGGGCGGCTGGTAGATGACGTTGGTGTGCGACGAGAGCCACTCGATCATCACGCCGTCGGTGAGCCAGCCCTCGTCGTACATGGTGTTGAGCAGCGTGTAGTGCCAGAACGTGGCCCAGCCCTCGTTCATGACCTGGGTCTGGCGCTGCGGGTAGAAATACTGCGCGATCTTGCGCACGATGCGCACGATCTCGCGCTGCCAGGGCTCCATCAGCGGCGCGTTCTTCTCGACGAAGTACAGCAGGTTCTCCTCGGGTTCGCGGGGAAAGCGCTCGTTGCCGGGCAGCGCGTTGTCCTTGCCCGGGCGCGTGGGCAGCGTGCGCCAGAGCTCGTTGACCTGCTGCTGGGCATAGGCCTCGCGCTGCTCGCGTTCGGCGCGTTCGCGCGCCAGGTTCTTGCGGCTCGGGCGCCGGTAGCGGTCCACCCCCAGGTTGGACAGCGCATGGCAGGAGTCGAGCCACTGCTCCACGGTCTCCACGCCATGGCGCTCCTCGCACTGGGCGACGAAATCGCGCGCATAGACCAGGTAGTCGATGATGCTGCCGGCGTCTGTCCACATGCCGAACAGGTAGTTGCTCTTGAAGAAGCTGTTGTGCCCATAGGCCGCGTGCGCGATCACCAGCGCCTGCATCGCCGTGGTGTTCTCCTCCATCAGGTAGCTGATGCAGGGGTTGGAGTTGATCACGATCTCATAGGCCAGGCCCATGTGGCCGCGGCGGTAGCTGCGCTCGGTGGCGAGAAAGTCCTTGCCGTAGCTCCAGTGCCGGTAGCCCACGGGCATGCCGCCGCTCGAGTAGGCATCCATCATCTGCTCGGCCGAGATCACTTCGAGCTGGTTGGGATAGGTGTCGAGCCCGAAGCGCCCGGCCGTGGCGGCAATTGCCGCGTGGTAGCGCTCGATCAGCTCGAAGGTCCAGTCACTCGGATCGGGCAGCGGCTGCGCCGGGCGCTGGCCCGCGGGCAGCGGCGCCTGGGGCACGCCGCCCGCAAGCCGCTCGGACGCAGGCGACGGACGCCAGGCCTGGCCGCCGGCGCGCGGCGCCAGCACCGGGTATTGGGACAGGTTCATACCGCCACCCCCTCTTTCTTGAACAGGTCGCGGAACACCGGGTAGATCTCGCCCGCCGTCGATGCCTTGCGCAGCGCGAAGTGCGCATGCTGCCGGGCCAGCTGGCGGTACGCGTGCCACAGGCCCTGCTCCTCCTGCACCACCTGCACATAGGCGTAGTAGCGCACCTGCGGCAGGATCCTCTCGGCCAGCAGACTCGCGCACTGCGCGTTGTCGTCGGTGAAGTTGTCGCCGTCGCTGGCCTGGGCCACGTAGATGTTCCAGTCGCCCGCGGGATAGCGCGCGCGCATGGCCTGGTCGAGCAGCACCAGCGCGCTGCTGACCATGGTGCCGCCGGTCTCCTGCGAGTGGAAAAACTCGTCCTCGCTGACCTCGGCGGCCTGGGTGTGGTGGCGGATGAAGACGATGTCGATCTTCTCGTAGTGGCGCGTGAGAAACAGGTACAGCAGGATGAAGAAGCGCTTGGCCAGGTCCTTGCGCGCCTGGTCCATCGAGCCGGAGACATCCATCAGGCAGAACATCACGGCCTGGTTGCTGGGATCGGGCACGCGCGTGCGGCTGCGAAAGCGCAGGTCGATGGGGTCGAGAAACGCGACCCGCGCGATGCGCGCCTGCAACGCCTCGATGCGCTGGCGCAACTCGATCAGCGGCTCGCTGGTGCCGTCGTCCTGCTCCAGCAGCGCTTCGAGCTGCGCCTGCAGCTGCTTGAGTTCGCGCTGCGGCGCCCGGGTCAGCGCGATGCGCCGGCCCAGCGCACCGCCCATGGTGCGCAGCAGCGCCAGGTTCTGCGGCGTGCCGTCATGGCTGTAGCCGGCGCGGCGCAGGCGGTACTGCTGGGTGCTGGCGATGTGCGTGCGCAGCAGGCGCGGCAGTGCCAGGTCCTCGAAGAACAGCTCCATGAACTCTTCCTTGGACAGCGTGAAGGTGAAGTCGTCGTCGCCCTCGCCGCTGTTGCTCGCCTGCGATCCCGAGCCGCTGCCGGCCCCGCCCTGCGGCCGCGCGATGCGGTCGCCGCGCACATGCTCGCTGTTGCCCGGATGCACGGTATCGGAGACGCCGCCTTGCCCATGGCGAAACAGCGGCTCGCGGATGTCCTTGCGCGGGATGGTGACGGTCTCGGCCTGCTCGATATGCCGGATCTCGCGCTTGCCGACGGCGCGCTGCACCGCCTCGGCGATCTGCTGCTTGTAGCGGCGCACGAAGCGCTCGCGGTTGCCCACCGACTTGTTCTTGCCGGAGAGCCTGCGGTCGATGATATGCAGAGCCATCTGTGCCCCCTCCATGGGCCGGCGCGTGCGCCAGCGGCGTGCCGTTCAACTGCTCAACTGCTCTTGCGCACGCGCAGGTACCACTCGCACAGCAGGCGCACCTGCTTGCGCGTGTAGCCCTTGGCTTCCATGCGCAGCACGAAGTCCTCGTGCTTGCGCGCGTCCTCGGCGCTGGCCTTGGCGTTGAAGCTGATCACGGGCAGCAGCTCCTCGGTGTTGGAGAACATCTTCTTCTCTATGACCAGCCGCAGCTTCTCATAGCTGGTCCACGCCGGGTTCTTGCCCTGGTTGTTGGCGCGGGCACGCAGCACGAAGTTGACGATCTCGTTGCGGAAGTCCTTGGGATTGGCCACGCCCGCGGGTTTCTCGATCTTCTCGAGCTCGGCGTTGAGCGCGGCGCGGTCGAAGGACTCGCCGGTGTCGTTGTCGCGGTACTCGTTGTCCTGGATCCAGTAGTCGGCGTAGGTCACATAGCGGTCGAAGATGTTCTGGCCGTACTCGCTGTAGCTCTCGAGGTAGGCGGTCTGGATCTCCTTGCCGATGAACTCCGCGTAGTGCGGCGACAGGTACTCCTTGATGTAGCCGGTGTACTTGGTCTCGAGCTCCGCCGGGAACTGCTCGCGCTCGATCTGCTGCTCGAGCACATACATCAGGTGCACCGGATTGGCCGCGACCTCGGTGCTGTCGTAGTTGAAGACGCGCGACAGGATCTTGAACGCGAAGCGCGTGGAGATGCCGGACATGCCTTCATCGACGCCGGCGAAATCGCGATACTCCTGGTAGCTCTTGGCGCGCGGATCGGTGTCCTTGAGGCTTTCGCCGTCGTAGACCTGCATCTTGCTGAAGATGCTGGAATTCTCGGGCTCGACCAGGCGCGTGAGCACCGCGAACTGGGCCATCATCTTCAGCGTGCCGGGCGCGCAGACGGCATGCGCCAGCGAGGATTCGCGGATCAGCTTCTCGTAGATCTTCACTTCCTCCGACACGCGCAGGCAGTACGGCACCTTGACGATGTAGATGCGGTCGAGAAACGCCTCGTTGTTGCGGTTGTTGCGAAACGCCTTCCACTCGCTCTCGTTGCTGTGCGCCAGCACCATGCCATCGAACGGAATCGCGCCAAAGCCTTCGGTGCCCTTGTAATTGCCCTCCTGCGTGGCCGTGAGCAGCGGGTGCAGTACCTTGATCGGCGCCTTGAACATCTCGACGAATTCCAGCAGACCCTGGTTGGCCAGGCACAGGCCGCCCGAGTAGCTGTAGGCATCGGTGTCGTCCTGGGCGTAGTTCTCGAGCTTGCGGATGTCGACCTTGCCGACCAGGCTGGAGATGTCCTGGTTGTTCTCGTCGCCGGGCTCGGTCTTGGCGATCGCCAGCTGCTTGAGGATGCTCGGATAGCGTTTGACGATGCGGAACTGGCGGATGTCGCCGCCGAGCTCGTCCAGCCGCTTCACGGCCCAGGGCGACAGCACATGCTGGAGCGCGCGCCGCGGAATGCCGAACTGCTCCTCGAGCACCGGCCCGTCCTCCATCGGGTCGAACAGGCCCAGCGGCGATTCATTGACCGGCGAGCCCTTGAGCGCATAGAAGGGCACCTTCTGCATCAGGTACTTGAGGCGCTCGGCAATCGAGCTCTTGCCGCCGCCCACGGGCCCGAGCAGGTAGAGGATCTGCTTGCGCTCCTCCAGCCCCTGGCCCGCGTGGCGGAAGAAGCTCACCACCTGCTCGATGGAGTCCTCCATGCCATAGAACTCGGAAAATGCGGGGTAACGCCTGATCGTCTTGTTGGCAAACAGCCGCGACAGGCGCGGGTCGTTGCGCGTGTCCACCATGACCGGATCGCCCATGGCGCGCAGCATGCGCTGGGCCGCGGTGTCGTAGGCTGTGGGATCACGCTGGCACAGGGCCAGGTACTCGTCGACCGACATCTCCTCTTCGCGCAGCCTCACGTACCGCGCAGCCGAATTGCTGATGACATCCATACGACCTCCCGCGGCCACACCCCAAGGCGAAAGTGCGGCTCAGTTGCAAGGCATTCGCTTGCCGTATGTTGCCGTTGTAGCACCTGGACGCCGGTTTGGATAGACCAATTACGCTTGATCTTGCGCGTGTTTCAACGCTTGCGGGAAACGCCCGCGCCGCGCCGCCAGCAGGGGCGGCGCGGCGCGTTTGGGGCTCAGCGGTAGAAGAACTTCGCCGGGCCGGTGACCAGCCAGGGGAAGATCACCATCGCAAACATGATCGCGAACTGCGCGAGCATGAAGGGCACGACGCCGCGCGTGACATCGTCCATTGACATCTTGCCCACGCCCGCCACCACGTTGAGCACCGTGCCCACGGGCGGCGTCACCAGCCCGATGGAGTTGTTGATGATGAACATCACGCCGAAGTAGACCGGGTCGATGCCCGCGGCATTGACCACCGGCATCAGCACCGGCGTCAGGATCAAAATGGTCGGCGTCATGTCCATGGCCGTTCCCACCAGCATCACCAGCACCATGATCGCGACCATCAGCAGGATCTTGTTGTCCATGTAGGGCTGCAGCAGCGCGACCACCTTGGAGGGCAGGTCGGCAACCGTGATCAGCCAGGCGCTGACCATGGCCGCGGCGATCAGGAACATCACGATGGCGCTGGTCTTGGCCGCGGCCACGAAAATGGCGTAGAGCTTGGCCCAGGTGATCTCGCGGTAGATCACGGCCGACACGAACAGCGCATAGACCGCGGCGACCACGGCGGCTTCGGTGGGCGTGAACACCCCCATGCGCAGGCCGACCAGGATGATCACCGGCAGCAGCAGCGCCCACAGTGCCTTGCGCGCCGCCTGCAGGATCTCGGCGCCCGACTTGCGCGGCGGCGGCACGATCTTTTCCTTGCGCACCAGGTAGGCCCAGGTGACCCACAGCGCGCCGCCGATCAGCAGGCCCGGCACGATGGCGGCCAGGAACAGCTTGGAGATCGACACGTTGGCCGCCACGCCGAAGATCACCAGGCCGATGCTCGGCGGGATCACCGGGCCGATCACGCCCGTGGCCGCGATCAGGCCGCCGGCGCGCGCCTTGTCATGGCCGGCGCGGGTCATCATCGGCAGCAGCAGCGCGGTGAGCGCGGCGGCATCGGCCACGGCCGACCCCGACAGCGCCGACAGCAGGCAGCCGGCCATGATGGTCACGTAGCCCAGCCCGCCCTTCACATGGCCGACCACGGCCAGCGCGAAGTCGACGATGCGCCGCGACAGGCCGCCGACGTTCATGATCTCGCCGGCCAGCATGAAGAACGGCACGGCCAGCAGCGGGAAGCTGTCGGCGCCGCCGATCAGGTTCTGCGCCAGGATCTGCGGATCGAACAGGTCCAGATGCCACATCAGCGCCACGCCGCTGGCCAGCAGCGAGAACGCGATCGGAATGCCCATGGCCATGGCCAGCAGCAACGCGCCGACAAAAACAAAGATCGTCATTTTTCACCTTTCCGGACGTGCGCAGCCGCCGCGGGCAGTTCGCCGGCTTCGGCCGCGAGGATCTGCTGCAACTGCACCGCTTCTTCCGATTCCTGCACCATCACCAGTTCGTTCTCGTCCAGCTGTCCCGTGAGCAGGCGCCACAGGTCGAGCAGCAGCAGGAAGCCGGCGCACACCGCGAACACTACGCAGGAGAGATAGACGATCGCCATCGAGGCGCCCGTGGTCGGTGCCGTGACGTCCCAGTTGATGCGCGTTTGCGCCAGGCTGCCCTGCAGCAGCAGCCACAGGATGAAAAGCATCAGCACATGGCCCAGCGCCAGGCAGAGCTTCTTGGCCCAGGCCGGCAGGCGCTGCACCACCATGTCGACTCCCAGATGGCCGTGCTCGCGCAGCGCGACAATGGCGCCCAGGAAGGTCATCCAGATGAACAGCCAGCGCGAGACCTCCTCGGACACCGTGATGCCCGAATTGAAGAGGTAGCGCAGCACCACGTTGCCGAACACCAGCACGACCATGAAGGCCAGCATGGCGGCAATCACCGCCTCCAGACCGCGGCAGGCGCGGTCGATCCATAGATTCATGTCATTCCCCTTGCTTGGTTGGGCGGCAGCCCTGGCGCCCGCGGCAGGCGTGCAGGGCCGGAGCGCCGAAGCCTCAGGCCTTGGCGGCTTCGCGCAGGCTTTCGACCAGCGCACGCAGGCCGGCAAAGTAGGAATGCGGACCGAAGCCCTGCACCGTGGCCTTCACCGCCGGCGAGATGATCGAGTGCACGCGCCAGGCTTCGCGCGCGGCGATGTTCGACATGTGCACTTCGATGACCGGGAACGGCATGGCCTTGATCGCATCGTGCAGCGGCACGCCGTGCTGGGTGAGCCCGGCGGGGTTCACCAGCGCGCCCTGTGCGCTGTCGATGTTGGCGTGCAGGAAGTCGATCAGCGCGCCTTCGTGGTTGGACTGGATGATCTCCAGCGTCACGCCGAGCTCCTGGGCGAGCTTTTCAAGGCGCTCGTTGATCTGCGCCAGCGTGGTGGTGCCGTAGATGTGCGGTTCACGCCGTCCGAACAGGTTCAGGTTGGGACCGTTGAGAACAAGAATTTTCATGCTGCGCTGCCTGGGTTCACTTGCGGATGCGGGCCAGCTCGTCGTTGTAGAGCTTGACGATGGCGGGGTCATAGGTTGCGGCGAAACGGTCGATCACCGGCTTGGCGATCTGCTGCATGCGCTTTTGTTCGGCAGGGGAAACTTCGTTGTATTGCAGGCCCTTGGCCTGGAGTTCGCCCACGGCCTTTTGCGCGGCGGCGCGGCTGACTTGGCGCTGGTAGCCGCGCGACTCGTCGGCGGCCTCGTGCATCATCTTCTGCTCGGCGGGCGTGAGCTGGTCCCAGAACTTCTTGCTGACCAGCACGATGTTGGCCGCATAGACATGGTTGGTGGCGCTGACGAACTTCTGCACTTCGTAGAACTTGTTCGACAGGATCACCGCGAACGGGTTCTCCTGGCCGTCGACGGCACGCGCCTCGAGCGCGCCGTAGAGCTCGGCAAACGGCATCGGCACGGGGTTGGCCTTGAAGGCCTTGAAGGTGTCGAGGAACACCGGGTTGGGAATCACGCGCAGCTTCAGGCCGTCGAAGTCCTCGGGCTTGGTGATCGCGCGCTTGCTGTTGGTGACGTTGCGAAAGCCCAGGTCCCAGTAGCCCAATGCCACCAGGCCCTTTTCCGGCAGCTTGGCAATCAGCGCCTGGCCCAGCGGGCCGTCGAGCAGCGCGTCGGCCTGTGCATAGTTGGCGACGGCGAACGGGAAGTCGACCAGGCCGAATTCCTTGACGATGCCGGCCAGCGAGGTGGTGGCAGGCGCCGACATCTGCTGCACGCCGCCCTGCAGCGCCGATTGCTGCTGCATCTCGTTGCCGAGCTGCGAGGCCGGGAACTCCATGACCTTCATCTTGCCGCCGCTCTTGGTGGCCAAGATTTCGCCGAAGCGCTTGACGCCGAAGCTCACGGGATGGTCGGCATTGTTCAGATGGCCGAAACGGATCACGCGTTCCTGCTGCGCCATCGCAGGCAGGGCAAGAAGCATGGACAGGCCAGCGGCCAGGGCAAAGCGGACAGGAATGCGCATGGAAACACCTCCAGGGGAACTACCAAGGGAGCCGGGCACAATCGGCCCAGCGATTGATACGGATGGTAATTAAAAAGTGGAAACTGATTCCACAGTAGAAACCCTTTATCATTTCATTCGCATTTCTCGTACAAAGATGGGCATGGCGCCTGCCTGCCCTGACCGAAAGTCCTTGCCATGAGCAACATCCTGGAACGCAGTTTCAAAGTCCTCGAACATCTCGCCATCCATCCCGAAGGCAAAGCCATCTCGAGCCTGGCCGCGGAACTCGACATGCCGCTGAGCGCCACCCACCGCCTGCTCGCGGAGCTGAGCCGCTGCGGCTACGTGCGCCAGGAGCACAGCCAGGGCAACTACATGCTGACCATCAAGCTGGTCTCGCTGGGGCTGGGCTTCCTGAGCGCCAGCGGCATCGTCGACATCGCCCAGCCGCTGCTCGACCATCTCGCCGCGGAGTCGGGCGAGCTGGTGCGCCTGGGCGTGGTCGATGGCGACGAATTGACCTTTGTCGCCAAGGCCCAGGGCGCGCTGCGCGGCCTGCGCTACGACCCCGACATGGGCCTGTCGGTCAACCTGTCCTGCAGCGCCGCGGGCCACGCCTGGCTGGCCACCATGAGCGACGAACAGGCGCTGGCCCTGGTCTCGCGCCAGGGCTTCGGCCAACCTGCGGACTTCGGCCCCAACGCGCCCACCACCGTGAAGGCGCTGCTGGCCCACCTGGAAAACACGCGCAACAATGGTTTCAGCCGCATCGTCGAAGTCTTCGCGCCGGGCATGAGCGCCATGGCCGCGCCGATCCGCCGCGGCAACGGCCCGGTCATCGGTGTGGTGACCATTGCGGGCCCGCTGATGCGCTTGACCGAGGAACGCATGGAGGCCCTGGGGCCCGCGCTGCTGCAGACCACGCATGAGCTGGCGATGACGAGCAGCGGGTCGGCACTGTTGAAGAACCGGGGGTGAGGACGTACTTCGACAGGCTCAGTACGAACGGGAAGCAGGCTCAGTACGAACGGGAGCCAAGCTCAGTACGAGCGGCAAAAACCCGTTCGTGGTGAACCTCTCTCGGCGGGCCCGTCGAACCATGGACGGCCTGGGCTCATGAAAACAATGCAGCGTTGGGCATAGAGCAAAGACTGGCGTAAAGACGTACTTCGACAGGCTCAGTACGAACGGAACTTCCTACGCCCGCACGCCCTGCCCCAGCTGCACGCACGCCATCGCCCCCAGCGTGCGGCACACCTCCTCCAGCGCCGGTGTCACCGGATGCGTGCAGGCCAGGCGCAGGCAGTGCTCGTAGCGTCCCGAGTTCGAGAACATGCTGCCGGGCGCGATGCGGATGCCCTGGGCCAGTGCGGTCGTGAACAGCGCGGCGCTGGAGAAGCCTTCGGGCAGTTCCAGCCACAGGCACAGGCCCCCGGGCGGCAGGCTCAGCCGCGTGCCCACGGGGAAGTGGCGCGCCACCAGCCGCGCCATGCCTTCGCGCTGCGCGCGCAGCTGCTGCTTGAGCCGCGCCAGGCTGCGCTGGTGCATGGGCGAGCCCAGTACTTCGGCGACCAGGCGCTGCGCCAGCGTCTGCGTATTGCGGCTTTGCGCGAACTTGAGCATCTGCACGCGGCCATGCCAGCGCCCGCCGTTCATCCAGCCCTGGCGCAGCCCGGGCGCGAGGCTTTTGTTGAAGGCCTGGCAGTAGATCACCTGGCCCGTGCCGTCCCAGGCCTTGAGCGCCCTGACCGGCTGCTCGCTTTCGACGAACAGCCCATAGGAATCGTCCTCGATCAGCGCCGCGCCATGCGCCGCGCACAGCGCCACCAGACGTGCCTTGTGTGCGTCGGGCATGCGCGCGCCCAGCGGCATCTGCAGCTCCGGCACCACCACCACGGCCTTGAGCCGCGGCTGGGTCTGGAAGGCCAGTTCCAGCGCCTCGATCGACATGCCGGTGCGCGGGCTGCAGGGTATCTCCAGCGTCTGCAGCTGCAGCGACTCGACGACCTGCAGCAGGCCGTAGTAGGTGGGCGACTCCACGGCCACCATGTCGCCGGGCGCGCACACCGCGGCCAGCGCCAGGCTCACGGCTTCGGAGTTGCCGGTGGTCGACAGCACGTCGGCGGGCGCGATGCGGATGCCCGACGCGAGCGCGTGCCGCGCCATCGTCTGCTGGAAGTCCGGGTGGTTGCCCTGATTGGCCAGCAGCGAGCGGCCCTGCACCAGCAGGGTGGGATCCTCGCGCAGCAGCCGGGTGGCCACGCGATTCAGCGCCTGGTGGTCGAACAGCCCGGGCGGCGGCGTGCAGCCGCCGATATCGGTGTGCACATGCGCCTGCCGGCCCTGCTCGAGCAGCAGCGAGATATGCGCGTTGATGCCAATGAAATGCGCCGGATCCAGCCCTTCGACGGGCTGGCTCAGGTCGGGTTCGCGCGGCGGCGCGAGCGCGCGGTCCTCGGCGTTGCGCACGAAGTAGCCAACGCGCTGGCGCGCCTCCAGGTGGCCACCGGCTTCGAGATGGCGCAGCATCTGCAGGGCCGTGGACAGGCTCACGGCATGGCGCTGCATCAGCGCGCGCACGGAAGGCATGCGCTCGCCGGCCTGCAGCGTTCCCATGGCCATGGCGTGGGCGTAATCGGCGGCAATGCGCTGGTACAGCGGCAGGGCCTTGTCGGGGGAGGAAGCAGTGGGCAGCAGCATGGAGGAAATCGCGGGCGGAGATGGGCACACCATCATGCGCCTGCGCACTGTTGCGCAACAGATACAGATGGACCGGAATCGGACCATAACAGAGGATGCGAATCGCTGCTGCTGCGGTGCTGCATGCCCACCGCTGTGCCTGTTGCGCAAAGCAGCCACGGCATACGCTTGGCGGACCATAACAGCCTGCGTTCGCGTGTTCCCATGAGCTCCTTCACCCCTGCCCCATCCTCTGCCCGCCTGGCCGCCGGCCAGACCCTCACGCGCGCGCTTGCCGCGGGCGACGAACTGTTCTGCGCCGCCGGCACGCTGCACCTGTGCAGCTCGGCGCTGGCCGGTATCGATCACGTGGCCGGGGTGCGGCTGCAGTTGCGCGCCGGCCAGAGCTGGCGCGCGCCGTCGGCGGTCTGGATACAGCTGACGGCGCTGGACGCCAGCGCCGCCTGGCAATGCCGCCCTGCGCCCGCGATGCAGGAGCCGGCAGTCGCAGCTGCGCCTTCAAGGGCCCGCTGGCGCACGCGCGCGGCTGCGAGGCTCAGAAGCTGGCGGATGCTGGGAGCGTGACTTGCGCGAGGCGCTCCGCGCCCGCGGCCGCTGGCAGGCGCAGCAGCACCTCGAAACCCGGATCGAGATTGGCGAACTGCAGCGTGCCGTTGTGCAGCTGCACGATGGCCTGCACGCTCGACAGGCCGAGGCCGTGGCCGGGCTGCTGCTCGTGCGCCCGGTAGAAGCGGTCGGTGAGGTGGGGCAGGCGCTGCGGCGGCACGCCCGGGCCGTTGTCCTGCAGGCGCAGCTCGACCACATCGCCCTGCTGCCAGGCCATGATGCGGATCTGGCCGCCCTCTTCGGAACACGCGTACTTGAGCGCGTTTTCCACCAGGTTGGCCAGCGCATTGGCCAGCAGGTCGCCGTCCCCCAGCGCGCAGGGATGGCCGTCGACGGCGACTTCAAGGCGGCAGCCGGTTTCTTCGGCCACGGGCGCATACAGGTCGGCGATGTCGGCCAGCAGGCCGGGGATGTCGACCACCGTGAATTCCTGGCGCCGCATGCCCGATTCAAGCTCGGCGATCTGCAGCAGCTTGTCGAACACCGTGCCGAGGCCCTGCACTTCCTGCTCCAGATGCTCGAGCAGGCGCTGCTGCTCCTGCCCGCCGAGGTGGCGCGCGGTGCGCAGCTGCAGCAGCACGCGCGTGAGCGGCGTGCGCAGGTTGTGCGCAATGGTGTTGGAGACATGGCGCACGCCGTCCATCAGCTGCTCGATCTGCTCGAGCATGCGGTTGATGTCGCGGCCCAGCTGGGTGAATTCATCGTTGCCCTCGGTCAGCGGAATGCGCTGGCCCAGGTCGCCGTTGGCCACTTGCAGCATGGTGTGGCGGATGCTCGCGGCGCGGTCGTCGACCAGGCGGCGAAACGCCACGCTGCCCGACAGCGCCAGGATCAGCACGATCACTACCGCCGTGAGGCTGGCGCTCATGAAGCGCTGTTCAATGTCCTCGAGCGCGTCCAGGTCGCGGCCGACGATCAGCAGGTTGCCGCTGGGCAGCTGGGCCACGGCCACGCGGCCGGTCATTGCGCGGCCGTGGCGCTCGAGACGAAGCTCGCGCAGCCCGAAGGTGCTGAGCGTGCGCCGCGGCAGGATGCGCGCATTGCCGGCCAGGTAGTTGTTGGCCGCATCGGTCAGGATGGCGATCTCGGTCTGGGTGTCGACGCCATCGCTGAGCATGCGGTCGATCTCGCGGCGCAGCGAATCCTCGCCATACTGCAGCGCGTGCTGCTGCAGGCGCTGCAGGTCCAGCTTGGCCTCCTGGTCGATGCGGTGGCTGAACACCGAGACCATCTGCACATAGAAGATGGTCAGCACCACGATCAGCGTCAGCAGCAGCAGGCCGCCGTAGACCAGCGCCAGGCGAAACGCCATCGAGCTCCAGGCGCGCCCGGCCGATGTCACCGCCTTCATGGCGCGGGCGTCTGCGTGGACAGGCAGTAGCCGACACCGCGCACGGTGTGGATCAGCGGCTGCTCGAAGCCCTTGTCGACCTTGTTGCGCAGCCGGCTGATGTGCACGTCGATCACATTCGTCTGCGGATCGAAGCGGTAGTCCCAGACCGATTCGAGCAGCATGGTGCGCGTGACGGTCTGGTCGACATGGCGCGCGAGAAACGCGAGCAGCCGGAACTCGCGCGGCTGCAGCATCAGCGTGCGCCCGGCGCGCTCGGCATGGCGGCTCAGCAGGTCGAGGCGCAGGTCGCCGACCTCGAGCACCGGCGCCGGCGCCGCCGACTGCACTCGGCGCAGCAGCGCCTCGAGGCGCGCCTGCAGCTCGGAGAACGCGAACGGCTTGGTCAGGTAGTCGTCGCAGCCGGCCTTGAGGCAGCGCACGCGCTCATCAGTGGCCGACAGCGCGCTCAGCACCAGCACCGGCGTGGTGTTGCCCATGCCGCGCAGCGCCTGCAGGATCTTCAGGCCGTCGAAGCCGTCGGGCAGCATGCGGTCCAGCACGATCGCATCCCAGTGGCCCGTCACGGCCTGGGTCAGCCCCTGCACGCCGTCGGCGCAGACGCAGACCTCGGCCTGCAGCTCGCGCATGCCTTCGGCCAGGAAACGGGCGTTCTGGGTATCGTCTTCGATGATGAGAAAGCGCGGCATGGGCGGAACAACGGCTGAAGCAGGACCTCGCACTATAAACAGGCCGGCGCCACGCAGCCCGTGCCCACGACCCCATCGGTCAGGGGCAGCTGGCCGCGCGCCGCATCGAGCTGCCATTCGGCTTGCCACATCTGCAGCGTCAGGTCCAGATACTCCTGCTGGTGCGTGGAGACCGATTCCATCGCGTCGAGCCACTCCATGATGGAGCTCTGGCCCAGGCGATAGGAATCCTGCGCCATCTGGCGCAGCGGCGCGAGCTGGCTCAGGCCGCGCGACTCGAAGGCCTGCAGCGACTTGCGCAGCAGGTCGCGCTGGCGCAGCGCCTGCTGCAGCTGCTGGCGTGCCTGCAACTGCGCGGCGTCTTCTTCGAGCAAGGCCTGCGCGTGTTCGAGGCGCGCGCGTTCAATGGGACCCTGCTTGCGGTCGAAGAGCGGCAGTTCGACCGAAACCACGAGCTGGTTGTAGCCATAGCTCTCCTGGCGGCCGCGCACGCGCGTGACGCCCACGGTGGGCGTGGGCAAGGCTTCGCGCGCCTGCTGGCGCGTGAACTGCTCGGCCTGCACCACCTTGGCATGCGCGGCCTGCAGCGCCGGCAGCCGCGGCTGCGCCTGCAGCCACATCGCATCGAAATTCTGCTCCTGGGCGAGCGGCGCGGGCAGCAGGCTGCCCACGGCTTCGGGCGACCAGTTCGGCAGCGCCACCAGCTGCGCCAGCGCGGCGCGCGCAGCCAGCGTCTGCGCCTGCTGCTGCTCGAGCTGCACCTGCATCTGCGCGCGCTGCAGGTCCACGCGCGTGCCATCGTAGCGGCTGCGCGCACCCAGCTGGATCTGCCCCTGCACGATCTTCACGGCCTGGTCGAGCTGCGCCATGGCCTGCTCCTTCGCCGCCAGCTTCTGCTGTTCGAGCAGCAGCTGCGCAAAGCGCTGCGCGGCTTCGCTCATGATCTCCTGGACCTGGGCCGCACGTTCGGCCTCGCCGGTCGCGCCCGCGAGCTGGGCCGCTTCCTTGCGCATGCCGATCTGGCCGAAGATCGGCAGCGGCTGCTCCACGCCCCACTCCTTTTCCTCGGGCTTGCGCGAGTAGTGCACGCTGGGATTGGCCCAGGTCGACGCGGTCTGCACGTCGGCCTGTTCCATGCGCTGGCGCAGCGGCATGGCGCGCAGCGTCGGGTGGTAGCTGCGCACCAGCGCCAGGTATTCGACCAGGCCCAGCGACGCGGGCAGCGCGGAGGCCGGCGCGGCCGGCGCGGCAGCGGCGGGAGCTTGCGCCGCAGGAGCCGCTGCCGCCGGGGCGGCAGCCAGGCAGGCGCCGGCGCAGAGGACCGCCACGGCGGCCGCAATAGACTTAATGGCTTTCATCCAACTCATCCGGTTTCTTCAAGGTCTTGGGGCCGAGCCAGGCATAGAGCACGGGCAGCAGCACGAGCGCAACCACCGGCAGCACCAGCATGCCGCCGACGATCACCGAGGCAAAGGGGCGCTGGGTCTCGCTGCCCACGCCCGTGGACAGCGCCATCGGCAGCAGGCCCAGCAGCGCCAGCGTGGCGACCAGCAGCACCGAGCGCATGCGCTCGGCCGTGCCCTGCACCAGCGCCTGCTTGAGCGGCAGGCCCTCGCGGCGCAGCGTCTCCACCGCCGAGATCACCAGCAGGCCGGCCAGCGCGACCTGGCCCAGCAGCGCGATGAAGCCGATGGCGGCGCTGATCGACAGCTCGATGCCGGTGAGGTGCAGCGCGGCGATGCCGCCAACCATCACGAACGGCGCGCACAGCAGGATCACGCAGGAGCTGCGCGCCTGGCCCAGCGCGCCGAACAGCAGGCCGAACACGATCAGCAGCGACAGCGGCACCACCACCTGCAGGCGCTGCGAGGCGCGCTGCTGGTTCTCCCACTCGCCGCCCCAGACCGCCTGGTAGCCTTCGGGCACCTTGACGTTGGCCTTGAAGGCCGCCAGCGTGTCCTTGACCACCGAGCCGATATCGCGGTTCTCGACGTTGAACTTCAGCGCCATGTAGCGGCTGTTGTTCTCGCGGAAGATCGAGGCATTGCCGATCTTCACGCTGATCTGGCCGACCGAGTGCAGCGGCACCGAGCCGCCGTTGGGCGTGGGGATCGCGATCTCGCGCATGCTGGCTTCATCCATGCGGTTGACGTAGGGCAGGCGCACGCGCACCGGCACCGGATGCTCGCCTTCCCACAGCGTGGTGGCGAGTTCGCCAGCCAGCGCCAGCTCCAGCGTCTTCTGCGCGGTTTCCATGGCAATGCCCTGGCGTGCCAGCGCGATGCGGTCGAACTCGACGTGCAGCTGCGGCGCGGGGGCATCGCGGTACAGGTCCAGGTCCACCACGCCTTCGATCGGGCGCACCTGCTCCATGGTCTGCATCAGGATGGCGCGCAGCTGCTCGATCTCGGGGCCGAACACCTTGAGCACGACCTGGCCGCGCGCGCCGGACGTCGATTCCTCGACGCTGTCGCGGATCGGCTGCGAGAAGTTGAAGGCCACGCCGGGAATCACGTTCAGCTGCGCGCGCATCTGCTCGATCAGCTCGGGCTTGGTCAGGCCCTTGCTCCATTCCTTGGGCGACTTCAGGCGGATCAGCACCTTGGCCATGTTCAGCGTCTCGTTGTCCGTGCCCGATTCGGGCCGGCCCTGCTCGCTGCTGACCGATGTCACTTCAGGGAACTGGCCCAGGATGTGGCGCACCTCGGCCAGCACCTCCTGGCCCTTCTCCAGCGAGATCGACGGCGGCATCTGCACCAGCACGTAGGCGTCGCCCTCATCGAGCTGGGGCAGGAACTCGGTGCCCAGCTTGGTTGCCGACAGCCCGGCGACGACCAGGATGGCGATGGCGCCGATCACCACCACGCGCTGGCTGGCAATGCGGTCCAGCGTGCGGCCGATCCAGTTCTGGTAGCCATGGTCCATGCGCTCGAACAGCTCGGGCTCGGGCTTCATGACATGCTTGGGCTTGAGCAGCAGTGCGCACAGCGCGGGCACCAGGCCCATCGCGAACACCAGCGCGCCCAGCAGCGCGAAGCTGTAGGTCATCGCCAGCGGGCGGAAGATGCGGCCCTCGATGCTCTGCAGCGAGAACACCGGGATCAGCGCGGCGATCACGATGGCCATGGCGAACAGCGTCGGCTTGGCCACGGCAATCGTCGAATCGATGATGATGGCGCGCATCTCGCGCTGGTTTTGCGGCTTGCGCAGGCGTGCATTGCGGATGATGTTCTCCGCCAGCACCACCGCCCCGTCGACCATGATGCCGAAGTCGATCGCGCCCATGGAGATCAGGTTGGCGGGCATGCCCAGCCAGTGCAGGCCGATGAAGGCCACCAGCAGCGACAGCGGAATCACCGTGGCGACGATCAGCGAGCCGCGCAGGCTGCGCAGCACCAGCCACAGCACGCCGATGATCAGGCCCGCGCCGAACAGCAGGTTGTGCTGCACCGTGGCCAGCGTGTGGCCCACCAGGTCAGAGCGGTCGTAGGTGACGTCCATGTGCATGCCTTCGGGCAGCAGGCCGTTGTTCAGCTGGTCGACCTTCTCGTGCAGGCCGTCGAGCACCACCGAAGGGTTCTCGCCGCGCTTGAGCAGCACCACGCCCTGCACCACGTCGTTCTCGGCGTCCATGCCGACCGAGCCCTGGCGCGGCGTATGCGACTGGATCACGCTGGCCACGTCGCCGATGGTGATCGGCGCGCCGCCGCGCAGCTGCACCACCACGCCCTTGATCTCCTGGGGCGAGCGCAGCAGGCCGATGCCGCGGATGATGAACGACTGCTCGCCGCGGCGCATCAGGCCGCCGCCGACGTTGCGGTTGGACTTCTCCAGCGCCTCGGTCACATCGGCCAGCGACAGGCCCAGGCGATAGAGCTTGTCCGGGTCGACTTCGACGTGGTACTCCTTGACGAAGCCGCCGATGCTCACCACGTCGGCCACGCCCTGCACCTGCTTGAGCGTGCGCACGATGTGCCACTCCTGCTCGGTGCGCAGCTGGTCCAGCGTGTGGCGGTCGCTGCGAAGGCGGTAGTAATAGATCTTGCCCAGCGGCGTGTAGTCGGGCGCCATCTCGGGCGTCACGCCGTTCGGCAGGTCCGCCTGGGGCAGGCGCTGCGCGACTTCGGCGCGCGCCGTGAAGCTGTTGGCATGGTCGTCGAAGACCATGTTGACCATCGACAGGCCGAAGTAGCTTTCCGAGCGCAGCGAGACCAGGCCCGGCGTGCCGTTGAGCTCGCGCTCGAGCGGCTGGGTGATCTGGCGCTCGACTTCCTCGGGCGCGAGGCCCGGGGCCTGCGCGATGATGCCCACCTGGACGTTGGTCACATCCGGGTAGGCTTCGATCGCGGTGTGCAGGTACGAGTAGATGCCGTAGATGGCAATAAAAACGGTGGCGCACAGCACCACCAGCCGCCGATGGACGGCGAAATCAATCAATGCGCGCAACATGCTCTATTCCATTCCTCAGAGCATCTGGCTCGCGGCGCCATCGAGCAGCAGCGCGCCGCGCACCACGATGCGCTCGCCGCTCTTGAGGCAGGAGATCACCGGCACCCAGCCGCGCACCGGCGCGCCCAGTTTCACCGTGCGGGCCTCGAACGCATGCTCGCCGGTCTGCACGAACACCACGCTGCGGTTCTCGCCCTGGATCAGCACCGCGCCGATCGGCACGCGCATCTCGGCCGAGCGCTCCACGGCAATGCCCACGCGCGCCTGCATGCCGGCACGCAGGCCCTCGGGCAGATCCTTGTCGGTCAGCGCCAGTTGCACCGGCGCGCGGCGCGACTCGGCATTCACCACCGCGCCGATCTGCTGCACCTTGGCCGCGACCGGGGCCGAACGCGTCGGCAGTTCGACCTGCGCAGCGGCGCCGGTCTTGAGCTGTGCCAGGTCGCCCTCGAACACTTCCGCGACCACGCCCAGCGCCTGCGGGTTGCCGATGGCAAACAGCACCGCGCCGGCCTCGGCCAGCTGGCCCATGCTGACCTGGTGCTGGGCAACGACGCCCGCGTGCGGAGCGCGCAGCACGATGCGGTCGCCGCCGTCGGAGCCCAGCAGCGCCGCGGTGCCGCGTGCGCGCGCCAGCTCCTGCGCGGTTTCCTTGGCGCGGGCCTGGGCCACGCGCAGTTCGGTTTCGGTGCCCACGCCGCGCGCCACCATGTCCTGCTGGCGCTGCAGTTCGGCGCGGCTGGTGTCGGAGGCCAGCTGGGCGGCGCTCACTTCATGGCGCATGCGCAGCGCATCGGCGCTCACCAGCGTCGCCAGCGGCGCGCCGGCCTTGACGGATTGCCCCGGCTGCACATGGATGGCGGTGACCCGCGCCTGCGCGGGCGAGACCACGCTGTCGAGCTGACCCGAGGGATACTCGAGGCGCGCGGGCGACCAGAGCCACTGGTTGGCCTGCGGCGCCTGCACGGGTGCGATCTCGAGCATGCGCAGCGCCGCGGGGGCAACCTGCACGGCGGCGATCTTCTGCGCAAAGGCCGGCACCGCGCACAGCGCGCTGGCCAGCAATACCGCGGCGCGGTGGCGCTGCAGCCAGTGAGGCGCAGCAGGAAGTGGGTAACGACGCATATCTCGGCTTTCTTGTTAACAACGCAGGCCATGGACGGACTGCGCCAGGTGATTTGTTACCGACTATAGGAATGGTCCTACGCGCACGGTGTGAACTCCACATGACGGTTTGGTAAGGTTTCCCGTAAGGTCCTGCGCCACCGGCCTGACGCAATTGCCGGCACTTCACATAGAATGAGAACCCTTCTCATTCGCACAACTGCCATGTCTGATGCCGGTACGGCCTTGCGGCAAGATGTTCACGCCCTCTACAGCGACCACCACGGCTGGCTGCGCGCCTGGCTGCGCCGGCGCCTGGGGTGTGGCGAACGCGCGGCCGATCTGGCGCAAGACACCTTCGTGCGCGTGCTGAGCGCGCGCCAGGCCGCGGACACCAGCGCCTGGCGCGAGCCGCGCGCCTATCTCACCACCATTGCACGCAATCTGATGGCGGACCACTGGCGGCGCGCGGAACTCGAGCGTGCCTACCTGGATGCGCTGGCCGCCCAGCCCGAGGCGCTCGCGCCATCGCCCGAAGCGCAGTTGCTGATCATGGAAACCCTGCTGCGCATCGACGCCTGCCTGGCCGCCCTGCCCGCGCTCACGCGCCGCATCTTTCTCAACTCGCAGCTCGACGGCATGGTCTACGCCGACATTGCCGCGCAGCAAGGCATCTCGCTGCCCACCGTCAAACGCCATATGGGCCAGGCATTTCTCGCCTGCCTGAGCGCGGCATGAGCAGCGCCGTCACGGCCGGCGCCGAGCCGCCCATCGATCCCATCATCCTGCGCGAGGCCGCAGAGTGGCTCACCCGGCTGCATGAGGGCGATGCCGGGCCGCGCGACTGGGAGGCCATTGAATGCTGGCGCACGACGAGCCCCGCGCATGGCCGCGCCTGGCAGCGCGCCGAGGCCTTGCTGGGCGATCTGCGCGCCCTGCCCGGCGGGCCGCTGCGCGCCACGCTGGAACGAACCGCGGCGCGCCGCCGCCATCTGCTGCGCATGCTGTGGCTGCCGCTGCTGCCGGCCGCGGGCTGGCTGGGCTGGCAACAACTGCGCATTGATGGAGAGCGCTTTCGCAGCGCCACCGGCGAACAGCGGCCGGTCACGCTGGCCGACGGCACGCGCTTGCTGCTCAACACCGACACCGAGATCGCGGTGGACTTCAACACCGGCGCGCGCACGATACGGCTGCTGGGTGGCGAGATCCTGGTGACCAGCGCGCCCGACCCGTCCCCCGTGCCCAGGCCGCTGCGCGTCGTGACGCAGGATGGCAGCGTGCGTCCCATAGGCACGCGTTTCTCGGTGCGGCGCGCGCACGGCGATGAGGCCAGCCGCGTCGTGGTGTTCGAGGGTGCGGTGGAAGTCACGGGCCACGGGCAACGTGCGCGCGTCGATGCCGGGCAGCGGCTGGAGTTCGGCGCCAGCGGCCCGGGCCGGGCGCAAGCCCATGCCGGCGTCGGCGACGAGGCCTGGACGCAGGGCATGGTCGTGGCGCGCCGCATGCGGCTGAGTGATCTGATTGCCGAGCTGGACCGCTACCACCCCGGCTTCCTGCGCTGCCACCCCGATGTTGCCGACCTGCGCATCTCGGGCACCTTCCCCGCGCTGGCGCGAGAACGCAGCCTGCAATTGCTGGCCGAAACGCTGCCGGTGCAGCTGCGCCAGCGCAGCAGCTACTGGGTCACCGTGGAGCCGTTTGCCTCCGGCCGCTGATACCTTTTTGCGTTTCGTTCGTCGTGTCTATCAATACATGACGAAAGGAAAGAATGTCTTCCAAGCCCTTGCTTCGTTTCCAGCCCTCGGCGCTGGCCCTGGCCGCGCTGCTGGCCACCTGCGCCCTGGCCGGCGCGCATGCGCAGCCCGGCGCGTCGACGCCCGCGGCTGCGGCGCCCGCGCAACGCTCTTTTGCCATCGACGCCGGCCCGCTCGATGAGGCGCTGCTGCGCCTGTCGGCCGCCGCGGGCCTGGGCCTGTCGTTCGAGCCGGCGCTGGTCGAAGGCCTGCGCAGCCCGGGCCTGCGCGGCAGCTATGGCAACGAGGAAGCACTGCGCCGTGTGCTTGCAGGCAGCGGCTTGGAGGCGCAGCCGCGCGGCGACGGCCTGTATGTCCTGCGCAAGGCCGCCGTGGTGCGCGAAGGCAGCGCTGCGTCCATGGCCGCGGTGACGGTATCGGCGCGCGCCGAGCGCAGCGCCACCACCGAAGGTTCGGACTCGCTGGCGGTGCGCGCCGTGAGCATCAACAAGGGCAACCAGGCGCTCAAGGACATTCCCCAGTCGATCAGCGTGGTGACGCGCAAGCAGCTCGACGAGCAGGCCATCACCGATCTGCGCGTGGCCGCCAACAGCATCACCGGCATGGTCGGCGCCCAGGGCGTGGGCCAGGGCATGGTGCTGTTCGCGCGCGGCTTCGAGATCAACGACTGGCAGTACGACGGCGTGGCCATTCCGCGCAACAACTACGCGCTCGGCAACTGGGGCACCGAAGGCATGGTGTTCTACGACCGCATGGAAGTGCTGCGCGGCGCGTCGGGCCTGCTGCAGGGCACGGGCAGCCCGGGCGGCGCCGTCAACCTGGTGCGCAAGCGCGGGCAGTCCGAGAAGACCGTCACGGTCACGGCGCGTGCCGGCTCCTGGGACCGCTACGGCCTGCAGCTCGACGCGGGCGGGCCGCTCAACGACGAAGGCACGCTGCGCGGGCGCCTGGTGGTCGACGAGTCGCAAGGCCATTCCTTCATCGATTACGTCAACGACCGCAGCACTTCGCTGTATGCGGCGCTGGACTACGACATCAGCCCCGACACCACCGTGGGCGTGGGCGTGAGCCATTCGGACAGCCAGTCGCGGCCGATGATCTACGGCGTGCCGCTGCGCGCCGATGGCAGCGACGTGGGCCTGCCCCGCTCCACCTACACCGGGGCCTGGTGGAACCAGGGCAGCATCGAGCAGACCATGCTCTATGCCGATCTCGACCACCGTTTCAACGCCGACTGGAAGCTCAGGATCGCGGCCGTGCGCCTGAGCGAGAAGAACACCTCCACCCACCAGCGCATGCACGGCGACGTGGCCGCCGACGGCAGCGGCATGACCTACGCCAACTGGATCACCGATTTCGACTCCGAGAAGGTCGGCCTCGATGCGTTCGTGAACGGCAAGTTCGAGGCCCTGGGACTGCGCCATGAGACCACGTTCGGCGCCAGCTATTCGAAGTACACCTCCGACGACATGTTCGCTCGCACCTTTACCGCCGGCGGCAACCTGTTTGCCATCGACCACAACCGCCCCCGGCCCACCGCGCAAAGCATGCTGGCCGATGGCGGCCGGCAGTTCCGCGCCGGCTACGACGTGCAGCAAAAAGGCCTCTACGCCAGCCTGCGCAGCCGCCTGACCGAGCCGCTGACGGCCATTCTCGGCGCACGCGCCAGCTGGTACGACTCGATCTATGACGACCGCACGGCCGGCACGCGCTCCGAGACCACCGCGACGCGCGAGATCACGCCCTATGCCGGCCTGGTGTATGCGCTCACGCCGCAATGGTCGGCCTATGGCAGCTACACCGGCGTGTTCGTGCCCCAGTCCGAGCGCACGGCGGCAGGCGCTGTGCTCGACCCCATCATCGGCAAGAACTACGAACTGGGTCTCAAGGGCGAACTGGCGGACGGCCGCGTCAACGCCTCGCTGGCCCTGTTCCGCTACGACCACAGCCAGCGCGCCGTCAACGACCTGGACGCCGGCTTTGCCTGCGACGGCTGGTATTGCTCGCGCAACTCGGGCAAGGTGCGCAGCCAGGGCTTCGAGGCCGAGGTCAGCGGCGAGGTGCTGCGCAATCTGCAGGTGCTGGCAGGCTACACCTACAACACCACGGAATTCCTCAGCGACCCCGAGGAGCAGGGCCAGGTCTTCAGCACCATCACGCCAAAGCACATGCTGCGCACCTGGGTGGCCTATCGCCTTCCCGGCGACTGGAACCAGTTCACGGTGGGCGGCGGCGTGAACACGCAAAGCCATACGCTGGGCTATGACCGCTCGTTCAAGCTGGCGGGCTTCACCGTCGCCAACCTGCGCATGTCATGGCAGGCGACGCGCGAACTCAATCTCGCGGTCAACGTCAACAATGTGTTCGACAAGCGCTATGTGCTGCCCGGTTACGTCGGCTATACCGGGGCCAGCTATGGCGAGCCGCGCAATGTGATGGTCACACTGAAGTACACGCCCGGGCTGTGACGCCAGCGCGCGCGGCGAAAGATGCGCGGAGCGCCGTAAATACGCCAGGGGCAGCACCGCAGCGCTTGCCACCAGCGCCGGAACGGAATCAACAGGACCGGCGAATTCATGGATAATCGATATTGAGAATATTTCTCATTACAGATAATCCTCCTGTCCGTGACTTCCACCGCTTCCCCCGTATGGCTCGGCCTCGACCTGGGCTGGGCCTACCAGGCGCTGCTGCCGGCGATCTGGCGCAGCACGCGCTGCGTGCACCGCGCGCAGGACGTGCTGCACGATGCCTTCGTGCGCTACGCGCTCAGCGGGCGGCATGCCGAACTCAACAGCCCGCACGCCTATCTGCGCCGCGTGGTGCAGTCGGTGCTGGCCGACCATGCCAGCGAAGCGCGGCGCTGGTGCGCCTTGCCCGATGATCCCGTACAGCTGCCCGGCGAGATGGCCGAAGCCGCGCTGCTGACTGCGCCTTCGGCCGAGTTCCTGCTCGATCTGCAGCAGCGGCTGAATGCGGTGCAGGCCACGATCAACGGCCTGCCGCCGCGTTGCCGCGAAGTGTTCTGGCTGTGCCGCATCGAGGGGCTGACCCAGCCCGAGATCGCGCGCCAGCTGGGCATCACGCTCAACGCGGTGGAGCGGCATCTGATCCGCGCGCTGGTCGATCTGCGCGCGCTGCGCGAACAGGTCATTGCGTGAAGCGGGCCGCCCCCTGCTGCGCACGCGAAGAAGCGGCCCGCTGGTTCCTGCGCATGCGCGAGGCACAACCCGCACCCGGCGAGCGCCAGGCCTTCGATGCCTGGCTCCAGGCCCACCCCGATCACGCGCGTGAATACGCGGGCTTCGATCTGCTGTGGCAGGACTTCGGCAGCACCTCCCGCAGCCAGGCGCTGGCCTCGGCGGCCCAGGCGCAGCGCCGGCGCCAGCGCCGCCAGTTCACGCATGGCTTGCTGGGGCTTGGAGGATTTGGCGTGCTCGGCTGGCTGGTGCATTCCCAATGGCGCGCGGCCCATGCAGCCCGGTTCGTGCTCGCGCGCGAAACGGGTGTCGGCGAGTCCGCGCCGCTCACGCTGCCCGATGGCAGCCGGCTGCGCCTGGGCGGATCGTCCAGTATCGGCGTGCGTTTCAGCCGCCATGGCCGCGAAGTGCAACTGCTGCGCGGCCAGGCGCTGTTCGACGTGGCGCATGATGCCGCGCGGCCATTCATCGTCGATTGCGCGGGCGCACGCATCACCGTGGTGGGCACGCAGTTCTCGGTCGATCGCCTGCCGGGCAGCGTGCGCGTGAGCGTGCAGCAAGGCCTCGTGC